>NZ_JANL01000027.1 GCF_000585255.1 Alkalibacterium sp. AK22
ACCGAGTAGGTTTGTACATAAGTACAATTCTACTCGGTTTAACTTTATTTTACTCCGGTTGAGACTTTTGTCCCAGCCCCTTTTTTATTTATTGCATTTCAAACAGTGCGACCCTTCTGTTTTATGAAGGAGATTTATCTGTTTCTATAAAATAAATACACATTCAGCAAGCAGAAAAGTGTACCTAAAGTCATCAACCCGATTCCACCTGTATGGATGCCGAAAAATTCAACTCCGGCTCTATAATTCTGATAGCCCTCAAAAATCAGCCAGACCCCTCCAATGAAGCCGATCATATTGAAGAACTGTCTGCTTT
The DNA here is from genome assembly GCF_000585255.1 of Alkalibacterium sp. AK22. Classification (GTDB taxonomy): domain Bacteria; phylum Bacillota; class Bacilli; order Lactobacillales; family Carnobacteriaceae_A; genus Alkalibacterium. The sequence goes on from NZ_JANL01000027.1 coordinate 317, forward strand.
TATTGTCCATGCTCTCTCCTTTCACCTTTAAAGTAACTTGAATTCTAAAAAAAGACTACTCACTTTCCAACAGCCCCTTAAAATTGTTCTGCTGTAAAAATTTTAAGTTTCTAAAGGTATAGGAGTATGTTCCCTTATCAACATTCATTAGTTTACTAAGAAGACTGCTGCTAATCCGGTCAGTCAAGTAAAAATAATAAGGTTCCCCACAGTAGGTAAAGTGAATGCAGTAATCGCCATATTGCTTTTCAAAGGAGAACCCATGAAGAGCAGTGTACTGTATGGTCGTCATATTTTGGGAGCTAAACTGATACTCGTTATCTTGAGTTAGAAGTACAAGCCTATCACTAGTAAACACAAGCCAGTACCGATTCAGCATTATTGAGCGCAATTGTAGTGAAAAGCGAATCAGTCCAAACAAATGAGGCTTATAGCCTTTTTCCATTCTCAGATAATTATGATTCACTTCAATATTCTGGTCTTTCAAAAAGTTTTCCAAACTATTTTTTTCATCCTCAAGCGTATAATCTCTTGACCTCATTTATCCTAAAGCCTTTCTTTATGCTACTCGACAGTGTATTCTGCGCTTTTTTGTTTTTTATTCATTGTTTACTGATTTCTTTACTTTCATCAGGCAGCACTAAGCTTGAAGCGACTTTTTTTCTAAAGAAAAAAGGAAAGGCCTTTATATGAGTTTCGAGACCCTTTCTATAAGCAATGCTAAGCGAACATGCCGCAATGACCTTACAATGTTCCCATTTTATCAGTTATTTCAAATAATCATCATACTCCCCAAGCTGCACAAAGTCATAACCCTGCTTTCTCAACATCTCGACGCCTTCTTTTACGCCGGCGCTGATGTCTGACTGGGGCTTGTTCATATGAAAGAGAAAAATAGAGCCTTCGCTGGCTAAGTTGAAGGCGTTGGCGATTTGTGCCTGGTTAAAGGTTCCGCCCGCATCGCCTAAAACGTTATAATTGACAGCTTTCAACCCCAATGCTTCAATGATTTCCACGGCAACGTCATCATAATAAGCCGTCCCTGATCGGAAGTAGTCCGGCGCTTCACCAGTCAATTCCTTAATGCGCGCTTGGTTTTTATAGATTTCGTCAAAGACTTCTTCCACATTTTCAGTCCCCATGATGCCATAAGCGGATTCTCCGTCAACTGACAGAGGCTTGTGGTAGTAGCCGTGATTGGCTATTTCAAACAAGGAATTTTCGGCCAGCTCATTAAACGCGTCCTCATTTACTTGAATCCACTGGGCATTGATAAAGAGTGTGGCCGGAATTTGCTCGTCTATTAGAAAACCAATCAGTTCTTCGTCATAAGAGTCTGGTGTCCCGTCGCAGGCATCTAAAGTCAGTGCCACCACTTTCTCTTCCGTGTCAATTTGCGTAATGACTCCCTCGACGTTTTCACCCCAGTCTGTAGGCCTCGCATGTTCAAATTGGTCAACGATGCTGGCTTTTAGCTGATTGTAATCTGACGCATCCTCTTCAGCTGTTTCTTCATTAGCCTCTTCAGCCTGGTCATCTTTTGATTCTTCATCAAACGCATCTGTATCGTCTAGCTCTTCACTGTCTTGTTCTTCTAGTTGCTCAGCGTTTTCTGTTATTTCTCCAGATCCCGGAGTTGCATCATTCGTCCCCTCATTCGCACAGCCAGCCGTCAATAACACTAGCATGGAAAGTAAAATCAGTTTCACCTTATGTCCCCCTAAAATGTATCTCTCTTTTATAACATTCGCTTGTATATTCATTGTAACTTTCCTAAACATCCAGTGGCAATGTTATAAAATCCAGGTTACCTTTCCCCACTAAGTATTTGCTTGACAAACGCCTCTTTACTATCTGTATACTCGGCAATGCCTTCTGAACTGTCTTCTACAAATGTGGTTTTGATGTTTTCGTATTCTTTTCTGGCCGCTGGATGGGCATTCAGGTAGTCCCTGAAGTATATAAGATTATTCCATAGTGTGCCCTTGTATTTTGTCAAATGAATAAAGTGCGTTTTGCTCTCAAACGTTTCATCTGTAAACTTGGCGAATACTATTTCATTTGTAAACTTGGCGAATACTATTTCATTTGGCCGCTCCACTTTCAGTCGATAAAAACCGCAGTCTTTTAAGCCTTTGATCAGTTCTGTCAGGTCTCCTTCCAGAGACTCGATTCCCGTAACTATATCAATGACTGGCTTGGCCATTATTCCCTTTATCGCCGTACTGCCGACATGCTCAATCTGATGAGAATCTAGACTGGTCGATTTGACCATGTTTGCTTTAACTTGTCTAAATTCTTCTTTCCAGGCATCGTCATGAGTGACTAGACGTACTTCGTTTCTTTTCAAACCTAATACCACATAAATCCTCCCCTTTACTCGACTGTCCTCAGTATAGGCCGAAAAATCAAAAAAATGCAGTCTGAAAATGAGAAATTATGTATGGTATACTATATATGCAATAATATCTTTCCCTACCACTTTACATAGGAGGTCATGACATGGCCATCACCATTCTTGCAAAAGAGATTCCAGGTTCCTTCGTGCGCTACAATATTAAATTAAATGGCAGCCACTTTATGAAGCTCTCACTTGGAGAAGAAAAGGAGCTACATTTTTCAGAACCTACAGCTGAGATTCAAATCAGACAGTTATTTGGTAAAAGCAACAAGCTGACCGTATCTGACGGGGATTGTATTGACATCAGACTCTCTCAGTGGCACATCTTGAGAATGATTAGCTATCTTTTATTTACCTATATTCTGCTCTTTTATAACCTAGTCTCAATCTCCGCTTATTTCGTATTGAGCACAGTTTTTCTCGTTGTGCTCTTTGGCTATTTTGAGACTTATGAACTAATCAAAACTGAACCAAGTGCCAGGAGATATTCAAAGTAACAGAATCTTTCACATATAAAGGAGACGATTTATGAACATCCTAATCAGACGCAACAACAGTATTCTTGCCGGAGCGATGATCAAAAGCAAAGTCTGGGTAAATGGTGAGCTGGCCGGAAAAGTGGCTCATGGTGAAGAAAAGGAAATGGACATACCCGATAAAAATTCTGTCCTGCAAGTCAAGCAGTTCAGCGGAAAGAGCAATAAGCTCGTCGTCAGTGAAGGGGATATTGTTGAAATCAGTCATGCCCCGTGGCTCATGTGGGCTTATCTCTTTTTATTCGTGCTTGTTGGTATTTTTCAAGCGCTAAACCTGTACAATACCCCCATTTTTTATATTACCCTTATTCTAATCGGTATTGTATTTTATAGAGGAGTTAACATCTTTCGTTTAACGAAACGGCATTCCTTAAAAACTTAATTATTGAAAATCCCAAAAAGCGGACAGCACCTGCTTTCTGGGATTTTTTTGTGATTAATTTGTCTGACAATCAAGACCTCCAACGACCAAATCCACCTTCAGAATTGATGATTTGACCAGTAATCCAGATTGCTTCTTCTGTCAAAAGCCACGCAATAAGTCGAGCAGGATCTTCCGGCTTTCCAAACCGATTCAGTGGAAATTTATTTTTGACCTGATTCCATGACTCCTCCGTCAAATAGCCTGTATCAACCGGACCAGGATTTACTGTGTTTACTCCAATATTTTTGTCTGCAAGCTCATCTGATAGGGTCACAGTAATATCCGCTAGAGCGCCCTTAGACGCCGCATACGCAACTTCTCCCGGCATCGGGCCGAGTCTTTGACCAGAACTCATAAAGATAATATTGCCCCTGCCCTTTTCACTCCTGTGCTGACTGGCAAAGTATTGAGCCAGTAAAATTGATGAGCGTGTGTTGACCGCCCAATGTTTATCCAGCATTTCAGGCGTCAGTTCTCCTAGGGTTCCATCACTACCGCTTAAGGCATGATTACAGACCAGACCATCAAGATACAAACCTTTATCAGCTATCTTACGCATGACTCTCTTAGGTTCTTCAGGCTTAGAAAAATCAGCACTCATTTCATGGAAGGTCGCATCTTCTATCAGCATTTCAACAACCCCGTCTTGCACCTGTTTTAGGTCGTCGGCACCCCAAGGTTGATCTTTATCGTGAGGTTGGTAATGCTGAATCACTACAGATGCTCCCCAAGCCGCCACTTGCCTGGCAATTGCATAACCAATACCCTGTATTCGGCTAACGCCTGTAATGAATAGCGTCTTGTCTTTAAGTGGATAAGGATTTCTGGATAACAGTGTCATTTACAGTCCTCTTCTCATTTAAGTTAACTTACTAATAACAGACGCTTTTCGATTTACTCTACCAGCGCGTGGTCACCCGTTTCATAGTCCAATTCAATGCCCTCCTGCTGGTTCGGTACGAAAACATTAAATGTTAGTGTTTCGCCGTCATCGTCGACAGAGAAGCCTTCCATGATAATGCCGTGGGATAAGAGGTTATCGCCTTCAAACAACGGTGTCACCCGGTAGCGAACCTGCATCTCCGTTTCTTCAACGACATTGGCTACAAAGTTTTCAAACGGCAGCATGCCTTCCACATTGAACTGGCGCGTCCCGGTCATCAAATTGTCGCGGCCGTCATAGCCGGTCATCTGATGGCCAATCAGGTGGCTGCGGTTGTAAAGCCAGTTGCCTGAAACGATGTCATAATTGCCCTGAACCCAGCCGGTCGGTTCGATATGGCCGATGGACCCGCGCTGTTCAGCCGGCATCAGATCAACATCTATCAGGGCGTCCGCCACACCCACACGTCCCAACTCATCCAGCGGTTCACAGGTATGGAAGGGGTCACTCACTTCCAGCTCTTCATTGGTAAAAAAAGGAATATTTCCGTTCACTTCGATGTAAAGTGTATCCAGCGGCAAGTCGTCCGGTCCCGGAAGCGTATCTCCGGCCAACTCATAGCCGCTGCCTGGGTCCAGCAGATCCAGGAAATCCTCGATCATATCGCAGCCGGACAGCAGCAAAGTCGCGCTGATTACCCCTGTACTCATGATTTTCTTTAGCATCTCTTTTAATCCTTTCTATGTAAAACACATGTATCTTCACGTAAAACGCTACACACCTGTAACTCGCTACAGAGTCGGCATGTTTGGCAGACAAACAGACCGCAAGCGCAAAATCTAACGCCTGCAGCCCGTCAATCCTGGCTGTAAGATGGATCTAATCAACTGATCAAAACGGCCCACAAAATGGCTAACAGTCCCAGAATGACCAAGACCGGCTTAACCGCCTGTATTTTCAGCTGCTCTCTATCTGATTGATGATCCAGCAGTTTTTTTAACTGATTCACATTTTAACCTCCAAAGCGGGCTACCCGCTTGTTTGTGCTGCCCACTCTCGCCTTTCTTGCTCAAGGCTTTAAATGCTGCTTGGCTTCCTCACGCTCAGGCTGACAAAAAGAACATTAAAATACCTAAGACAGCCAGAATAACAGGGAATAGCTGGATCACGATAGCTAAAAGGGACAGGACTTTCATCCATTTTTCGACGTGATGCTCTCTAGAATAATTCAAAACGTATAGGGCAGTCCCAATCCCAATAATTGGAACAAGAAAACCTAACACGACAAAAATCCCCAGCTTGAGTGACTCATCACGCTTTGCTTGCTGTTGGTCGATATGTACTCCTCCTCACTTCAGCGTCTCGGCACTTTACCGGACGGACGATTGACTTTTTTCTTTCTAGTATAAAAAATAAACAGGTAAAAAGCTAGCAGTGAAATAATATACGGGATGCGCAGGTTAATCACCGTCTGGCTGATTACAAACTCATAGGCATAATTGTACAAAAACAAAAAGACTAAAAAGGAAAAAGCGATGGCGACGGTCGACTGTTCTTTTTTCATGGCAAACATCCTCCTCAAAATAAAACTAACTTACCTTTATATTTTACCATAGATTCTTTTGCAGACACTCTGCGCTTGCCTGAAAAAGAGAACAAAGGGTGTCTGATTGGTGAACACTGAGCCGTCCTTCTACCACTTTCTGCAGGGCCATAATCGTCGGCGTTGGGCCTATGCACTGTTAAGTTGCCGGCATCACAGAGAGGGTTCTTTTTTAGAAACAAAGCCTACAATAAGGGCTATAATACTTATAATGATAAACATCGGGGAAAGCACAAGGAACGGGAGCTGGCTGATTATAGCCAGCACAGCAAGGATTTTGACCCACTTTTCAGTAACCTGCTTGTGAGCATAGATCAGCACGTAAATGGCAAAAGCAATCCCCATGACTGGAACAACAAAAGCTAAAATAATAAGAACGGATAACATGAGCAGCTCATGATCCAACGTATGCTGCTGACGGCTGATAGGCGACACTCCTTTCTTCAGGCGTTCGCTGTAGCGAAGAGAACGCATGCATTTTTTACAGTTTAGCAGATAATGCAGTGAATAGCTCTAGCAAATAGTTAATATCTGAGTTATGAAGGTTCATCGAGGGCAAAAATAAACTCTCATGATGTACAAACAAGGCATCCAACTTCATTTGGATGCCTTGTTTTATGGATTTGCATGTTTAAGTTTACTGAATTCCCGCATCTTCGCTATCGGTTTCATCTTGTATGGCTTTAAGCCGATTGGGAAAGTCGGTAATGATGGCAAACAGAAGCAGCGGATTTAGCTTTTTCAGCTCCTCCGGCTCATTGATGGTCCAGGTGCTGATGGCCTTGCCATTTTTGTGGGCGGCCTGTACCACCTCTTCAGTTACACTATCTTTTTTCAAATGAATAAAGTCCACCTGCAAGTGGGTAGCGTCTTCAACGACTTGCTCATCAAAATGAGGCACCAGCAGAGCGGTCTGAACACTTGGCAGCCGGCTGGCAAAGCGTGCGAGGCGTTCATGAAAAAAGGACGACACAATTAACCGCTTTTGGATACCGGCTTCATGGATGACTTCTGCTACCTGGTCTTCCAGTTCCCGGTCAGTCTCATCTTTCATTTTCAGCTCGATATTTGTCAGTAGTGGCTTGTCCTTGACCCATTTTAAATACTCAGCCAGTGTGGGGATAGTCTGCGCCTTTAAATCCGAAAGGAAAGGATCATTGACTTTAAACGCCTGAAGTTCCTTTAAAGTAAAGCTGTTCACCTTGCCTCTTCCTTCAGTCAGCCGGTCAACATATTCGTCATGGAAAATCACGACTTTCTTGTCTCTGGTCAGCCGGACATCCAGCTCGATCCCATCTGCTCCGGCTTCATAGGCTTGTTCAAAGGCCAGCATCGTGTTTTCAGGATAAGAGCCGCTGTAACCCCGGTGGGCAAAATTTTTGGTTCGCACTGTCCCGTCCCCTCTCAGACTGCTGTCGTTGCTTCTTTTCCTCGCTTTCATTTTAGCTTTTTTCCTGTCAGTTCGCTATCGATAGCTTTTTTCTGCTCCCGTTTTCCAGCTATTCAGCTCATACAAAAGACCGCATGCCCAGCACGAGAGCGGAGCCGATTTCAAAAGAGCGACTGCTTGTACCCTTTTGAACCCGCTCTGCCTCTGTACGCTGACATCCGGCCTTCTTTTCATAAATCCTTAATCAACGGCTTGATATTAAACCGTTGGGACGCTGACGTCCAAATGCTTGGCTACTTCTTCTGCTAGTTCAGGTGTGACTTGGTGGAACAGCTTCAGCTGACGCTCAACAATCTGCTGGTCGCGTACACCGCTCAGGTGATCAGCAAAGTTCTTGTACAGACGGCTGCGCTCATCTTCAGACATAACTTCCGTGATCAGCTTGCGCGGCTGGGAGAAGTGGTCGTCATTATCATAGCCCACACTGTCTGCTTCGCCAGACACTTTGAACGGCTTGATTTTATCTTCTTTAGATTCCTTGATGCCGTCATAGCTGTTCGGCTCATAGTTCACTTTGCTGCCGCTGCTCTGGTAAGCCATGGAGCCGGCACGCTGGTGATTTCTCACTTCTGCTTTTGGTGAGTTGATCGGCAGCTGGTTGTGATTTGTGCCGACACGGTAGCGGTGTGCATCCGCATAAGCAAACAGACGACCCTGCAGCATCTTGTCCGGTGATGCTTCCACTCCCGGTACAAAGTTACCTGGTGAGAACGTGGACTGCTCGACTTCTTCAAAGTAGTTTTCAGGATTGCGGTCCAGGACCATTTTACCGACTTCAATCAGCGGGTAGTCCTGGTGAGACCAGACTTTTGTGATATCGAAGGGATCGTAGGCATACTGCGCCGCTTCCGCTTCCGGCATGATCTGAACTTTCAGTGTCCAAGACGGGAAGTCTCCTTCTGCAATGGCGTTGAACAGATCTTCCGTATGGTAGTCCGGATGTTCACCTGCTAGCTTGTCAGCTACGTCCGGTGCCATGTTTTTGACGCCCTGATCAGTTCTGAAGTGGTATTTCACCCAGAAAGACTCGCCGTCTTTATTGACCCATTTGAAGGTGTGACTGCCGTATCCGTGCATGTGACGAAGCGTTGCCGGGATACCGCGGTCAGAATGCAGCAGCGTGATCTGATGCAGGGATTCCGGAGACAGAGACCAGAAGTCCCAGACCATGTTCGGGTCTTTCAGGTTAGTCTGCGGGTGACGTTTTTGTGTATGAATAAAGTCCGGGAACTTGATTGCATCACGGATAAAGAAGATCGGCGTATTGTTTCCGACGATGTCATAGTTTCCTTCGTCTGTGTAAAACTTGACAGCGAAGCCGCGCGGGTCACGAACAGTATCAGCTGAACCGAGTTCTCCAGCTACTGTTGAGAAACGGATAAACATCGGAGTTTCCTTGCCTTCTTCAGAAAACAAGTCAGCCTTTGTGTACTGGGCAATATCAGGATTGGTGACCGTGAATTTTCCATGAGCACCGGCACCTTTGGCATGCACAACACGCTCAGGAACACGTTCACGGTTAAAATGAGCAAGTTTTTCAATCAGGTGTACATCCTGAATCAGTGTCGGACCATTATGTCCGGCAGTCAGTGAGTGCTGGTTGTCTCCGACAGGGGCGCCGGTAGAAGTTGTCAGTTTGTTTTTATCTTCGATCATGGTATGTATCTCTCCTTAGATTTTATAGACTACTATATTATAATAGATGCAATCTGCCAATTACAAGGGACTTTGCAAAACTTCCTGCTTTTTTCAGCTTTAGACCGTTTCCAGTTGAAATAGAGGCAAACATGTGTTAACTTTAACATCATAAGAAACTTACAAATCATACATAAGGAGACTCATCTATTATGAAAAAACTTACTGCCAAAACACTGCTGCTGTCGCTGACTGCTCTTGTTTCTGTCATGCTAATCGCTTTAATGTCGGACATTTTGCCTGCTTACAGTGAACACGGGCGTTCAATGATCGTCGGCACACTGGCCTATATCGCCATGGGCGCAATTGTGGTTTCCAAGCCATTGAACAACAAGCACATCGCTGCGGCTTCCGGTATCGCCAGTGTCGGCTTCATTGCCGCTCACATTCTCATTGAAGCAGCCCTATTCTCAACTATGGGCATCGCTGCCGTAACCAACCCGTTCGGCTATGCAGCGATTGCGGCTTTTGTTCTTGCCGGTGCGGCTTTTGCCTTCAGCAAGTTCACATCATTCAGCAATCTGAGCCTGTACATCAACGGCTTTATGACAGCGGGTGTGACCCTGGTTTATTACCACGTCGCTTCCCTAGCGCCGGTTCGCGCGTCACTGCTATTCTTCATCCCGTTTACCCTGTTCTTCGCATGGACAGTTGCCCAGTACGGCTTGCAGGTTTCTGAAGCTGTTCAGACCCGCAGACAGACTGCTTAAGCAAAACCATAAACAACAAGCTCCCTTCCATTGAGAAAGGGAGCTTGTTTGATATACTAGTCATACTTCGCAGAAGAAAATTCTCATGCTAAAGGAGCTCAAAAAAATGGATCCCTTATGGTTAATGCTCAGCATTCCCTTTACCGCAATATTAATTATTGCCGGCGCGAGACAATTTCAAAAACACAAAGAAGCCAAGGAAGAAATAAAAAAGGAAGAAAAGCTGTCGCGTCCCAGAGATAAAGATTAAAAGGGTTCAGTATAGGTGAATGGCATCCTATTGACACAAAAACGGCAGCTTTTAAATCAGTTTTCTGGCATTAAGACCAGTTGCTTAGGCCTCTCTTTTTAACTAGTCTCTATCAAAAGCTTTGAGACGCGTTTATAAAAGAGTATGAGTTGAAGGGTTTTAATACTGATCTTCACACTCTTTCATCAAGCACAAGTAAACGCAACTGGTCATTAAAAAGCTCTTAAAGCTGAGAAAAAGCCTATTGCTTTCTACTATAATATACAAGGTGCATGCCTCTTTTATTTCTTAAACACCAAAATGAAGCAACAAGTAGCTAGTTACATGTAACAGTATCGCACTTGATGTTACTACAAACATGATTCTCTCAGTTTTTGATAAGCTTCTTTGCCTGCTGGTTCTCTTTAGCACTCTATAATATGCTAATGTAGATATTAGCATTAAACCCATCGCAATTTCATTAATATTTTCTAAAATAGTGACCAATTGTTGCATCTCCTTTAAATTTCGTAATCGTGCAACAGAGTGTCTCATCCTTATTTCATTCTTTTTCTTTGCATAATCATACTTGCTATTATAATCATGCTCATTATCAGTATCAGTTCCAATAAATTTAATCTTTCCTACTTGTATATTCGATTATACTCCTCTGTGTGAAACCGTCCGAGTAGTTTATCTAAAATTACGTTAATTCCTATTCCTTGTAGAGCCCCCATGAGCAGGTTTACCCATAACGCTGTATCAGCATTCGGCAAAAACAAAAGGATTAATACAGTCAGCCCTAATTTTAATCCAAACAAATTTGCATCTCTTGAAGCCATAATACCTCTCCTTATAAAAAAACATAAATTAACATTAACATGTACATCAAAAGGTTACAACAAAAAAGAGCAGTTCCCTGAACCACTCTCTTTTTAAGTCACTAATTTCTCTTTTGAACAGGAATCTACCTTTTCTAGTCTGGCTTCAGCCCTTATATATACTAACTTCAGTCAAGCGTTTTTATGGCCTTCAGTACTCATACAATTTATGTAGCCTCCAGTAGTCCGGAATACGGCTCCTTGACATGTTAAGGAAATAGTTATTACCCGGTTCGATCGTGCCCCACACTTCATCTATTCTGACCTCTTTTACCTGACCAGCTTCTGTTTCATATTCAACTGTCTGGTTTTCTCTGATCCTAATTTCCGATTCCTCTACTCCATCAAAATAGATATGATAGACACTATCAATTTTCTCTTTATGTGTAACCTGTGCATAGCCATAGAATGACAGGTTAGCTGCGAAGAAATAGACCCATATAAACAGCACAGCCAGTATACTTACTGTTAAAAGCAGCCAATGTTTTTTGATTGTATTCAAACGTTCACCTCCTTTAATCATTGTACTTAAAACAATTATAATATCAACTTGTCTTGAGTAGATTTAGCCGCATCTCTATGATAGGGTTAATACATACTAATGCAAGGAGGTTCATCATGGATTCAATATGGTTACTCTTAGGCATTCCACTACTCGGTTCAATGATCTGGGGGCTCTCTCTTCGTATGAAGTATTATAAAAATGACACAGATAAGCGGGACAAAATGTAAGCTGCTCTTTTATATTAAAGAGCCTATGAAAAGATAATTCCAGCATTTTTACTTTATTCACCTACAAAAAAACACTATAGACGGGAGAAAAAATAATGTACCGTGTAAAATCAAATCTATTTCTTACAGGCATACTTACTTTTATGGGGTTATTGATGTTTATATTAATGCCGCCTTCAATAGTTGAACATTCATTACTTCCTTTTTTCTTCGGGATACTTTTTTCAATTGGCCTAGGACCTACACCGCTACTATTTTCTGAAAAAGTTGTTCACTTTTTTCTTTTATCTATCACTTTAATTTTATTTGTTTTTTTCTCTCGATACCTCTCTGTTCCTTTTTATTTGTTGGGGATAACAGCCCAAAAATTTTATACAACTGACAAAAATAGAAAGCGTTAGTTTATTTATGTGTACTACTTATCTATGCCGCTAACATTATTCATTTATAATTACACAGATAAGCGGGACAAAATGTAAGATGCGAACCACTATTAATTCTTTCAGTAAAGGGGCTTACCTCATGTCAAAAAGAAAAAAAGAACGACTAGTGATTATTTTCTTTGTTTTACTTGTCAGCTTTTTTGCAAATAGAGCCTTATTTGCCGCAGTTTTAATAGAAAACACCCTACTGGTGCTGTTTTTTGCTTTTGCTTTATTTATCCTATTCAAAGGACTACATACTTTTTATGCTGTTTTTATAAAACCTCGTCACTCTAAATAGACCGACTGCAGCAAAACTCCCTCTCGAATAAGCCGGAAGGGAGTTTTAGTGCTTTACATTCAATCGCAGGCAAGTGCCTGAATACGTATTTTGATTGTTCTGGCTTACACAAATTACTGCTATGATATAGTCTCCAATGCTCTAATCAGTGTCACACAAGGCACCCCATCTTCCAGGTAGGGATCTCCTGTTTTTACATAGCCCAGTTTTTCATAAAAAGAAGCGGCCGTCAGTTCACCGTGGACCTCCGACTGGCTACAGCCCTGTTTTTGGGCATGGGTCTCCAGCTCCCGGACAATCTGCTCACCCAGTCCCTGGCCCCGGTAATCTTTCAAAACGCAGATTCGCCCCGGCCGGACAGTCTGTTCGCCTACCTTGATATAGCGTCCTGTTGCCACAGGCTTATTCCCGTCATAAATAACGGTATAGACCCGCTTATCGTGGTCCTCCGCATCGAATTCGTCTGCCAGATCGATCTCTCTTTCTAGCACAAAGACAGTCATCCGAACATAATAAGCAGCGGCTTGATTCCATGGTTCATTCCCAGTATGCAGGCTCCATGCTTGGTTACTTTGTGTTCCGTGGTCGCTCATTTTGACTCTCCCCTTTCTGCATTTCCGTGTGATCCCCTTCTTTTTAGTATATCATAGAGATAGAGACACTTATTTACAGGAACCTCCTGCAAATAAGCGGTCATCAAACTGAGAGAGTATGAGGGAAACTACGCTATGCGCAATATCGAATTAACAATCGAATACGACGGCGGTCGCTATCAGGGTTGGCAACGGCTCAAGCACACCGACAAAACCATTCAAGGTAAAATCGAACACATTCTGACACAAATCACAGGATCTCAGACCGACATTATCGGATCTGGTCGCACAGATGCCGGTACACATGCCAGAGGTCAGGTCGCTAATTTTAAAACAGAGTCTGATATGGATCTGCAGGCGATGCAGGAAGTTTTGATTAAAAACCTGCCTCAGGACATTATCGTCAAAGAAATCGAGGAAGTCCACGACCGCTTCCATGCCCGCTACAATGCAACAAAAAAACAGTACAGCTACTACGTCTGGAACCAGCTCATTCCGTCTGCTTTCGAGCGCAACTACAGCTTTCACTATCCCGAAGCGCTGGATATGGAAAAAATGCAGGCGGCCTGCGAGAAACTGACTGGGCAGCATGATTTTATCGGCTTTTCAGCTCTCAAGAAGTCAAAGAAATCCACCATCCGCACACTGGACCACATCACCATCGAAAAAGACGGCAGTATGCTTCACTTTACCTTTAAAGGAAAAAGTTTCCTGCATAAAATGGTCCGCATTCTGACTGGTACGATTTTAGAAATCGGCAGCGGTACTTTAGAATTGGACAGCATTGACGAAGTATTTGAAAGTGGCGTCAGAAGCGAGGCCGGCTTAACCGTCCCAGCTCAAGGCCTGTTTTTAGATAGAGTGAGTTACGACTGATTTTTATCAATGTTCAGTAGGAAATAAGAAGGATAATTAAAATGAAATGCAAAACCAGAAATAAAACCAGGCAGCTATTGTTTATCACACTACTTTCTCTTATACTGCTAACCGGCTGCCAATCGAATGATTTATTTGGCAATGAAGCAGATAACGTTGCGTCTATAGAAGTCAGAGCGTATGATTCAGACGAACTGGTCACGACAATTACTGACGCTTCTTTTACCGAGTCCCTGGTTCAGGAATTGGAGTCTGCCAATTCCGCTTCAACTACAAATATGGATATTCCTAACCCTGACTACCGCTTGTTATTTCTGGACAGTGACGATATGGTTATTCAAGCAATCGGCTATTACACCGAGGAGAAAGACTATGGTGTGGTTGGCCGCTATCTGGCTTCTGATTTGCATCTTGCGGTCACCACAGAACTGCCGATAGAAGAAGAGGAATAGACATGAAAAAGCTGTCTTTTAAGCATAAAGTCTATCTATTTGTTGGGATTTTAGGCCTCTTAGCATTTATAGCAGATGGTTTGAATTTAGTTGAACTCAATCGCTATAATGGCTTGATGGCTATTTTACTGCTGACCATCCTTTTTTCCAGTATTCAGTACTACGCCGCAAAAAAAGGCTTGGATACATTCTTGAGTATCAATAGAGATTACCAAATACGAAAACTCTGGAACAAAGAAAAGCGGGTTGATTGGGAAGAAGTTAAAAAGAAGCAGCTAAGATGGACGCCGGCACTAGCCGGACTGTCTCTTGTTCTATGAATTATACTTATTTTTACAGGCGACACTTACACCACTGCTTTGATCAGTATTTGGGCAGTCACTTTATTTGCCTATACCCTGTACACTCGTCCCCTGAAAAAACAGCAGTATAAACGTGGAGGTATCTCAGGTGAAAAATCTTAAAGAGTTAAGCTATTCATCAAAAAGGTTAATTGAGGAACTTTTTGATCTGGTTGGAACAGTTATCTTTTCGATTTTCTAGTTTTATCTTTTGAAATATTAACCAATTCGTTCAACAAATACTTAGAACGAGGTAGTTCTTATTCTTACAAGTAAAATATCTTGCAAAATAAATAGTGAACAGGAAAAAACCTTGAGTAATCAAGGTTTTTTCCTGTTCACACTATCTAATCAATTATGGACAGTCTAGAGTCCACTTCTACATTGAATTGCAGCTCATAGGTTGAAGCACCTTTTGATAAAGCAGAAAAAATGGCTTCCAGTTCTTTATTTATAGCTTCTTTACTAGCGTAATAACCCAAGACATCAGAAGATTCACCCCAAAAAGTTTCCTTATTTACTCCAATTAATGAGCCATAGGGCTGATGTTTTTTTGGTTTAAATACCTTGCCTGTTTTGAATTTATAGTAGTTGGCCATAGTAGTAGAGTCACTACTTTTGATTGTGATTTTGTTGGTGACTGAGTTGAGTGCCTGTTTCTCTTCATTTTTGGCCGTATCACCTAATAAATAATCGTAAGAGACATTGAACAATTCAGCTAATTCACTCAACCTTTTTAAATCCGGTGTGGCATCTCCTAGTTCGTATTTTGATATAGTCTGTCTGGAGACAGCTAACTTCTCTGCTAAGTCTTCTTGAGACAGTGAATGGTCTTTTCTTAAGGATTTTAATTTATCATTGAACATGAGGTTGCTCCTTTTTCATAATTGTTACAACCATGATAATGTAACAACTCGCCTATATCTATCACTTAACCGTGGAATAAACGCAACTACAGGTTGCAAAGTAGTCAAATCATATTTTAAGAGAGCTAACTTTGCATCTTATTCAAATTAGGAAAAACAATTTTAGAAAGTCTTGCATCACAAATACTCTATGCCTTCTGGAAGTGTATTGGCTAGTATGATATAAAGAATCAGCATAAACGGTCCTGGTTAAGCAGAAAAACCTATCTCACTCTTGTCGGTGCTAGCCCGAAATATTCGGCAATCCCACCACAGACTCCGGCAATTGATTTGTTGTCTACTGATTTTCTTAATTTTCTATTTTTCATGTATGTAGTCTCCTTCATAATCAGGGTCTTATTATACGTAAAATTTACTGTTAGTATATATTAGCAAAGTTAAAGTCCAGAAAAATCATTGGTACTAACTGTATGCTACCTTTAATTTATAGCTTTGAATTATTCAAAATTTATAGCTTTTTTGTCTTTTTTATTGCTAGTAAACTTAAAGGTTTAAAGTAAAGAGGGAATTATTTCTGCAATCAACCCAATGCTCGAAAAAATGAACATTATAAATGTTGTTAAAAACAGATACTTATCTTTTTCAGTTATAATCATTCCTAAAACAGAAATAAGAGCCAAAGCTAAAAATGAAGTAGATAAAGATGCCTCATTCACTAAACTGGAAAATAAAAAAAGCATAAAAATAAGTATCAGTGAAATGGCCGATGATATTATGATTTTACGTTTCACGAGACTCCTCCTTTACTTCGAATTATATTTCCTTAATATTCATATATTTGAATTAAGCCGTCAGATCTAATTTTTGCGGCCTCCTTCTTAATCATAGACTTATTCTAAATAGGGTTAATCGTTTACTCTGATCTATACACTCAGAAGAACGCCTACTCACTATCCCAAATAATTACCTGAATAATTCATAGCTCCAA
>NZ_JANL01000028.1 GCF_000585255.1 Alkalibacterium sp. AK22
GGGACTTTTGTCCCAGCCTCTTAAATTTTTCTTTGAGATTACTGTAAATCTGGGACCAATGTGATGGGCGTTATTGATTTCGTTAGGATGCCCCAAGGCTTTTGATTGTGTGCTGATCATTGATACTACTGGTTGTCTGGTTGAGTAGGGATCGAAGCTGTACATTTAAACGATAAAAAGTGCTTACTCATCAGTTTGTTTTTACATTTTTTCAGTGGCATAAGCCTGTTTACCTGTTTTAAACTAAAAATGAATGCGATTGACACGCTTGCAGGTAGTGTAAAGAAAGGATAGTATGCTTTATGAAATCACTTTTTTTGAACTAACTGTACTATTTCCTAAAAAAGAATAGGGTTAAAATTATATTAGAAAATACCCAGGCGGGTTTTGAAGTGTGCGTTTTAAATATGTTACAAAAAGCTAAATACAAACATAGTGAAGATATATTCAATATAAGAAGAATGCAAGAAAAATAGTGTGTAAACAGATTAAAAAAAGATAGAAAGATTGTGAAAATACAAGATGAATAAAAATAACAAATTATATTCATTTGTAAATTTAATTATTTTTGTAACACCTTTAAAGCATTGCTATGAATTGTTTTTAGGCTATTTTTAATAATTGTATACTTTATAAATATGTTTGGAGCTTTATATTTGTAGTTACATACTTATTATTATATTATCCCTATAAGCAATACATTTTATTTAAAGGAGACAACAGATATGAGAAGAATTAGACGACACTTAGGAGCAGGCGAGGCAGAGGCAGGGTTCAATCTTTCTTGGGGAGCAATTATTGCTGGCGTAGTGACAATCACTGCATTATTAATTATGTTTACGTTTGTGGGTTCCGCCATTGGGCTTGGAGTAGTTGAGCCAACATCGAATGACCCATTTGAAGGAGTAGGTATTGGTTTAGCTATATGGACCGTCTTGGCTTTTGTGCTGGCTTTCTTTGGCGGAGGATTTGTAGCAGGAATTACGTCAAGAAGAGTAGGTATTGTTCATGGTTTCCTGACTTGGGCGACTAGTCTGATTGCATTGGTTATTATGGTTTCATATATAGCTTCAGGGGTATTCTCGCTAGCAGGATCTGTACTCGGAGGAGTTGCAAGAGGTGCTGGTACAGTTGCAGAATCTACCATTGATATCACCGGGAGTGCTCTTGGTACAGCTTTTGATAATGTAGCGGATGAAGCGGGAACTGTGGATACCGAAGAACTGCAAAATGATATTAATGAAGTATTGGAAGATACGGATATCCCGGAACTTCAGCCTGACTATATAGAAGGGCAAATTGAAGCAGCTACAGATGACATAGTAGAGGCGGGACAAGCCATTCTAACTAACCCTGAAGAAGCCGATGCCATTTTAGATGATCTGCTGAATAGTTTGCAAGAAAGAGCGGAAACAATTGGTGAAGCTGCGGATGAGGAAGCCATTGCGAATGCTATTGAAGAAAATACAGATTTGACTCAAGCCGAATCTGAAGAAGCAGCGCAAAACGTCGTTGAAACATACGAGACAACAGCAGCAGAAGCTGAAGAAATAATTACTAATCTTCAGGCTGAAGTAGATAATTTGCAGGTTGAAGTTGAGCAGACCATACAGGATGCCCGAGTGACTGCAGAGGAAGCAACAGATGCTGGCTCACGTTATTCTATTTGGGCATTTGTAGCTATTTTACTCAGCTTAGTACTCACCTCTTTTGCTGGGCTATTGGGATCTAACCTGGTTAAATCAACTAAAAATGAAACGAGAATTTAAGTATTTCAAATGTAATACTGTAAAATAAATTAAAAATACACCTGTAAATTGCCCGGTCTTTGACCTTGCATTTTCACAGGTGTATTTTCATTTTAAGATAAAGGGAAAATGAATACGAGATTAATGTGAAACCACTTGGTTTTTACCATTACACTTGGCCTGCTTTAATAAGTTTCTGCCCGGCTGAAAAATTCACTGACTGTTTCTGGATGCCGAAATGTTGCGATATCTGCGCTGCTGGTTACCCGGGCTGGTTCAGTATAATCATTTCCATTAAAGGACTGTCGAATAGTTTCAGCGAGCTGGCTTGCTTTAAAAAGCGCGGTCCAACTAGTTATAATATAACTGGTTGTGTGTTTTTGGTTATAAATGTAGCAAGGAACCTCTATCAAGAGGAGATCCGGGCAGATTTTGACAAAGCCAAAAGGGGTGAAGTAGCATCAAAAGTGAATACATAGCGACCTAAACTGAGTAGAAGATTGACTGTAGATACAGTTGTAAACAAAAAGAAGATGGTCTGCCTCATTCAGGGGGACCATCTTCCGTAAACAATTTTGATTTTATAGTGTACACGTACACAGGGGTGTGGTAGCTAATCGATTAGGTGAAGCGACTGATGACTACAAAAATTATTCCCACTCAACCGTTGAAGGTGGCTTGCTCGTTACGTCGTACACGATACGGTTGACGTGCTTGACTTCGTTGACGATTCGGACAGAGATTTTCTGCAGAACGTCCCACGGGATGCGGGCGAAGTCTGCGGTCATGCCGTCAATGGATGTAACGGCACGGATACCCACTGTATAGTCGTAGGTCCGGCCGTCGCCCATCACGCCGACACTCTTGAAGCCAGGTAGGACAGTAAAGTACTGCCAGATGTCGCGGTCCAGGCCGGCATTTTTAATTTCTTCACGCAGGATTGCGTCACTTTCGCGGACGATTTCCAGTTTTTCTTCAGTTAGTTCACCGATGACACGGATTCCTAGACCGGGTCCAGGGAAAGGCTGGCGCCAAACCAAGGATTCAGGCATGTTTAGTTCCAGTCCGAGTTCGCGGACCTCATCTTTAAACAAGGTATTCAGCGGCTCAATCAGCTCAAAGGTCATGTCATCAGGCAGTCCGCCCACATTGTGGTGAGACTTGATGGTTTGAGCTGTGGCTGTTCCACTCTCAATCACGTCGGTATACAAGGTTCCTTGAGCCAGGAAGTCGATTCCGTCCAGTTTGGCTGCTTCGTCGTTAAAGACATAGACAAATTCATTACCAATGATTTTACGCTTCTGTTCCGGATCGGACACACCGTCCAGCTTGTTCAGGAAGCGTTCTTTGGCGTCAACACGGATGACGTTCAGTCCAAATTTACCTTCCAGGCTGGCCATGACTTGGTCGCCTTCGTCTTTACGGAGTAAACCGTGGTCAACAAAAATACACGTCAGCTGATCGCCGATGGCTTTGTTCAGCAGGACACCTACGACACTGGAGTCCACCCCGCCAGACAAGCCTAAGAGGACTTTGCGGTCACCGACCAGTTCTCTGATTTTCTCCACTTCCATATCGATAAAGTTCTGCATCGTCCAGTTGCCTGAGCATCCGCAGACATTAAAGGCGAAGTTGCGTAACAGCTGGTTACCGTGCTCGGTATGACGAACTTCCGGGTGGAACTGTACCCCGTGGAAGTTCTTTTCGGTATTTTGGATCGCGCTGATTGGGCAGTGGTCATTTGATGCCGTAACTGTAAAGCCTTTTGGACTTTGGGTCACGTAGTCTCCGTGACTCATCCAGACGTTTTCTTCAGCTTCAAGCGTCGTGAAGAGTTCGGCTGTACGGTCCTGAACGCTGATCTGCGCTTTACCGTATTCGCGGTTTGTGCTTGGCTTTACTTCGCCGCCCAGCATGTAAGTCATCAGCTGCATGCCGTAGCAGATCCCCAAGATAGGGATGCCCAGCTCAAAGATTTCCGGATCGATGGAGAAGGCGCCATCGTCATAGACGCTCATCGGTCCACCTGAGAAAATAATTCCGCTGACGTTCATGTCTTTCAGTTCCTGAGCTGTTGTCGTATGCGGCAGCAGTTCAGAATACACACCGAATTCTCGGATTCGACGCGTGATCAGCTGATTGTACTGGCTCCCGAAGTCCAAAACGATCAGCTTCTCCAGTTTCGTTGTATCAATAGTAGAAGTCACTTATTTCACACCTTGTCTGTTTGATTTTGTTTTTAGCGTACGGAATAGTTTGGCGCTTCTTTCGTAATCTGCACATCATGCGGGTGAGATTCACGCAGGCCGGCTCCACTCATTTGAATAAACTGAGTATCTTCTCTCAAGGCTTTCAAGTCCTTGGCACCGGCATATCCCATACCGGAACGCAAACCGCCCATCATCTGGAAGATCACTTCCTGCAGGCTGCCTTTGTACTCGATACGGCCTTCGATACCCTCAGGGACCAGCTTGTTGGCTTCATTTTTAGAATCCTGGAAGTAACGGTCGCTGGATCCTTTCTTCATAGCGCCCAGACTTCCCATCCCACGGTAAGTCTTGAAACGGCGACCCTGGAAGAGTTCGAATTCACCAGGTGACTCGTCTGTTCCGGCCAGCAGGCTGCCCAGCATGACGGCATGTCCACCCGCTGCAAGAGCTTTAACGACATCGCCGGAGTACTTGATTCCACCGTCTGCAATAATTGCTTTGCCGTATTCTCTGGCCACTGTTGCGGAATCATAAATAGCTGTGATCTGTGGGACACCCACACCAGCGACTACGCGAGTCGTACAGATTGAACCGGGTCCGATACCGACTTTCACGACATCTACACCCGTCTCAAACAAAGCGCGCGTTCCTTCAGCTGTGGCGACGTTTCCGGCAATCAGGGCAACGTCTGTAAAGGCATCACGCAGCTCCTTGATTTTTCGGATTACACCGGCACTGTGTCCGTGAGCTGTATCAATAACAATCACGTCCACGCCGGCATCCACGAGAGCCTGAGCACGCTCGAAAGAATCACTAGTGACCCCAATAGCGGCTCCAACCAGCAGACGGCCGTGCTCATCTTTGGCAGCATGCGGGAATTCCACGACTTTTTCGATATCCTTAATGGTAATCAGTCCGCTCAGGCGGCCGTTTTCATCCAGGATCGGCAGTTTTTCAATTTTATGTTTCTGAAGGATTTTCTCTGCTTCTTCAAGCGACGTCCCGACAGGAGCGGTCACTAGGTCATCCTTGGTCATGGCTGTACTGATCTTCTGTGAATAATCAGTCAGAAAACGCAGATCGCGGTTGGTCAAAATACCGACTAAGACCTGGTCATCCATGGAATTGACCAGAGGCACACCACTGATACGGTAGCGGGACATCAGTTCTTCCGCGTCGGAAATCAGATGATCCGGCGTCAGGAAGAAAGGATCAATAATGACGCCGTTCTCGGAACGCTTAACCTTCTTGACTTCCATCGCCTGGTCCTCAATCGACATATTTTTATGGATGATACCCAGTCCACCCTGGCGGGCCATCGCAATCGCCATACGGGAATCTGTCACCGTGTCCATGCTGGCACTCAAAACCGGGATCGACAATTTAACTTTATCTGTCAGGCTCACACTAAGATCGACATCATTCGGCAGAACGTGGCTTTCCTGTGGCATTAATAGTACATCATCAAAAGTGAATCCTTTTTTAGCAAATTTCGTTTCCCATTGTGACATAAATGAAAATCCTCCTTAAGGTTTGGCGGTTCGGTCTGATAATTTTAAGAATTAGTGTACCAAAGCGGATTAGGCTTAGCAAATGGTATTTTCATAAAATTTTCAATCTGAGATGATTATAATAATAGGGCAAAAGCGGTCTTTCTCCTGGATTGTCTAGTATAGCTTGATCTGAAGCTCTTTGTTGCTTTTGGCAGAGGTCACCCAACATAAATCAGGGTGTTTAATTTTAATCAAAATTTAATGATTGTTTACAGAGCTGACGCCTATAATGTTCAGTTATAACGCAGAAAAACACGAATATTCACAGTTTTAACCGATGTGAAATCAGTTAAACACGAACATTTTAAAGGGCGTAAATAAAAGATGACCGGTTAAAAACGTGGGAGTAATTTACGCTTTAACCGGTCATGTTCAACTTATTTAATTGGTGATTCAGATAAAAGGATTAGTCTTCGAGCAGTCCCTGTTCAATCAGGAACTCACGGGCGACGTCTTCAGCCGGACGGTCTTCAAAGTCGACCATGTAGTTCATATCACGCATCTGGTCGTCATCAATCAGCCCATCCAGTACTGAGAGTGCATCGGCGATTTCAGGATACTCCTCGACCAAGGCGGTCATCATCAGTGGTGCACCCTGGTATGGAGGGAACAGATCCTGATCATCCTCCAAAACCACCAGGCCGAACTCAGCCAGCTCAGCGTCGGTACTGTAAGCATCAATCAGGTTGACATCGCCACGCTCGATAGCTGAATAGCGCAGCTGTGGTTCCATAGTAGTGACATTGCCAAAAGAGAAGCCGTACATTTCCTGTATACCCGGGTAACCATCTGCCCGGTCATTAAACTCCAGAGTAAAGCCGGCATTCACTTCACTGGCGACAGGAGCCAGATCCGAAATAGTTTCCAGACCGTTTTCTTCAGCAAAGCCAGGTTCAACCGCAATGGCATAAGTATTGTTGAAAGCCATTGGATCCAGCAGAGTCATGTCGTACGCTTCAGCCAGCAGATCTCGGGCTTCTTCGAAGACCGCTTCCTCACTTGTGCCCGGTTCTGGAACGGTGTCAAAGAAATTGGTCAGAACGGTTCCGGTAAATTCAGTATAAATATCAATCTCGCCAGAACGAAGAGCATTAAAGACAAATGTCGTACGCCCGAAGTTAGGTTCCACGCGGGCAGTTAAGTCAGTCTGGTCTTCAATCAGCAGGCGGTAGATATTCATTAGAATTTCCGGTTCTGATCCTAGTTTACCGGCAATCACCAGATCATCGTCTTCGCCGAATATAAGAGGAGCGCTGACCAGGCCGGTGAGTAGTACCAGCCCTGTACCCAAAATAATAGCCGTCTGTTTCAGGCTGGTTTTCTGGAAGTAGCGAAGGAGCTGATCGAATACGATAGCCAGTAAGGCAGCAGGGACCGCACCCAAAATAATCAGGTTATTGTTTCCCCGGTCAATCCCGAGTAGGATCAGACTACCCAGTCCGCCGGCTCCGATTAGGGCAGCGACCGTCGCTGTTCCGATAATCAGGACCATAGCGGTTCGGATTCCGGCCATGATGACGGGCAAGGCCAGTGGCAGCTGCACTTTACCTAGCTTACGCCAGCGGCTCATCCCCATGGCATCCGCTGCTTCGTTCAATGAAGGATCAATACCGGTTAGGCCGGTATAGGTATTGCGCAAAATCGGCAGCAAGGCATAGACGATAAGGGCAATAACAGCCGGAACCGTCCCGATGCCGACAAGAGGAATCAGCAGACCTAAAATGGCTAGAGATGGAATGGTCTGAAAAATAGCTGTGACTTGGATAATCGGTTCAGCAATCTTTTTGCTTCCCATTAAAAGGATACCTAGAGGCACAGCAATCAGAACGGCTATAAATAAAGAAATAAAAGATAACTGCATGTGTTCGATCAGAGCAGTCCAGAGGTCACCACTACGCTGTTGGAAGGTTTCGATTAAAACGTTCATTAGACTTGGACCTCCTTGTCATTTCTAATGTCACTGGCCATATAGTGAACCAGGTGTTCCCGGTTGATGACCCGCTCATTTTGATGCGTTCCAGTTACCTGTACAGACGGATGTTCTGCAAGCAGCAGAATCAAGTCGTTCAGCGAAGCCTTGGCATCAATCGTTGCGGTAAATACTGCTTCGTCAGCAGAGTAATAGTTGTGATCCAACAGATGCTGGACAGTCTTCTCTTCTTGGTAGTGCGGCAAACCTGTCTGTAGGAATTCCTTGACAAAATCATTGGATGGACTGTTCAGGATCTCTTTGGCCGTTCCGACCTGTTCAATTTTACCTTTATTCATTACACAGATCCGGTCGCCCAAGTTGATGGCTTCCTGCATATCATGAGTAACAAAGACGACTGTCTTTTTAAGCTTTCTTTGAAGCTGGACGACATCTTCTTGCAGATGGTTTCTTGTAATAGGGTCCAGTGCGCTGAAGGGTTCATCCATTAAAATAATATCCGGATCTGCGGCCAGGGCTCTCAGGACGCCAATGCGCTGCTGCTCACCACCGGACAGTTCTGAAATCTGACGGCTGCGGTACTTGTCTGGATCCATGCCGACACTTTCCAGCAGTTCTGTGACACGGTTTTTCATGTCTGCCTTGGACCACTTAAGCATCTCAGGCACGATCACAATATTTTCTTCCACAGTCATGTTGGGGAAAAGAGCAATCTGCTGCAGAACATAGCCGATATTCCAGCGCAGTTCCTGAATGTCGTATTCGCTGATTTTTTTGTCCTCAATGGTCAGGGTCCCGTCGGATATCGGGATCAGTTTATTGATCATTTTTAGTGTGGTGGTCTTTCCGCTTCCGCTGGGACCAATCAAGACAAAAAACTCGCCTTTTTTGATTTCCAGTGAAAAGTCGGATACGACATCCGTATCGCCGTAGCGCTTGTCAACTTTATCAAAGCGTATCATTTACTTACCTCCTAATGTTCTATTGTTAAAGTATAACAAAGTGCTGACATAAAACTGTAATCATATACTCATAGGGGTAGAAAAAAATGAAGATAAAAAGTGAAAAATAGGAGAAAACACTTATGTCATTCGAGAAAGACTGGCGTTAGTCAGATTGATGTATGTTTTTTAATAACTTGTTAAATCTTGCTTCTCAACTCAATCCTTCTACCATGACTTCACTTATACGGTTAAGGACTAATCGTCATAAAGGTGGTCTTTTTTATCGGATAAACATGATGATTAAGGCTAATCGTCATGAGTCTTGTCTTTATCAGACGCTACGGATTATGAATTGCAGGTTTTCCTTACCCGCAGAGGGTAATTTGGATCGAACACATAAGGAAAACAGCCAGAACGTTCAGTGCATGGCTTTGACTGTGAGGGGAGGGCTTGTAGGCTGAAGGGGTAATTTTCGCTGAGCGAAAATAGACAATCGTAAAGGTCTGTTCAAGTCCAGCGCTTCCTTTAGGCCGGTCGAATGGGAAAAGGAAATAAGGGGCTTTTAAACAATCGGCCAGAAGCAGCCTGGATTTAATCAGTTGAATGGACAGACCCTCTAATGTGAGGCAAAGGGTCTGTTGCGTATACAAAAATCGTGTGAGCCCGTTCGTTCAGAACGTACGCACACGATTGAATGTGAAAGGCTTTGTTTAATTATATAAAGAAGGCAGATCGCTTGCGATTGAAGGGTAGGCAAAGATGTGGCGAGAAAGCTCTGCCGTAGATACTTGCCGGCTGATCAGCAGGGTAAGGTCGTTGATCAGCTGGTCCGCTTCTTGATTCAGACAGGCTGCACCGACAAGGTAGCCGGATTGGGCATCGGTCACCAGGGTGACTTTGGAGACCGGTTCATTTATCCGGCTGTAACTGAACCAAGACCCGGCATCAACTGTTGAAACGCTGTAGTGATCAGGAGACTGTTCGGCTTCAGCTCTGGTTACGCCAACCTGAGCCAGCTTGGGAGAGCTGAAGACAATCGTTGGAACAGGAGGATAAGTGATCGCTTCATCCGTCTGGCCGGTCAGAAAGTCCAGGAGGTAGCTGGCTTCAAAACCTGCGACAGGTGTCAGCTTAGGTATGGTTTTGGACACGACGTCGCCCAAGGCGAAGACAGACGGGTTGCTGGTCTGCATGTAGGCGTTGACCAGGACCCCTTTTTTATCGAAGTCGATACCTGCTGCGGCCAAGTTCAGTGCATCAGTATTGGGCTTGCGCCCGGTAGCCCCAAAGACCAGATCAGTCTGCAGTTCAAAGTCAGCGCCTGCTTTCAATAAATAGCCCTGATCGATTTGTCTGATTTCTTGTAAAGCCGTATTTAAATGAAACTGAACTCCCTTGCCTTTTAGCTGGTTCATCAGTTCCTCAACCAGCTCGGAATCATAAGCTTTGAGCGGTTTGTCGTTGTGCTGGATCACATGGACTTTGGCGCCGGCAGTGCTGGCTATGGCAGCAAGCTCAAACGTAATGTACCCTCCGCCTACAAAAGTTACGGATTCCGGCAGGTCAGGAAGAGAGAGAAAGTCGTCACTTGTTTTAAAGTGTTCTTTTCCTAAGATATCAATCAACAAAGGAGAAGCCCCGCTGGCAATGACCAGCTGCCGGCCGGACAGTCGGTCAGCCCCGACCTCTATAGTGGTGGCGTCTATGAAGTGAGCGCTACCGGTAAAGGTCTGAACCCCTGCATCCTCTAGACCTTGTCTGCTTTGATCAGAGACAGGGTCGGTGAACGTCTGCTTGAATGCCATCAGTTCAGACCAGTTGATCCTTGCTTCGGCTTCTAAGCCTTTTCCCTTCAGCTGCTTTACCTTGTCCATGGCTTCCACAGCGGCATGCAGGACTTTTTTTGGATCGCAGCCGCGGTTGGGACATGTCCCTCCCCACAAGTCTTCCTCAATAACGGCAACGGACTTGCCTTTGGAAGCAAAGCCCGAGGCCAGACTCTTGCCTGCGACACCACTTCCAATGATAATCAGATCAAATATACTCGTCATTTTATTCATCCTTTCCGTTCAGCGTGTAGATTACCTGATTTAAATAAGCTGCACTTTATTGCTCATGTGTATCCTAGCATGCCAGCTGATAGAGGTGTGAGCACTTTGCCTTGAAAAAGAAACTGATTTTTAGGAAGCAAATATGGTAGGATAGGTTAAAATCAAATAGGGCAAAAGAGATAGGCCAGTTGAGATAAACGAGTGTGCGGCTGACACGGCTATAAAGGAGAGGACAGGATGGTTCACATCAGGGCAATAGAAGAAAAAGATAATGACACAATCGGACGGATCGTGCAAGAGTCTTTAGAAGAAGCGGGTCTGGCTGTTTTGGGAACGGCTTATTTTGACCCGCATCTGTTTTCCCTTTCCCAGTATTACTGTCAGCCAGACCGGCAGTACTGGGTGATGGAAAAAGATGGAGAAGTGATCGGCGGGATAGGGGTCGGTCCTTTTAATGTAAAAGAAAAAATCGGAGAAATACAGAAGCTCTATGTTACTCAAAACGAAAGAGGGCAAGGGCTGGCCCACCGGCTGATGAGGCAGGCCCTGAATTATGCTGAAAAGCATTATAGCCGGCTCTATATCGAGACCTTTGCCTCCCTGTCCGCGGCGAATGCGCTCTACAGGACATATGGCTTTGAAAAGCTAGACGCTCCTCTTGAAGGGACAGAGCACAGTGCCTGCGACACCTGGTTGATTCGTGAGCTGTGACGGATTGACTTAATAGGTGTGGGCTTTATACAACTGATTCAAAATAAACAGAAGAGCAGAGTAGCACGTCTGAAATGGAAGAGGTGACCCGGCGAACGGCTTATCTGAGGAGTCTTCAGGA
The DNA here is from genome assembly GCF_000585255.1 of Alkalibacterium sp. AK22. Classification (GTDB taxonomy): domain Bacteria; phylum Bacillota; class Bacilli; order Lactobacillales; family Carnobacteriaceae_A; genus Alkalibacterium. The sequence continues at coordinate 11,269 of NZ_JANL01000028.1, forward strand.
CCGGGCAGGGAGGAGAGAGTGCAAGTGGGAGTCAGAATCAAGCAAGTCAGACCGCCGGTGAAAGAGCAGCCGGATAAAAAAATCATGCTCACAGACGAGACGATGGCAGAGCGCCGGAAAAAAGTGCTGGAGCGAATGAAAGCCCAGGGGCTATCGTCTTTAATAATCTATGCAGACAAGGAGCATGGCAGCAATTTTGAATACTTGACGGGTTTTATTCCCCGTTTTGAGGAGGCCCTGCTGATTGTGAACAGCAGCGGCCAGGCGACACTGATTCTGGGCAATGAGAACTTTAATAAGGCCCAATATTCCAGGATCTTGGCGGAAGGCATTAAATGTCCGCTCTTCTCCCTGCCCAATCAGCCGATGAGAGGAGAATCGGATCTGAAGCAGGCTCTGCAGACAGCGGCTATCGATACTTCACAATCGGTTGGTGTGGCGGGCTGGAAACTCATCCCTGAAGGCGATAAAGTCTTTGATCTGCCCCATTTCATTCTAGACCAGCTAAAAAGCGCAGTGGGAGCGGACCGGTTGGTCAATGCGACGGGACTGTTTATCGGACCGGAAGAGGGCGTTCGGATCAAGAACAATGCCAATGAGATTGCACACTATGCCTTCGGAGCCGCCCTTGCTTCAGATGGGGTGCTGGAGGCGATGGATGCTTTACGTCCGGGGGTCAGGGAGTTTGAGATTGGGGGCTGCTTGAACCAGAAAGGCCAGTACGCCACTATCGTTACCATCGGAGCTTTCGGCGAGCGCTTTATACAGGCCAATCTGTATCCTACTGAAAGACAGCTGACGGAAGGGGACAAGGTAGCTTTAACCGTCGCCTACAAAGGTGGCCTGTCCAGCCGCTCCGGCTATGCCGTAGCAAGCAAAGAAGCACTGGAAAAAGTAGATCCCGGCTACTTAGAGGATGTGGTGCTCCCTTATTTTGAAGCTTATGTTTACTGGCTGACTCATCTCAAGATTGGTGTAAAGGGCAGTGACTTTTATGTGGCCTTTGATTCATTTTATCCCAGACAAACATACGGCTGGGAGCTCTGCCCGGGTCATCTAACGGCGGATGAGGAGTGGCTGTCGTCTCCTTTTTACGAGGGGTCTGATGCTCGGGTGCAGTCGGGCATGATTTTTCAGGTCGACTTTATTCCGAAACAGGCCGGACATCAGGGTGTATCAGCTGAAAGTACGGTCGCGGTAGCGGATGACACCCTCAGGGAAGCCATCCGTCAGCTCTATCCTGATCTTTGGAAGCGAATTTTAGACAGGCGGGCTTACATCAAGGAAGTTCTGTGTATCGACCTGCCCAAAGAACTGCTTCCACTGGCGGGAACGCTGGCTTACTACCGTCCTTATTTGCTGGACAGCCACTATGCTCTGACCTGGTCAGACTGAAGACCATTCTGATGTTTCAGCTCATGCAATCGAGGAGGTCCTGCCTGAACAGCAGGGCCTTTTCTGTGCATCATTTACTAGAATAACCGGTTATGATGTGAAGAAAGTATGAAAAAAACGGAAAATGAGAAGAAAATTATAAAATACCTTTTATTCTGATATACGTGTGATAGACTTATGAGAATAGCGCAGGCTATACATAAAAAGGACCGGTTAAATGAACAAACAGGTAATCAAGGAAACGCTGAGGTAGATGTGGCGGAACATGAAAAACCGGCTGATCATGGTGCTGGTGCTAGGAGCGGGACTGATGTACAGCCAGCTTTTGCTGCCGAATGTTCAGGGCATAGATGAAGGGGATGTTACTGCTGCTTTTCAATCAGTGACGGAGTGACCAAAAACCGCCAGCTGGCCATACAGAAGATCGGCGTCTCAAAAAACTCGTTTCTGTATCTGAGCGTCTAACCCGTTCGGTCCTTGAACTGGAAGAAGGCGATACCCTGTACCTGCCAATGGTGACCGAGCTGCAGCTTAAAAAAAATAAAAGAGGTGCCTTATGTTTGAAGTATGGATCGAAATGGAACGCTTTTATACCTTTACCTTGCCGCTTCTTGCTTTAATTTTTCTGTTTCTGCTGCTTGTGTATATATTTGTCTATTCATATACAGAAAGAGGTCAGCTGTTCAGGAAATGGGCCACAGGTATCTTTTTGACTTTCCTGATCGCTTCAGCCAGCTACCTTGTGTCTGGACATATAGGCAACTCCCACTGGCTCCATCAGAACAACTACATCACCCCGGGCATCCGTTCACACACCTATATACTGGGCATGCAGTCAGATGAAGATCCTGAACTGGTCCGCTATTTCGGCCAGTCCGGTACGCTGTCCGAGCGCCTGAGTGCTCTGGACATGTACCAAGCAGAAGAAGTGAGCGAATCCTTTCCCTACACCTACATCGGCACACGGGAACGGACCCACTACTTCGCTTTCGGGGAGGATGAGCGCTTTGCCTTCCGCATTCGGGGAGAGGTCACGTGGCATGCACCAGAATCAGTCATCAGAGGACGGCGCTATCAGCTGACCGACGAACGCTTCACCTCAATCGGTTTTGTACAGTCTGACCGGATCACCTTTGAGTCCCTCTCACTAGCTGAAGCCGAACAGGAGCCGGATGATCTATCTGCCTATCAAATGATAGAAGTCCAGAATGTCTACGGCAGCTGGATATTCAGTGATCAGCGCAACTAACCGTCAGCACCAGAGTATGGGCTGGGGGGAAATGAGGTCCATTTTTAACACAAACGCAATTGTTTTTCTGGCAGTGTCCTAGTAAAATAAAGAAAGCACGTTATCAAAAGGAGACTTCAACATGGAACTCGAACTTTTTACGCAGTTTAGACTAGTATTCGGCATCATTCTTGCCATCTTGCTTGTCTTTCTGCTTTTATCGCTTATCCCTAAAGGCCAAAACGCCATCGTGACTTTCTTTTCGGTCTTGTCCATCTCGCTTTCCCATGCTGTGATTGCCACGGTCCTGCTCGTCGTTGAAAATACCTTCTTGGAAGATTTAACCCTCAGTGGAGATTCGGTTACTCTTTATATGTATCTGGGCATCTTGGCCCTGGCCCTCCTGAATCCGATCATCTACAAGCTGAGAAATAAGCCGTCTAAAAAAAGAGGATCCTACTCTTTCAGGTGAAAAACTAACACACCCGGACTTCCGCCGATTCACAGCGCTGAATCAGCAGAGAAGTCCTTTTTTTGCCTCTGCTGCACATCTAAGAAAGCAAAGCGGTCTAGTCAGACACGTGTGAGCACAAAAAAGCCCCAGACAGATTCCTATTCTCCAATGTTAGCCTATAGCTGTAACGTTGGAAGGCAATCTGACTGAGGTTTTTTATTTATAGCTGTCAAGAGGCGAAAAGCCTCTTCTACTGGCATGTAGTTGCTTGCCTGTTTCAGGATTTAGGCTTGCCGCCGAAGAAGTAGAAGCCGCCACCGACAGAGGCTAGGATCACTGCACCACCGGCCAAGACGAAAGGTAATTCACCGGAATCACCCTCAAAGGAAGACTCATTCACGTCAGGATCGCCGGCTTCAACCGATTCAACCGGTTCGGCAGGGTCATCACTCTCTTCGGTATTCTCTGGTTCAGGTTCATCAGAGGCAGCGCCGCTAAGAATAGCGGCAGACAGGTCTTCGGCATTGAAAACAGCCAAGGTTTCAACTGAAGTCAGGCGGCCACCGACGCCGCCATTAGAATAGTCATCTCCAGCCAGAGTCCATTCTTCTTGCTGCTCATCCCAGCTGTACAGGTATTCATTGTTCAGTTCCGGCTGGTCAGTAAAGAAGCGGTAGGTCATCTCGTCAGGGAAGACAGTGGTCATCTGACCTTCTTGCTCTATATAAAAATCGATAACTGCGCTCTGAGCTGTTTCCGTATACTCCAGCTCTTCCTCTGTTGTTTCAAAAGCGAGTAAGGCATTGCCGGCTTGCAGATTGGCAGCAGGGATGACCCATTCCATGTCGATACGGGCAATCAGCAGGGAGATGTTCCGCTCTCTGAGCATCGCTGTCTGTTCACTGCTCAGGCTGACACGCTGAAGGTGGGCAAGGGAAGAATCAAAGGAAATTGCAAGGACACCATTGTCGGCGACTCCGGCAATATCATCATCATCAATCGTAGCAATCCCGTTAGAATCTGTTGGTCTGATCCACACCGTACTCTGCAGCAGTTCGTCTTCGGAAGGCTCTTCCTCATCACTGTCGGCGCTGTCGTTATGCTCTGTTTCTGTGTGAGTTCCGTCTTCTTCGTTGGTGTCGAAAGTGTCCGTCTCATCTTCTTGCTCGTTTGAACGAGCGGTATCGTCCGCATCGCCTGTCTGGGTGTCGCTGTTTGGCTCGTCAGCGGGGTCGGAATCATCCTCTTCTGCTGTTTCGTCTTCTTCAGTATTCGACTCGCCCAAGTCATCTGATGCATCTTCCGTATCCGTCTCTTCCTCGTCTGGCTCGTTGTCCGAAGAGGATTCTTCTTCTTCAGCCGGGGCTTCCAATTCCTCTTCCAAATAGTGGACCAGCCCGTAGCCATAGAGGGGGTCACGGCCTTCTTCTCCTAAGTCTCTGGCTTTTTGCGTCATACGGGAACGGATCTGGCTGGCCGACTCGTTCGGGTACTTTTGCATAAGCAAAGCGGCTACTCCTGCTACATGAGGTGTTGCCTGAGAAGTGCCGGACATGGTTGAAAAGCCGTCCGGACTGTTGCCTAATCCTAAAATCTGACGTCCTGGTGCTGCCAGTTCATTTTCGCTGGCGATCACAGAATCGTGGACCCGATATCTATCCTGATCCAGACTGGAAACGGCAATGACTTCTTCGTAGGCTGCAGGATAATCGGCAGGTTTATAGTCGCTGCCATCCGGAATGTTTCCGCTGGCGGCCACGACCATGATGCCACGCCGATGCGCTTCACGGATGACTTCACGAATCTCGACGCTGGGTTCCGGATAGCCGGAACTGATGGAAATAATATCCATCCCTTCTTCAATCGCCCACTCGATTCCTTTAATCAGGCTGCTGGCACGTGTCCGGTTCCCGTCTTCTGCATGATAGATTTTAACACCGTACAAGTCTGTACCGGGAGCGATACCTTGAGCTCGAGTATGCTGGCTGGCACCGATGATACCGGCCACATGTGTTCCGTGTCCATCGTGATCGTTGGTCCAGTCGTCGGCTCCGCGGCTGTAGGACTCGTCAAAGATACTGTGTCCACCTGCATAACTGATGTCCGCGTGGTCATAAAAACCAGTATCTAAAACAGCGACTCGGACGTTTTCACCGGTCACACCTTCATCCCAGGCATCGAAGGCGCCGACCATTTCCTGATTCCAGTTTTCAGATGCCGACGTTTGGCTCCGGCCGGTTTCCAGTGTCGTCATCTCATGGTCAAAAGTGATGCGGCTGACGTTTTCCTGCAGGCTGATATCTTTTACGCTAGAAGTCGGTACGGACATCAGCTGTACAGGAAGTAGAGACAAAGTCTCTATATTCTTAAAAGCCGGATCCAGTTCCTCTTCAGCCGGGACTTCATTTTTATAGCGGACCATGATATCGATATATTCTATTGCTTCTTCAGATTCATTTTCAGTTTTTTCGTCTTCTACAGCCAAAGCAGCTGCGGCAGGCAAGGCCAAGCTTAAGGTCAGCACAGTCAGACAAATGATGTTCAGCTTTACAAACCATTTTTTATTCACAGAATGAAATCTCCTTTTTTTAAACCCAATTCTAAAAGCAGTTTTAAATACGGATCGTTGTGATCAGCAGCAGGCCATTTGAGACTGGCATGCTAGCTTTTCGAAATAAATTAACATCAATACTCGTATCTTATCACAAGGGTCAGTCGTGTTGAGCCTAATGTGCACCATCAGTAGCAAATTAATAAGAGAGTTGTCACATTTTGTTAAAAAAATAGGGAAATGTCAAGTTTAGTGGTAAAATAAAAAAGATGTCAGCTTTAAAGAGAGGTGGAGCTTTAATCATGACAAACATATATAAAGCCGTCGATTTTTTCAGAACTCAGCCCGGTATGAACAGGCTCTTCTGGTTGTTCAGAGATGAACTGCTCAAGCACCGGAGAATCAAGGGAACGGTCAGTATTTTAGATTTTTCAGTGGAAGAGCTGGAATCACTGGCGCACTTTTTTCAGGTGTCTATAGATTCTTTGCGGGACAAAGGAACAGTCGACCTGGAAGCCTTCAACAGAAAACTGGACAGTCCGCCTTTTAATGGCCTGGATCTGATCCAGCTGTTAGAGTATTACTATGATGAAACCCTGCTGTCGCTTGAAACGAAAGAGCAGAGAAAAACGTATTTGAAAAGACTTGAACATGATTTTTCACTGGTCAAAGATTGGCTGGCTTATTTGGGGCGGGCAACGAGTGATACCCGTTGGATCCATGAGATAATCGCAGAATCCAGCCATCAGTTTGAACAGTATGTGCTTTATCTGTCAGAAGGAGTCCGCCTGCTGCCAAGCCGGCCAATCCGCCTGTCGGTATTCAGCCAGATCATAACGCTTGATGCCGATGCCTTCCAGCCGACTAGTCCTCTGGGTAAGCTTTGGCTGCACGTGCTGGCGGAAACTGAACGCTTGCATGCGGTCGAGCCGGTCACACTGCCGACTTCACGTGAAGCAGAGGATGATTTGCTGGAGAGTTTTAACTTATTTAGAGAAGATATTACGGATACCGTAACCGTAGCTAACTGCTTTGCCGAAACGCAAAAAGGGTATCAACCGGTCTGGGAAGCAGCGGTTCATACACAAAGTGTTTTATCGGTACCTTTGAGGGAAGTAATCAAACTGATTGCTGTCTATCCTGCCCATGAGAAGGGCATTGTTTGGCTTGTAGACGACCCGGAACTGTTTACCCGTCTTCTGGATGAGATTCCCTGGCTGCCAATGATTTCTATCAACCGCAGCTGGAGCTGTGCGGTCTGGGAGGTTTTTGACCGGATTCAGGACAGCGGCTTTCAGATGCGATATATAGGAGATTTTACACCAGAGAGCCTGACTCGTGCAGAAGAACTGCTGCTGCATTATACCAGCGACATCCGGGTATGGAAACTAGACTCTCAGACCTATCAGCAGACAATCGATTCCTCTCTTGAACTTTCAGATGAGGAATGTCGCCTGCTTGACCGCCATCAGCTGGACTATCTGGCAGAGGTTAAGGAAAGCCTGCGTCACATAAGAAAGCCGGGCTATATGATTCGTATATTGGAAGATCTGGTCGCCAGCTTAAAGCGTGTATATACAGAGGACGACTATTTATAACTGGGAGTTATTTCGTTGGAGGGTAGAGGCTGGTGAGGTGAGTGCCAAGAGTAGAGTTCTCAGCGTGGTACTAACTTGAACCAGGATTTTTTTGCTTTGAATGTTCACATATTCTCTCGATTTCAGGCAGAAACAGCGGTATGATTTTTGTTATAATGAAAGAAATAATGTTTAGCACCATGCTTCAGGCAACACGCAAGTTAGAAAGGGGAACACATTTGGTTACATTAAATGATGTTGCAAAAAAAGCTAATGTATCGAAAATGACAGTTTCTCGTGTCATCAATCATCCAGAGCAAGTGACCGATGAACTGAAAAAGCTGGTTTATGAAGCCATGCAGGACCTCAACTACCGTCCGAACGCTGCAGCCAAGGCACTGGCCAATAACCGGACGCAAATCATCAAACTGCTGATTTTGGAGGAGATGGATACGACCGAACCTTACTATATGTTTCTGCTGACAGGAATAGCTAATGAGCTGGACAAGTCTGCTTACAGCCTGCAGTTGCTGACCCACAAAAATATTCAAATCGGGGACTCTGATGGTTATATCGTATGTGGTATGCGCAAGCAAGATGAGGAACTGGTCAAGAGTCTGAAAAAGCCAACGGTCATTTACGGCAAGAACGATATCGGATATGACTATGTCGATAGCAACAACGAGAGCAGCATGGAGCGGGCCACGGAATATGCCATCAGAGATGGTTATGAAAAAATTGTTTATATCGGCATAGATGTCGATGAACCGTTTGCCCTTTCCAGAGAGAAAGGCTACGCTAAAGTGATGGAGAAATATGGTAGAGAAAAGTGTCTGTACCGACTGGAGAACCGTTCACGCTATTCCGCACGTTTTATCAGAGACAATTGGGCGGACTTTCCGAAAAATACGCTGTTTCTGTGCGCCTCCGATCGTCTGGGAATGGGCGTAATCAGGGAAATAAAGGAAAAAGGTTACGATATTCCCAATGACTACGGCGTTATCGGTCATGACGGCGTATTCCTGGACCAGATTGCCTATCCGCACCTGACGACCCTTAAGCAGTCCACTGCTGAAATGGGAGCGGCCTGTGCCCGTATGGTCCTGAAAAAAGTCAAGGAGAATGGTAAGCCTCAAGGCAGCGAACTTTTTGAAACTGAACTGAAACTGGGTGGAACGACCCGCAATCAGGTGAAACAGAGCTCACTCAGCTGACGGTTTTTAATATCAAGAAGAAAAAATGTAGAATTCTAATACAGACAGCGTTTATTCAAGGGAGGAAAAGCCCTGGACTAAACGCTGCCTTTTTGTCTGCTTAGCATGAAACAGTTTGTCTAAAAAATGTTAAACAAGCCAGCTGTAACAGGTTGGCTTCGTCAATCCGGGTTGAATCAAAGGGAGTCTGTCTAATCATAGGAAAGAGTAACAAGCTGAAACCATTTCTAGGCTGGCTTTATTTAAAGATAGCATGCTTGAACGTTTTGTACCGGAGCAAGTCGCACAAACGTAACAGCCAGTAAGGATAAAAAGAAGACGTTCCGCTTTGTCCGCATGATAGCCTGTCTGGGGAGAGGACTATTTTAATTTCTGTTACCGATAACACCTGAAATCAGCTTGTAAATTTTGGCCTGAATGCTAGACTTTAGATGGAACCGCTTTATCATAAAAAATAAAAGCATAAAAAAAGTACGTGTCTTTTTTACTTATAGAAGGAGTTTTCATTATGGATACAGCTGCAATTTATCACCGGGCCGAGAGTGAATATGCTTACCTCTACGAGCGCGGACATTATCATATTCGCATCCGGACCAAGGCCGAGGATGTGCAGGCCGTTGAGTTACTGAGTGGTGATCCCTATTCTCTCGACGAAGAGAAATGGTACTTGGAAGGCAAGGATATGAAAAAAATTGCGACAACGAATCTGCACGATTACTGGATGATTGATACGCATGAGCCGACTAAACGGATGGCGTATGGATTCAGAGTGATCGGCAAGGACGGGGTGGAGATTTTTTATTCAGACCAGGGGATTTATCCGTTTGAAGATACTTTTCTGGAACAGATGAACTTTTACTTCCGCGTGCCTTACATCCACGAAATCGATGCTTTTCGTGCACCGAAATGGGCCAGTGAGACGGTCTGGTACCAGATTTTCCCGGAACGCTTTGCTAATGGCGATCCGACTAATGATCCTGAAGGGACCCTCCCCTGGGGAAGCAAGGCGCATCCGTCCCGGGACGACTTTTACGGCGGAGACATTCAAGGGGTGCTGGATAAGCTAGACTACCTTGAAGATTTAGGCATCAATGGGATCTATTTCACCCCAATATTTGAAGCAACTTCCAACCATAAGTACGACACCATCGACTATATGGAAGTCGATCCTGACTTTGGAGATAAAGCCTTGTTCAAGAAACTGGTCGAAGAAGCCCAGAGCAGGGGTATTCGCGTGATGATTGATGCCGTCTTTAATCACCTGGGTATCCATTCGCCCCAGTGGCAGGACGTACTAAAAAATCAGGAGAAATCTAAATATACAGACTGGTTTTACATTCATTCCTATCCGGTCAAGGATATTAGCGAACTGAGTACAGAAGAGCTGGAAAACGTGGGTCGGGTCAATTACGATACCTTCGCTTTCACGGGCCACATGCCGAAGCTGAATACAGCGAATCCGGAGGTTCAGGAATACTTGCTAGACATTGCGACTTATTGGGTCAGAGAATTCAATATCGATGCCTGGAGACTGGATGTTGCCAATGAAGTGGACCATTTCTTCTGGAAGCGATTCTTCAAGGAAACCACCGCCATTAAAAAAGACCTTTATATTCTGGGAGAAATCTGGCATACATCCCAGAACTGGCTGAACGGAGACGAGTTTCACGCAGTCATGAACTATGCAACGACAGATAATATCGAAAACTACTTCTTTAAGAAGTTTTTGTCTCCATCCAGACTGGTATCCAGTTTGAACAGCCAGCAGATGCTGTACCGTCAGCAGACGACAGAAGTCATGTTCAACCTGCTGGATTCTCATGACACCCCGCGTGTGCTAACCAAGGCCGGGGGCAACAAGAACCTCGTGAAATCAGCGATGGCCTTCCTGTTCTCCCAGCCCGGGGCTCCCTGCATGTACTACGGCACGGAAATCGGTATGGATGGGGGCATGGATCCGGACTGCCGCAAGTGCATGGTCTGGGACAAAGATAAGCAGGACCAGGACATGCTGGCTTTTACTAAAGAGCTGGTTCATTTCCGCAAAACCTATTCCGACATTCTCGTCAGTGGAGAAACCGAATGGCATGATGTCAGGGATGACGAACAGTTCCTGGGATTCAAGCGTAGGCTGGGCAACCGTGAGCTGCTGTTCTTCTTCAATCAGGATGAGGAAGAATCCTTCCTGCCGCTGATCCCGCATGGAGCGAAGAAGGTATTCCACCTGAACGATATAGCGGACGGAAACGAAACGATGCTGTCTCAGAACGGATTCTCTATATTCTACTATGAGGATCATGAAGAAGAACGCAGAGAGCTGCTGATCAACAAGCGTGACCGGGCTAAAAAGCGCAAGGTCCTGCTGGAAGCAATCAAATACACTGGTGAATAATATAAAATAAGGACGTGTAAAATTATGGAAAGAATTGCAATGGTAGATCCGTGGAAGGTCATCACCACAAATGTCAAGGACAATAAGCGTGTACAGGAAAGTCTCACTTCAATCGGAAACGGCTATATGGGACTCAGAGGGAATTTTGAGGAAGGGTTCTCCGGGGATACGCACATCGGAACCTATCTGGCAGGCGTCTGGTATCCAGACAAGACCCGTGTGGGCTGGTGGAAAATCGGTTATCCGGATTATTTCGGAAAAGTGATTAATGCAACCAACTTCATTCCCGTCACTGTCAAGGTGAACGGCAGACAAGTCGATCTGGCTGTCGATGATGTGAAGGACTTCCGTCTCGAGCTGGATATGAAAGAGGGCATACTGAACCGCTCTTATATCTGGTCTGACGGTAAGGTTGACGTAGCCTTCAGCTTCTCCCGCTTTGTGAGTGCCGCCACCAAGGAACTGGCTGTCATCAAAGTTGATGCGGAAGTGATCAAGGGTGAAGCAGACATCGAAATGATCCCGCATCTGGACGGGGCTGTCAAAAATGAAGACAGCAACTACGATGAAGATTTCTGGCTGGAACGCGGACGCGGGTTGGCTCCGTACCCATATCTGACGACCAAAACAATTGAAAATAACTTTGGAACCGACCATTTCACAGTGACGACCATGATGGCTAACCAGGCTGAAAATCTGGAAAAGAGCAATTCAGCTGATGCGGAAATGAAAGTCGAAGAATCGTTCGGCGGCAAGCTTGCTGCCGGGGAGAAGGCTTCTCTAGTCAAACTGATATCTGTCGTGACCAGCCGGGATATTGAAGAAGCGGACCAGGTTAAAGCGGCTGCGGAGCTAATTGGTACAGCGGCTGAACAGGGATATGTGTCTGTACGTGACGCACATGTGTCAGAGTGGGCCAACCGCTGGAACAATGCCGATGTCGTGATCGATGGAGATGAAGCCAGTCAGCAGGGTGTCCGTTTCAATATTTTTCAGCTGTTTGCGACTTACTACGGAGAAGATCCGCGTCTGAACGTCGGACCGAAAGGCTTTACCGGAGAGAAATACGGAGGGGCAACATATTGGGATACAGAATCTTGCATCCTACCGATGTACCTGTCTATTACGGATGAAGAAGTAGCCAGACAGCTGCTCGTCTACCGTCACAACCAGCTGGAGCAGGCCTATACCAATGCCGGCAAGCAGGGACTGGACGGAGCGCTGTATCCAATGGTGACCTTTACAGGAATCGAATGCCACAATGAGTGGGAAATCACGTTTGAAGAAATCCACCGAAACGGGGCCATTGCTCACGCGATCTATAATTACAGCACCTACTACGGGGATGAAAGCTATCTGCTGGACAAGGGGCTCGATGTCCTGGTCGGCATTTCCAGATTCTGGGCGGACCGTGTGCATTACTCTGCCCGTAACCGCCAGTATATGATTCATGGCGTGACCGGACCGAACGAATACGAAAACAACGTCAACAATAACTGGTATACGAATAAAATGGCGGCCTGGACACTGCGCTACACGATGGAATCGCTTGAAAAAGCTGCACAGGAAAAGCATGCATCACTGAACATCACAAAAGAAGAACTGGATAAGTGGGCAGACATTGTGGCACACATGTATTATCCGAAAGACGATGAACTGGGTATATTTGTTCAGCATGATACATTCTTAGACAAGGAACTGCGTCCAGTCGACAGCTTGCAGCCGGAAGAGCGTCCAATCAACCAGAACTGGTCATGGGACAAAATCCTGCGTTCGCCTTTTATCAAGCAGGCCGATGTGCTGCAGGGACTGTACTTCCTGAATCATGAGTTTACTATGGAAGAAAAAGAGAAGAACTTTGATTTCTACGAGCCGATGACCGTTCACGAGTCGTCTCTATCTCCACTGGTGCATTCGATTCTGGCTTCGGAGCTGGGCAAAAAGGATAAAGCTTTTGAAATGTATGAGCGGACAGCCCGGTTGGATCTGGATAACTACAACAATGATACGGAAGACGGACTGCATATCACATCTATGAGTGGCGGCTGGCTGTCTATTGTTCACGGCTTTGCCGGTATGCGCACGTTGGAAGGAGAACTGTCCTTCAAACCATACTGTCCAAAACAGTGGCAGGGCTATAACTTCAAGCTGAAATACAGAGGCCGACTGATCAAAGTTGATGTCTCTACCGATGAAGTCGCCTTTACTTTGCAAGAGGGTGAGGCATTGAGCTTCAAGCTTTACGGTGAAGACGTGACACTGGACGGCACCCTGACGCATGCTGTAAAAGAACCGGTCAGTCAGATCCAGTAGGATACCGGCGGGCCTGATCAAAGGAGGGCACGGGCCCTCCTTTTTTACTGAAAAGAATTAGCTATTACAGGAGGAGATACAATGATTAAAGGACTTATTTTTGACTTGGATGGGGTCATCACAGACACGGCTGAATACCATTACCTAGCTTGGAAGAGCCTCGCTGAAAAAATCGGTATAGAGATCGACCGAGAGTTCAATGAGCAGCTGAAAGGAATCAGCCGTATGGAATCACTGGAACTGATTCTTGAACGTGGAGGCAAAGCCGATGCTTATACCGATGCGGAAAAGGAAGAACTGGCCACTCAGAAGAACGAAGAATACAAGGAGTCGATCAAGGAAATTACGCCTAAAGACATCCTTCCGGGTATCAGTGAACTGCTGAAAGAGGCAAAAGAACAAAAGCTTGGTCTGGTTTTGGCTTCTGCCAGTAAAAACGGCCCGGCAATCATGGAGAGACTCGAAATTATGGACTTGTTTGACGGTATTGTCGATCCGGCTTCGCTTAAAGCCGGCAAGCCCGATCCAGAAATCTTCGTGCGCGGAGCGGAAATGCTCGGTCTGAGTACCCGTGAGTGTGTGGGACTTGAGGATGCAGAGGCCGGCATTCAGGCCATTAATGGTGCAGACATGTTTTCCGTTGGGGTTGGATCTGAAGAAGCGATGAGAGAAGCAGACTATGCAGTAGCGGATACAGCTGACCTCAATTTGCAGACGATACTCGAAAAAGCAGGCAGTTAAGGGAGGGTCATAATGATGAAGTGGTGGCAAAATGCTGTGGTATATCAGATTTATCCTCGCAGCTTTCAGGACAGTAACGGTGATGGGATAGGTGATATCCAGGGGATTATCAGCCGCTTGGATTACCTCCAGGAACTGGGGATCGATGCCGTCTGGCTCAGCCCAGTCTACGCGTCTCCCAATGACGATAATGGCTACGATATCAGTAATTATCAGGCGATCCATCCGGATTACGGAACCATGGCGGACATGGACGAGCTGATCGAAAAAGCCCGGGACCGGAATATCCGGATTGTCATGGATCTGGTTGTTAACCATACCAGTGACGAACATCAGTGGTTTATCGAAGCAAAAAAAGGGAAAGACAGCCCCTACAGGGATTATTATATTTGGAGGGACCCGGTAGCCGGTGGGGTGCCAAATAACCTGACCTCTGCTTTTAGCGGCTCAGCCTGGACACTGGATGAAAACAGCGGACAGTATTATCTGCATCTCTTCAGCAGCAAGCAACCGGATCTGAACTGGGAAAACGAGCAAGTCCGCCGTGAAGTGTACGACATGATGAATTTCTGGCTGGATAAGGGAATTGGCGGCTTCCGCATGGACGTGATTGATCTGATTGGTAAAGTACCGGATAAGGAAATCACAGCTGATGGACCAAAGCTTCATGACTATATCCAGGAAATGCATCAGGAAACGTTGAAAGGCCGAGATGTCATGACGGTTGGAGAGACTTGGAGTGCTACGCCTGAAACAGCCCGTCTTTATTCTCATCCGGACCGCGAGGAACTATCGATGATATTCCAATTCGAACATATTCTGCTAGAGGAAGAGCCAGATAAAAGTAAATGGGACATCAAGGATCTGGACCTGGTGGAATGGAAAAAAGTACTGACCAAGTGGCAGGTCGAGCTGACAGCTGACGGCTGGAACAGTCTCTTCTGGAACAATCATGATACGCCCCGCGTAGTTTCACGATGGGGGAACGATACCACCTACCGCAAGGAAAGTGCCAAGCTTTTTGCCATCCTGCTGCATCACATGCGTGGGACACCCTACATTTTTCAGGGGGAAGAAATCGGTATGACAAACCGGGTGATCCAGTCGGTCGACGAAGTGGATGATATCGAAAGTCGCAATATGTACTATGAGCGTTTAGAGAAGGGCTATTCAGAAGAGGAGTTGCTGCATCTCATCAATGTCAGAGGACGGGACAATGCTCGGACGCCGATTCAATGGGACGACAGCAAGCATGCCGGCTTTACAGAGGAAACCCCCTGGCTGCCGGTCCAGCCCAACCACGTTGAGGTGAACGTGAAACAGGCTCTGGAGGATAAGGAGTCTGTCTTTTATACTTACCAAAAACTGATCCGACTGAGAAAAGAAAACCCAATTCTAGTCCGGGGAGATTTCAAACTGTTGCTGCCAGCCCACCCAACCGTTTTTGCCTACGAACGTCAGTTTGAGGGAGAAAGATGGCTAGTCTGCGGAAACATCAGCAGTGAACCGCAGGAGATTTCTCTCTCGGAAAGCGGAGAAGCAGACGTTATGATTGTTTCAAATTACAGCAGAGCAGCTGTTGATTTGAAAGCGATACAATTAAAACCCTATGAAGCTTTTTCAATAAAATTAAAATAAAAAAGTCATAATGTCATTTGTGTTACATCCTGATACCGGTAACATAAAAAAAACAATTGAAACAATTGCAGGAACCTTATATAGTAGTAATGTAATCACTTACAAAACATTTCTCATAGGCCAGATTAAGCGGGAAGGTACCTCCCGCCTAATAAAGCAGCTGAGAATTCAAGTGTAGCACGATGGGTTAAAGAACTGAAAAATCAAAAAACAGGAGGAACAAATCATGATCGATTCTAAATTGTTGTACAAAGGAATGTTACTGCTCTCAACTGCCGGTATTCTAGCAGCTTGTGGCAACGGAGACACTGGGGACACAGAAGATACAGGGACGGACACAACTGAAGAAACAACTGACGATGCAGCTGAAGACACCAATGGTGAGACGGCTGAAGGTAATGGAGACGAAGATGCTCCGGAAAAACCGGAATCACTGGCTATGTGGGTCAATGACGAAGATATCCAAATCGATGCCTACGAAGAAATCACTGCCCGCTTTACCGAAGAGTACGGTATCGAAGTTGAACTGACTCCATACGAAATGCTTGAGCAGACAGATGGCATTAGTTTGGACGGACCAGCTGGTTTAGGACCAGATTTATTCTTCCAGCCGCATGACCGTATGGGAGACATCCACCTGCAAGGACTGGCCGCTGAACTTGAAATGACAGACGACCAGTTGGACCGCCTGGCTGAATATAATGAAGAAGCCGTTCAAGCTTTCAGTTTTGAAGGTATTCAGTATGGTATTCCAGCCGTTGTCGAGACATACGCTTTATTTGTCAACACTTCACTAGTACCGGATGCTCCTGAAACGATGGACGAATTGGTTGAGATTGCTCAAGATTTGACAGAGGGCAATCAATATGGATTTATGATGGATGCGGGGAATCTGTACTTCGCTTACCCATTCATCACAGCAGACGGCGGCTATATTTTCGCACAGGATGAAGATGGTGTCTATGACGCTTCAGATATCGGACTAAACACACCGGAATCAGTTTCTGGGGTTCAAGGGATTCAAGACTGGTTTGTTGAATATGAACTAATGCCATCAGGAACAGACTTGGAAGTGGCAAACAGCTTCTTTATGGATGGCCAGCTCGGTATGATTGTAAATGGACCATGGGCTATTCAAGATTACCGTGAAGCACTGGGAGACGACTTGTTGGTTGTTGAACTGCCTACACAAAACGGCGAGCCACTAAACTCCTTCTCAGGGAACAAAGGCTGGTTGGTAAACTTCTTCTCAGATAATGAATACTGGGCAACTGAACTGGCACTCTTCATAACTAACGAAGAAAGCTCTCAGACTTACTTTGAAGTAGCAGGGGAGCTGCCAGCGCATACAGCTGTTGATATTGATGATGAGTTCCTGTCTCCAATCTTTGATCAGGCACAAAATGCTCACCCAATGCCAAACATTCCAGAAATGTCTCAAGTATGGGATCCAATGGCAGATGCCCTTGAATTCGTGCAGCAAGGTGACGATGTTCAAGAAGTGCTTGATGAAGCTGTCGAGCAAATCGAATCAAACATCTCTATGATGGGTCAATAAAAATCTTGTAGATACAGTCAACTGAATTGAAACTGTGAAGAGATTGAGATATGACGCTCAGTCTCTTTGCTTTCATCCTGGTATAAAAATACTATGAAAGAAAATAACCGGTGACTTACGTACGTGATACAAGTGAATGGGTTTAAAAGGAGAATCATTATGTCAAATGAAAAAGAAAGCAAACCTGTAAAAGTCCCTAAAGGTGCAGATTATTCGCATAGTCCCAAAAAAGCTATGTTGTTGTCAATCATTCCAGGTTTTGGACAGATCTACAATAAACGACGAATAAAGGGGATACTGATATTAACACTGTTTCTGGCTTTTGCAGTTGTCATGTTCAACTTTGTCACGTCGGGTCTACAAGGATTGATTACATTAGGAGAAACACCACGAATTGATGATTCCCGTGTATTTATCATTGAAGGAATTATAGCTATGTTCTTTGTCATCTTCTATGCAGTGATGTATGTAGTTAATATAAAAGATGCTAAGGCAGAAGCTATAAAAATACAAAATGGTTGGAGCCCTGGGGGCCTTAAAGAAAACTTTAAAAATGCCTGGGATACAAGTTTCCCATATGTCATGATTGGCCCTGGGCTATTGTTGTTAATTTTTGTAGTAATCCTTCCTTTACTGTTTATGGCATTTATGGCCTTTACCAACTACAATTTGTTCAATGCACCTCCAAGAAACTTGCTCCAATGGGTCGGGTTTGAGAACTTTATCCGACTAGTGACCTTGTCGGAATGGCGTAACACGTTCTTTAGTGTATTGTCATGGACACTGACGTGGACTTTTGTTGCAACGACACTATCTATCGCACTTGCAATGTTCTTGGCTATTTTGACCAATGATAAACGATTAAAAGGTACACGCCTGATTAGGACCGTTCTTATTCTTCCGTGGGCGGTACCGGGATTTGTAACGATTATCATATTCTCTGCGCTTTTCAACGATAACTTTGGAGCTATCAATCTGGATATTATTCAACCGCTGTTTGGCACAAGTATACCGTGGATGAGTAATGTGATGTGGAGTAGAATAGCAATTATAATGATTCAAGTTTGGCTAGGCTTCCCTTATGTATATGCATTATTTTCGGGAGTCTTAAAAGGGATATCAGATGACTGGTATGAGGCTGCTGATATGGATGGCGCTTCCCGCTGGCAGAAGTTTAGAGAAATTACATTTCCGCACTTAATGTTTGCTACAGGCCCATTGCTATTGACGCAGTATACGTTCAACTTCAATAACTTTAATATTATTTACCTGTTTAATGAAGGTGGACCTGCTGTCAGAGGGCAAAATGCTGGAGGAACAGATATTCTAATTTCATGGGTGTTCAAGCTTACTTTCGATAATGCCCAGTTCAGCATGGCAGCAGCGATTTCCTTGATTTTGGGACTGATTGTTGCAACATTCGCATTCTTCCAGTTCCGACGATCGCGATCCTTTAGAGAAGAGGGGACAATGTAATGGAAAATTATTCAGAAACTAGCACCAGTACCATTGATAAAACCAATAAAAAAACTGATGATCAAGTAAAAGCAAAAAGAAAACCGATGAATCGCAAAACGAAAAATAGGTTAGAATTAGCACTCATGTACACAATTATTGGAATCATGTTTGTCATAATTTTTTATCCACTATTTTGGGCTTTTGCCATATCTATGAACACAACAGCTAG
Source organism: Alkalibacterium sp. AK22 (assembly GCF_000585255.1). Lineage (GTDB taxonomy): Bacteria > Bacillota > Bacilli > Lactobacillales > Carnobacteriaceae_A > Alkalibacterium. Next base: position 30,017 of record NZ_JANL01000028.1, read on the forward strand.
CCTCTTTGGAGCATCGCTGTCTCCAACTACTTGGAGCTTGGACAATTATATATGGCTGTTCACTAATCCAAGAAGTAATTACTTGACTTGGTACGGGAATACGCTGTTTGTATCAGTAATCGTCTCCTCTGTGACGACCTTGCTCGTTAGCTTGACAGCTTATGCTTTTTCACGTTATCGCTTCAAAGGACGAACGTATGGTTTATATGCATTTCTATTACTTCAGATGTTCCCGGTACTGATGGCGATGGTGGCATTGTTCATCCTGCTCAATACCATTGGCCTGCTTGACAATTTGTGGGGACTGATCCTGATATATATCGGTGGAGGGATCCCGATGAATGCCTTCCTGGTGAAAGGCTACTTTGATACGATTCCCAAGTCTCTGGATGAGTCAGCAAAAATGGACGGGGCCGGTCATTTCCGGATCTTTTTCCAGATCCTACTGCCGCTGGCCAAGCCTATCTTGTCTGTTGTAGCGCTGTTCAATTTCATGGCACCGTTCATGGACTTCATCCTGCCGCGGATCGTTCTAAGAAGCCCAGAGAACTTTACACTGGCTCTAGGGCTGTTTAACTTTGTTAATGCCCAGTTCTCCAACAATTTCAGCCGCTTCGCCGCCGGAGCTGTCCTGATCGCGATTCCGATTGCGACTGTTTACCTGATCCTTCAGAAATATCTGATTTCAGGTTTGGCATCCGGTGCAACGAAAGGCTAGTTCTGGCACCAATAAATTCAATGATTCTCCTTGCTTGAGGGTAAGGAGAATTATTTTGGACATAATGTAAGCGTTATATTAAAGAAAATGGAGGCAGTAAATGAAAACTAAATACTACCCGGTTTTTTCCGCATTCTTAGTTGTCGTTTTACTTTTTCAATCATTTGCCCAGCTTTTCCCCGTTTTCCAGACCGTAAGCGCCGAGACCGAACGGACGCTGCGCGTACATCTGGAAACCGATTCTATCGACAATAATCTATCACTCTGGCTATTTGGGGACGTGTTGAATGAGTCAACCGACTGGCCAAACGGATCTCCGTTTAGTGAAGAGAACCAGACAGACTTTGGGTATTACCAGGATATCGCCATTGAAGCCGAAGCGACTCAAATCGGTCTGATTCCGGTCAATGCCAGTGAAGAAAAATTGATTGAAGATGACGTCGTCATCGATTTGTTTGAAGGCGTAGAAGAAGTATGGGTCAGAGCAGACGGATCCGTCTACTACTACGAGCCAGTCGACTTTGACACACCGACTTTGAGAGTGCATTACTTAAACGATTCAGTGAACTATGAAGACTATGGTGTCTGGTTCTGGGGAGATGCGCCCAACCAGCCAGGTACCTGGCCGACCGATGCTGTATCTTTTTCAAATGAGCAAGTAGGCCGTCACGGGGCCTATGTTGACATCCCTGTTAATGAAAATGCAGGAAGCTTCGGCTTTTTGATTGTCAATACTACAGACGGAGACGACAAGAAGACAGAAGACTTGAGCTTCACTGCTTTTGATTCAATGAACCAGGTCTTTGTCACAGCCGCTGATCCTGAACAGGCGTTTACTAATCCATTTTATATGGAAGAAGCAGCCGAAGAAGAGCCCGAAGATTCAGAAGGAGAAGGCGAGATTTCACTATCTGCTTCTGTCAGCCGCGCCTTTAACTACAATGAGCATGCCCTCCTGGATGTGGAGATCGAAAATGACTCTAATCTGTCCATCGACCGTATCAGAGCAGACGTCTCTTCCATTGGTGGCCCGAGTGCCTTAGTCATTTCACCGGAACTGAACCGTGTGACTTTATCTGTAGACCACACAGTTGCTCCGGGTACCTACCCAATCACAGTCAGTGTCTGGGATGAGAACAATGGACGCTACACTACGCAGACTGAAGTAACAATCACTTCACGTGAAAGAGCAGCAGGCGAGCGTGACTGGGATGAAGAAATTATCTACTTTATGCTGACCGACCGTTTTGCGGATGGTGACCCATCCAATAATGATCCTTATGGCATGAACTATGATCAGGCCGACAATCCCCGCGGTACTTATCAAGGGGGAGATTTCAAAGGGGTAACAGAAAATCTTGATTACCTGGATGACCTGGGTATTTCAACTATTTGGATTACTCCAATTGTTGAGAACGTAGCCTATGATGTATCCTACGCTGATCCGAATAACGGCAGCTACTACGGCTATCATGGCTACTGGGCAAAAGATTTTGAAGAACTGAACCCGCACCTGGGAACACTGGCTGATTTCCATGAGCTGATTGACCGTGCAGCTGAGCGTGATATCAATATCATGGTCGACGTTGTGTTAAATCACCCGGGATATGGACTGCACCCAAGCAATGGAATAGAGAATCCTCCGGCTGGTTATCCGACAGATGAGGACCGTGCCCGTTTTGACGGCATGATCAGAGAAGAAGGCGGAAACAATGACCTGACAATGGAGCTGGCTGGCTTGCCGGACTTTATTACCGAAGACCAGGCAGTCAGAGAACAGCTGGTTGAGTGGCAGGCTGACTGGATCACCAAATCAACTACTCCTAACGGCAATGCCATCGCTAGCTACCGTGTGGATACTGTCAAGCACGTGGACGATACAACTTGGCAGCACTTTAAAAACGAACTAGTAGAACGCGACCCGGCCTTCAAAATGATTGGTGAATCATGGGGAGCGAACTATAGAAATGACCAGGGTTACCTGAATACGGGAACAATGGACAGCTTACTGGACTTTAGTTTCAAAGACTATGCCAGAAGCTTTGTCAGAGGAAACCTGACTGCTGCAAATAACACATTGATTGAACGAAATAATGTTTTGACTAGTGATGCAACACTGGGGCAGTTTTTGGGTAGTCACGACGAGAACGGCTTCCTGTATGCTTTGGGTGGAAATGAAGGCCAGTTGAAATTGGCGGCTACCCTGCAGATGACAGCAAAAGGACAGCCAGTCATTTACTACGGAGAAGAACTGGGTCAATCCGGACCGGACAACTGGCCTGTATATGACAACCGCTATGATTTCGGCTGGGATATAATGGAAGGAAACGATATTCTGGACCACTATCAGCGTGTGATCGGCTTCAGAAATGAATTCTCTCAACTGCTTTCAAGAGGTTCGCGAGCTGAATTCCTGACATCTGCTGATGAAGACTGGATGATCGTGGAACGGGCCTTGAATGACGAATCTGTCTATATGGCTTTCAATGTATCCGAAGAAGAACAGACCTTGTCTGTAGAAGTAGACAGTGAAAACGTAGTGGTCATGGACCATTATGCTGAAGCTGAATACACTGCAGTCGAGTCAGACGGTGCACAGGTCGTGACCTTTACTGTGCCGGCTATAGCAGACGGCGGAACAGCACTGCTTTCGATTGAGAATGGAAACTTCCTTGCTGAAGAAGTGGACACACCTGATGAGCAAGAAGAGCCCGCTGAAGAATCAGATATTGCGGAAGGCTTCTTTCGTCTCCATTTTGCGTCGCTTCCGGAAGAGGATCTGTCAAATCTTGGACTCTGGATCTGGAACGATGTAAAAGCCCCGTCTGAATCCGTTGGCAGCTGGCCTAATGGTGCTCTGTCTTTTGACCAGGCAGTTGCAACAGACTACGGCTACTACATGGATATCGAACTGGCAGACAATGCCGAACAAATCAATTTCCTTATCAATAACCGTGGGGGAACCAATCTGACAGGCGACATGGGACTGAGACTGATTGTTCCTGAAATGAACGAAGCCTGGCTCGACCATGAATATGCTGTTTACCCTTATGAACCTTTATTTGAGGAAGACATGATCCGTATCAATTATTCCAGAACAAATGGAGATTATGATAACTGGGGCCTGTGGACCTGGGGAGATGTCGCGGAAGAAACTCAAAACTGGCCGGATGGCGCACACGACAGTGACGGTATCGGTCGTTATGGTACCTTCTTCAATCTTGACCTGGCTCCTGATGCAAATGAAATCAACTTCCTGTTTTTAAATAAGGCTGGAAGTGAGCAGACACCTAACTACGCATTTGATGGTGTAAGAGAGCACACACAAATTTTCATGCGTGAAGGAGACGATACGGTTTATACTAATCCTTATTATGCTAGCGAAGCTGGTGTAAAACGTGTGGAAATGATTTCTGAGACTCAGATTGAAGTCTTCTTCCATTCTGTAGACGGGCTGACAGAAGACGAGCTTAATGAGTGGCTGACAGTTAGAGATGCTGAAGGCAATGAGGTTGAATTCACATCGCTGACGATTCAAAGCGAAAGCAACTCCGTTTTACTGGAAGGTGATTTCTCTGTAGAAAATGGACCTTACACTGTTCTTTTCGATGAGACTGTTTACGAAGCCCGCATGGGCTGGAGACTGAAAGATGCTCTCTATGCTTACGATGGCGATTTGGGGCTGGAACTGCACACAGACGGTACAGCTGACTTGAAATTATGGTCACCAAGTGCCGATGCAGTCCGTGTCGTTCTTTACGACAAGGATGACTCGAAAGTTGTCGTGCGTGACGATATCGAAATGGACAGTCTGGACTCAGGCGTCTGGCAGATTGAACTAAACGAAGCGTCTACGGGACTGGACGATGTGACCGGCTACTACTACCACTTCGAAATCGAACGTGACGGCGAAATCGTTCTGGCACTGGATCCGTATGCCCGCTCCATGGCGGCCTGGGACAGCAGTGACCCGGACAATTATATCGGCAAAGCAGCAATCGTCAATCCGAGCCACATTGGACCGGAACTGGACTATGCAGAGATTGACGGTTATGAAAAACGTGAAGACGCCATCATCTATGAAATTCATGTCAGAGACTTTACTTCTGACCCGTCCATCGATGACGAACTGGAAAGTCAGTTTGGAACCTTCAGTGCTTTCATCGAAAAACTGGACTATATTGAAAGTCTGGGTGTGACACATGTTCAGATGCTGCCGGTCATGAGCTATTTCTTTGCAAATGAGTTTAATAATGACGAGCGCATGCTGAACTATGCCTCAACTAATACGAACTATAACTGGGGTTACGATCCGCACAGTTACTTCTCTTTGACGGGCATGTATTCAGAAAATCCTGAAGACCCTGCCAAGCGTATCGAAGAATTCAAGAACTTGATCGATGAGATTCATACCCGCGGGATGGGCGTCATTCTGGATGTGGTTTATAATCACACAGCCCGCGTGCACATCTTTGAAGATTTGGAACCGAACTACTACCACTTTATGGATGCAGACGGTACACCGCGTGTCAGCTTCGGCGGCGGACGCCTAGGCACAACGCATGCGATGGCTCGACGTATCCTGGTCGATTCTATCACTTACTGGGTGGAAGAGTTTAAAGTCGACGGTTTCCGCTTTGACATGATGGGCGACCATGATGCAGAAAGTATTCAAATTGCCTTCGACAAAGCGCAGGAACTGAACCCGAACATCTTAATGATTGGTGAAGGCTGGCGCACGTTTGTAGGAGATGAAGGCTATGAAGATGTTATGCCAGCTGATCAGGACTGGATGCAGCATACGGAAGCTGTGGGCTCATTCTCTGACGACTTCAGAAATGAACTAAAATCCGGCTTCGGAAGTGAAGGAGAGCCGCGCTTCATTACAGGCGGTGCCCGTTCCGTTCAGCAGATTTATGACAATCTGACAGCCAATCCACACAACTTTACAGCCAGCAACCCTGGCGATGTCGTTCCTTACATTGCGGCACATGATAACCTGACCCTGCATGACGTGATTGCCCAAAGTATCCAGAAGGATCCGGCCGATCACCAGCAAGAGATTCACCAGCGTATTCGACTGGGGAATCTGATGGTTCTGACAGCTCAAGGAACACCGTTCATTCATGCCGGTCAGGAATTCGGACGCACCAAGCAGTTCCGCGACCCTGAATTTATTGAGCCTGTATCAAATGACCGGGTACCTTACAAGTCTACATTCATGACTAATGCCGACGGTACGCCGTTCAAGTACCCTTACTTTATTCATGATTCCTATGACTCAACGGATGCCATCAACTTGTTTGACTGGAATAAGGCAACCAATGCCGAAGAGTTCCCGATCAATGCCGTGACACAAAGCTTTACAACCGGTCTGATTGAACTTCGACGCAGCACGGATGCATTCCGTAAAGGCACACTGGAAGAAATCGATGAAATGGTATCCCTTGTTGATGTACCGGAAATCGGTGAGCAGGACCTTGCCATCGTTTACCGTGCGGAAGACTCCAACGGAGACGTCTACTATGTCTTTGTGAACGCAGATGACAGTGAGCGCACATTTACGTTGGATACTGACCTGACTGAAGGCTATGTACTGGTTGACGGCACACGTGCTGGAACGCAGGCCATCACTGATCCCGAGCAGATTGAAATCAGTGAAGCTGGAGTCACTATGGATCCGCTGACGGCATCAGTGATCGTGCTTACAGACCGTGATATGAGCGAAACACCTGACGAAGACGGGGAGACAGAAGTGGATCCTGACGAAGATGACGCAACCGGTACTCCAGGAGGAGACGGCGCAACCGGCACTCCAGGAGGAGACGGCGCAA
>NZ_JANL01000029.1 GCF_000585255.1 Alkalibacterium sp. AK22
GCGCGGCAACTCGAAAGAAAGTAGTCCCGACTTGCGCCGCAAATCACCTTTGCGCGTCAACTCGAAGGAAACAGTTTCGAGCTGCGCCGCAAATCACCTTTGCGCGGCAACTCCAAAGGAAACAGTTTCGAGCTGCGCCGCAAATCACGTTTGCGCGACAACTCCAAAGGAAAGCAGTCCCGAGCTGCGTCGCAAATCACCTTTGCGCGTCAACTCCAAAGGAAGCAGTCCCGAGCTGCGCCGCAAACAGCGTTTGTGCGGCAACTCCAAAGGAAAGCAGTCCCGAGCTGCGCCGCAAATCACGTTTGTGCGGCAACTCCGAAGGTAACAGTCCCGAGTTGTGCTGCAAAAAAGGTTTTCCCGGCAACGCCATAAGACCACACTCGTCTGAGACGAGTGTGTTCCTCAAAGCTCTTTCAGAAAGACCATCCTCGCACCAGGCGAGGATGACCATCATAAAAACCGTAGGGTGCTGATATATCAGAATAGGCAGCTACGGCAGCAGACGGCGAAGTGAGATTTACAGGTGCAGCGACAGAAGGAGACAGGTGCAAGAGAGCCTGTCTGGTCACTGCACCTTTTCGTCTGTCTTCATTAGCTAAACCGTTTGACTAGCCTCAGCTGGATTCTTACGAAAATGTAGCGAAAGAGTAGAGAATCTGGTAAGCTTGTCAAAGAATTAAGGAATGGGCTGATCAAAGAGATGATCAGCAGCGTTAGAGAAGGGAACGGCAGTATGAAATTGGATTTAATAGCAAAATACATACCCAAAAAAGACTGGGTCAAGGACTTTTCCGATCGGGTAAGAGACGGAGAAATTTGGCAGCATTCTGCCTTTGTGACGTACTACATTCTGCTGACCGCTTTTCCACTTATTGTAGGAATCATTAACTGGCTCCAGCAGTTGGAGCAGAATTTAAGCGGCATGATCTGGTTTTTCAACCGGGTCGCACCAGAGCCACTGGCTGAACAAATCATTAATGACATGGGAATCATTTATGAAAACTCCAATGTCGGCATCCTGCTGATTGCAACAGTATCCACAGTATGGACAGTAAGCTGGACCATGGCCAGTACACTCATGGGACTTAACCGGGCTTACGGTGTGAAAAACCGCAAGAATATCGTCGTTCTAAGGGTACTGGCTTTTCTGCTGACCTTTATCTTTGCCGTCTGGATCACTGGTATCGTCTTTTTTATTCAGACCTTCACCGCCACTACAGCAGGCAGATGGCTGACCTTTATCCCATTGGCCTTTTTAACCTTCTGCCTGCTTTACTATCTGGTGCCCAACGTCTTTCAGAAAATCCACAATGTCATTCCTGGAGCGCTCTTTTCAACAGGCGCGATGATCATTGGTATCATTGGCTACCGGCTGTATATTTACCAGATTCCGGATGAATCGACGTTCTTTACGTTAACCGGAAGCTTCATGGTCCTGCTGGCTCTGATTCAGAAAATGTCTCTGGCTATTTTGGCAGGGGGGTCAATCAACGCTACGGTCATGAAAATGACCGAAGGCGCCATAACAGCCAAGAATGAAAAAAGTAAATTTATACGCGCCCTGAGAAAAACCGGCCTGATCCGCTTGGTTGAAAGGCGCAAGTAATCTCACAGCAGCAGGCAGCGTTTGAGCTAATGGTCAGTCATACACCTTGGCCTGAACTAGGCACATGCCTACAGCTTAAAACGCGCCATACACCTTACACAAAAAGCTTTCGTTTTCCACTAAAAGACTCCCTTGTGTTCTGAATCGAAAGCCCAGATACTGTGCAGGCTTACATCATCAGGCAATAGCACTTGATCAGCTGTTAAGTGAAAGCGTGAGAACGAATGTCTACTATAGTATAAACCATTTTTTAAAGAGAGGACTGCCTTATGGAAAACCCATCAAACAATACAACGAATGTCTTTATGACAGCCCTGGAATGGATTATGACTTTGGCTTACTTGAACCTGCTTTGGGTTGGCTTCACCTTGCTCGGTCTGTTTTTTTTCGGGATCGGCCCTGCAACACTCAGTGTCTTTTCGCTGGTTAGAAAAAAACTGCGTCAGGGAGATTTGGTGCATATATTCAGTCAATTTAAAGCTGAGTATAAAAAGCACTTCAAAGCCGGCAACATCTACTTCTTTATCCTGCTTGCCGTAGCCGCTTTTTTGTATGTCGACATCCAAATTATTCAGGCCTTGCCACCGAGTGGGTTCATTCAGATGGTCGTCTTGCCGGCATTAATAGCCTTGAGTGCATTGGTCATCGTAACGGCCACTTTTTCAATCGGCTATTATCTGGAAAATAATGAGCCGATGCTGACTGCAATCAAGCAGGGATTCTGGGTAACACTGATTTCGCCAGTCTCCGCTCTGATCATCTTGCACACGTTTCTTATTCAGTTTCTGATATTCAGCTATATCCCTGCGATGGTGCTGTTTTTCTTGGTATCCTTATATGCTTTCGTTACCGAATGGATCATGAATAAAGCCTTTAATCGCATCAAAATCAGAAACAAATCCATTTAGCAAAAAACAGTTGACATTCTTATGTAACAAAGCTATATTTAATTATGTAAAGCGCTTTCGATAGGAGAAGACAGTATGGTGACAATATATGATATCGCAAAGCATTCGGGTTATTCTATCGCTACGGTTTCCAAGGCGTTGAACAACAAGCATGTAAGCGATAAGGCTAGAGTTAAAATTATGGATGCAGTGAACGAACTGCATTATACCCCTAATTCTTCTGCTAGAACACTGGCAACAAGCAAATCCTGGATTATTGGGATTGTGTTTGATGAAAATCTGGGCTTCGGCTTGGCTCATCCTTTTTTCAGTCAGGTCATTGAAGGGTTCAAAAAGCATGTTGAACTGTACAACTATGACTTGCTCTTTGTGTCCAGACATATGGGACTACAGGAAGAGACCTACAAGCACTTGCTTCACAGAGGAGTGGACGGGATTGCCGTTATTCAGTCTTTTGGAGAAGACGAGCTGCGGGACATCAACATGACCATACCGGCGGTATATATCGACCGGCCGACAAGCGAACCGGGATCTGTCTACAGCGACAACCGGTCGGGAAGCCGACTGGCAGTGAATCATCTGGCAGACTGCGGACATAAGAAGATCGCCCATATCATGGGAGATCAGACGACATACGCAGGAATCCAGCGGGCGGAAGGTTTCAAAGAAGCCATGGCAGCCAATGGATTAGAAGTTCGGCCGGAATATCTGGTCGACGGAGGCTATTACTCACAGGCGGGTGGAAGAGAAGCCATGATCCGACTGCTGTCACTGGAAGACAAGCCGACAGCTGTGTATGCGGCAGGAGATGAAATGGCTATTGCGGCCATCCGTGTGATCAAAGAATCGGGTCTGAAAGTTCCCGAGGACATTTCAGTTATCGGCTTTGATGACATTAAGCTCGCCCAGCATATCGATCCGCCTCTGACAACTATTCGTCAGGACAAGGAAATGATCGGGCGGCAAGCAGCAATCATGCTGCTGGATAAAATTAGCCATACAGAAGAGTCAGGTAAAGATATTAGAAAAATGGTGCCGGTTACACTGGTGAAACGACAGTCCGTTAAGCGCATAAATTGAGTAACGGCGCCCTTTCTGTAATATTTAAGCGCTTAATCGTGACAGGTGCGTCACAAAAATGACAAAAAGTAGGTGAAATTCTTTGAAAAGGGTATTGTAATCGGTAACAAGAACAGGTATATTATGGATAAGCAATAAATAAGCAATATTTTTTATTTAAGTAAAAGTTAAGCGGTTAAGGCGATAACCTCTTTTTATTTGACTACAACCTTAAGCGCTTAAGCCAAGTTAAAAAACATTTTCTGGGAGGAAAAAAATGAAGAATTCATGGAAACTAGCAAGCCTATTATGTGGAGCAGTACTACTGGCAGCATGTGGAAACGGCAACGGAGATACAGCTGGTGAAGGCGGAGGCGACAGCGGAAGCTCTAACGGCGGAAGCGGCGGAGTCGATTTGGTCATCAACTCGTTCACGGATGAACTTCAGTATCCAATCGAAGTCTTTGAAGAAAGACACGGCGTAAATATCGACCTTCAAATCATTCCGACTGAAAACTATGTAGACACGCTACGTCCGGCTCTTGAGTCAGGAAGCGGAGCGCCAGACATTTTCACAGCTGAAATTGTCTACCTGTTGGACTGGATTGAACAGGATTACTGGATGGACCTGGATGAATTTGGCGTTGAAGAATGGTCTGACGAGTATGTTGAGTATGTATGGGAACTGGGACGTGCACAGGACGGAAACATGAAGGCCCTGTCATGGCAGACGACACCGGGTGGAATCTTCTACCGCAGAAGCATTGCTGAAGAAGTCTTCGGTACTGACGATCCAGACGAAATGGGAGAACAGTTCTCGACAATGGAAGGTCTAATGGAAGCTGGACAAATGCTGTCTGACGCAGGCTACCGTCTGTTCCCGGATGAAGGATCTATCTCACCATTCACAATGGGTAACAACCCAGCTCCATGGGTAGACGAAGACGACAACCTGAACATGACTGAAGAACGTTTGTCTTACTTTGACTTTGCGCGTGAGCTGAGAGACAACCGCTTTACAGCACTGGCCCCAGCATGGTCACCTTCATGGTTCGCCTCATTCAATGAGCCAATCACTTACAACGCGGGCTGGGATGATCTGGACGACGCAGACGATTCAGACGGCACAACTGAAGTATTTGGTGTTTCTCTACCATCATGGGGACTGCCGCACGTGCTTAAAACAGACGCAACAGAAACAGCAGGCGACTGGGCTGTAACAAATGGTCCATCATCTTACTTCGGTGGCGGAACATGGATCGGTATTTACGAAGGGTCTGAAAATGCAGACCTGGCCTTCGAATTCATTCAAATGCTTGTTAACGACGAAGAATTCCTGACTGAATGGGTACAGGAAACAGGAGATGTACTGAGCCACACCGGCGTTATGGAAGAAGTATCTGAAGGATACGAAGATGAGTTCCTGGGTGGACAAAACCACTATGAATTCTTCCTGGCTGAAGCTGAAAACATCGACCCAAGTCACATCACACGTTACGACCAGCGTCTGGACCAGATGTTCGGATCAGCTGTCGGAGCATACGTTGAAGGGGACTTGACAGAGGAAGAAGCGCTTCAAGAATTCTACGCAGAAGTACAGAACGCCTTCCCACAAATTAACGTTCCTCAAGACTAATAAACACAGTTAGATGGGGTGTCGATTCTCTGGCACCCTTTTTATCTTTAAAGCATGGCTCATAGAAAGGGACCGATTGATTATGCAGAAAAATGATAATAGAGCATATCTCTTTATTGCTCCGTTCGTCATCGTCTTCTTGACGTTTAATATTTATCCTATACTACTTACATTTTACTACTCCGTTACCAACTATACAGGAATGGGCGGAATCGAGAATGCTGACTTTATCGGACTAGACAACTACCGACGTCTGATACAAGATGACTTTTTCTTTACAGCTTTCTTTAATACCATCAGAATTTGGGGAATGAACTTTGCCTTGCAGTTAGGCATAGCGATGCTTCTGGCGCTGCTCTTTACAGATATCCGTCTGAAACTAAAAGGCGTTAATACCTTCAGAGCCCTGTTCTTCCTACCGAATATCATTACGATTGCATCCGTCGCCCTGCTGTTCAGCATCCTGCTGGACTGGAACTTCGGATCATTGAACCAGATGCTTCTGAGTCTTGGAGTCATTTCCAGACCAATCAACTGGCTGAACAACCCAACCTATGCCCAGTCATGGGTCGCTCTGATCGGTGCTTGGATGTGGTTTGGGAATACCTTCATCATCCTGATGGCCGGTATCTCCGGTATTCCGACTGACTTCTATGAAGCCGCGTTTATTGACGGCGCTAACTGGTGGGACTCATTTACTAAGATTACGATCCCACAGCTGAAACCGATCCTGCTTTATGTTTTTATTACATCCATTATCGGTGGACTGCAGATCTTTGACTTGCCGATGCTCTTAACGGATGGTCGAGGAGCTCCTCGAGGGGCACTGAACACGATGGTGCTGTATCTGTATAACCAGGGCTTCAGCTTTGCCAACTTCGGCTATTCGGCAGCCATTGCCTACGGACTATTTTTGATCACGGTTGTCTTCTCAGCCATCACGTTCAAATCCATGTACCGTGGACAGGTGAAAGTGAAAAAAGGGGGAACTAAATAATGGATAAACTGAAAGCAGCACGAGGCATTATTTATTTCTTCCTGGGCCTGCTGGTTATCATCTGTTTTGTACCTTTTTACATGATGATCATTAATGCAACCCGTTCAAACTCAGAAATTTTGCGTGGCTTCTCTTTGATGCCAAGCACGAATCTTATCGACAACTACTTTGTTCTAGACAGCTACATCAATATCTGGATCGGGTTCAGAAACAGTCTGGTCATCGCAGTTGCGGTAACCGTTCTGAACTCATACTTCTCGGCCTTGACAGCTTTTGCCCTGGTGGTTTATCAGTTCAAAGGTAAAAACGCAATCTTTATCGTCTTCATTGTCATGATGATGGTGCCAGGCCAGCTGGGTCTGATTGGTCTGTATGACCTGTCAAGCACACTGGGCATGCTGGATACTTACTGGCCGCTGATTATTCCAGCGATTGCGGCGCCGTTCACCGTGTTCTTCTTCAGACAGTTCCTGGTGACCACGATGCCGATGTCCATTCTGGAATCCGGCCGCATTGACGGAGCCGGTGAGACCTACATGTTCCACCGTTTGGTCTTGCCAATCCTGATGCCTGCGATCGCAACGATGGGAATCTTCACCTTCATCGGATCTTGGAACAACTTCCTGTTCCCGCTGGTTATCATTCGTTCGCCCCGTCTGTATACACTACCGATCATGATCAGACAGCTTCAGGGATCACCTGTGGCGCAGAACCTGGGAGCCATCTATCTCGGCGTCGCCATTTCTGTTGTCCCAATTATGATAGCCTTCATATTCTTATCCAAATACATCATCTCAAGTATCACTGCAGGTGCGGTTAAAGGATAACAATCTGACGCAATAATCTGAGCACTATAATCTATGCACGTTATATAGAGGATAGTGCTCTTTTTATAAGGCGTCAAACACCCGTGAGCACGGTAGGTATACAGCTAAAAAAAGCAGGTATGCCCCTGTTTTTATTTTTCTGCATAATCGTCCAGTTTAAAAAGTTAAGCGGTTAACTTTTGCATTTATCAATAAATATCACTTAAAAAGCATACTGAAGGAAATGAGGATGAAAATTCACATGACAACGCACGTAACAGCCGTTCAGTCTACAAAGGCCGGCAAGCAGTTTCTGCAGGACGTGAACCTGACAGCAGCAGAAGGATCAGCACACATCACCGTCGACACAGAAAAGACCTACCAAACCTGGATGGGCTTCGGTGGAGCTTTGACGGAAGCAGCTACTTATACCATGGACAAGCTGCCCGAAGACAAGAAGGAAGAAATTCTGAAAGCCTACTTTGATCAGACAGACGGCCTTGGCTACACACTGGGACGTCTGCATATTGCCAGCTGTGACTTTTCTCTGGAAAACTATGACTATATAGAAGAAAACGACGAAAGTCTAAACAGCTTCACCCTGGAGCGCGAAGAGAAGTGGGTCCTGCCGACTCTCAGACGAGCACAGGAAATCGCCGGTCAGCCTCTGACCCTGGTGGCTTCCCCGTGGAGCCCGCCGCAGTGGATGAAAACCAACGGCGAACGCAATAACGGCGGTAAGCTAAAGAAAGAATACTACGGCCTGTACGCTGAATTTATTGCCCGGTACTTAAAGGAAATGAAAGCTAAAGGATTCGACATCGAAGCCATCACCGTTCAAAATGAACCGGCTGCCACACAGACCTGGGATTCATGCGAATTCACAGCGGAAGAAGAAAAGGACATGGTTCTTGCCCTGTCTGACGTCTTCAAAAAAGAAAATCTGAATATTAACATCATTATCTGGGACCACAACCGGGACATTCTCTTTGAACGGGCCGACACGGTCTTGAAAGACGAAGAGGCCAACCCGCTTGTCTGGGGAGTGGGAAACCACTGGTATATGTCTGAAGACTTCAGCCAGCTGTCCCAGGTTCACGACAAGTATCCAGACAAGCACCTGATCTTCACTGAAGGCTGCATCGAAGGCGGCGTACAGCTGGGGGCCTGGCATACCGGCGAGCGTTATGCCCGCAACATCATCGGCGACATGAACAACTGGCTGGAAGGCTTCCTGGACTGGAACATTGTCCTGGACGAGACCGGCGGACCCAACCATGTCGGCAACTTGTGTGACGCACCAATAATCGTGGATACACAGACCAAGGAGATTCACTACAACAGCTCCTTCTACTTCCTCGGCCACCTGAGCAAGTTTATCCGACCAGGTGCCAAGCGTGTGCATCTCGATAAGAAAGCAGACGATTTGTCTGCCGTAGCGTTCATCAATACAGACCAGTCCACAGCAGTTGTACTGCTTAACGAAACCGAAGAAGCAAAAGCACTGACTCTAAACATGGACGGGACGCAAGTTCAAGTAGACTTGCCGGCCCACAGCATCACCACTGTAAACAAATAAAATAGAACATAGGCATCACAAGTAGAAAGGTTGACAAGAGAGTGTATAAACTATTAGAAGACGGCAAGTTTCAAATCACTGATTTCCAGAATTCAAGCCCGTTCGCCAGTTTCCTTCCAGGAATTTCCGGTACAGACGGTATCCCGCTATGGGCTTTTTACGTAAACAGAGGCCAAGCGATGGCAAGTTTTGGAGTCGACAATAAAGACAACGCCATGCTGGAATTTCTTCCGGCTAACCGGGCCTACCAGCTGGTCCCGACTCAAGGATTTCGTACTTTCCTGAAAGGGAAGCGGGGCGAGTCGGTTTTTGCCTACGAGCCTTTTGCAGCTGAGGGGGACGACATTGAAGACAGCCTGCGTATCGACGACAATAGCCTGGAGCTGACACACAGCCACAAAGCTAACGGCCTGACCATGACCGTCACCTACTACACGCTGCCACACCAGGCTATTCCGGGGTTGGTCCGTGAAGTAACCTTCACCAACGATGGGAATGACAAACTGGAACTGAACGGCCTGGACGGTTTGGCCAGCATGTTCCCAGCGAATGTGGACGATGCGGGCTTCAAGTCCATTTCCAACACCTTCAAGAGCTGGTTTGACGCGCATCTGGTCGATGAGACCTTTGCTTACTACTTCCTGCGCGGAAGCACGGCTGATGATGCCAAAGTGGATCAGTCTGACCAAGGGAATTTCTATGTGACTCTGCTTCAGTCTGAAGCCGGTGCCTCCTTCGTCAAGCCAATCTTTGACCGCGATGTTGTGTTCGGCAATGACCTGACACTGGCGCAGCCGAAAAACTTCTTCGGCAAGGACCAGCTAGACGAGTCTGGACAGATTGGCACTAACAAAGTATCCTGTGCCTTCACACCTTTTGACGTGACTGTTGGACCCAAGGAAACCATCACCCTGACGTCCGTATTCGGTCAGGTCGACAAGCGTGAAGACGCCCAGGCCTTTATCGACAGCAAGCTGTCAGCTGAGAGCCTCCAGGCGTACAAGGCGTCTGCACTCACACTGGCCAAGGACATGACCAGCCGCATCGAAACCCAAACAGCCAACAAACTTTTTGATGGCTACATCAAGCAGAACTATCTGGATAACGGCATCCGCGGCGGCTTCCCAATCGTCTTCGAAAACGAAAACGCCAAGCAGGTATTTTACCTCTATTCCCGTAAACACGGCGATCTGGAAAGAGACTACAACTTCTTCTCCATCTCTCCGGAGTACTTCTCACAGGGAAATGGAAACTACCGTGACATGAACCAGAACAGACGACTGGATATCTTCTTTGAACCGCGTCTGGAAGACCGCACTATCCGCCAGTTCATGAGCCTAATCCAGCTGGACGGCTACAACCCGCTAGCAATCAAGACCGTAAAGTACACCTTGCAGGATTCGTCCATCGACCTGACAGCGTACGGTTTTTCAAAAGATCAGCAAGACACGTGGGTCAAGGGCGCTACAGAAGGCTTTACGCCTGGCAGTTTGAAGAAATTCGTCATGGAAGAAGACATTGACCTGTCCGTGTCCTTCGAGTCCTTCCTGACGGATGTACTGAGCTTAAGCAAGGAAGCCTTGGAGGCCGAGCACGGCGAAGGCTTCTGGAGCGATCACTGGACCTACAACCTGGATCTGATTGACAGCTACCTGGCTGTGTATCCGGACAAGGCCGATGACGCCTTCTTCAATGATTCCTACTGCTTCTTCAACAGTCCAGCCAGCGTCAACCCGCTGAAAGACAAGCTGACCCATGCCAAAGCCGGCATCCGCCAGTATGATGCGGTCGATGAAAATGAAGACAAACTGCACAGACAGAAGCAGGGCGAAGATTTGTGGATCACTGCCAAAGACGGGCAGATTATCGAAACGAACCTGTTCTCTAAACTGCTGCTGTTAGCAGCCAACAAGATTTCCACACTGGCACCTTACGGACTCGGTATCGAGATGGAAGGTGGCAAGCCAGGCTGGAACGATGCCATGAACGGCCTGCCGGGCATGTTCGGCTCCGGGACATCCGAGCTGTATGAAACCCGCCGCCTAGTTAATATCTTGAAAGCCGTTGAAGTCAAGGACAGTGTGACCCTTCCAGCTGAAGCCATTGCATTTGTCACGAATCTAAAAGAGACCCTGAATGGTATCGACGCGCTTGACTTAAACGCTTGGAAAGCCATCACCGAAACCCGTGAAGCTTACCGCCAGAAAATCAAAGGTGTGGAAGGCTTTGACCTACTCAAGTTGGACAAGGAAGCCGCAGCCCAAATCACGGCCGCTTTTGACGCTATCATGACCAAAGCCATCGCTTCCCTTGAGCAGGTGGAAACCGAGCTGGTTCCGACTTACTTCTACTTTGAAGTGGAACTAGACGGCGAAGAAATCACCGCGATGAAGCCTCATCCAGTCACGCCATTTTTAGAAGGCGTCGTCAAGAAGATGAAGCTGAGTGGAGACGTCACGGATGCCCGTAGACTGTACCAGCAAGTCAAGGCTTCTGACTTGTACGACCAGAAACTGGGCATGTACAAGACGTCAGCCAGCATCAAGGATGAGCCAATCGAACTCGGACGTGCGAAATTCTTTACGCCCGGCTGGCTGGAAAACGAATCCGTCTTCCTGCACATGGCCTACAAGTATCTGCTGGAACTGGTCAAAGTCGGCCTGTACGACGAATTCTTTGAAGAAATCAAGACCGGCCTGGTCGTCTTTACAGATCCGAAAGTTTATGGACGCAGCATCCTGGAAAACTCATCCTTTATCGCTAGCAGTGCGAACCCGGATGAAAGCCTCCACGGTAAAGGCTTCGTGGCCCGACTAAGCGGATCGACCGTTGAATTTTTGAACATGTGGGTTGAGCTCTTTATCGGTAAGACGCCATTCAAGCAGGAAAAGGAACTGACCTTCAGCTTGAACCCAGTCCTGCCGGCAGACTTCTTCGACAACAAAAAAGTCAGCTTCACCCTGTTCTCTGATATCAAAGTCACCTACACTAATGAGACGTCACGCGCCACCTTCGGCGAAAACAGCGTCTCACCTGTAGGCTACACCGTGACACTGAAATCCGGCGAGACAGAAAGCTTCGACGCAGCAGGCGTGACCGGCAAATGGGCAGAAGCTGTCCGCAGCAAGCAGGTCGCTTCGATTGATGTCGAACTGGGATAAAAAAGCAAGAACACGGAACCGTTTAGATTCTGCCTGAAAAAGAGCACGCGCTTTTTCAGGACAGTGCTGAAAGCCGCCTGCACCACTGAAGGTGCAGGCAGGGCTTTTCGGCTGATTGACATGGAGAAAGCAAAAAAGCCTGAACCCAAACACTTAAGCAGTCCCGCGCTATTATTTATACATCCTTCAGGCCGCGCTTTTATGCAAACGCTTAAATGAAGGCGCCTTCTTGATGGCCAGTAAATAAAGAACAGGCCTGCGTCTGATGGGGCAGTGTCATACAAGCAGACGGGCATTTAACCGCTTCGCCATGCCTCACCTATGTTGTTAGTAAAAAATTAAAAATGAAAAGATGGAGGAAATAGATGAAAAACAAGAAAAGAGTCGCCGTCCTATGTAGTGTATTGCTGATGGGTCCAGCCGTTTTGAATGAGATTCAAAACACTGAACCAGTCCAGGCCGTCGAGGGAGAAGAGCAGACTCAGCTAAATCTGGTCCAAAACGGAGATTTCAGTTCTGGAACTGACCACTGGGAGACGTGGAACGGGGAAGGGGGAGACTCTACTTTTTCTGTTGAAAATAACCAGGGCATCATGACTATTCATTCGATTGCGGGGATCCACCCTGAATGGAATATCCCCATCAGCTGGTCCACCCAGCTCCAACAAGACGGCGTTGAACTCGAAGCGAACCAGCGCTATGTCATCTCGTTTGATGCCAAGTCGTCCATCGAGCGTCCGGTCACTCTGGAGCGGACAAACCTTTCAGGTAATCCGCAGTCTAACCACATCCTTACTGAAGAAATGCAGACCTTTGAAGTTGAATTCAGCACCCTACAGGCCGGTACGATGAAGCTGAACTTCCTTTTGGGAAATGTCCAGCATGACGGTGTCGAAACACCGGATGCAGAGCACACGGTCACTTTCGACAATATTGCTGTCCGTTCTCTGGGGGGTGTAGAGGAAGACGCTGCAGAAAGAGAGTGGGAACTGACCTGGTATGACGAGTTTGAAGGAGATGCGCTTGATTTAACCAAATGGAATATTGATATCGGCAACGGCTTCTTCAATGATGGAGAATGGATTTCCGGATGGGGAAATAATGAGCTGCAGTACTATGACGAAGACAATGTCAGAGTGGAAGACGGCCGTTTGATCCTACAAGCCCGTGAAGAAGAACGCTCAGATGAACACGGAGATTATGACTTTACGTCCGGCAAGATCACTTCTGATGGCTTGTTCAGCCAGGCATACGGCCGCTTTGAAGCGCGCATGAAACTGCCTGAAGGGCAAGGATTCTGGCCGGCCTTTTGGATGATGCCTCAAGACGATGTATACGGCGGCTGGGCAGCTTCCGGTGAGATCGATATCATGGAAAACCGTGGATCTGAAACAGACAAGGTCAGCGGGGCCATCCACTACGGTGGAATCTGGCCAAACAATACCTTTAGTGAAGGATCTTACCGTTTCCAGGACGGCCGGACAACAGAGTTCAACAACTACGCGGTCGAATGGGAGCCGGAAGAAATCAGATGGTATGTCAATGACGAGCTCTTTTATAGAACAAGCGACTGGTTCAGTGAAAATGGTCATTATCCAGCCCCGTTCAACCAGGACTTCTTCCTGATTTTGAACCTAGCTGTGGGCGGCTGGTTCGGTGGTGATCCAGACGAGACGACAGAATTTCCGGCTCAGGTCGAGGTGGAATATGTCCGTGTCTATGAAGATGTTAATGCCAATCACGAAGCCATTGCTACCCCTATCGATCCAGATGCAGAACCCGAGCCAGATGAGGATGATGGACTGGATCGTAACCCGGCCAACTGGCAAGCGGTCGGAGACAACCTAGTAGAGGACGGCTCATTTGAGTCGACCACTGAATTTGGAAATCCAGATGACTTGTCTACATGGAATATCTTTAATCTGGCTGATTTTGATCCCAATGCCGGCCGGGGAGTCTTTTCAGTAGAGGACGAAACATTGAATGTAGAAGTCACTCAAGTGGGCTGGAACTGGTGGCAGATTCAGTTCTTCCAGGATCTGACACTTGAAGAAGGGACCTACAAGCTGGCCTTTGATATGTCGTCAGAAGAAGCCAGAGATATGCGTGTCGAACTGGTCGGTTCCGGCGAAGACATTAAAGTTTTTCCGGTTGATGGAGAAGAAGAGCGTTACGAGTTCATCTTCCATGCCAGCGGTGCGGAGAGACTGCTCTTCGGTTTTGGCCGTGAAAACAATGAGCCAACACCGGATGTCCCTTATTTGATGACGCTGGACAACATTGAACTGAATGCAGCAGAAGCAATCGAAGAAGACCCAGCTGACGAAGAAAGCCCAGCAGACGGAGCCCCTGGTCAAGATGGAGCGCCTGGTCAAGATGGAGCGCCTGGTCAAGATGGAGCGCCCGGTCAAGACGGAGCCCCTGGTCAAGACGGAGCGCCTGGTCAAGATGGAGCACCCGGTCAAGACGGAGCGCCTGGACAAGACGGAGCACCCGGTCAAGACGGAGCGCCTGGACAAGACGGAGCACCCGGTCAAGATGGAGTCCCAGGTCAGGACGGAGCCCCAGGTCAAGATAGAACCCCGGGCCAGAGCGGCTCAGACCAAAGTGACAGCTCAAGTGATTCGGCAGGTGACCAGACTGCAAGCACACCGGCAAGATCAGAATCCACTGCAGGGCAAAGACTGCCTGAAACAGCGACAGCCATCTGGACTGTCGGCGCACTGGGTCTGACAGGTGTCATCTCAGGACTGGGAGTTAAGTTCTTTAAACGCAAGAAATAATCATCAGCGTCTTCTTAGACTCTGTGAATAATTAAATAAAAGGCCCGACCGGTTAACTCCTCGCTTATCTTCGGATAAAGCGCAGCCGGTCGGGTTTTTGTGTGCACAAGAAGCATTAGTCTTGAGCGGATACAGTCTGTCGGAAGGGGGGGCGAACAGTCAAGTTCAGCTTATTAGTTGATGGACAAGTGTCGGAATTTGCAGAAAGTGTCGAGTTCAGCTCTGCACATAGTGTCCAAACTCCACAAGTCTAAGAACCCGTGTAGTTCAGCAACTTGCATGCACAGCGAACTTTACTGAACAGGTGACCTGTCGAGTTTAGTGCAAGGATGAGGCAGTGAACGGCACGGGTAAACGCAAACGACCGCGCTTCTCAAGAAGAAATGGTCTGACCGGGCCAGACCGCACCCCTTCCAAACCCAAAAAGGCCATCCGCTAAACACAGCGGATGGCCTTTTCTATTATGAGGCTGATTGGTTTACTTCTTTTTAGGCATAGCCGTTTGGATTGGATTTCTGCCAATTCCACGAGTCGCGGCACATGTCTTCCAGGCTGAACTCGGTTTCCCAGCCGAGCTCAGCCTTGGCTTTAGTGGCATCCGCATAGCTGGTCCCGATATCACCTGGACGACGCTCGACCAGCTGGTAGGGGATGGCCACATCATTTGCTTTTTCAAAAGCCTTAACCACATCCAACACCGAGTAGCCGACACCAGTGCCTAAATTGTAGGGCTCGACACCGGTCGTCTTCAGGACGTTTTCAAGTGCCAACAGGTGCCCCTTGGCCAGGTCCACGACGTGGATATAGTCACGGACACCTGTTCCGTCCGGCGTATCATAGTCTGAACCAAAGACGGACAGCTGTTCACGCTTGCCGACAGCAACTTGGGTGATATAAGGCATCAGATTGTTTGGAATGTCATTCGGGTCTTCACCGATGCGGCCGGATTGGTGCGCTCCGATTGGATTAAAGTAGCGCAGCAAAGCAGCGCTCCAGTCCTTGTCCGCCGCCGCCTGGTCCTTGATAAACTGCTCGATAAAGAGCTTGGTCGTGCCGTAGGGATTGGTTGTCGACAAAGGCATATCTTCCGTGAACGGTGCTGTATTATTCATCCCATAAACTGTCGCGCTTGAACTGAAGACGATGTTCTTGACGTCAAAGGCATTCATCAGTTCCATCAAAACAATCGTGCCGTTCAGGTTGTTGTTATAGTACTTCAAAGGCTCTAACACCGATTCCCCGACCGCTTTGAAGCCGGCAAAGTGGATCACGGCTTCCAGCTCATGAGCCTCAAACACCTCGCGCAGTTTGTCTTTGTCGCAAATATTTACTTCATGAAAAGCCGGACGCTTGCCGGACAGTTCCTCGATTCGGTCAATCACCGCCGGTTTGGAATTGGAATAATCATCCACAATCACAACCTCATAACCTGCCTGAATCAATTCGATTGCAGTGTGACTGCCGATATAGCCGGCACCGCCTGTTACTAAAATAGCCATTTGTCTCGCTCCTTTAAGATGTATGTATAAATGCATGGACCTCTTAAACTGAGCCTATTGTATCACAAAACTGCAGCGGCTGGCACTAGATATTCCCAGAGCCAAAGCTGTTTAGGATGTGAGCGCTGACCCCCTAGTTGCTGTTTTGAAGTACACAGAAAACGGACAAGGTGTTACAGTCCCTTGACAGATCAGTGTAAACCTGAGGTCTTCTTTATTAATAAATGATGAAACCAGTGTGAAAGCTTATCCTCTGTGTTATAATATTGCAAGATTCTACCGTGATAAAATTATCTGTTATTCAAAAAACGTAAAGTCGAAAGGGCGCTTAGTATGTTTGATGTTTCCATTATCATGCCGGTCTATAATGTAGCAGACCACCTGGCTAGAGCTGTCGAGTCTGCACTGGCTCAAAAACACGTTTTGTGTGAAATCATTCTGGTCAATGACGGCTCAACCGACGGCTCAAAAGAGATATGTGACGCTTACGCCCAGCAAGAACCCCTTTTAGTCCGTGTGATTCATCAGGACAACAAAGGCTCAGGGCCGGCCCGCAACCGCGGCCTGAAAGAAGCCAAGGGAGATTACATTTACTTTGCTGATCCCGATGACTACTTTGACGACCAGCTGCTGGCAGACAACCTGGCTATAGCGAAACAGCGCCAGGCAGAAGTGATGGTCTTCGGCTATACGCAGGAAAAAGCCGGCAAGCCTGAAACCCGAGAAGATAAGCTACCCAATCTGCCACAGCTAGACAGTCAGGAAAGCTTCAGGGATCACTTCAGAAATGTCTACTACTTTTCGCCTTACGCCCTGTGGAACAAGCTATACCTTAAAGACTTTTTAGACCGGCATCAGATCCGTTTTGGCCGGCAGAAGCAGGGGCAGGATGCGCTTTTTAATATCGAGGTCTACAAAAACCTGTCCACACTGGGGGTCAACCGCAAAGCCTACTACCACTACGTGACCCATGCAGGCTCTGCCGTCAACCGCTACCGGGAAGAACGCTTCCGGCTGGAGCTGAATATTGCGCAGGCCTTTGAGAAACTGCTTATTGGCTGGGGAAGGGCAGAGGCCTTTTCTGACTTGATTGCAGAAGAGTACTTTAATGTCATCTACCTGGAGATGGCCAATCTCGTGCACCCTGACTGTCCACATAAGACTGCGCATAAAGTCAAATGGACCGGTGAAGTCTGGCAAGCAATCGGTGAGAATAAAATCAGACCGTATAAAAAAGAAGAAAAGAATCCTTTCCGCTACGCACTCTTGTACGAATTGAAAAATCACCACCCTAAAAATGCCCTGTTTCTGATGAAAACAAGAAACCAGGCAGCCAGGCACTATACCAGACCTTTTCAGGCGGTCAAGACATTTTTTAAAAACTAGCAAGCAAGACAGGAGTTCTACCTATTATGTTCGATCAATTTAAAAGAGGCATCCTTTATACAGCTATGGGCAAGTATTCGGTCATGATTGTGCAGCTGCTTGTCCAGGCGGCCCTGTCCAGGATATTGACCCCAGCCGAGTTCGGCATTGTATCAGCGGTCAATATCTTTTTAGTGTTCTTTCAGCTGCTGGCAGACTTTGGACTGGGCCCGGCCATTATCCAAAACAAAGACCTGAACCCAAAAGAAGTGGATGCGATCTTCAACTTTAGCATTTACATAGCGATTGCCCTGGGCATTCTATTCGTTTTCTTGGGCTATCCGATGAGTGTGTTTTACGGCAATGAGGTCTTTATTCAGATCAGCCGGATCCTGGCTGTTGCCGTGTTCTTTTACGGTATCCTCGTGGTCCCACAGTCGCTGCTTTTAAAAGAGCAGAACTTTAAGCTGGTGAATGTGGCAACCGTCAGCGGGGCGTTAGTGTCCGGTGTGGTTTCGATCACGCTGGCTTTTCTTGGTTTCAGCTACTACTCGATGATTATCGGGAACACAACCAAGGCGATGACCCTGTTTCTAGTCTTTTACTTGAAAACCGACACGAAAATCAGCATGCGCTTCAAATGGGCGCCGCTCAAGAAGATCTACCTTTTTTCCAGAAACCAGTTTCTCTTTAACTTTATCAACTACTTTTCTAGAAATTTGGACAACTTGCTGATTGGCCGGTATTTCTCGTCCACCGCTTTGGCCTATTATGATCGGGCCTATACCGTTTCCTTGTATCCGAACCAGATTCTGACCAGTGTAGTCACCTCTGTGATTCATCCGATTTTGTCTGACTATGCGGATGAAAAAGAGCGGATCAAGCAAGTCTACCTGCGGATCTCAAACCTCCTGGCCACGCTGGGTCTGCCGCTGTCGGTCTTTCTGTATTTTTCGGCCGAAGAAATTATTTTAAATCTATGGGGCCTCCAGTGGGACGGCAGTATCCGGGCCTTTCAGCTACTGGCATTGTCCATCTGGGTCCAGATGATTTTGTCCAGTACCGGCGGGATCTTCCAGTCGGGCAACCGCACGGACTTGCTGCTTTTGTCCGGTGTGTTGTCCACAGTTTTCAATGTCACCGGGATCATTATCGGTGTTTTGCTTGGTGAAATCGAATATGTGGCCCTGTTTTTAGTGATCAGCTTCACGCTGAACCTGGTTCAGGCCAACTATCTCTTGATGCACCGCATGTTTAACGACAACATCATTACCTTCTTCAAAGTCCTGGTCAAGCCATTGATTATGGCCGGGATGCAGCTGGTGGTTTTCCTGCTTCTGCCGGACCTGCCACTAAATCTGTTTGCCCGCCTAGTCGCAAATAGTGCCCTGTTTGCGGTGACTTGGCTTGCCGGCTTATTCTTGACTGGGGAATTCAAGCGTCTGCTGAGAGAAGTCAGCCGTTCACGCAGCTGACATAAACGCACGGACTCAACCAACCAGCATCCAGGGAGCACCTCAAGGCCTAAATGCAACCTACTGAACATACACTAACAGATGATTCATGAAAGGAGTTTGTCTTATGTCCAAACCGCTTGTTTCCATTATTGTCCCGACTTATAACGTTGAACGCTACATTGAAGAATGCATCGATTCGCTTTTGAATCAGACCTATCAGCCGATTGAGATTATTGTGATTGATGACGGGTCAAAAGATGCGACGCTTTATTTGCTTAAGCAGTATCAGGACCAGATCCAGCTGATCAGCCATACGGTTAATAAAGGCCAAGGGGCCCGCCGCAATGAAGGCCTTAAAAAGGCTTCAGGCAAGTACGTCTACTTTGTGGACTCCGACGACTGGATCGAGAAACAAACAGTTGAAGCAGCCGTCAGCCAGCTGGAAAAAACAGGAGCGGACCTGGTCCGCTTCAATGCCAGAGCTTTCCATGACGGCCATGAAGCAAGCCAGCAGGAACAGAACCCCTATGACTTTTCAGCTGTCCTAAAAGACAAAGCGGTCTATGAAGGGCCTGAAGCCCTGGACAAAAACAGAAAAAGTTACAGTGCGTCACCCTGCTTGTATATAGCAACGAAGGAATGTATCGATAAATTAGAGCTAAAGTTCATTGAAGGGGTGCTCCACGAAGACGAGTACTACACCACCCGACTCTTTGCCTCAGTCAGCCGTTTCACTTATTTAAACGAACACTTTTACCACAGACGTTACCGGCTGGCTTCGACGATGACCGAACAGTCCAAGATGCACAAGCTGCGCTCTTTTGAATCCTACATCAAAGTATTTCAAGCTCTGGAAGACCAATACGAGAAAGAGACCTATACAGCAGAGCAGAAGGCCTTTATCAAACGGCAGCTGCTGTCCATTTATAACGGCCTGCAGACCAGCCCGGTTGAGCCGATTTTAAAAAAGCAGTTGAGGGATTTGAAAAGTGTCAGCTCAAAAGACAAGCTGTATCTGACTCTTGCCCGACTGAAGCAGAAGCTCAACAAAGGACAGATGAACTAATAAATAAATCAGACACTTTTACCAGTTTGTGACAAATGGAATTTCGGCATATTGTAGACTAAGGTTTTATGGTAAAATGATGCCTGATTGTCTGAAAAATACTGGTCAGGATGGAGTCGACATAGTAATGGAAAAGAAAAAAATAGCTGTTGTCTTCGGTACGCGACCGGAAGCAATTAAAATGGCCCCTGTTATTCATGAACTAAAAAAACACAGCCACTTTTTCGAGCCGCTCGTTGTAGTGACTGCCCAGCATAGAGAAATGCTTGATCAAGTACTTGATGTATTCGATCTTGTACCAGATTATGATATGAATATAATGAAAAGAAATCAGTCCTTATCTGACGTTACTGCTGAGGTACTAAAGGGCATTGAAGCAATATTTGAAAGGGAAAAACCGAATATGGTTCTCGTTCATGGAGATACCACGACCAGTTTTGCGGCTGCTTTAGCCGCTTTTTATCAGCAGATACCGATTGGACATGTGGAAGCGGGACTGAGAACGTATGATAAGTATTCTCCCTTTCCTGAAGAAGTTAACCGTCAGCTCATTGATAATGTAACTGATTTATTTTTTGTGCCAACTGACGAAACAAAACAGAATCTATTGTCCGAGCATAAAACAGAAGCACATATCAGTGTGACGGGGAACACCGTGATTGATGCTGTTCACTATACGAAGAACACGCAGCGTAGACATGAAGTGCTAAGTTTGATGGAGTCAGGCCCGGATCAGAGATGGCTGTTGCTTACTATGCATCGAAGGGAAAGCTACGGTCTTCCAATGAAAAATGTTTTCGAGGCCGTTATTGAACTGATGGATGGGTACAGTGATGTTGAGGTGATTATGCCTGTACATTTGAGTCCGACTGTGCAGTCACTGGCCAATGATATTTTAGGTCATCATGAACGAGTGCACTTGGTTGAACCGCTAGAAGTCGATATTTTCCACAGAGTCATGGCACAGTCCTTCATAGTATTAACCGATTCAGGTGGGTTACAGGAAGAAGCGCCGGCACTTGACGTACCCGTACTAGTTTTGAGAGAAAAAACGGAGCGTCCTGAAGGAGTAAAAGCCGGGACCTTAAAAGTCGTAGGAACAGATAAACATGATGTAGTAACTAGTTTAAAAGAATTACTGGAAAACGAAGAAGCATACTTTAATATGGCCACAGCCATTAATCCATATGGTGATGGGCAAGCAAGTAAAAGGATAATCAACCAAATCAAGCAATACTTTAATTAATAGCGGAGGAAATAAATAATGTCGCAGACAAAAAAATTAACGATAGGACTTATTGATGTCCTGCTGTATCACTTCTCCATTGTCTTATCATTTATGATACGGTATAACATGGACATACCGAGAAGAAATTTCTTGGCCTATGAAAGAGCAAGAATATATATATTAATAGGATTTATTATCTTAAATATACTTTTCGGGATATATATACTCTATAACAAGAGAATAATGGATTTTATCTTTTTAACAATAATAACCCAGCTTTCAATGGGACTAGTCATTATGGTTATGACTTTTTACGGACGATGGTTTGCCTTTCCGCGTTCGGTCATATTCATAAGCTTTTTCGTAAGTAGCTTTATTCTTATCATATGGCGATCAATTGTGTTTAAACTTTATGTCAAAATAGACGGCACTAAAAAGGTCATGGTTGTTGGATCTGAAGAAGCATGCATGGCTGCGGTCAGAAACTTTGACAGCTCAAAAAACAACCGGCATGCGGTCAAAGCCATTGTCATTGATAATTTTTATGAGAATATCAAGAAGCATATGAACTCTGTGGATATCGTATACTTGGCAGACAAGCTGGTTGAGTCTGAAAAAATTGCCATTTATGATTTGCTTATCGGACAGAATAAAAAATTGTTCTTAAATACGAGTTTTGAAAACTTAGTCCTCGTAAACCCAAATATTATGAGTATTGAAGATGAAAGTATCATTGAAGCGTCAAGTTTCAGTATTTCTCCTGAAGACGACATGATTAAACGTCTAGTGGATATCGCAGCTTCTTTGGCCATGCTAATCGTCACATCACCCATAATAGTTATTACGGCAGTGTTGGTCAAAGCGACGTCCAAAGGGCCTGTTTTTTACAAGCAAATCCGCATCACAAAAGACCAAAAAGAGTTTGGTATTTTGAAATTTCGTACAATGAGTGCAACAGCAGAAGCACGTTCAGGACCTGTTTTAGCTTCCGCCAATGATTCGCGAGTCACTAAAGTAGGGAAGTACCTTCGCTCACTTCGGATCGATGAATTACCTCAGCTGTTCAATGTGCTTAAAGGAGAGATGTCCTTAGTCGGTCCTAGACCGGAACGTCCTTTCTTTGTAGAACAATTTAAAGAGCAGAATAATTACTATTATTTGAGGCACAATGTACGAGCAGGGATTACCGGCTATGCTCAGGTGTATGGAAAGTATGCCACAGACTTTAACAGTAAACTGAACTTTGATCTGGTTTACATCAAAAAGTATTCGTTTGTACTTGATGTCAAAATCATGCTTCAAACCATCAAAATACTGTTTGACAAAGTGTCATCAGAGGGCTTGACAGACGAAGAAAATGTGACAGAAATGAAATTGCCAGAAGAAATAGTGGTGTTGAAGTAGCCCGCTAACCCAAATCAGATGATGTGTGCTAGGAGAAAACAATGGAAAAAAATGTAGTATCAATCATTACCCCCGTCTATAATGCAGAACGCTTTTTAAAAGAAACCATCGATTCAGTTTTAGGACAAAAGTACACTTTATTCGAGTTGCTGCTGGTTGATGACCATTCAACGGACAATAGTCTGACTATGATCAGTGAATACGCGAAGAGAGACGAACGCATAAAAGTTCTCCAGACTCCCAAAAATAGTGGTGCAGCTGTCGCCAGAAACATGGGTCTTGAACATGCAAAAGGGCAGTATGTCGCCTTTCTTGACAGTGATGATAAATGGAAAGACATTAAACTGGAAAAACAGATTACCAGTATGAAAAACAATCGCTACAGTTTCACGTATACAAACTTTGAAATGATATCAGAAGCGAATGAAGTAATGAAAGATAGCGTGCCCTTACCTCAGAAATTAAGCTATCATGCTTTGCTTAAGAACACAGCCATTGCTTGTTCAACAGTCGTAATTGACCGGTTTGTACACGGGGACTTCAGGATGCCTGAAGTGAGAAAAGGACAGGATACGGCTACTTGGCTTATGCTGTTAAGAGAAGGGGCAACCGCTCACTTAGTGGATGACGTGCTCGGATCTTACAGAATTGTCAAAGGGTCCATATCGAGCAATAAAGTGGAAGCTCTAAAAAGAACCTGGAACACGTATCGTCATTTAGAAAAGCTTCCACTGCACAAAGCACTGTACTATTTTACGAGCTATACTTTGAATGCACTGAAAAGAAGACTGTAGTCTTTGCGATTGAAAGGAGGAGGCTATGCGTTGAAGACATTAGGTGAAAGTCATGCCACTAGAGAAAAAGGCATTCAATATTCGATACTGTCCCTGATAGCCTTATCCATTCTGATGTCAGACTGGATGTTTGGATTGGTTGCAGTCAGTGAAATACTGATTGGCCTACTGGTCCTACTTATAGGTTTAACTGACCTGAGCTGTGTCAAGTCAATAAATTATAGATTCTTTATAGGCACCCTTCTGTTTTTCGTTCTCCAGTTTAGTTATAATTTGTCAGTAGACATGACCTTTATTTTTAACCGGGCGTTGTTTAATGTGGTTAAAGTGTTTGCTTATCTCTTTTTCATCAATATCACATATAACTATATACGAGTAAATAAACTAGAAAAGCAGTTTTTAGTTATGCTAAATATAGCGGCTCTCATAACTATACTTATTGGGATTTATATCACATTAGCGATACTGTACTTCGATCATCTTCCGTACGAATTCTTGTGGTCATTTACGCGTAGTGATTTGCATAGTTACCGCTTCAGAGGGCCAGGTTTTATTGTTCGCACACGCAGTATTTTTTCAGAGCCGGCACATATGGGTTATTTTTTAAACATGGTTATCGGAGTGAATGTATTTAGTAACTTAAGAGAAAAAGTTCCTGTGTGGGTAAACATTGTGTTAATCATTGGAACAATTTTGACCTTGTCCTATGCTTCTATCTTTGTGCTGAGCATTATCCTTCTTTTCAAGTTGATCACACTCGATAACAAATATCAGCGAATAAAAGAATCGAAAGTCTTCTTTCTTCTCTCGTTAATTATTTTAGCGGCAGTCATATATATGTTTAGAGATAACTTATATCAGACAGTGATTGTGAGAACAAGCGATATTATAAGTGGTGGAGATAACTCTGCATTTGTCCGGTTGATCAACAGCTGGCTCTATGTCTCAAGAGATACGCTACTCATGGGAAGAGGGCTTGGACACACGCCACCTCTGCAAAATGTCTATGCCTATTTCTTGTCTGATATGGGTATTATTCCATTTGGTGTTATTCTAATCTTCACTGCTTACCTGTTCAAGCTCAATAGGGGATTGGGTCTGACTTTTGTTTTACTTAATTTCCAAAAGGGAGGATATTTGTCTCCTATATTTTCTATTCTAGTTTTAATTCTTTTAATCTTTTCAATCGAACAAAGTAATTATCACCGCTATACTCTAAAAGGAGAGAAATAAATGATCAGTGTAGTCATACCTACGCACAATAGAAGCGATTTGATACAAAGAGCAATTGAAAGTGTCTTAAACCAGACGTATAAAGATGTTGAAATAGTCGTCGTATCTGACGGATCGACGGATAATACCGAAGAAGTCGTTCAGTCCTATCAGGAAAAATATTCAAATATTCAATTTCTTTCAATCTTTCCTGGCAAAGGGGCCAATAATGCGCGGAACGAAGGGATAAAGGCTTCTAATGGAAAGTATATTGCCTTTTTAGACGACGATGATGAATGGCTGCCGTCTAAACTGGAAGCTCAGATGGACGTTTTCAACTCCGATAGCTCTATAGGTATGGTATATACAGGAATTAACGTTATATATGTGAAGGAGAATGTGACCTATTATTCTTTGTCGGGTAAAAAAGGGGACCTGTCAAAAGACATTTTGATGAAAAATGTTATCGGGGCTACACCTAGTGTAATGATAAAAAAAGACGTTCTTGACCAGTCGGGCTACTTTGACAGCGCTATGCCAGCTAAACAAGATTACGATTTGTGGATAAGAGTGTGTCAAGTAACTAAAGTAGGGTTCGTAGATCAGCCTATGGTCAACTACTATAATTACTCGGGAGAGCAGCAAATTTCTTTAAGTACAAAAAAGCATGAAAGAGCTATCCAGATCATAGACAGTAAGTATACATCGCTGTTTCAGTCACTCACTCAAGAAGAAAGCAGGCGGCAACGGTCAAATTATTTCATCAGCATAGCGAATATAGCGTTAAGAAACAATAATAAACGATTAGCGTGGACATACGCCTTTAAAGCGTTCAGTCAGAAGAAAAGCATAAAAAACGTGATCTATATTTTATCGGTACCCATTCCGTTTAAATTTTTACTAAAATTAAAGAATAGACGTTAATTGAGGATGAAAAGAAATCAACTAAAAGAGGGATTCTCGCGTGCATGCACGGGTATGTAAAGTCAGCACAAGGTCAGACATGATCTCAGCTGCCGGCTTCACATGCAAGGACAAGAGAAAGAGTCCTTTGTTTCAAAGCTGAATGCTAAACAAAGTGGTTCATTGAGAGAACAGCTCTCGATGGGCCACTTTTTATTTATTCTAAATAGTCTTAACCTATCCAAAATATGTATACAATAATTAATTGTATAGCCAAATTGTTCACCTTTTTGTACTATTTATTATGTTGCATATTTATATGTGTTCATCTAAGATGATAATGGTAATAAAAATAAATGTGTATAATTATAAAGGAGTGTCAACATGTACTATTCGTCCCAACGAAAAGCAAACATAAAGAAAATAATAGTCGCTTCTATGTTCGCCTCAACCATTCTGGGTGCAGAGCAAGCTTTAGCACAAGAGAGTGAACCGGCTGTTCAAAGCGAAGGACCAGACAGCAGCCTGGAGAACTTCAACGAGCTAATCGTAACATCTATGGACAGCGAGCTTTCAGAGACAGGATTAAGTCAGTTACATAAAGGAATCAGTTATCATTTAAAGCAGCAGTATGAGGATGCAGAAACAACGTATTCGGATCTTCTGGACAACCATTCGTTGAATGATCAGCTGCGTGGATTGATAGAAACATTGCAAAGTTTGTCGATTGAACAAGTGGATTTAGACGAAGAGTCGATAAATGAATATGAACACGTGGATACAGCGTTTGCTGAAAATCTGCTGCAGCTATTAAAAGCGACTGTGGATGAGTCAGGAGAAGATGAATCCGAAGTGTTGATTGAAACGATTGAAGGCAAAGAAGACACAGAAGACACAGAGGAAACAAGCCTTGAGAGTGATGACGAACTCGCAGAAGAGGAAAAGGGCATGGCGGAAACAGAAGACCAGCTGAATGATGACGAACCTTCTGAATCAATAGTAGAGTCTGAAAAAGAGTCAACAGACAAAGAGCTGGAGCTAGAAGAAAGTGACGCTACAGAAGAGCAGGAAAAAGATGACGACAGAGATAAAGAGTTAAAAGAAGAGAAAGAACAGCTTTTTGCAAGGTTTTCTGTTCAAAGCAGCAGCTCCAGACCAACAGCGCATACACTGTATACTAACTCTATAAACGCTGATACTGCAAGTGGAGCCTGGCACTATGCAAATGAACTCAATAAGCATTACCCAAATGATTATCGAATCACAGAAGCATTTGAGGCAGCGAGCCATAGAATCTTTTCACTTGCACAAAGTAATCACCGAAATAGAAATTACCGAACAGCTACGATGTACTACAATCAGCTGCTGAATCAGCCGCATGTTCCAAGTAATATAAAAGCGTCCCTAAATACCTTGATCACTATGGCAAACAGTGAAGTACGGTTAGGATTTGCAAGTACATACTATACCAACACTATAGATGCAAATACCGCAACAAGTGCCTGGAATGCCGCAATGGAATATAAGAATCTGTACCCAACAGATGGTCGTTTAAGTGAAGCAGTAAATGCTGCTGGACAACGTATTTTTGCCATGGGACGAAGTAGTCAGCGTTCTAATAGATTCGAACTGGCCTTGCAATATTACGCTCTGCTTTTAGAGGAAGAACTTCTTGATCAGAATCTGCTTGATGAAGCATTAGTCAGATATGCGGAAGTAAGCAAGGAAATAAACACTTCTGAAACAGATCTATTTTACGACACGATCAACGCTTCTTCAGCCACTGAGGCGTGGAATAACTTAGGAAGACTTATTGCGCGCTTCCCCAATCATAGTCGCATGACAGAAGCAGTAGATCATGCTTCGGCTAGAATTTACGCAATGGGAAGAAGCAATCACCGCTCGGGAAGACAAGCAACTGCACAGTTGTATTATTCCTGGCTTTTAGCGGAAAGCAGAGTCAATGAGGAAATGCGCACGCTAACGGCTGCTCATCTTGAGCAAGTGAATAATGGGTGGGAGTTTAGAACGCCAGAAGACTACTTGAGAGATACAATCTCTGCTCCCATAGCATCTGAGGCCTGGGCAGTCGCAACTGAAGGAATGAGAGTATTTCCTGCTCATTCAGATGTTCAAGCAAGTTTAAACGCTGCAGCAGACCGAATATACGCACTAGGGCAGAGTAATCACCGAAGAGGGAATTTTAATGCTGCATTGATGTATTACAACCAATTGGTTTCTCACAATCATGTGCTTCCAAATATTAAAACAGAAGCACAAGTATTGATAAAGCAAGCTGAAAATAGAAGAGAGCTGACGACAGCTAGTCAGTTTTATACTCAGTCTATGAATGCAGGAAGTGCTTCTCAAGCATGGGATATAGCAAACGAAGGACTCACGTACTATCCAGGTCAGTCGTCATTAGTTGAAGCCCTTCGTTCTGCAGCGGATAGAGTACTATCTCTAGGCGAAAATAGTCACAAGCAGGGAAACTTCTCAACTGCTCTCATTTATTACAACAGACTTTTGAATAACGACAATATCACTCATGCGATGCGAACTAGAGTGGAATCATACAGATACCTGGCAACAAACCATTTGTACTTGACGAATATGATAATCAGAGAGTCTCCGTACTCCACTTCTTTTGAAGCAGCAGTGGATAGACAAATGGCCCTTAGAGCAAAACCTCAGGCCTCTCATAACGGAGGATGGCGAAATGCTTCCAGGGAAGAAGTTATACGCTACATGGATCCCAATAACATCTTGCCTAGTGATATGAGTGATTTAACTAACATGTTTACTACTGCTCGAATCATCGTAGACGTTTTAAATGTCCGTAGTGGACCAGGGACAAGCCATTCGGTTGTGGGGTCCGTTTCCAGAGGACAGGAATTCACCATCATAGATGAGCAAAGCGGCTGGTACAAGATAGGCTTTAATGGCTCTGAAGCCTGGATATCTGGCAGTGCCAATCATGTATCTGCTAACAGGGAGATGCTACAGTTTTTGAACTTGCAAGGATCGGTGGGGGTTTCCGTTGAGAATCTGAACAGAGAGCTTCGCAACGCGGGAATACTCGAAGGCCAGGGCGCTGCTTTTAGACAAGCCAGTATAGAGGCAGACGTCAATGAGATTTACCTGATTTCTCATGCTATCCTGGAAACAGGACGGGGATCGTCTAGACTGGCAACAGGTGTATTGGTCGATGAAGTCAATGGCCAGCCTGTGACACCAAGAGTCGTCTACAATATGTTTGGTATTGGAGCAGTGGACCATGCCCCTGTAAGGCTGGGTGCTGAGCGCGCATATATAGAAGGCTGGTTCACACCGGAAATTTCAATTATTGAAGGCGCTAAGTGGATTTCCAGATCATACGTAAACCACTCAACCTATAGACAGAACACATTGTACAAAATGCGATGGAATCCTGCTATGCCGGGGGTTCATCAATATGCGACAGATGTTGGCTGGGCATCTAAGCAAACAAGCATGCTGAGAAGTATCATCGGCTATTCATTGATGGATAACCTTATTTTGAATTTTGACATACCGAAATACCAGTAAGCTCAAAAAGAGGAAGGCGTGTGCATACGTCTTCCTCTTTTTAAATTTAATCATTTTGTCGAATATTCATATTCTTATGGACATATTTCTATGGTATGATGGTTCTAGTTTGTGAAAATAAATCTTATCTATTGGATAGGGTGCTACTATGTTTAGGGACGGAGTAAATAAAAATGGAAAACGGATTATCGGTGATTGATTTTAAGCAGTTTTTTAAGCAGAAAAAAGGTACGGTTGTAACTATAATGCTTATTGTGTCTATTGTCTTTGCTGGCGTGACACTCTATCAAAGTTTTAGAGAGGTCAATACTTCAGGAGACGATACTGAAGTATCTGAAGAAGAGTCAGACAGGGGAGATCAATCTGTTAGAGACTTATTGGAAAGAGACCCTGAAGAGTTATCTGCAAGTGAGTTAGCAGTGATTGATGACTACTTATTTGAAGAAGCTTATGCTTTTCGTTTTTACGTCGAAAATGTAGACGGAAGTGTCTTCGCAAGAACCAATTTGCTGGAACAAGTCTTTTTATCTGAAGATGTACTGTCCATGATTGAAGAAGAAACGCAAACAGATTTAACAATAATTGAAGATTATTTCTTGGATTTGGATTATAATTCCACAAATGTAGTGTTTACCTTAACTATAGGAACGGGAGATGCTGAATTGAGTGCAGCCATCAGCCAAATTTACTTTGATGCCCTAAGTGACGGCACGCTTCCCGTCTTAGACGATAAGTTGGTCTTTTTATTTGAGAACCAGCCATTATCTGTGCAGTCAGAAGAGGCTATGGAGGAACTGTCAGATCCTGAAGAAACAAATGATATAGCATGGGTAGATGTCCTGATCAATGGAATAGCAGGCCTATTCATTGGCTTCGGTTTCGGCATGATAGTTGCTTACCTGCAAGGTGTCTATCAGTCTAAAGTCCATCCACTGTTTAATTTAAACCTTCTAAGTAAGGATATGTACATCAACTTGACAGACGGTAGAGTCAGTGAAGAAGTTGATTATTCAGAACTCAAACAAGTCATTGCGTATCCTGAAGGCAAAGAAAAACTTGTCGTAGCACAAAATCAAGAGGTCATCCAGTCACTGAAGGACGTGTTTTCAAAGACCCAGCCTGCAAGTATTGAAATTCAAGAAAATGTCTATGCAGCGAAACCAGCGAGTGACATTGATGAGGTCATTATTATCATTGAAGATAATGAAACAGACAAGAAATGGTACAGAAAACAGAAAACGAACAGCAAATTGTTCAAGAGTGAAATTAAAGTAATAAAAATATAAAGATAGCTGACAGACATATATATAATGAAACAAAAATCAAAGGAAGGGAGACCAGGGTTTGAAAATAGAGAAAAAAACAGGGTTAAGTATACTCTTTTCATTTTTTGTCTTTATGTCACTCAACCTTCCGACAATAAAGTTTATTTATTCGTCTGAGCTCATGAACATTCTAGCTTTAGCTGGAATTATCGGAGTAGGCATGTTCAGATGGATGTATAACAGTGAATCGCTTATTAATTTAACCAGGCGTCAATTTCGTTTTCTTTTGTATTTTATGATTTTGTGGCATCTCATTTTCACTATAACTTGGATCCAAAACCCGACTTATTTCACTTTTACCCATGCGCTTCAGTACATTTCGGTCATACTATTCTCAATAAGCGTACTGCTCTTCCTTAAACTAAAAGATGTGCCCTACATTGTTTTTTTTCAAGTAACCTGGGGGACTGGTTTTGCCTTTTTGGAATGGACAATGGGTGTACCTAGAAGTCGAGAACTAGGACAAACGTATTTAACTGCTGGAGTCGTGATTGCGGCTACTATAGTGGTTGTCATGGGACTGATTTTATCTAAAGCGGTCAAAGTGTACATGAAAGTGCTGCTAATCCCCGTGATGGTTATTTTACTGCTTGGAATAACGAGTTTAAGCGGTAGAGCCCCTATCCTGCTGTCTTTGATAGTGCCAGTGACTGTCTATCTGTTCAGTATCTTTTTCGAAAAGAGTGTCGGCAAAAAAGTGAGTGCCTTTATTGTGCTTACTATTGGGATCATTGCTATTGGAGTGAGTTTATATCAGATTCTTCCTGCCAATACAATTAACCGAATGATGAGAGTATTTGTTGATATTCAATCTGAACCAAGGTATCAAGTGTATGAGCAGGCCTTTATTGTTGTAAGAGAGAACCCGTTTGGGATTGGTCTAAGAGGATACCGAGCCTTCAACACGGGCTATCCGCACAATATATTTTTGGAGATTGCCATGTCCGGCGGCATTGTTGCACTAGTCCCTTTTATGGGCATATTAACGAGCGTCTATGCGTCAGCAGTGGATGTAGTCAAGTCTAAAAATATTAATATGGTCTGGCTGAATTTGTCGATGTATTTTTTCCTGACCTGGAATATTTCGTTTGATTTGTCCAGTTCATACATGGTGTTTATCAGTATGGTTATGCTGATTAAATGCCAGGAAATACATCAATATGCTGAAATCAGCGAGCAGAACAGCCGCTTTTTTTCTGAGGTCGGATTTGGTTTTATCAATAAACACATAACTGAATAAGAGTGAGCCTCCAAGAGACTAAACAGTGAGAGAGTGACTAAAAAGCATGAAAAATATTGTTCTTGTAAGTTTTAAATACCCACCAGTTTATTCTGGGTATGGCCAGCAGTTGAAGTCAGTATCAGAAAATATCTTAACACATTATGACGATATTCAATTTGATGTATTGACTGCTTATAACGAATCAAAACTGTCTAGCCAGGACAGGATGACTGTTCATTCATTACTTGGTAAAGACTATGATAATAACAGTAAAAGTGTATTTAAATTCAGTTTGAGTGTACTTAGATGGTTAGTCAAAAATAAAAACAGCTACGACCTTATACACTGTGTAAAAGCTGGACCTGAGGCGATAGTCTGTCATTTGGCAGGAAAACTGTTAAACAAGCCGGTCATAGCAAAAGTTGCTCAAGATGAGATGAGTGATCAGGAAATCAGTACAGTGCGGGGCTTTAACAGGCAAACACGTAAGGTCAGGCAGCGATTGCTCAAAAATATAAATTACTATATAGCTATCAGTGATGAGATCGAAGCTAATCTCAAAAAAAGAGTGGGAACGCACACCAAAATTATCAGAATTCCTAATGGAGTAGATACAACCTCAAAATTTGTACCTGCTTCAGCTGAAACAAAGGCTCATGCAAGAGCGGCATTGAACATTTCTTCGGATGATATTGTTTTGCTTTATACAGGAGCGATAAATAAAAGAAAAGGGATCCATGATTTACTGGATGCACTGGACCACTATGAGGCAAAAGAAAAACTGAGAGTAATTATGTGTGGCCCCGTTTTACAGGACATTGACTTCGAAAAACGTACTGAAACCCTCAATGAAAGCAAGAGTCAGTGTGTTATTGACTATAGAGGAAAGGTGTCCAATGTAGAGGATTACATGCGTGCGGCAGACTTATTTATCCTGCCGTCCTACTCTGAGGGCCTGCCCAATGTGTTGCTCGAAGCAGGAGCAGCAGGGCTGCCTCTTATTGCTACAGACATCGGCGGCTCTAGAGATATTGTTGCTCCAGAGCAGAATGGGTATATCGTTCCAACCAGTTCACCGTCAGCTATCACCCGAGTTATTGAAAAATTAGCCGGAAATGAAGAACTCAGAAAAACGATGGGCACGCATGCTAGAGAGCGAACAGTGCAGCTGTTTTCTTTAGATAAAGTCAGCAAGGCGTACTACACGTTGTATCAGAGTATACATGAATATGAGAACACGGAGGAATAGGATGCATTTTGTCAGCTTACACGGGGCATATTACCCTAACAACTACGGAGATGTATTGATATTAAATATTGAAGCCGAATGGATCAAGGAACTAACCGGAAAAGACGTGTCTCTACCTTTCGCAACAGATATCTACCGTAGCACGTTGCAATCAAATCAAGTGACAGGTAAAGACAGTATTATTCAATCTGATTATTTGATATATGGTGCCGGGGGCTTCTTAGGTGAGCCACCAGCAGATATATACAAATGGTCACTTAACTTTTTAAAAAATCACCTTAAACCAGCTATGCTTGCCAAAAAACACAAGGTTCCCTATTCTATCATTGGAACAGGCGTAGGGCCCGTGTCTGCATTTTATGGCAAAGCAGCACTCAAGTATATTGCAAAAAATGCAGAAATTATAGCTGTCAGGGACCAGGAATCCAAAGACTACATCGCACAGCTAGTGGATAAAAATAAACCAATTTACGAAACAGCAGACGTAGCGCTGAGTTTGACGAAAGAAAGTATCCCCAAACAGGTTAAAGATCAGGTGCAGAATGAATATCTAAATTTTGATGGCCTGAAAATCGGCATACATATTGGTGCTGACCGTCATTCGTCTGAGCACGGGGCTAATGTTCAAATGGTTATTGATGAAACCATTCAGTTTTTCAACCAAAATGAGCACTTAACGCCGGTGTTGATTATAGACAACGACAATCAGGTTCAAAGAGAAGCAGTTGACTTTATTGCAGGCAGACTAAAGCAAAATCATGTGCTCTTTAAACACCAGACTATCTGGGAAACGACAGCTCTACTTGCTGAGCTAGACACGGTTATCACCAATAAGCTGCACATTGGGATTGTCAATTATGCCATGGGGAATGTGCCCATCAGTATTCCTTATCATTCAAAAACAAAACGCTTTTACAAACAGATTGGATTAGAAGAGCTGTGCACACCGATAAGTGAAGTAAATAAAGGATTGACATTAAGCCTTCTAAACCAGATCAGTACAGATGTTTTGAACGGCAATAAGGGTAAATACCAGATCAAACGAGAAGAAATGAAAGCCAAAGCATTAAATAATAAAATGATTCTGGAAAAGATATTAAACCGTGACGCGAATAAACTATAAGCGCTCACTGCAACAGTATTTATGCAACTAGAGGTACATGAGGAGAAGATAGAATGGTCAGTAATCAGTCAGTAATCAAGAAATCATTCAGGAAACTGGTGATTGTATTATCAAAAACAGGATTATTGAACACATTGTCAGACAAAGCCTATTTAAAAGCTTATTTTTGGGCAAAACTTGGCTACAAGCTGAATTTAAAGCAGCCAGTCACTTATAATGAGAAATTGCAATGGCTAAAAATACATGACAGAAAAGAAGCGTATATCCACCAAGTAGACAAGTATGAAGTCAGAAAACTGATTGCAGATGAACTATCTGAGGACTACCTTGTTCCAATGATTGCCTTATATGACACCATAGAAGAAATCAACTGGTCTGAGTTGCCGGATAAGTTTGTTATGAAAGCGACACATGGTTCTGGGAGCAATATCATATGCAGCAACAAGGCGGATTTAAATATAGAGGACGCTGAAAGACAGCTTAAGTGGTGGATGAAAAGAAACTGGTACTGGTTTGGCAGAGCTTACCCATACAAGCACATCAAGCCTCGAATCATTGTCGAAGAGTATCTTGAAGACGATATTACAGACTACAAATTTATGTGTTTTAATGGTGAGCCCAAACTGGTTCAAGTGCATATGGGTAGACATGGGGACGAAAAATCCATTGATTTTTATGATATGGACTGGAAAAAAACCACTATTGGTCGACCACACGAAAATCATGGACCGACGATACCCAAACCGCAATTCTTTGATGAGATGAAAAGTATCGCAGAACAATTATCTGCAGACAACTACCATGTCCGAATCGATCTTTATGAAGTCAATAATAAAGTCTATTTTGGAGAGAAAACTTTTTATTCAGCATCCGGCTTTGCCCCGTTTAACAGTATCGAAGAAGATATTTACTTGGGTTCGCTTATAGACTTGCCAATTTAGTGTTTGACTGAGTATTAGAGATTGAGGGAACAGAGTCTGTTTTTTAGAGACTATAAGTATATCGGAAAGTATTTCCACCGAATAACAGCTAGTATGATATACGCGAGGAAGTTGTCATCTGATTAGTTTATGGATTAAATAATTCTTTATACAAAAATAACACTAAATAGTCAAAAGCATAGTCTATTATCTACTTATTTTACTGGTATACTATGTCGGACAAACAAATATGAATGAAAGAGTGGTCACCAATGAGCAAGGAAACACGAATGACTAAACGCCGCCCCAAAAAGAAAAAATCTACAGGACGGATTGTGTTCGGTATTGCCTTTCTTCTGTTGAACGTAATGATGCTGGTTGTGGGCGTATTCGTCTGGCAAGCATACAGAGATTTGCGTGCAACAACAGATGATATGTACGAACCTGTTGAGCAAGAAGCACACACGAGTCGGACAGAAAATCCAGTTGATGTCGATGCGGGAGAAACACCCTTTTCGGTTCTCATCATGGGTGTAGATACGGATAGTGATGACAGTATGGTCGGCCGCAGCGATACGCTGATGCTGATGACGGTCAATCCAAACACCGAGACGTCAACCATTTTAAGTATCCCCAGAGATACCTATA
The DNA here is from genome assembly GCF_000585255.1 of Alkalibacterium sp. AK22. Lineage (GTDB taxonomy): Bacteria > Bacillota > Bacilli > Lactobacillales > Carnobacteriaceae_A > Alkalibacterium. The sequence goes on from NZ_JANL01000029.1 coordinate 35,521, forward strand.
CAGAGATTGTAGGACGTGGGACGAATGATAAAATCAACCATGCCTATGCTTTTGGGGGAACGAGCATGACAGTCAACAGTGTCCAGAATCTGTTGGATGTTCCGGTTGACTACTATGTATCTGTCAACATGGCCAGTATGGTTCAGATTATTGATGCCGTAGGCGGCATTACCATTACCCCTCCTTTGACCTTTACTCAAGGGAATTATAGTTTTGTAGAAGGCCAACCTACGCAAATGGACGGAACCAAAGCTTTAAGTTACTCAAGAATGCGTAAAAACGACCCTGAAGGGGACTATGGGCGCCAGCACAGACAACGACAGGTTATTGAAGGGACCATGCAAAGCATTGCTTCTTTAAACTCTGTCAGCAACTACCGTTCAATTCTGGCTTCGATGAGTGAAAGCATGCGGACCAATATGAGCTTTGATGATATGGTCGATATGCTGAATAACTACAGAAGTTCGGCTAATAATGTGGAACAGATGCAGCTGAGAGGTTCAAGCATGTTTATAAATAATATTTACTACGAGCAAATTCCACAAGAAGAACTGAACCGGGTCACGACAGAATTGAAAACCCAACTGGAACTCAATTAAAGTAGTGTGACAATAACCATAACCTGTTGTGATATTCGGCACAACAGGTTATTATGTTATAGAACGCAGGTACATAAATCGAAAGGACGATGTAAATGAATATTACTGTTGTAGGAATGGGCTATGTGGGCTTATCCAACGCCATCCTTTTAGCACAGAACCATACGGTTAAAGCACTGGAAGTGATTCAGGAAAAAGTAGACATGATTAACGACAAGCAGTCGCCGATCGTGGACAAGGAAATTTCCGAGTACTTAGCGACTAAAGAGCTAAATTTGGAGGCTACCTCATCACCTGAAGAAGCCTACAGCCATCACCCAGAATATGTTGTGATTGCTGCCCCAACCAATTATGATGACAAAACCAACTATTTTGATACCTCACTGGTTGAAGCAGTCATCGAAGACGTACTGAAATACGCACCTAATGCAACCATGATTATCAAATCAACGATTCCTGTTGGCTATACACTGGAATTAAGAAATAAATACAAAACAGACAACATTATCTTCTCACCAGAATTTTTGAGAGAAGGCAATGCGCTCTATGATAACCTTTATCCAAGCCGAATTATCTTAGGTGAAGTATCTGAGCGTGCGCAGACATTTGCGGACCTTTTAGTAGAAGGAGCCATCAAAGAAGACGTGGATGTCCTGTTGATGAAGTCTACTGAAGCAGAAGCAGTTAAACTCTTTGCCAATACGTATCTGGCTTTACGTGTCGCTTACTTTAATGAACTGGATACCTATGCTGAAGTGCATAATTTGGATTCGAAGTCTATTATTGACGGCGTTTCACTCGATCCGCGTATCGGCGACCACTATAACAACCCGTCGTTTGGTTACGGGGGCTACTGCCTGCCAAAAGATACCAAACAGCTGCTGGCAAACTATGATCAAGTACCAAACAACTTGATTGCGGCAATTGTAGAAGCTAACCGCACGCGTAAAGACTTTGTTTCCGATCAAGTGATTGCTAAGAATCCGAAGAAAGTGGGGATTTACCGCTTAGTGATGAAGTCTGGATCAGATAACTTCAGACAAAGTGCGATTCAAGGAATCATGAAGCGCATCAAGGCTAAAGGGATTGAAGTCGTGGTATATGAGCCCGTTCTGGAAGAAGAAACGTTTTTCAGATCCAAAGTGAACAATGATCTGGAATCGTTTAAATCAGAAGTCGACGTCATTGTAGCTAACCGAATAACTGAAGACATCGAAGATGTGAAGCATAAAGTCTATACAAGAGATTTGTATAACGATAACTAAACTAACACAAGAGGGTCTTCAAGTTAATGACTTGAAGACCTTGTTTATATGATGAGACATCAAAAAATAATAAACGAAAGAGTGAGTAGATGAAGGTACTAATCACAGGCGCTGCCGGCTTTGTCGGCTTTCACCTAAGTAATCAGTTGTTGGATAAAGGGCTGGATGTCGTCGGTCTGGACAATCTGAATGATTACTATGACCCGAAACTTAAAACAGACCGTCTGGATATCCTGAAGGAAAGAAAAGGATTCAGTTTCTATAAAATCGACTTGAAAGACAAGTCAGCAGTAGACCAGCTGTTTGAGTACGAACGCCCGTCACATGTCATCCATCTGGCTGCTCAGGCCGGAGTACGCTATTCCATTGAGAACCCGTATGCCTATGTTGACAGTAATTTGATTGGCTTTATGAATATACTGGAAGCGTGCCGACACTACCCTGTTGAGCACTTGATGTACGCCTCATCCAGTTCAGTCTATGGCGGGAATAAGGTCGCGCCTTTCTCAACAGACCACAATGTTGACCATCCAGTTTCTCTGTATGCAGCAACAAAGAAATCCAATGAGCTGATGGCCCACACGTACAGTCATCTTTATGGCATACCGACAACGGGGCTGAGATTCTTCACTGTATATGGACCTTACGGTCGGCCGGATATGGCGTATTTCTCCTTTACAAAAGCGATTCTGGCGGATGAGACGATTAAAGTCTTTAATCACGGTAAGATGGAAAGAGACTTTACCTATATCGATGACATTGTTGAAGGAATTGAAAGACTGGTCAAAAAAGCCCCGCAGGCTAATCCTGATTGGGACGAGAGCAAAGACGACAACAGTGAAAGCTTTGCTCCTTACAAAGTCTATAATATCGGGAACAATGCTCCGGTTACCTTGATGCACTTTATTGAGGCACTGGAAAAAGCTGTGGGGAAAGAAGCCAATAAAGAGTATCATCCGATGCAGCCAGGAGATGTAGTCCGCACCTATGCCGACGTGTCTGATTTGGAAAAGGATATTTCCTTCAAGCCGTCCACAAGTATTGAAGATGGACTAGCTAAGTTTGCCAGCTGGTACAAAGAGTATTACAAGTAAACGATAATCATTCCGAGTAAAAATAGATGGGCTGCAGGAACTGCTAGCGCATCTATTTTTATAGGGTTAATCCTATACAATAGAAGAAAGCGGTTACGATTGAAAAGTGTCTAAAATGTGAATAAGAAACAGCAGTTATTTATGGACAAGGTGTGAAAAATGTTCAAAGAGATTTCTAATTGTGATAGTCTGAAGACTGTTAATAATTTAATTTAGCGTGTTATATTATAATCGCTCATAATTCAGGAGGATAAGATGGAAGAAGAAATCAGCTTAGTCGAACTTTTCGACATCATTAAAAAACGGGTAGGAATGATCATTAACCTAACACTGATTGGCTTACTGGTCGTCGCATTCTATACCTTTTTCGTCGCTACACCAGAATACAGCTCCACCACTCAACTATTAGTTAACCGGACGCAGCAGACCGATGCCATTCAGCGTTCAGATATTGATACAAATGTTCAACTGATCAATACATATAAAGATATTATCAAAGGTCCCGTCATTTTGGATGAAGTAAGAGAGGATCTGAATCTGGACAGTTCTCATTCAGGCTTATCTAATCAGATTAGTATTTCAAATGAAGCCAACTCTCAAGTCTTCTCGATTCGTGTTACAGATATTAACCCGTATAACGCAGCTTTGATTGCCAATACGACGGCTTCGGTGTTCAGAGAAAATCTGGATGACATCATGAACGTGGACAACGTCACCGTTATTTCTCAGGCAGAACCTAATATCAATCCGATTTCACCGAATCATTCATTGAACTTGGCTATCGGCATTGTACTTGGAGCAATGATTGGAGTCGGTATGGCCTTCTTGCTAGAATTTTTGGACAATACAGTTAAAGACGAAAAATTTATTGTGGAAGAGATGGGCTGGACAAGTCTGGGACGTATTGCTGAGATGTCAGCTGAAGAACTAAAAGCTGACGGACGCCAGGCACTGCCTCAGCGTGCTCAAAGCCCAAGCCATGTCAGATCGAGAGTCTAGGAGGAAGAGACATGATTTTTAGCAAAAAGAAAAAAGCAGATACGGGCGAACGCCCAGGTCTAGTAGTTGTAAATAAGCCGTCTTCCGTAGTATCGGAACAGTTCAGAACCATTCGTACTAATATCCAGTTCTCGATGGTTGATGAAGATTTAAAGACTGTCGTTGTCACATCAGCGGGCCCAGCGTCAGGCAAATCCACGATTGCTGCAAACTTGGCTGCCACTTTTGCCTCAAAAGAAAAGAAAGTCTTGCTTGTCGATGCAGACTTAAGAAAGCCTACTGTACACAAAACATTTAAGGTAAGAAACACAGATGGTCTCACAACACTATTGACCGACCGCAACGCACACTTAGATGAAATGATTTACCGCACGCATACAGAAGGGCTTTACACCTTAACAAGTGGGGCCATTCCACCCAACCCAGCTGAACTGCTAGCGTCCAAGCGTATGGAAGAAATCAAACAGGAAATGCTGGCTTTATTTGACTTGATTATTTTTGATATGCCCCCGGTTTTAGCGGTTACCGATGCCCAGGTGATGGCCACAAAAGCGGACGGTGTCCTTTTTGTTATCCCACAGGGATCGGCCAATAAAGATGAAGTGATGAAAGCCAAGGATCTTTTGGAAAAAGTACAGGCTAACGTTTTAGGTGCAGTTCTAAACAGAGTCGACAAGTCAGACGACAGTTACTATTACTATTATGGAGAATAAATAAAAGTGAGGAGTAAACAAAATGCTGGATTTACATTGTCATATTTTACCAGGATTAGACGACGGCGCTACCACACTGGATGATTCAATTGAGATGGCCCAGCTGGCCGTATCAGAAGGAATTACTCACATCCTGGCTACTCCTCATCACAAAAATAGAGACTGGATGAACGATAAGAAAAAAGTTATCCAGTCAGTAAGAAGTCTGCAGGAAGAATTAGACGGCTTAGGCATTGATTTGACCATTTTTCCTGGTCAGGAAATCAGACTATACGGGGAGCTGCTTCAAGATATTGAAAAAGGTGACATTCTCTTCACGGATGAAAGTCACAATTATCTTCTAATAGAGTTCCCGACGAGTACGATTCCAACCTATGCTTCCCGTCTTTTTTATGATTTGCAGTCCCACGGAAAAATACCTGTCATCGTTCATCCGGAAAGAAACCACCAGATACTGGAAGACCCGAACAAATTAAAATCCTTTATCGATAAAGGGGCCCTTGCCCAATTAACTGCCGCTAGCTATACAGGTGGCTTCGGTAAAAAGATTGAAAAAGTAAGCCGCCAGCTGATCGAGGCTAACCTGGTACATATTATTGCCTCAGATGCACATAACACGACTAACCGGGCTTTTCATATGCGTGACGCCTATGACAAGCTAGCGAAAGAGTTCGGCCGAAGTAAGCGCAGTGAATTTCATCAGACCACGAGAGATCTGCTTAATGGAGAAGTTGTAGTAGCCCCGGAAACACACCGCATAAAACAGCCATTTTACTCAAAATGGTTCTAAAAAATAAATAAGAGGAGTGAATAAGATGAACCGCAAAGCCAAGCGAGTCATACTGGCATCCTTTGACTTAGGTGTCATCTATTTAGCAGGACTATTCAGTTACATATTCTTAAATCCATACGTGGAATTACCGGCACTGTCTATTCGTCTGTCTTTTGTGTTAATTATATTGATATATGGAGCGTGTGCGGTTTACTTCAGACTATTTGACAAAATCAACCGGTTTACGAGTATTAAAGAATCTATGATTCATAGCTTAAGTATATCCTTTGCGTTCTTAGTTACAGATTTCTTTAATCTGATGTTCACACCTCTAAGTCATCGGTTCCTGTTCCTGTGGTTTTTGTTTACTGTGGTGATCATCCCTGGCAGCCGGATTGCCTGGCGTATCTATACCGAGCATATGCAGCGGAAAGATAAAATGAATGAAGCAAAGGACCACCCGACGCTTAAAACATTGATTGTTGGCGCAGGACATGGCGGGAGTCTGTTTATTAAAAACCTTAAGAACAATCCCGAGATTAACTTCATCGGTATAGCGGACGACGACTTAAATAAGCAAAAAACAACGATATTTGGTGTACCGGTTATTGGGACAACTAAAAACATTAAAAAGCTGGTCCGTCAGTATGAAATTGATCAAATCACTATCGCGATTCCTTCACTTTCGGCGAAAGACCTGAACCGTATCGTAGAATCGTGTTCAGAATGTAGCGTCAAAGTGAACCAGATGCCTTCTGTGGAAGATATTGTTAAAGGGACATACAAGATAAATGAGTTTAAAGAAATTGATGTGACCGATCTATTAGGCCGTGAAGAAGTCAAACTGGATATGGACAAGATTGCCAAGCAAGTGTCCGGCCAGACGGTATTGGTATCTGGAGCAGGGGGTTCAATTGGATCAGAAATCTGCCGTCAGGTCATGCGTTTTTCTCCGAAGTGTATCCTGCTTTTAGGTCATGGAGAGAATTCGATTTACCTGGTACATAAAGAGCTTAAACCTATTGCAGACAAGAGTGGCATTGAGCTTACCCCAGTTATTGCGGATATTCAAGACCGTGACCGTATCTTTAGTGTCATGAAGCAGTACAGGCCAGACCGCGTGTATCATGCGGCTGCCCATAAACATGTACCTCTTATGGAATATAACCCGACTGAAGCAGTCAAGAACAATATATATGGGACTAAGAATATGGCTGAGGGAGCCAAGGCTGCGGGTGTTAATAGCTTTGTCATGATTTCTACCGATAAAGCTGTGAATCCGCCCAATGTCATGGGGGCGACCAAACGTATTGCTGAAATGATCGTGACAGGTCTTAATGAAAAAGGGAAGACGAACTTTGTAGCAGTACGGTTTGGTAATGTACTGGGCAGCCGAGGCAGTGTCATTCCTGTTTTTAAAGAACAAATCAAAAAAGGTGGACCCATTACGGTTACCGATTTTAGAATGACCCGCTACTTTATGACGATTCCTGAAGCCAGCCGATTGGTTCTGCAGGCAGGATCACTTGCTAAGGGTGGAGAAATTTTTGTTTTAGATATGGGTGAACCTGTTAAAATTGTTGACTTAGCCAAGAAAATGATTAAGCTGAGTGGGGCCAACAAAGAAGAAGTCAAGATTATAGAAGCGGGGATTAGACCCGGTGAAAAACTGTACGAAGAATTGTTGACAGATGAAGAGTCTGCTCAGGAAAAAGTATACGAGAAGATATTTGTTGGCAAAGTGACTAATGAATCCATAGAGGATGTACTAAAATTCGTTCAATCGGTTGAAAAATTAGGTGATTCACAAATGAAAGAACGTATCATTGATTTTGCTAATCCGTCAATAAAGTCAAAAGAAGTGAAAATCGAGACAGGTATAAAAGAAGAAAAAAGTAAGCTAGCTTATGCATGAAAACAATACTCTAGCCCTGGCAATAGGGCTAGAGTATTTACAAGAGGAGGGGAAATTATGAAGTATCTGCATCTAAAAAGATTCTTAGGTATCGTCCTTTCATTAAGCGGCCTGATAGTCTTATCACCTGTTTTTCTAATTTTAATTATTGCAATTAAACTGGACTCAAAAGGTCCGGTACTCTTTAAGCAAAAAAGAGTAGGGAAAAATAAGAAACATTTTTACATACTCAAGTTCCGTACGATGCGGATCGATACACCCAATGATACGCCGACTCACTTACTTGAAAATCCCGAACAGTGGATAACCCGCACAGGTAAGTTTTTAAGAAAAACAAGCCTGGATGAGCTACCTCAAATCATAAACATTTTTAAAGGGGACATGAGCATAGTTGGTCCAAGACCTGCCCTTTGGAATCAGTATGACCTAATAGAAGAACGAGATAAATACGGTGCTAATGATGTGCCCGTTGGCTTGACTGGATTAGCACAAATCAGCGGTAGAGATGAACTTGAGATAGATTTCAAGGCTAAGTTGGACGGTGAGTATGCAAAAAAAATCGGGCTCCTTATGGACATAAAATGTTTCCTCGCGACAATCTTTAGCGTACTTAGAAGTGAAGGAGTAGTCGAGGGCAAACGACAAAACAGTAACGTAGACTCTATAAATTCTTAAAAATACCTCACTATGCAAGGAGCTCAAATTATGAAGAAGATACTGATTACTGGGATGAATAGTTATATAGGGACTTCAGTTGAGAACTGGTTGATGAAGGAGCCCGAGAACTACGACATTGACAAAATTGATATGAAGGATGAAGCTTGGAGAAAAAAAGACTTTTCAATATATGATGTCGTGTTTCATGTTGCAGGAATCGCACACGTGTCATCTGATCCGAAAATGGAAGATTTATACTATAAAGTAAATAGAGACTTGACTATCGAAACAGCACAAAAAGCTAAAGCTGAAGGCGTTAAGCAGTTTATCTTTATGAGTAGTATTATTGTCTATGGCGATAGCAGCAGCAATAAAAGAGTGATTGACGAGCATACCGTTCCCGATCCTAGTAATTTTTATGGGGATAGTAAACTACAGGCAGAAGAGGGAATAAAATGTTTAGATTCCAAAGAATTTAGAGTGGCTATTGTTAGACCACCTATGATTTACGGCAAGCAATCTAAAGGAAATTACCCTAAATTATCCAAGCTAGCTCAAATAACGCCTATTTTTCCAGATATTGATAACGCGAGAAGCATGCTGCATATCGATAATTTATCAGAATTTATTAAAATAGTCATTGAACATGAGGACTCTGGAATATTTTTTCCTCAGAACGAACATTTTGTTAGCACGAGTCAGTTAGTTAAAACAATTAGCAAAGTTCATGGTAAGCACATTTGGATTACTGGAAGCATAAATGTACTAATACGTCCACTACTAAAAATAAAACTCATGAATAAAGTTTTCGGAAATCTGGTGTATGAAAAGTCTTTAAGTAAATACGACAAAGCTGACTATCAGATAAGAGACTTCGAAGAAACAATTAAATTAACTGAACGTTGATACTAGAAGGGCTGCTGGTTTTATGAGTAAACATATCTTAGTCATTGCGCAGTATTTTTATCCGGAGCAGTTTCGAATTAATGATATCTGTGTAGAATGGGTTAAAAAAGGATACGAGGTAACAGTAATTACTGGTATACCTAATTACCCTCAGGGAAAATACTATCCTGGCTATAGTTTATTTAAAAAAAGAAAAGAAACGTATAACGGTGTAAATATTGTCAGAATACCATTAGTCCCTAGAGGAAATTCTAAACTGATGCTAGCACTAAATTATTTATCTTTTGTAATTTCAGGATTTTTCTGGGAACTTTTTACTAAGATTAAAGCGGATTATGTGTTTATTTTTGAAGTTTCGCCTATGACTCAGGCTTTACCTGGAGTATGGTATGCAAAAAGAAGAAAATTACCATGTTACTTATATGTCCAAGATCTTTGGCCGGAAAATGTAGAGATAATTACAGGAGTAAAAAATAAACATATTATTAATACGATTGGCAAAATGGTAGACTACATTTACAAGAATTGCAGTAAAATTTTTGCCACGTCTGAAAGTTTTGTGAATGCTATTCGCAGTAGAGGTGTCGCAGATGATAAAGTAGAATACTGGCCACAATATGCAGAGGATTTTTATCAACCGTTGGACACAATCAACACACCTGAAATTCCGAGTGACGAATACTTTAATATCGTTTTTGCTGGCAATATAGGAGAAGCCCAAGGTTTAAATATTTTACCTAAAACAGCGGAATTATTAAAAGATCAATCTTGTAAGGTAAGATTTAATATTATTGGTGATGGAAGATATAAAGAAGAACTAATCAGACTTGTAGCGGCTTCAGGCGTTAGTAATTATTTCAATTTTATACCTAGACAGCCGGCATCAAAAATTCCACATTTTCTAGCAGCTAGTGATGCAGCTTTCCTAGGTCTATCAGATAGCCCACTATTTAAAATGACGATTCCTGCCAAACTCCAATCATATATGGCTTGTGGTATACCAACGGTAGCTTCTGCTGCGGGAGAGACAGCAAAGATAATAGAAGAATCAAAAAGTGGGTTATGTGGTGCACCCGGAGATGCCAATATCTTAGCTTCTAATATCTCAAAACTAATCAATAGTGATGAACTAGAATTAGAATCAATGAGAGTGAATGCTCGTAATTACTATAATGAAAATTTTGATAAGAAAAAATTATTAAATCAGATGGAACTGAATTTTAATATCAGCTAAATATAGGAGGAACTTAAATGTTCAAAGGCAAAACACTCTTAATCACAGGTGGAACAGGATCTTTTGGAAATGCTGTAATGAAAAGGTTTTTAGATACAGATATAAAAGAAATACGCATTTTTTCTCGTGATGAGAAAAAACAAGACGATATGAGAAAGTTATATAAAAGTGATAAATTAAAATTTTACATAGGTGATGTAAGAGACTTGGCAAGTGTGAAAAATGCTATGTTTGGTGTCGATTATATCTTTCATGCCGCAGCTTTAAAACAAGTTCCTTCGTGCGAGTTTTTTCCACTTGAAGCAGTAAAAACCAATGTACTAGGCACAGATAATGTCGTAACGGGTGCGGTTGAGATGGGCGTAAAAAAAGTGATTTGCTTGTCGACTGATAAAGCAGCTTATCCGATTAATGCGATGGGGATTTCTAAAGCGATGATGGAAAAGGTTTTTGTGGCAAAAGCAAAAACAGTAAATCCTGATAGTACTCTCATTTGTGGCACACGCTATGGGAACGTTATGGCATCCAGAGGGTCTGTTATTCCTTTGTTTATTGACCAAATTAAAAATGGTCAGCCTTTGACCGTTACTGATCCAACGATGACTCGCTTTTTAATGAGTTTAGAAGAGGCAGTAGAGCTCGTTGTATTCGCCTTTCAAAATGCTCAAGCAGGCGATATTATGGTTCAAAAGTCACCTGCTTCAACTATTGGGGACTTAGCTCAGGCTATAAAAGAGTTATTTAATGTAGACAATGAAATTAAAGTGATTGGCACCCGCCACGGAGAAAAGTTGTATGAGACATTACTTACTCGAGAAGAACATGTCGTTGCAAGAGATATGGGCGGCTTTTATCAAGTCCCTGCAGATACAAGAGATTTGAACTATGAAAAGTACTTCAATGAAGGAGACGAACAGCTTTCAACTGAAGAAGAGTACAACTCTCATAACACAGAACGACTTAATATTGAGCAAATTAAAAAACGACTCTTGGAACTAGACTACGTTAAAGCGCAACTAGAGAGTTGGAAAGCGCAATGAATATCTTAGTCACCGGTTCAAATGGCTTTATCGGTAAAAACTTGATTGCGGAACTCAAAAATAGACAGTACACCAATATTCTTGAATTTGACCGTGAATCAGATCTTGAATTACTAGATGACTATTGTCAAAAAGCTGATTTTGTTTTTCACCTTGCAGGAGTTAATCGTCCAAAAGAACAAGACGAGTTTATGAAAGGCAATTTTGGCTTTACGTCAGATTTATTAAAGAGCCTAAAAAAGCATAACAATATCTGTCCGATTATGCTGTCTTCATCTATTCAAGCTGAGCAATCTAATCCGTATGGTGAAAGCAAAAAAGCGGGAGAAGACCTGCTTTTTCATTACGGCAAAGAAACAGGTGCTGAAGTATTAGTTTATCGCTTTCCTAATGTATTTGGTAAGTGGTGTAAACCTAACTACAACAGTGCTGTTGCGACCTTTTGTCACAATGTAGCCCATGAGTTACCCATTCAAGTCAATGACTCAAGCGTTTTAATGAATCTTGTGTATATTGATGATGTATTGGAAGAGCTAATTAATGCTTTAGAAGGTAAAGAAAATATGACAGACCATTTTTGTGAAGTACCTATGGTGCACACCATTACTTTAGGTGAAATAGTAGACTTGATTTATTCTTTTAAAAAAAGCAGAGAAGATAGAACTGTTCCTGACATGGCTAATGTTTTTTCTAAAAATCTGTATAGCACGTACCTTAGCTATTTACCTGAAGACCAGTTTAGCTATGACTTGAAAATGAACATTGATGAAAGAGGTTCGTTTACAGAATTTTTAAAAACACCTGATCGAGGACAAGTGTCTGTGAATATATCCAAGCCGGGTATTACAAAAGGCAATCATTGGCACCACACGAAAAATGAAAAATTCTTAGTAGTTAGTGGACAAGGCGTCATTCGCTTTAGAAAAGTAGATGAAACAGACGTTTTAGAGTATTTTGTTAGTGGAGATAAGCTAGAAGTGGTTGATATACCGACAGGGTATACACATAACATTGAAAACCTAGGGGATTCAGACATGGTTACCGTTATGTGGGCCAATGAAGCCTTTGATCCTGAAAAGCCAGATACGTACTTTGTGGAGGTGTAAAATGAAAAAATTAAAAGTCATGACAGTTGTGGGAACCAGGCCGGAAATTATTAGACTGTCAGCTGTTATTAATAAACTGGAAGAGTCAACAGCCGTTGATCATATTCTGGTGCATACCGGTCAAAACTATGATTATGAGCTAAATGAAGTGTTTTTCAATGACTTTAATTTAAAAAAACCAGACTATTTTTTAAATGCGGCTAATGGGACAGCAGTTGAAACCATTGGCAATATTTTAGTGAAAATAGATCCAGTTCTTGACGAAGTCAAACCTGATGCCTTTTTAGTTTTAGGTGATACCAATAGCTGCTTGTGTGCGATAGCGGCCAAAAGAAAGCACATCCCCATCTTCCATATGGAAGCAGGAAACCGATGCTTTGATCAAAGAGTACCAGAAGAAACAAATAGAAAAATTGTTGATCACACAGCAGACATTAACTTAACGTATAGTGATATTGCTAGAGAATATTTACTCCGAGAAGGCTTGCCAGCAGATAGAGTGATAAAAACAGGAAGCCCTATGTATGAAGTGCTCCATTCAAGAAAAGATGACATTGAAAAGTCAGATGTGCTTAAACGATTAAACCTAGAAGAAGAACAGTACTTTGTCGTGTCAGCTCACAGAGAAGAAAACATTAATTCAGAAAAAAACTTTATGGATTTAGTCGACACCTTAAATACAATGGCTGAAAAATATCGTATGCCAATCATTATAAGTACGCATCCAAGAACAAGAAAGATGATTGAAGCCAAAGGGATAGAGTTTAATCCGCTAGTAAAGACCATGAAGCCACTTGGATTCAATGACTACGTTAAACTTCAAAAATATGCCAAAGCGGTACTAAGTGATAGCGGAACAATCAGCGAGGAATCATCCATTTTAGGCTTCAAAGCTGTAAATATTAGACAAGCCCATGAAAGACCAGAAGCGATGGAAGAAGCTTCTGTTATGATGGTTGGGCTAAAGAAGGAAAGAATTCTTCAGGGACTTAATGTCTTGGAAACTCAAGAACAAGATACACTAAGAATAGTAGCTGACTACAGTATGCCTAATGTGTCGGATAAGGTTTTAAGAATTATTTTATCGTATACAGACTATGTGAATAGAGTCGTTTGGAATAATTAACTTAAAATTAAAGCTTATTAAATTTTAAAATATGGAGGTTTAAATTGGCTGATTTAACCACAATAATTTTGACATATAACGAAGAATTAAATATTAAAGACTGTATTAAATCAGTTGAAAAGATATCCAAAAGAATTATTATTATTGATAGTTTTAGTTCAGATAAAACTATTGAAATAGCTAAAAGTATGGGAGCTGAAGTTTATCAACATAAATTTATAAATCATGCTAAGCAATTCAAATACGCTTTGAGTATTTCAAATATAAATACGCGTTGGGTATTTAGAATAGATGCTGATGAGAGATTAACTTTTAAATCAGCAAATGAAATAGAAAGTATATGTAATGAAAATGAAGAGACAAATGTAAATGGCATAGTAGTGAGGTTTGAAGTTAATTTTCTAGGAAGGCAGCTTAAATATGGTGGCATATACCCGTTTAAAAAGTTACTAATTTTTAAAAATGGATATGCAGATATTGAAGATAGAAATATGGATGAGCACATCTACTTAACCGATGGAAAGTCAGTGGAATTAATAAACGATTCTATACACCATGATTATAAGAATTTAAGTGTATGGATAGATAAGCATAATAAATATTCTTCAAAGGAAGTAGCTGACTTTCTAAGTAAATCTAAAGATGAGAATAATGCCAAAAAATTAAATAAAAGTGCTAAGTTTAAAAGATTTGTAAAATATAATATATATTACAAATTGCCAATGATTATAAGATCGTTTTTATATTTTATGTATAGATATGTATTTGAGTTAGGTTTTTTGGATGGTAAAGAAGGGTTAATTTTTGCATTTTTACAAGCCTTTTGGTATAGATTTTTGGTTGATGCCAAAATTTATGAAGTTCAAAAGAAGTTGGTGGAAAGTTGAAAAAAAAAATATTAATTTTAGCTGGATATTACACCCCTAGCGTTAAAGCTGGCGGACCTGTACAATCTATTAAGAATATGGTAGAGAGCCTTAAAGACAGATACGATTTTTATATTGTTGCTAATGACAGAGATCTTGGAGATTTAAAACCATTTGACGATATTAAATATGGGAAATGGACTTCTACAGAAGCCGGAAAGGTATATTATATTGACTCAAGAAAAATGACACCAATTAAATTACTTAAAGTTATAAAGTCTATGGATTTTGATATTTTATATCTTAATAGTTTCTTTTCTTTTAATTTAAGTATATTACCTATTGTTTTGGCGAAAATCAGATTATTTAGTTTTGAAAAAATAATTATAGCTCCTAGAGGTAATTTTTCAAAAGGTGCACTACAATTAAAGCCCCTTAAAAAGAAAGTGCACATTCATATCTCAAGAATATTGAGTTTGTATTCTAAAGTTCAATGGCATGCTACTGCTGTTTCAGAGAAAAATGATATCCAGCAAATATTTGGTGAAGACTGTAATATAAGTATTGCAAGAAATTTAACAGCAAACTACTCGAATTTAATATATGAAAAAAAAGTAAAAAAAGAAAAAGGGAAAATGGATGTAGTTTTTATATCACGGATTCATCCAAAGAAGAATTTAGAACAAGCAATAGAATTTTTGCAATATTTAAAGGGTGATGTAACCTTTAATATATACGGTCCTATTGAAAATAATGACTATTGGCAAAAATGTAACAATAAAATTTACTCGTTGCCAAATAATGTTAAAGTTAGTTACCAAGGATATGTTGAACATAAAGAAATTATAAATATATTTAAAAGTCATCACACTTTTCTATTTCCAACTCTTGGAGAAAATTTTGGACATGTAATCTCGGAATCTTTAATTGCAGGGTGTCCTGTAATAATTAGTGATCGTACACCTTGGATAAAATTGGAAAAAATGAAAGTTGGATGGGATATTAATTTAGAGAATAATAAAAAGTTTATTCAAAAATTGCAATATATTCTCGACATGAATTCTGATGAGTATGCAAAATTTTCTGAAAATGCATTTAATTATGCTAAGAAAAGTGCTAATCAAGAAGAAATAAAAAAAGCATACTTGTTATTATTTGATTAAATATCACATTTGATTCAAGGAGGACGGAGATTTGAAAATTTTGTTTGTCGCAGAAAATCTTACTTACGGCGGTGCACCTAGACGTTTTGTTGAACTAGCTAATGAAATGTCAAATAGAGGCGCTCAGGTTTCAATATTATTATTAAGCGGATATAACAGATTGAAAAATGTTATAGACAAGGACATTGAAATTATTGAAAAATCAAGTAGCATAACTACTTCAAACTGGTTTAAAAGAAATGTATTCCAAAGATTAAAAAAAATAAAAATAATTCGAAATGAATTAAATATAAGTGATTATGATATTGTAATTTCTTTTAATGATATGACCAACATCGATGTTCTATTACTCAAGTATGTTAAAAAATTTAATATAATTATATCTGAAAGAAGCGATCCATACTACAATAACTGGTACCTTAAATTTTTAAAAAAGATTCTATTTAAAAAAGCCAACGGTGTAGTTTTTCAGACTGAAGGTGCAAGAGACTTTTTTGATAGTAAAGTTAAGAAAAATAGTACAATAATTCCTAATCCAATTTCTAGTAAAAACCAATTTAATAGATATGACGTTCAAACAAAGAAAATTATAGTAAACGTTGCGAGATTTTGGTTATACCAGAAAAGGCAAGATATTCTATTAAAAGCATTTAAGGAGTTCAATAAAAAGTATCCCAGCTATAAATTAGTTTTATTTGGCGACGGTCCCGATGAAAATAAAATAAAAAAAATAATTATTGAGCTCGGTCTTGAGAATCATGTTATATTAGCTGGTGTTTCTGATAATTTAATCGAAGAAATAAAAATTGCTGAAATATTTGTATTAACTTCTGATTTCGAAGGTATGCCAAATGCATTAATTGAAGCGATGGCAGTTGGGTTGCCGGTTGTTTCTACTGACTGCAGCCCTGGGGGATCCAGATATCTTATAAATAATAATTTAAATGGTTTGCTTGTGGACAGAGGTAATCATATTGAGGTATGTAATGCTATGTTGAAAATTGCAGATAATCCTGATTTTGCTCAACATATAGGAAATAATGCAAGGAAGATATTGGATACCCTAAATGAGGAAAAAATTAATAATACATGGTATGAATTTTTAAAATCTTCAGTTAAATAGAGGATGAGGTATAAAAAAGTGAAAAAAGCAGAAAATATAATATTGGTGATGACAATATTTGCTAATTCGTTGTTACTATCTACTCTTACCTTTACAGGTGGAAATTATAATGTGTTTACACAAAGTAACCACTGGACAATTATTAAGTTCATTTTGTTTTTGGCAGTAATAGTATTATTCATAAAAGAAATATTAAATACAAAAACAATACCCAAAAAAATAATAATAGTCCTATATTCAATGCTATTATTAATTATATTAATTGTTGCGAATGTTGTGCTTATTTACAGTAGTATTCATCCTCTGTTGATACAAGATATTTTAATTTTTGGGTCTAGATCAATTCCTGTGTTTATTGTAGGTTTATTGGTAGTAAAAAAAGATAAAATTGACATTATAAATAAACATACACAAGTTATAACTTTATACGTATCTTTCGCATTAGTACTAAGTTTTTTTGCAGATGAATTTTTCATTACAGGGAATACTACAGCGTTTGCTGGAGCGAATTATCAATTGAATTCTTATGTTTCAGCAATGATGATAGGTTTAAATTATTACTATGCATTTGTGATTGATAAACAACAATTATATCGATACTTAAGAACCAACTTAATGCAAGGGGTTCATATTGTTCTTTCTATTTTAGTCTTATTAAACATTTTTCTTACCGGTGGCAGAGGTGGAGTGGTGGCAAGTATAATCTATACACTCATTATATTAATATATATATTAAGAAATAAAAATTTATTCAATAAACTATTTATAGTCTTCATAATAGGCTTACTTTATACGATTACTGTATCATTATTATATGACCCACAATTTTATGATAGATTTAATAGAGCATTTTCTTTTATAGGCCAAGATAGTTTTATTGATATAGAGGCTGCTAATAGGACTATTTTTTCAAGGTCAATTAGTTATATATTCGAATCTCCAATTTTTGGTAACGGTTTAGGAACTTATTACAATATTATGGGTACCTTTCCCCACAATTTATTTTTGCAAGTATTATTTGAAGGCGGAATTATTCTCTTAATTGTTTTGTTATTATTATTTGCTTTTATGATAATTTATTTTTTAAAATTAATTAAGCTGAATAAAAATTATTTGCTTATCTTGTATATCACAATTACTCATTTTACGCTACTAATGTTTAGCAGTACCTATTTACGAGATGACATTTCTTGGTTATTTTATGGAGTAGTATGTGGCATGTTTTACAAAACTCATAAAAAAATTCAGCTACAGAAAAATAATTTATTGCACTAACAAGCGACTTTTTTGATTTTTAGTTTGACAAATTAAGCTTACAATTCAAAATTTGATATATGTTTCAAAATATTTAACTGATGTTTTACCTCCTAATGTTTTTTAAAGTATTTTGTTTAGCTGGTTTTTTTGATGAAGTTAGCACTAACTTTCAATGAGCAGTGTAAATTCACATGACGCACTCTAACGATACCAAATTAGCACGTAATAG
The DNA here is from genome assembly GCF_000585255.1 of Alkalibacterium sp. AK22. Lineage (GTDB taxonomy): Bacteria > Bacillota > Bacilli > Lactobacillales > Carnobacteriaceae_A > Alkalibacterium. The sequence continues at coordinate 53,585 of NZ_JANL01000029.1, forward strand.
AAAATAATTATTACGTGCAGTGAGGGTTCAAATTGCTGTTTTGAAAAGGAAGACTATTCCAACAGGCGCATTGCTGACGTCATCGGGCGAGTTCCTCAGACTTTTAATAATGAGATCCATCGTGGGGGAATCAACCAGCTCAAACATTAAAAACAAAATAGTAAGATTTATGATTACTACAACGAAATCTGTGATGTCAACACTGACCAAGCTGACTATGATAAACAGCGATCGAAATGTGGCCGGGGGGTTAAAATTGGCCTATACAGATACTTTCATCGAATGGGCAGATGAGAAAATGCTGGATGATAAATGTTCCCCTGATATAGTGGCCGATTTTTTTAAAAGACTTGGGTTGTTCGATTCTTCAATGATCCCTTCTACAATCACGCTTTATGGTTGGATAGATTGAGGGATTATGAGAACGCAAAACATTGATTCTCTGGAAAGTTATCTCGGAAATCAAGGGTTTCTTCTTTGAACCAAAGACAATATAAACGTGTCATCGGCCCATTGATTGATAGTCGATGAAAAGAAATTGATAACTTTGAATCATTTGGTCACTGGTATATTAATACAGTAGTCGGTAATAAAGAAAAGACCGTTACTGTAATACTCACTTTGGCTGAATGAAAGCCCCGATTTGAATCATCTTGAAAGTGAATGGGAAAGATTAGGAATCGGTTAATCAGGCGATCCGTGACCTTCAAAAACAATCAGGTCATACATTACCTGAACTATTCAAAACGATAACTTGTGATAATGGTTCTGATTTTGTAGGATTTTTTGAGGCCTTAAAGGATACTTCAAATATCTATTTTAGTCACCCCTATTAGTTTAAACGGTTAGAAAGTGAGCACGAGTATAAATTCATTCGTCGTTTCATTTGCAACGGGAAACCGATTGGTCGAGTCTTAGAAGTACAATTCTTGCGTATACAACAATGGAATGATTATCCTAGATAAATATTGGATTACAAAATACCATATGAAAGCTACGTCAATGCGCTAAGATTAGATTGTTAGACTGCCCTTAGACAGTTTCAGACGGTTTTAATCAAGAGTATAAATTGCTCAGGTAGAAAGTTGTAGAGTTAAAAATTCTTAGATGTGCTCTTAAGTATTTTATATAATAAATTGTTTGCTTTTAAAGTAGTCAAATAATTTCCTTCTAGATACAATAAATATACTATATTATAAACGAAAGACATGATAACAGTTTAAATATCGAGGTGAAATAATGAAAAATGAAATACTAGTAAGCATTTCATGTATTGCATATAATCATGAACCGTATATAGCTGATGCGATAGATAGTTTCTTAATGCAAAAAACAAACTTTAAATTTGAGATTTTGATACATGACGATGCTTCTACAGATAAAACAGCAGAAATAATTAAGAAATATGAAAATAAATATCCTGGTATCATTAATACTATATTTCAGAACGAGAATCAATATTCAAAAGGTGTCAAAGTTGGTACTATTAATAATAGTAGAGCTAATGGAAAATATATGGCCATTTGTGAAGGAGATGACTATTGGACGGATCCATATAAGCTTCAAAAGCAGGTAGACTTTTTGGAAGAAAATCCAGAATATAGTTTATGTGTACACGCTGCAAAAAGAGTTGATGCGAAAACAAAAAAAGAATTTTCTGAAATTAGACCAGTCATTAGAAATAAAGAATTTTCTACGGAGGAGGTAATTAGTCGTGGAGGGGGACTATTTCCTACAAATTCCATGGTTTATAGGAGAAAAGAAAGTCTTGTTACACCAGATTTTTATAATAATGCACCTGTAGGTGATTATCCACTTACCATTTTTTTATCACTTATAGGCAAAGTGCACTATATGGATGAGTTTATGTCTGCGTATCGGACCAATGTGGAAGGGTCTTGGACAAATAGAACTTTGTCAGACATAAATAAAACAATTAGTTATATTTATAAGAGGATTGGAATGCTTGATGAGATAAATATTTATACTGAAGGTGAATATTTGGCAGTTATTGAAAATACTAAACTTTATAACAGATACCTAATACTTCAGCTAAAAGGCAATTATAGAGAAATTAAAGAAGGAGAATGTAGCATTATTTATAATTCTCTGAATTTTAAAGGTAAAGCAAAAATATTTATCAAACAATATTTGCCAAGTGCAAACAACTTCTTAAAATCAATAAGAGGGAAGTATAAATCATGGGCACTGAAGTAAATAAGTCTAGAGTTTTAACTTCTTTATTGTGGAAACTCTTAGAGCGTAGTGGAACTCAAGGTATACAATTTATTGTGCAAATAATTTTAGCAAGACTACTATCCCCAGAAGAATACGGAATCATAGCAATCGTAATGGTCTTTATACTTTTAGCCAATGTATTTGTCCAAAGTGGTTTTAGTACGGCATTAATTCAAAAGAAAGATGCTGATGAAGTTGATTTTTCATCTGTTATGTATTTAAGTTTAGTCATTGCAGTAGTTCTTTATGGAATCATTTTTGTTACAGCTCCTTTTATAGCAAGTTTTTACACACAACCTTTACTAATTCCAGTTTTAAGAGTGTTGTCAATTACGTTGTTTATAGGAGCGTTTAATTCTATTCAAAATGCTTTTGTTGCAAAGAATATGATGTTCAAAAAGTTATTTTTGAGTAGTTTGATAGCGGCTATAGTATCTGGAATTATTGGTATAACTGCGGCATACAGTGGCTTGGGAGTATGGGCACTTGTAATACAACAACTGTGTAACCAACTCATGATAGCTATCGTTCTCTGGTTTACCGTAAAATGGAGACCACATTTACTTTTTTCATTCAATAGAGTAAAAGTTCTTTTTTCATATGGTTCTAAGTTGCTCGCGTCAGCATTGATTGACACGCTATATCAAGATTTACGGACGCTTGTGATAGGTATGATGTATACACCTGCGATGTTGGGTTTTTTTAATAGGGGAAGACAATTTCCGCAACTTATTGTATCTAATATAAATGGTTCTATACAGTCAGTAATGTTGCCATCTTTATCTGCCCATCAAGATAATAGAATAAGAGTAAAGGAAATGGTGAGACGTGCAATTGTATCAAGCTCGTTTTTGGTTTTTCCTATGATGGCAGGTATGGCTGTTATAGCTGAGCCGCTAGTTCTAATTATATTGACTGAAAAATGGCTACCAGCCGTTCCTTTTTTACAGATAGCATGTGTTACTTTTGCATTATGGCCGATCCATACAGCGAATTTACAGGCAATTAACGCAATGGGTAGAAGTGATATTTTCCTAAAGCTTGAGATAATCAAAAAAATAATGGGATTGATTGTTTTAGGAGTGAGTTTGCCTTTTGGTGTTTATGCTATAGCCCTGGGTGGCATTTTTAGTGGTTTGATAGGAAGTTTTATAAATGCTTATCCAAATAAAAAGTTATTAAACTATAGCTATAAAGAGCAGTGGCTAGATATTATGCCATCATTATTGATTTCACTCATCATGGGAGTTATCGTTTATTCAATAAATTATTTAAATATGCTAGCATGGCAAATACTAGGCTTACAAATAATTTCTGGCGGAATTATATATGTTTTACTAGCAAAGGTATTTAAAGTAGAAAGTTTAACTTATTTAGTTGCTACTATGAGAGAGCTAATAAAATCTAGAAAGGGGGCATCAGCGTGAAAAAAATACTTTTACTAGGCGGTTCAACTCAACAGATCCCCGCAATTGAATATGCCAATAAAAAAGGATACTATACGGTGCTATGTGATTATTTACCTGATAATCCAGGTCAACACGTTGCTAAAGTATTTTACTGTGTGAGTACGACAGATAAAGAAGCAATCTTAAAGGTTGCAAAAAAAGAAAAAGTAGACGGCATCGTAGCCTATGCATCTGACCCGGCTGCACCAACAGCTGCTTATGTGGCAGAGCAATTAGGCTTGCCAACTAATCCCTTTTCGTCTGTTGAAATATTAACTTTTAAAGATAAGTTTAGGACATTTTTAAAAGAGAACCATTTTAATTGCCCCAAAGCTCAAAGTTATACATCTTTTGAACAGGCCAAGCAAGATATTGAGAACTTTAACTTTCCAGTCATGGTGAAACCAATTGATTCCTCAGGCAGTAAAGGCGTTAGTAAAGTTTTAAAGTTAGAAGACTTTGAACAAGCTTTTGAAATAGCTTTAGAGCATTCAAGAAGTCAGCACATCATTGTTGAAGAATTTATCGTTCAAGATCATCCGTATATGATTGCTGGTGATTGCTTTGTAGTGGATGGACAAGTCACTTACTGGGGGCTACTCAATAGCCACAGGCATAAAGGTGCTAATCCTTATGTTCCTATTGGTACGAGTTATCCTATTTATATCAGTGAAGATCGATTCAACTTAGTAAAAAAAGAAACACAAAAATTATTTGATTGTTTAAATATAAAGTTTGGTGCTTTTAATGTGGAAATTATGATTGACCAAAATGAACAACTATATTTTGTTGAGATGGGACCACGTAATGGAGGCAATATGATACCTGACTTGCTGTTTATGGCTACAGGTGAAGACATGATTGCAGCGACTATAGAATCAGCATTAGGACAGGGCTACACCTTTAGCCAAGATAAACCGCATAAGACATTTATTTCGACTTATGTGTTGCACACAGAGCAAACTGGACGATTGTTAGATATTAAGTATAAAGAAGGAATAGAAGGAAAGATTCTAAAAAAAATTCTATATAAGAAAAATGGCGAGCTTGTTCAGCGCTTTTATGGATCAAATAAGGCACTAGGAATAGTTTTTCTAAATTTTAATAACCAACAAGAACAGATGGACTTTGTAACTAAACCCGAGCAATGGATTGAAGTAATTGTAGAGTAGGTGAGTGCATGGCAAGTAAAAGTTTTGATAAAAATAATGATTTTAATATTAAAAAAATATCTAGTCCTAAAGAAATTCATAATGCTCTTTTTGAGATAAGCAGTGCATATAATCCACCATTGACCACTAGTATCAAGGACTTATATGAATTTGCAGCTAAATTAGCTATGAATGCTGAAGTATTCGTAGCTATAGATCAATCGGTTTTAGGCTTGATAGCTTTTTATTGCAATAATGTAGTGGATAAAATAGGATATATTACGCAAGTTGGGGTTAAAACCAGTGCTCAATCGAGTGGTCTAGGTAAGCAACTCATGGATAAAGCATATTCAGTTTGTAAAACTAAAGGCATGCAAAAGATAAAGTTGGAAGTTAAAAAAAATAATTCAAAGGCAATCATATTTTATAAAAAACAAGGATTTAAAGAATGTGGGGATGCTTCAGAATATTCTATTTATATGGAAAGATCGCTATAGAAAAGAGGTAACTTAATGAATAAAATCCAAGTAACTCAATCTTCGATGCCCCATTTTGATGACTACGTTAATGAGATTAAAGACCTTTGGGACAGTAAGTGGTTAACAAATAGAGGGAGCAAGCACCAACAATTAGAAAAAGAATTAATTGATTATTTGAACGTGTCTAATATCTCTTTATACACAAACGGGCACTTAGGTCTAGAGAATATACTGGATGCCTTTAATCTTAAGGGTGAAGTGATTACGACCCCTTTTACCTTTGCTTCAACGACTCACTCTATTGTAAGAAACGGTTTAAAACCAGTATTTTGTGATATAAACCCACTGGATTATACGATTGATGTCGATAAAATTGAAAGCTTAATTACCGAAGATACCTGTGCAATCGTCCCCGTTCATGTATACGGAAATGTATGTGATGTTGAAAAAATCGAAGAGATTGCCAAAAAACACTATTTGAAAGTCATCTATGATGCGGCCCATACATTTGGAGTAACAGTAAACGGACAAGGCATTGGTTCTTTCGGTGATGCTTCCATGTTTAGTTTTCATGCAACTAAAGTGTTTAATACTATTGAGGGTGGCGCTGTGACCTTTGGAGATGCCTCCTTGAGTTCAGTTCTTGATCAACTGAAGAATTTTGGTATTACTAGTCCAGAGTCTATAGATTATGTTGGCGGCAATGCTAAAATGAACGAATTCCAGGCAGCAATGGGTATATGTAATTTAAGGTACGTCGACGAAGAAATTGCAAAACGCCAAAAAGTAGTTCAACGGTATCGCTCAAACCTTGAACATGAGGAGGGCATCACTCTTGTAAAAGAACAACCGGGTGTAAAGAGTAACTTTGCGTATTTTCCTGTCGTTTTTGATCACTACAAATCAACAAGAGATCAAATATTTGAGAAGTTGAAAGAACACGATATTATTGCTAGAAAGTATTTTTATCCTCTTATAAATGAATTCAATTGCTACAAAGATGATCATGATGTAAAAGACACACCAGTAGCGAAGTATATTGCAGACAGGGTATTAACTCTTCCTTTATATGCCGACTTGAGTCTAGCTGATGTAGATAAAATCTGTCAAATTATAAAAGAATAGGGTGATAACAGTATGAAAGGTATAATACTAGCAGGTGGTAATGGGACAAGACTGTATCCCATTACCCAAGCCGTATCAAAACAATTGTTACCAATATATGATAAACCTTTGATTTATTATCCTTTGTCCGTATTGATGTTGGCAGGGATAAGAGAAGTCTTGATTATTTCGACACCTAATGACATGCCGTCTTATAAAAAATTGTTAGGAGACGGTTCATCTTTAGGTATTGAAATCTCTTACATAGTTCAAATCGAACCCAACGGACTAGCAGAAGCTTTTATTTTGGGAGAAGACTTCATCGGTGATGATAATGTCTGTTTGATACTAGGAGATAACGTATTTTATGGCCAAGATTTAACTAAGGTATTAAAAAAGGCAATGAGTGTGGAAGACGGTGCAGTGATCTTCGGCTACCCGGTTAAAGATGCCAAAGCATTTGGTGTTGTTGAGTTTGACGAAAACAAGAAGGTCTTATCTATTGAAGAAAAACCAGAACATCCAAAATCTCACTACGCAGTTCCGGGCCTATATTTTTACGACAATAAAGTAGTCGACATTGCTAAAAGTGTAAAACCATCAGCTCGAGGTGAGCTCGAGATTACGTCTATTAATAAAGCTTATTTGGAAAATAAAGAATTGAATGTCGTTTTATTAGGGCGAGGAATGGCTTGGCTCGATACAGGAACACCCGAGGGTATGCTAAAAGCAGCTGAATATGTAGAGGCGGTGCAGTCTAGACAGGGCTTTTATATTGCTTGCCTCGAAGAAATTGCCTGGAGAAGAAAGTTCATAGATGATAATCAGCTTGAAAAAGTAGGGCAGAGTCTAAAGAAAACAGCCTATGGGCAATATATTTTATCAATACTAGAAGAAGAATAACAGATAAGGAAAGGCTTGATGAAATGAAGTCGATTTTAGTCACTGGTGGAGCCGGCTTTATTGGCTCTAACTTTGTTCACTACGTTGTAAACAATTTTCCGGAAATCAGCATTACCGTACTAGACAAATTAACTTATGCTGGAAATGAACAGAACTTAAAGGGTTTGCCAGAAGATAGAGTGCAATTAGTAGTTGGCGACATCGCAGATAAAGAAGAGGTTGATAAGCTGGCTCAAGAGGTGGATGCGATTGTGCATTATGCTGCGGAGTCTCATAATGATAATTCGCTAATTGATCCCTTTCCTTTTGTGCAAACCAATTTAATTGGCACATATGTCCTAATTGAAGCAGCACGCAAATATAACTTACGCTACCATCACGTGTCTACGGATGAAGTGTATGGGGACTTACCGCTTAGAGAGGATCTTCCCGGAGGAGGCGAAGGAGAGGGAGAAAAGTTTACAGCTGAAACGGCTTATAACCCATCTAGTCCTTACTCTTCCACAAAAGCTGGGTCAGACCTATTGGTTAAAGCCTGGGTGCGTTCATTTGGCTTAAAGGCAACCCTGTCTAACTGTTCCAATAACTACGGGCCTTATCAGCATATTGAGAAGTTTATTCCGCGCCAAATCACTAATGTTTTGTCAGGCATTTCACCTAAGTTATATGGTGAAGGGAAAAACGTCCGAGACTGGATTCATACAGAAGATCATTCCTCTGCAGTATGGACGATTTTAACTAAAGGGCGCATTGGAGAAACGTATTTAATTGGCTCTGACGGTGAGAAAAACAACAAAGAAGTATTGGAACTAATTTTAGAGCTCATGGGGCAGCCCAAAGATGCCTATGAACATGTTAAAGACCGTCCAGGTCACGACTTGCGCTACGCTATTGATGCATCAAAACTTTATGATGAATTAGACTGGAAACCGGAGTTTACTGATTTTAAAGACGGCTTAGAAGAGACCATTAACTGGTACAGAAAAAATCATGACTGGTGGAAAGCCCAGAAAAATCAAGTTGAAGCTAAATATGCTGAGAGTGGTCAGTAATTAAGGATGTCATCTTTTACTCCACTATAAAGTTACTATTATTTAGCTGGAATACTCTCATAACAGACGCTAAGTGTCTGTTATGAGAGTATTTATTTGATCCGGCAGGCATCCTAAAATAGTGCTTTCTGTATTTACTATGCCCAGCTAAATTTTTTGTGAAATTAGCTTTGAATAAGATCAATAAAAAGTGTATTATAATAACTGTTGCACTATCAAGTTAATGACTTTTTAGGCGCAATTGCTGAACTGTGTTGTGTAGTTACTAATAAATATATAATATAGAATTTGTTTTACTGTGGAGGAAAAGTTTCAAAATTGGCCACCCAAAAAAATAATAAGTCGAAATAAGGAGAATACCCGTGTTAAAAACACTTAAATATGCTTTTCAAAACGTCACTATATTCAAAACCATTTTGCAGCAAGAAAAGAAAGCAGCCTTTGAAACGAACTACAAGGAAAAGTACTTGGGGTTACGACATGGCTTTAACAGTGAAAAAGTATTGATGTACGGTTTAACAAAAGACAACGTGGATACGTACATTTCAGAACATCGACGCTACCGGGCTAAGAGAATCAACGAAAAAGCCGCGCATGTGTTTGATAATAAACTCATTACGGAACGGATTTTAAAAGCTTTTGTGTCAGTACCTGAATGCTACTATTATTTGGACGGTGGCAAGGTAACTCCTCTGTCAACAGAGAGTCATGAGTCTTTGTCTGTTGATGAATTAATGATGTTCATTAGACGTGAACAAAAGCTTATCTTGAAGCCTTTATCCGGTGGGAGTGGTACAGGCGTACAAGTCGTAGTGTATGATGACAAGCGTGACGTTTATTTCACCAACAACAAAGAAAACAGTGCTCAGGACATGACTGCTTTTTTAAAGAGTTTAAATAATTATTTAGTAACTGAATTTGCCAAGCAAAGCGATTATTCAGCTTCACTGTATCCCGAGTCAACGAATACCATAAGAGTCTTGACAATGGTTGACCCAAAGACCAATGAACCTTTTATTGCTGCAGCTGCACAAAGAATCGGGACAGAAAAGACCAAACCGATTGACAACTTTGGTGGAGGCAGAGGCGGACTCAGTTTCCTCGTTGATCTAGAAACCGGTAAATTAAGCCAGGGGGCCCGCATTTCTTCCAATGGCAGAAAAGAAGCGATAGAACGTCACCCTGACACGCAGGCGTTACTTTTAGGAAAGACCGTACCGCATTGGGACAAGATCAAAAGAGATTTACTGAACACTGTAACGAAAAATCCCTATTTGAAGTATGTCGGCTGGGATATCCTAGTAACGGATGAAGGTTTTACAGTTATTGAAATAAACAGTTTCTCAGGTGTATCGGTCTTTCAGGTTCATCAGCCACTGACTGCCTTTGATCCAAGGGTGGAAGAGTTCTATCAATACCATAATATTCATTAGCAGCACAGTCTGAAGAGTGAAGGAATACTGCTTATCTAATTATAAGACCATAGAAGAGACAAGCCAAAAGTGTTTGTCTCTTCTATATTTTTGTGATGACTGTACGGATAGTTTTTAGGAAAGGTCATATTTCTTTACTTGTTCAGACTCTATATGAGATAATCGTTTAGTGAGTGCTATATAGTCTAGCAAGAAAAGTTAAGCCAAACGAAACTGTTAAAGTAGTCGAGCATTTTTATCACTTTCAAAAAAGCACTCTCACTGCGTATCTGTGATTTAAATACGTGTACTTAGTAATGTTCTAATTTAAGACTCAAACTATCAGGCTCTATCAGGAGGAAACAACTGTGTCCACAAAAATTAAAACCATGCACCGCTACGTCACGGAAGAACTGAAGAAAGAAAAATGGCAGTCCAAGCAAAAATGGATAGCTTACCCCTTGGTTGCTAAAGATTTAGTATCAAGTACAAAAAAATACCATATTCACCCGGATGAATACTTGCAGCTTGATTTTTACAGTTCGGATGATAAGCGGCGAGAAAGTATCGTCTCTAGAAAAGAAAGAGACGCGTACGTCAAACTATTCAACAAGAAGGAGATAACTCCAAAGCTGGAAAATAAGATTGAGTTTTTAACTCATTTTAAAGATTATGTAAATAGAGATTTTTTAATTATTAGAGACGCCAGCTTTGAGGATTATGTCTCCTTTATTTCACGTCATCCAGCCTATATAGCGAAGCAGTCAGACAGCGGACAAGGTAAAGGGGTAGAAATGGTCAGTGAAGTAAAAGATCCTGAAACAGAGTTTAAACGACTCAAAGACCATTCCTTCGATTTAATTGAAGAAATTATTGAAATTCATCCTGAACTGAAAGATCTTAGTCCGGGGGGGATTTCGCCTATACGGTTCATCACCTATGTGGATGAGAACAGTGTGCCGCATATTATTTTTACAGCCATTAATATGAGTACAGGCAGCCAGATCGTCAACTTCAATTCTGGGGCAGTGATATCCATTATCAATGCGGATACGGGGGAACTCATGAATCATGCATTAGATAAAAAGAATAAGATGTACGAATTGCATCCAGTGACAGGAAAGCCAATTAAAGGGTTCAAGCTACCCGAATGGGATGCGCTGAAGGCTTTGGTACTCGACGCTGCTGTAAAGTTCCCAGAGGTTGGCTATATTGGCTGGGACACGACCATCACAGCTAATGGTCCATGTATCATTGAGGCAAATGCCAAGCGTCCAGCTATTAACGGCTTACAGATGGAAGGATTCAAAGGCTTGGATGAACAGTACGGGAACTTTAAGTTTGTAAGAGAAGAATACAAGCGCAGAAAAGGTTGACTGGGGTCTTTAATGACACGCTGTCCTCAATAATTGCATAAGAAAAGTTAAAAAACTGACAAGTGACTGCCATCCGGCAGCTTGTCAGTTTTTATGTATATAAGCAAGATTAGACTGCATTATGTGCTCATTATCTATCGCCATAACATTGCTTTTATGAATAGATTCTGGTATTCTTTATTAGTTTTGAAGCAACATTTTAAGCACGTCATTACTTAGGAAAAAAGGTGTAGACATGTCAAGAACGAAAAAAAGTATTAGAAACATTGCGTATAATATCGTTAATGTGCTCTTAACGCTTGTATTGATGTTTGGTGTACGAACAGTCTTTATTCAAACATTGGGTGTGGAATATCTAGGTCTGAACGGTGTTTTTCAAAATATCTTTCAGTTTCTATCCTTAGCAGAACTTGGGATTGGCTCGGCGATTGCATTCAGATTATACCAGCCCTTAAATGAAGGCAATGAACGCCGTATTTCGGCTTTGATGAAGTTCTTTAAGCTGGCGTACCGTGTGATCAGTATCTTTATCATTGTTATGGCACTAGGTTTGCTTCCCTTTTTGGGAAGAATAATTGGAGATCAAGCGGAAGGCATTAATATTTACCTGGTTTTTGCGATGTATATTGCTCAAACCCTTTCCACTTATTTGTTTTTTGCCTATAAGACAACGTTACTGCAAGCAGACCAGAGAGAATACATTATATCGAAATATGCCAACTACGTCATTATCGGGACATCGATTTCCGAAGTGGCCGTCTTGTACTTTTTCCAGTCTTTTTATGGTTACCTGCTAATATTGGTGGTTTCAAATATCACCAAAAACTATCTCATTTCTCGACGAGTAGATAAAGATTATCCATACATCCAAAAGTATGACGATAAGATAGGTAAAGCAGAACTAAAAGAGATGCTCAAAGACTTCTCAGCAGCCTTTCTGTATAGAATCAACAGCGTTGTACTATCATCTACAGATAACCTAGTATTAACCTACTTTGTTGGACTGGCGACGGTCGGCTACTATTCCAACTATACGCTGCTGGCTAATTCTATCAAGCGCTTTTTAAGACCTATACTAAATTCTGTAAAAGCCAGTTTGGGAAGTTTTGTAGCCCAAAAAAGCAAGGAAGAAAGTTACCGCATTTTCCAGGTCGTGAACTTGATGACGACTATCTTATATGGTGGAGCTTCTATAGGGATTTTTATTCTCTCCAATAAGTTCATTACGGTTTGGATAGGCGATCAGTTTACACTCTCTACTGCTTTTGTCCTGCTTTTTGCCTTTGAATTCTATTTAAGAGGAATGACTTTATTTCTCTCCCAAATAAGAAATGCAATGGGTTTGTTCCAGCAGTTAAAATACCGGCCATTGTTGAGTATGATTATCAACTTGGTAACCTCGATTGTACTTGTCCAAATTTTGGGTATTGAAGGGGTTATATTAGGGACCATAACGGCAACGATGTTGACGACCATGATTTTTGACCCATTAGTAATTCACTCTTATGGATTCAATTTTAAAACGTCAACTTACTTTATAAAAAATGCCTACTATGTCTTCTTAATGGGCTTAGCGGGCTACATTGCTTATGTGCTGACTCTGCCTATTGCATTGACCATTCCAGGTTTGTTCTACAGTTTCCTGTTAACTGTAGTGTCCATCATTATCGTATATGGATTAGGTCTGTTTTGGATGAAAGAGTGGCAAGAGCTTATCCCCAGAATACGTACCGTTATTAAGAAGAAAAAGTAATACGAAGAGTAAGGTATATCAAAGTGAGACAAGAAAGGAGACCGGGCTGCTACTGCTGTTCAGTCTCTTTTTGTTTGTACAATAAAGACAAAAGCGGGCAGCAGCCATTCAGGCAATCAGTGATAAGGAAAGTTCCTCATTGATTCAAGGCGTGGTTTTTTCATAATTATGAAATGAAATAATGGAGCTATGGAGAAGAGAGATTCTGCAATGAAATGAGATTAAGGATAGAAGGATAGGATGACTTGATTCTCAATTTCAGGATATGGTAGTGTAAATGCACGACAAAAATCTGCTGATGCTGGACGTTATGTAGTCAGATTTTTTTTTGTATGACGAGGGTATACTTATGCCAAATGAAGTAAGGTCAAATGGCGGGGGACTCTGAGTAAATTATTAGATGGGGTTGAATTATGAAACGAATAGCAAAGCTGAAATTAACAACAAAGATATTTATCGCCTTAATCATTGGAGTAGTCATCGGATTATTTTTGCAGAATGATCCGGATAGGGCAATAATATTCCAACCTTTAGGGGATATCTACATTAACTTGATTAGTCTGATCATGGTGCCGTTAGTGTTTACGTCATTACTTTTAGGGGTATCTAATGTTACGGATATCAAAAAAGTGGGGAAAATCGGATTAGCCACCGTCGTTTATTTTATGGGAACCACTATAGTGGCTGTTTTAATTGGACTGCTTATATCCAACGTTATCCAGCCGGGGGCCGGTATGAATTTGGTACCAGAAGCAACCAGTTCTGATGCAGACTTTCCATCAGTTGTTGATACCATTGTCACTATTTTCCCAGGGAACATAATGGAAGCTTTTCTTGAGGTAGATATGCTTCAAATTATCTTTATCTCGCTTTTGTTAGGTATTGGTGTAGTTAGAGTAGGCGAAAAGGGAGAGGCATTCAGAAAAGTGGTGGAGTCTATTTACGAAGTCTCCATCAGTGTCACGCATATTATTATGCAATTTACGCCGTTGGGAGTTATTGGATTAATTGTACCCGTTGTTGCAACAAATGGCTTGGAAGTCCTCCTGCCACTTGGTCGAGTGATTTTTGCTTTTTACCTGGCAGTAGCGCTACACATTGGCATTACTTATTCGTTAACCGTAAAATTCTGGTCTCAATATAAATTGAAAGATTTCTTTAAGGCTATACTCCCAGCACAGTTAGTAGGTTTTACGACATGCAGCAGTTCTGCAACACTGCCCGTAACTTTGAACTCAATGGAAGAACTGCATATTAATAAAGAAGTATCAGGTTTTGTTCTTCCACTTGGAGCGACCATCAATATGGATGGTAATGCTCTCTATCAGGGCATTACCGCACTGTTCATCGCTCAAGCTTATGGACTGGAGTTAAGCATTGTAAGTCAGCTGACGGTAGTAGCTGTAGGGACACTTGCCTCAATAGGGGCAGCGGGCGTACCTGGAGCAGGCATGATTATTTTAAGTATGGTCTTGTCATCAGTAGGTTTACCACTCGATGGCATTGCCCTAGTAGCTGGGATAGACCGACTGCTTGATATGGGTCGCACCCTGACAAATATCACAGGCGATGCATCCGCAACAGTTATCGTCTCACAGTTACTCAACAAAGGTAAGCGGCCGAAAAAAGTCAGAGGCGCACAAACCCAGTCAGTGAACTGAATTAAATAAATGAAACGGTTTAGAGTAACTCATGACGCTTAGCTGCTAATCGTCATGAGTTTTTTGCTTTATAGAGAGTAGAGATGACGAATAGCGTTATTCGTCACCTCTACTGTTTTAGCTGGTGTGAATTTATGATGAATAGCGCTTATTCGTTAGAAATAGACGCTGACTAAGTAGAAATACTTAACGAATACACCCGCAATTCCGACTGTGCTTTCTACTCTGAATAAACCCAAGAGTCTGCCAACTGTAATGAATGAGTAGAATAATAGATAAATGCTTTATTTACTCATAAGGATCAATATACAGTCTAGTCACCTATATCCATTCAAGAGTGGAGCCATTTTTTTGGATATAGTGGATATCTATCCTGTACCGCTGTTTACGTGACAAATGTATATTTCAAACAGTAAATAATTTGAATAGAAAAACATATACGCATAAAAGTTTACTAAATTTATTGAAAACGTTTACTAAAAGAGCTACAATGACTCTATACTATATCAATATGGGAGTGGTAATGGTGGAGAAAAATAAGTTGTATCAATCATTTGAACACGTATTTGGCTACAAGGCAGACAGCATCTTCTTTTCACCGGGTCGGATCAATTTGATTGGAGAGCATACGGATTACAATGGAGGCAGAGTATTTCCATGCGCCATCACAATGGGGACTTATGGAGTAGTTAAAAAAAGAGCCGATAAAGTGGTGAAGGCTTACTCGGGTAATTTTCCTGATTTGGGGACGCTGACTTTTTCCCTGGATGATCTAACATTCAAAAAAGAAGACAACTGGACAAATTATTTAAAAGGAATGATTAAATACATAAATGAGAGCGAAGGCGGGATTGATCACGGCTTTGACCTTTATGTATATGGGACGATTCCCAACGGATCGTCCCTATCCTCCTCAGCTTCACTGGAGTTGCTGATTGGGGTAATCGTTAAGGCACTCTTTGACCTGAGGATAGACAGACTGGACTTGGTTAAACTGGGTATGCGCACGGAAAATGAGTTCATGGGCTTAAATTCAGGCATACTGGACCAGTTTGCGATTGGGATGGCTGAAAAAGGGCACGCCATGCTTCTCGACACGACCACCCTTGAGTATGAGCAAATTCCAGTTGACCTGCCGGATCATAAAATTGTAATTATGAACTCCATGACGCGCCGGGAACTGGTAGATTCAGAGTACAATACACGCCGAAAGCAATGTGAAGCGGCACTGTCCGACCTGCAGAAAGTTGTAAACGTCTCCAGTTTAGGCGAGCTGACGGAAGAACAGTTTGATGCCCACCAACAGGTGATCAGTGATGAGGTCAATAGAAAACGTGCCCGGCACGCCGTATATGAGAGTGCACGGACACTTCGAGCAACGGAGGCATTAAAGGCTGGGGACTTAAATGCCTTTGGCCAGTACATGAATGCGTCACATCTCTCCTTGCATGAAGACTACGAGGTAACCGTGAAAGAAACCGATCTGCTGGTGCGCCTGGCTTGGGAGCAAGCCGGGACGGTCGGAGCTCGAATGACCGGAGGAGGCTTTGGCGGCTGCTGTATTGCCATTGTGGAAAAAGATCAGGTAGAAGCCTTTATTGAACAGGTTGGGACCGACTTTGAGCAGGCAATCGGGCATCCAGCTGAATTTTATATTGCCGAAACAGAAAACGGAACAAAGGAATGGGTGTAGGATGAGTAAAGACAACCAGCAGCGAGACATCAGTCAAGTGATTGTAGACTTTATTGAGTGCCATATTAAAGAAGGACTGATTCATCCGCTCAATAAACACTACGCGACCAATCAACTCCTGGCTGTTTTAAATAAGACAGATATGGAAGTAGTGAGCCCCTCCAAAGCATTGCGTCCGCCTTTAGCACTTTTAGACCAGATGGTTGACTATGCCGTACACGCAAAGGTAATCGATGATTCTGTTTCAGCCCGAGATGTTCTAGAAGCTAAACTGATGGATAGTATGACACCCAGTCCCTATGAAGTGAACCGGCAGTTTTGGGAGGCTTACCAGACGTCACCATACAAGGCGACAGACTTATTTTACACTCTGTCCAAGCAAACGAATTATATAAAAACGAGAGAAATCTCTAAAAATATCGCATACCTCTATCCCTCAGACTATGGGGATTTACAAATAACCATCAACTTATCCAAGCCGGAAAAAAATCCGAAAGAGATTGCCCAGGCTAAGCGCACTAAGCAGTCCAATTATCCTCTGTGTGTGTTGTGCATGGAAAACGAAGGCTACGAAGGACACCTGTCGCATCCGGGGCGGACCAACCACCGGATTGTGCGTATGAAAGTCAGCGGGGAAGAGTGGGGCTTTCAGTACTCGCCTTACTCTTACTACAATGAACATGCGATCTTCTTGTCGGGGAAGCACCGGGAAATGAAAGTCGACCTGCAGGCGATTCAAAACCTGCTGGATATTCTGGTGACGTTACCGCATTACTTTGTGGGCTCCAATGCCGACCTGCCCATTGTGGGCGGCTCTATCTTGTCTCACGATCACTATCAAGGCGGACGCCATACCTTCCCTCTGGATTTAGCCGAAAAAGAGTGCACCTTCCAATTAGATGGCTTGCCTGAGGTCGAAGCCAGCCTAATGAAATGGCCAATGTCTGTTATACGAATCAGCAGTGAACATAAAGAAGCTTTAGTGGAAGCGGCAGACAGAGTCATGACCAAGTGGAAAACCTATACTGACCAATCAGTAGGCATTTATGCTGAAAGTGAAGGTATCCCGCATAATGCTATAACACCGATTGCCCGAAGAAGAGGAGATGCTTTTGAAATCGACATGGTCCTGCGCAATAACCGGACGTCACCAAAGTATCCGGATGGCATCTTCCATCCCCATCCATCTGTTCAGCATATTAAAAAAGAAAACATCGGGCTGATCGAAGTGATGGGCCTGGCGATTTTACCTCCTCGCTTAAAGGAAGAACTGGAAGTCATCAAAGCCTTTCTCCTGGACCGGGAGTCTCACGTAGCCCCTTATCACCAGGAGTGGGCGAATGAACTCAAAGCCATGAACACAGTGTCAGAAGAAAATGTGTCTCAAGTCGTGGATGAAGCGGTCGGTTCAGTATTTCTGAAGGTACTGGAGCACGCAGGGGTGTTCAAAAGAGATGCTGAAGGCAAAAAAGCTTTCAGGCGCTTTGCTGAGTATGTAAAGCAGGCTTAGCGGACCATTAAAATCAGCGCGTCAAACAGAAAGGAGTCTGTACACATATGGATGTGACAAAAAAAGTATTTGGCTATCTAGAGGGTCAGGAAGTAAGGGAGTATACGCTGACCAATTCTCAAGGGGTGTCGCTGAGTGCCCTGTCTTATGGGGCCATTGTGACACAAATCATGACTCCGGATAAGGACGGCAAGCAAGCCAACATCACTTTAAATGTCGACTCGCTCAGTGATATGGTGGACCATCGGCCTTTTTATGGAGCCGTGATTGGCCGAGTAGCGGGGCGCATTGCTGAAGGTCAGTACAGCATCGATGGCCAACCCTATTCCCTGCCTCAAAATGAGGGAAAAAGTACGCTGCATGGCGGCTTTGAAGGTTTGGATAGAAAAATATGGGCTGTACAAACGGTGCAGAATGAAGAGGCAGCCAGCTTAATTTTTGAGTACACCAGTCCTGAGGGTGAAAGTGGCTTTTCGGGCACAGTGAAGATTCAAGTGACCTATACGCTGACGGAGGCGAACGAGTGGATCATCGACTACCGGGCAACAACCGACAAGCCAACGCTCTTCAACCCGACCAATCATGTGTACTTCAATTTAACCGGTGATGTGAGAACGTCGATACTGGACCATGAGCTGCAGCTGAACAGTCCGTATTTTGTTCCTTTGAATGACCAGAATATCCCTCTAGGTGAGTGGGTGAAAAGTCAAGGAACGCCCTTTGATTTCAGTCAGTCTAAACCACTCAAGGAAGCGGTAGGGTCTGACGACGAGCAGATAAAGGCAAGAAGCGGCTTAGATCATCCCTTTGTCCTGAACTCAGGCGGCCAGGGTCATCAAGGCAAACTGTTTGACCCGGTGTCAGGACGAACAGTGACCTTCACAACAGACCGTAACAGCGTGGTTATCTTTACGCATAACGCAGAGGTAGACGATTTTACTCTTTTCAATGAGCCGGTCAGACAATATGCGGGCATTGCCCTGGAAACCCAAACCTTACCGGATGCAGTCAATCAGGAAGGCTTTGGCGATACTGTAATCAGGCCAGGTCAGGACTTTACATCACGCACCCTTTACTCTTTCAGCTGTGAGTCACACTAATTTATAGAAAGTAAGGTGAAACGAAATGGCTACCCTCAAAGATATTGCTGCAGAAGCAGGTGTTTCAACATCAACCGTTAGCCGTGTATTGAATTATGATCCTACTTTGTCCGTAGCCAAGGAAACCAAAAAACGTATATTTGAAGTCGCTGAAGCGATGGATTATAAAAATACGAAAAAAGTAGAATCAAGAAACAAAGGAACGATCGCAATCGTCAATTGGGTCAGTGAGTCGCAGGAGTTAAATGATATTTACTATCTATCGATTCGACTCGCTGCAGAACAAAAGGCCAAGGCTTTAGGTTATGACTATGTCAAAATTTACAGCCAAGATGAACTGGGCGAGGAAGAAAAGCTTTCTGGCATTTTAGCTATCGGTAAATACAGTCCCCAGCAGGTCGAAAATTTTAAAAGCAAGCAAGTACCGGTGTGCTTT
Organism: Alkalibacterium sp. AK22; assembly: GCF_000585255.1. Classification (GTDB taxonomy): domain Bacteria; phylum Bacillota; class Bacilli; order Lactobacillales; family Carnobacteriaceae_A; genus Alkalibacterium. The sequence goes on from NZ_JANL01000029.1 coordinate 72,901, forward strand.
GTAGATTCTCAACCGACAGAAGATATGGACAGTGTAGTCGTTGATTTTAAAAAAGCGATGCAGACCAATATTGATTACTTGATTGAAAAAGGACATTCAAAAATAGGCTTTATCGGTGGGAAAGAATCTTATAGTGATGGGTCCGGCAGCTGGACCGACTTGCGCGAAAAAGTTGCAAGACGGTACTTGAAGCAAAAAGACTTGTACCAGCCGGACTACTTCTTCATTGGCAAGTTCTGTGTAAAAGATGGCAAGGAGAACATGCTGAAAGCGCTAGACACTCTCAAGGAGTCAGAGCGACCAACTGCCTTTATTGCAGCGAATGATACCATTGCCATAGGGTGCCTGAAAGCACTGTACGAAAAAAATATCAAGGTGCCAACGGACATGTCCTTGATTAGTTTCAACGACATCTCTACTGCCAAATACAGTACGCCGTCCTTGACCACCGTGAAGATTTTTACAGAAGAAATGGGAAAAAGCGGCATTCAGCTTCTAGACGAACGAATCCAGGATGAACGAGACATCTCAAAAAAAGTCATTGTCTCTACGCAACTGGTGTTCAGAGAGAGCACCTAGTAAGTGAACAGGAGCGGCATCTACAAGTAAAAGTCCAGAAAATTGTCTTATTCCCTAAATTAGGGTCTCTCCTTACAGATGTTAAAAAATAAAGTGAACGTTACAGTTCTATTCGAGTGCACACACAAGGCACTCGCCTGAAGGGGTAAAAAAGCAAGCAGGAGGTCATCATGACTATTGTATATAACGAACAGTCCAGCAGTTTTCACTTATACAACACAAAGGTCAGTTATCAGCTAGCAATTGTAAACAGCAAATATATCTCGCACGTATACTGGGGGAAGACGGTGGGCAATACCCACACAGACAGTGATTTCCCCATGTGGGACCGCTCTTTTTCACCTAATCCCAGCGGCTCAGCTGACCGCAATTTTTCCCTTAATACTCTGCCCCAGGAGTATCCTGGACATAACAATGGAGACTACCGGGAGTCTGCTTTTGCTGTGACCTGCGCAGACGGCACCTTTTCAACGCAATTTGAATACGACTCTTATGCAATCAAAGAAGGGAAAGCCGCATTAAAGGGACTTCCCCATACGTATGCCTCCAAAGACCAGGAGGCACAGATGCTGACTATTCAGCTGAAAGACAAGCTAAAGGGTCTCAAGCTCGAACTGATGTACACGATTTTTGAAGACTACCCGATCATTACCCGCTCGGTAAAACTCAGCAATGAAGGAAGCGAGCCTGTGGAGATAAACAAACTGCTCAGTGCCTCCATTGATTATGATCATGCTGATTTTGATTTGATCCAATTACCCGGTGGCTGGGGTCGGGAACGCGATATCGTGAGACACCCCGTACACCGTGGCGTCCATAAAATAGATTCCAAAAGAGGGACAACCAGCCATACCTATCAGCCCTTTTTAGCCTTGTGTGATCCTAAGGCCACAGAACACACTGGGGACATTTACGGCATGCACTTTGTTTACTCAGGGGAATTTATGGCGAATGTTGAGGTTACAGAATATAACCATACACGCATACAGATGGGGATCAGTCCGGAATACTTTAACTGGACACTTCAGCCGGATGAGGGATTTCAAGCACCGGAAGTGGTTATGTCTTATTCACCTGACGGGCTCAATGAGTTTTCACAAAGCCTGCATCGCTTCTACCAGAAACACCTGATCAGAGGTCAGCATCAGTTTAAGGAACGTCCAGTATTAATGAACAACTGGGAAGGAACCTATTTCGATTTTTCAGAGGAAAAGATTCTGGATATGGCCGATCAAGCCGTTCAATTGGGTATCGAATTGTTTGTACTGGATGATGGCTGGTTCGGCAAGCGGAATGACGACCGCTCGTCTCTAGGTGACTGGACTATTCATAGAGAAAAATTGCCGAATGGCCTGAAGTCTCTTGCTGAAAAAATTAAGGCCAAAGGATTAAAATTTGGCTTATGGTTTGAACCGGAAATGATTTCAGAAGACAGTGAGTTGTACCGTGCCCACCCTGACTGGGTACTCAAAGCGGTCCATCGTGAAGCCTCTGTAGGACGAGATCAATACATCCTGGACTATACAAGAAAAGAAGTCAGAGAAAATATAATCAACCAAATCAAAGCGGTTTTGGATACGGTACCCATTGACTACATTAAATGGGATTTTAATCGGAACATGACTGAAATTGGATCTCAGGATCCTTCAATCAGTGATGGTACTGTCACGCACCGTTATATGTTAGGGCTATATGAAGTCATGGAGACCTTAACGACTGCTTACCCTCATATATTGTGGGAAAGTTGCTCGGGCGGTGGAGGACGATATGATCCGGGCATGCTTCACTATATGCCTCAGACATGGACATCGGACAACACCGATGCTGTTGCCCGTCTGGAAATTCAAACGGGGACCAGCCTGGTTTTCCCCATCAGCTCCATGGGCAGTCATGTGTCTTCGGTACCGAATCACCAAGTCAATCGAACAACCTCTTTAAAAATGAGAGGGGACGTCGCTAGTGCTGGGAATTTAGGCTATGAGCTGGATCCGACTGTTTTGACAGCTGACGAAAGCCGTATCGTGAAAAAGCAAATCGACTTTTACAAAAACCACCGTCAGCTTATTCAGTATGGCCTCTTTTACAGGCTGAAATCACCTTTTGAAGGGAATAATGAAGTCGCTTGGATGTTTGTCGACGAAAACCAGACGGAAGCCTTGTTCTTCTATTACCTTATTTTGGATAAAACCAATACGTTACGGCCAAGAGTCACCTTAACTGGTCTGGATCCCCATCGACGTTACACAGTAAAAGAGAAAGGTGAATCTGAACCGAAAGTCTATTACGGCAGTGAGCTGATGTATAAAGGTCTGTTTGTGCAGCCGCCTCTTGCGGAATCAGAGACTCAGTCCAGCTATCAGATCAATGGCGACTTTAGAAGTGTGTGTGTCCAGATAAAAGCCGTAGACTGAACACAGTGGAGTAAGCTGAGAAGATGTATTTAGTAAACATTCAAAATATATTTACTAAATAATAAGTAAAATAAATCAAGAAAACGCTTGCAATTTTTACTAAAAATTTATATAGTATAGATGTAGAAGAAACCGATTACAATATGCTGATACAGAGAGGCGGGATTCATATTTTAAGTAACTATTTAAAGCAGTCAGTCATTCATAAAAATCGATTACCTGAGTCTGCATATCACTTTCAATATGATCATCTAAAAAAAGCGAAAACACATAACCGAAGACTTTCATCCGGTTTCCAGTTGTTGAATGGAGAATGGGCCTTTCATTATAGCCCGTTCCCGGAAAAGTGTCCGGAAGATTTTTATCACTCGGACTATGATGACAGTGAGTGGGATCGGATCAAAGTGCCTTCCAACTGGCAGTTTGAAGGCTACGACCGGCCGCACTACACCAATGTACAGTATCCCTTCCCGGTAGATCCGCCTTTTATCCCGTCAGAGAATCCAACGGGGATATATAGAAGAACCTTTGATGTCAGTGACTTAAACGACTGCTGCCTGTTGCGGTTCGAAGGCGTGGATGGGGCCTTTGATGTCTGGGTTAACGGGGAATACATCGGATATGCTACGGGAAGCCGGACAGCGTCTGAGTTTGACCTTTCTGACGTGATCAAAAAAGGAAAAAATACCCTGACGGTTAGAGTATACAAGTGGTCGGCCCATACTTATTTAGAAGATCAGGATATGTGGTGGCTATCAGGCATTTTTAGAGATGTATACATCAAGAAACTTAAACAGAAACGGGTAAAGGATTTTGCAATCAAGACAACCTTTGATTCGACTTATACCGACAGTCAACTGGCTGTAAACCTGCAGCTGACTGAAGAGGCAGTAGGCTGTGACGTGACCTTTATTCTTGAAGATGGGAATAAGAGCCTCTTTGAAGAAACGGTAGCGGTCCAGTCAAGTGAACTCACTTTTACTCAAACAGTCAGCCAACCCAGAAAGTGGTCAGCGGAAGCCCCTCACTTATATCGCCTATATATTGTTCTGAAAGAAAACCATGAGGTATTAAGTGCAATTCCGCAAAAAGTAGGCTTCAGGGAAGTGAAGTTGACTGACGGCTTGATTGAACTGAACGGGACACCGCTCTTGTTTAAAGGAGTCAACCGGCATGAATTTCATACAGACTTGGGTCATTATGTTCCACTGGATGTCATGATTCAAGATATCAAACTAATGAAAGCGCATAACATTAACGCAGTCAGAACCTCCCATTATCCCAGTGATCCAAGATTTTATGAATTGTGTGATGAGTACGGCTTGTACGTGATTGATGAAGCAGATATTGAAACACACGGTTTTGCCTTGATCAATGATTGGGATCGCTTGAGTGACAGTCCTGAATGGACGGAAGCCTATCTTGAACGCATGAAGCGTATGGTCGAAAGAGACAAAAACAGACCGTCTGTACTGATCTGGTCTCTTGGGAATGAATCGGGCTTTGGGCGAAATCATTTAGCGATGGCCAAATGGGCTAGGGAAAAAGATGATACCCGTCTTTTACATTATGAAGGAGAGACCCGCTACATTCTTGAACGGTCAGACTATGAGCCAAAAGACATTAACCAGAGCGCTGACATGTTTTCAACCATGTATACCGATGTCGATACGATGGAAAAACTGGGCAAGCAAAGCCACTTATCCCAGCCGCATGTCTTATGCGAATTCGCTCATGCTATGGGAAATGGACCAGGCGGCCTTAAAGAGTATATGGATTTGTTCTATAAATATCCGCGCTTGCAGGGGGGCTTTGTCTGGGAATGGATTGATCATGGCATCCGTGCAGTCAATGAAAAAGGTGAAACGTTCTTTGCCTACGGAGGAGACTTTGGAGAGGATCCACATGATGGAAACTTTGTGATTGATGGACTGATCTTCCCCGACCGTAAGCCGTCGCCCGCTTTAACAGAATACAAAAAAGTCATTGAACCCATCAAAGTTGACTGGTCAGATTCAGAAAAGTCTGCTGTAAAAGTCACCAATGTGCATGACTTTATCAGCTTAGACCAGGTGTATGGTGTGTATGAAGTGGTAGTGGGTGAACGTGTATTACAGCAAGGCTTCATTGATACAGATGAGATCAAGGCGAAAGAGTCTAAAGTATTCCCGCTTGATTTGTCTGAGAACCAGGAAAATGAGGCAGTCTATTTGAACGTAAGTTTCCGACTGAAGCATGCGACTGACTGGGCCGATTCTGGTCATGAGATAGCCTGGGGTCAGTTGGTGATTCAAGAAAAGCAAAAAGAGTGTGTATTTGACATAGACTTGCCTGCAAACGCTCTGGAGTGTAACTATACAGCAGATGACGTGATGATCAGTAACACTATCGTTGACATCAGCTTTGATCGCTACACTGGACGCTTAAAGCATTACCGTTACAATGGCGAAACGCTTATTACCAGCGGCCCCAAAGCGAATTACTGGCACGCTTTAACCGATAATGACCGCATCAGCCATGATGAATTCCGGTCTTCAAACAGTGAAAAATACTGGCGAGCGAATGCTTTGGATAAGATGCAGGAAAGAATGGAGTCTTTCGACGTCAGTGAGTCAGAGGGTCAAACGGTCAAAGTGACGGTCAAAAGTACGCTGGCCCCCCCTATTTTTGAATGGGGATTTAGAATTGAAACCACTTATGTGATTCAAAATACCGGAAAAATGGACATGACGGTCTCAGCAGAAGCGTTCGGAAAAGGCTGCGATCATTTACCTAAAATCGGTAGTCAGCTAAGAATTGCAAACACGCTGACCGAAACGAGTTGGCAAGGAGCAGGACCTGGAGAGTCTTACCCGGATATCAAACAGGCTGTCAAGCAAGGCGTTTGGACACAGGAAACCAGCAGCCTGACTACACCTTATATTATGCCGCAAGAAAGTGGCAATCGAAGTCAAGTGGACTGGGTCGCTTTCTATAACCAGAGAGGCGAAGGCTTGCTTGTTCAAGGCGAATCGTTTAACTTTTCTGTCAGTGAATGGACAACGGAAGACCTTGAAAAAGCCAATCACCGCTTTGAGTTAACACCGTTAAGCGATGCGTATGAACTTAATCTCGATTACAAAGTGAATGGGATTGGCTCTTCAAGTTGTGGACCGGGTGTGTTGGATAAATATCTGCTTAAAAATGAATCGTACAGCTACTCACTGTCATTTGTTCCTTATTTACGTCATTAACGATTGGCTAAAAAAAAGAAAAGTGGAGGGTTTACAATGATGAACAAAAAAGGGTACCTAGCTTTAAGTGCAACAGCGTTACTTCTATTGGCAGCATGCGGCAATGGAGAGGATAACGGAGCGGCCTCTGAAGGAGATGACTTTGAAGGAATCACTGATGATCCAACAGAACTCACAGCCTGGATGTGGGACCCTAACTTTAACGTTGCGGCCTTTGAAATGGCCGAAGAGCGTTTTCAGGAAAATAATCCTGACTTTAGTCTAAATATTGTTGAAAACTCTCAGGCGGATGTTATCCAGAGACTGAACACGAGTTTAAGCTCCGGCGTCGAGACCGGTCTACCTAATATCGTACTCATTGAAGATTACCGTGCACCAAGTTTCTTGACTGCTTATGAAGGATCGTTTTATTCATTAGGTGATTATTTTGAAACCTCTGACTTTGCAGATTATAAAATAGCCGCAGGTACACACAATGATAATGTGTATAATGTTCCTTTTGATACAGGAGTGACTGGCTTATTTGTTCGAACGGATTACCTGGAGGAAGCGGGCTACTCCCTCGATGATCTTCAAGATATCACGTGGGAAGAATATATTGAAATTGGTAAGTCGGTCTATGAACAGACAGGTGTCAGCTGGATTACGAATGACAACGGAGACTTAGGTTTGATGCGTATCATGATGCACTCTTCAGGTGTATGGTGGACAGATGAAGAAGACGGTGTGACTCCATTCATCGAAGGCAACGAGCCTTTGAGGCTAGCTTTTGAAAACTATAAAGAAATGGTGGATGCGGGGATCGTTAATATCCATAACGATTGGGATCAATTTATCCAAACATTTAACAATGGGGACGTTGTGACTGTTCCGACAGGTAACTGGATTAATGCGTCCATTATGCAGGCAGAAGATCAGGCCGGCAACTGGGGAGTAGCGCCTATCCCTAGACAAAGTGTTGAAGGATCAGTGAATGCTTCCAACTTAGGTGGTTCTTCTATATATGTGCTTAACGTAGAAGGCAATGAACTGGCTGCAGAATTCTTGGCAGCGACTTTCGGCTCGGATGCTGAATTTTATCAAGACTTATTGGTAGATATTGGGGCTATGGGTGCCTTTGCACCAGCATCTGATGGAGAAGCTTTTGAAGTAGAGGTGGATTTCTATGGTGGGCAGCAGATTTTCCAGGATTTAGCTCAATGGACTCAAGAGATACCTGAGGTTGCCTTTGGCCAAAGAACATATGAAATTGAGGACATCTTGTCTGTAGCACTTCAAGACTTCCTTGGTGGAGCTGATTTAGATGAAGTCCTTCAAAATGCACAGAGCCAAGCAGAGCTAGCCATGTAAAAAGCAACTTGATAGGGGCTCTTTCAATAAACAATTGAGAGAGTCTCTGTTACATAAAAGGGGGAAATACTTATGTCATCAAGTTTAAGTAAATTTAGCAAAAACGAAAGTAGTGTTCAGAAAAAGAATCACAATACTGTTTCTTCCGATAATATAGCGGTAAAAAACAAAGGCATGGGAAAGCTGGAAAGAAATAGAGTAATTATGAGTTGGACCTTCGTCATTATTCCAACTTTCTTTATACTCTTATTTTATTTCTATCCGATGGTTCAAGCGTTTTGGCTGTCACTTCATACCGGTGCAGGGGTTAATTTGACGTTTACAGGCTTCGATAACTACCGGCGTCTTTTTAGCGATCAAGCGTTTATCGCAGCGTTGACCAACACATTTATTTTTTTAGTTTTTCAAATACCCTTGATGATTATTTTAGCGTTAGTCTTTTCAGTTATCTTGAATCAAAAGACACTGAAGCTAAAAGGAATATTTAGAACGCTTGTATTTCTTCCATCAATCACCTCGCTTGTTGCTTACTCGCTAGTTTTTAGGTATCTATTCTCTAATAATGGAATAGTAAACCAAATCCTTATGGGGATAAATTTAATTGACAGCCCTGTTCTCTGGCTCGGCGATCCTTTTTGGGCACGTGTGTTAATCATTATTGCAATCACTTGGAGATGGACAGGATACAATATGATTTTTTACTTGTCAGCACTGCAAAACGTGAGTCCAAGTATTTATGAAGCCGCCAGAATCGATGGTGCTAGCGCAGTACAACAGTTCTTTAAGATAACGATACCTATGCTTAGACCCGTCATCCTCTTTACCTCCATCACTTCTACTATTGGAACGCTCCAATTGTTTGATGAACCGATGAACTTAACAGGTGGGGGACCAGGAAATGCTACAACGACCCTATCTCAATATATTTATAATTTATCGTTTCAGTTCACACCGAACTTTGGATACGCCTCGGCCGTTTCCTATACTATAGTCGTATTTGTAGTTATCTTATCTGCTATACAATTTAGACTGGGGAGAGAGAGAAAATGAAAAATCAAGAAACAATGAAAAAAGTGTTTATGTATAGTTTTCTTATCCTAACGTCTGTGATGTTTTTCTTTCCGTTTTATTTTTTAATCATTAGTATCACGAATCCTTCAATAGATATTACAAGAGGAAGACTGCTTCCTGGGACACACTTTATTGAAAACTTTCGAACGATGATAGAGACATCACTGCTATCCAGAGCAGTCATTAATTCAACGATTGTCTCCTTTGGACAGACGATTCTCTCTATATTCGTGTCTTCATTAGCAGGTTATGGGTTTGAAGTTCATAAAAGTCGGGGGAAAGAGATTGTTTACAATATGGTTCTGTTGTCCATGATGATTCCTTTTGCAGCGTTAATGGTTCCATTATTCCGACTTTTTGGAACTATATCAGAAGTCGCACCTATATTTGGAATAGACACCCTTTTCGGAGTCATTCTCCCTTACGTTTCTACTGCTTTCTTGATTTTCTTTTTTAGACAAAACACAAAAATGTTTCCTAAAGAATTGTTAGAAGCTGGACGTATAGACGGTCTATCTGAGTTAGGTTTGTTTTTGAAAATATATATGCCAACAATGAAAACAACCTATGCGGCTGCCGGTATTGTCACTTTTATGGGGGCTTGGAATAACTTCCTGTGGCCACTAGTCATACTACAGTCACCAAGAAATTTCACCGTACCTCTTGTAATTTCAGCTATGGGATCTGGATATTTAATTGATTTTGGGGCAGTCATGATCGCCATATTCTTCACAACGATACCAACAGCCATCATATTCTTCGTGCTGCAGAAACATTTTGTTGCCGGAATGGTTGGCTCGATTAAATAGAAGACTATGGATGAGTTACAATGATGAACAGAAAGTCAATGCGCATGGTCGTTTTATAGAATAAAGCATTCTTAGCAGCAGTCAGTCATCACTTTCAGATGGGTGACTGCTGCTGTTTTGTTTGATTTTTTAATCAAGCAGAACTGATTCTAAGCTGATCTAGATTGCAGTCAGACTGCTTCCTTTTCTGTTAGAAGCAGAGCGCCTATACCGTCGTTTTACAGACTTATATATAGTCTAACTAAGGTGCGTAAAAGACTATCATACATATTTAGAGGACTTTAAGAGGCTTATTGAGTGAAAACTATTCATCAGTTCTATATAATGTGAGTATAAAAAATAACTAGCCTGATATGTATGGGTAAGTGTGATTTAGCAGTAAGTGTATCATTATTTTGTCTTTATCATTCATATCATCTGGTTTCAAGCAGTCAGCTACTTTTAAAACAGCTACAAATAAAAATCCTTGATTTTAAATGTTTTACTGGAAATGTTCCTTAATAAAATGTACTATGTAGTTAAATCTTTGGTAAGCTATGCATGATGAATTAGTTTTACCCCAAATTCCTCTAATATTCATCCTTAATTCACGCTCTAGCCTCTACCAAGGCGACATGTATGCCTTGACGTTTGTCCTCCTTTACACCCTCTTTTAACCCAATGACTCCTCATTACAGTTAAGTCTGCAGCACGGTAGCCTCATACAGTTCAATCGCATCCATCACTTTCTGACTAATAGGCAATACGCCTAAACTTATGACAATCAGAAAAACAAGCTCTTTTGCTTTGTTTTGGTTCTTTGTTATCAGGGGGGGTAAGCATATGAACCCGATTGACTTGAATTATGCCTTTCGCAATAAAATAGGTTTATTGAATGACAGAAGTTATTTTTATTTTTTGTGTTTCACCACACTCGTCTATAATATAGGCAGTATTTTTAATTCCACAGGTCTTACCACTCTATCTTTCTTCGCTTTATCTCTTCTCTGTGTCGTATCTACTATAAATCAACTCACTTACACCTTATACTTCTTCACTCCTATGTATCTCTATTTAGTAATTGGGACCTTTCCACTTTACAATGTGATCATCCTGCTGCTGCTTCTGAAACGCTTGCTTGACAGTGATTTTCACTTAAATGTATTGTTTTCTTTTCTCCTTATTTCGGTCATATCAATCGAAGTGATTCACCTGATTGCTTCCGGAACCGTTCCAACCTTTAATACGATTAAATTATTTCTGATTATCTTTCTTATCGGCTTGCATTTGTTCGAGACACCTAGCGGGTATTCAAACGCCTTGGGGATAAGGTTTTTAGGAGCAGGGACATTTTTATACGCAGTAACTTTCCTATGGCTGAATCAGAATATTGTTGTAACAGATTCCTTTCGTTTTGGAGGATTGGGAGAATTGGATCCCAATACCTATGGCTTATATAACTTACTTGCGATTGCTCTGATTGCTCAGAACTTACTGATAAAAAGAAACAGAAAATTCAGTTATTTTTCAGGCTTGATGATTATTGGAGTTGTGCTGATTGCAGGGGCTCTGACTTTATCAAAAACCTATTTTTTGACATCCATAGGAATAACTGTAGTGTTTCTTATCGCGACTTTAAATAACAAAAAGCAGTTTTTTGTATCGATGACGATATTAAGCCTGGGCGGATTTTTGCTGAGTCGTAGCGCTTATGTGGTAACGACGATTGAAAAAATCCTTTACCGCTTTGAAATTGGAAGAAGGGCGGGTGATATTACAACGGGAAGAACATTTATCTATAACAACTACATGGAATATCTCCATGATCACATCCAAACAGTCATATTTGGAGAGGGAATGTATTCTTACATGAATAATTTTGAAATAAGACCGCACAACACGATTATTGAACTGATTATGTCCTGGGGAATAGTAGGAGGAATCGTCTTCATTTGTTTGTTTATTGCCGGTGCCAGCAAGTACCGGATGAGATTTGAAGAGCCCGAAAGCATCAAATTACTCAGTTTTATCCCGTTGATGCTACTCCTTATATACAGCCAGTCGCTGACCTTGCTTTACCAGGAGGCCACTTATGTGTATATTGTTATTTCAGTAATGGCCATTCTTGGGAATAGCGAAGTGGCAGAGTCCCAGGAGCTGCAGATGAACAAAGCAGCCGATTCCCCCGTAATCTTGCGAAATCAGTATCGATGATTTGCTTGTCAGCTCACGAGGCTCAGTTGATTTAAAAATTGTAGAAAGAAGGGTGAGAAATGAAGGTCCTTCATGTGCTTTACACCAATAAGCTCTCCGGGGCAGAAAATGTGGCAGGAGATATCTGCATGATGGTGGATGAGAATTTTGAGATGGCTTATTGTTCCTTAAATGGTCCGATTGCTGCTGCTTTAGCCGACAGGGGTATCCGTTTTCTACCGCTTGCCTCCTTCACGTACCGTGAACTAAAAAAAGTTATTCACTCCTTTAGCCCAGATGTCATACATGCCCATGATGTCAGAGCCACTGTTTTGGTGTCGCTGGTCGCTGGACCTATTCCATTCATTTCACACTTGCACGTAAATAATGGAGACATGAACAGACCTTCACGTAAAGCTTTTTTATACAAGTGGGCAGTAAGAAAAGCAGCTAAGGTTATTGCTGTTTCCGACAGCTGTTTTGCAGACTACGTGTATAATCAGGACATAAAAAATAAGACGGATATTTTAAAGAATATCATCTACCCAAATCGCCTAAATACATTAGCGGCCTATGATACCAATGACTATACATTCGATTTTATTTTTGTCGGTCGTTTAACAGATCAGAAAGATCCTGAGCGCATGGCCAAAGTAGCTTCAGAGGTGTTAAAAGCAGTTCCAAGTAGTCAATTTGGCGTGATTGGTGAAGGGGATATGAGAAAAGCAATGGAGAGTGTTTTTGAACAAGAAAAAGTCAGACACCAGGTTACATTTACCGGGCGTCTTGCCTATCCATATAAGGCCATGCAGTCATCAAGCTGTCTGCTGATGTGTTCAAAATTCGAAGGAACCCCCATCGCTGCATTGGAGGCGATGGCATTCAAATTACCTATTGTCTCTACACCCGTAGACGGGATGCAGGACTTAGTCACTCATGAGGAAACAGGATTCTTATATGCTGATGATGCCAATCTCAGTCGAGCGGTGGTCCGATTAGTGACATCTGAAGACTTGAGAAATGAAATGGGAGAAAAAAGCTACCATTTATATACAAAACTGAATGACCATGAACAATATAAAATGCAGATAGAACAGTTGTATCGTGAGGTTGCTGATCAAAGCTCACTCATACGAAGAGCGGAGGTTCCCTCATGAAAACGGTGGCTGTACTTGTCCCTACAATGGCAGGCGGAGGTGCAGAAAGAGTAGTGGCTACGTTAGTAAGGACAATCAATAGAGAAAAGTTTCGTATTCACCTGATTTTAGTAAGAGCAGAAGGGCCTTACATGGAGCTGCTGCCTGATACTATTAAAATAACCAGTTTAAATGCCGGGCATGTAAGATACGCGTTAATCAAGCTGACAAATGTGCTGAACACTGTTCAGCCGGACATCGTTTTTTCAACACTGGATGAACTTAATTTGGGGCTTGTCCTAATTAAGCCCTTCCTAAGAAAAAAACCTAAAATTATCTTGAGAGAAGCCAATACTCCTTCAAAATCCCTCAGCACCTTATCTCCATTAAAAAAGAAAAGTGTATTGTTTTTGTACACCCACTTTTACCCCCGAGCCGATCTCATCATCGCCCAGTGCATGGCGATGAGAGCAGATATACTCCATACCTACAAGCTTTCTTCTGAGAAAGTCACTCATATCTATAACCCCCTTGATATAGATACCATTATTAAGCAATCGTTTGAAGGTAATCCTTACCCAGAAGGGCTCATTCACCTCTTGGCTGTGGGCAGATTGAGTTATCAGAAAGGGTTTGACATTCTTTTAGAGGCTGTAAGGATAGTGTTACAAACAGAACCAACTGTTCACTTGACGGTCATCGGTGAAGGTAGTCTAAAGCAAGAATTGAGCACTCTTTCAGAAAAATTGGAAATTGATCAGCATGTTCAATTTTTGGGGTTCAAAAAGAATCCTTATCCCTATTATCGCTATGCAGATGCCTATATTTTGTCTTCAAGATGGGAAGGCTTCCCTAATTCGCTTTTGGAAGCTCTTGCATGCGGAACTAAAGTGGTGGCTACTGACTGTCCAAGTGGACCGAGAGAAATACTTCTGGACAATGCGTACGGTACTTTGGTTCCAGCAAGTGATCCACAGGCACTGGCCGAGGGGATTCTTCATACCATTAAAAGTAAAAATAAAAGTGGAAAGCGAGCTGAAGCTTACCGTGTCGAGGCAATTATTGAAGAATATGAAAAAGTCTTTAATACAGTGTAATGTTCACCACACTAGAGCCAGCGTACAGCTAGACAGGAGGAAAAGGTATGAAACAGAAAATTATTCAATTAATTGGTCATCTCCAAATGGGAGGAGCAGAATCACTTGTTACCGAATATGGGATGCAAATTGACCGGTCAGCTTTTGAACTGATTGTTGTCACACTAGAAAAAGAGCACCACACCTCAAACGAAAAAAAACTCAAACAAGCCGACATTCGAGTCATTTACTTGGGTGATGAGCTGCTGTTTCCCAACTCAACCAGACTGTTGGCCAGGCTGGTTCATAAAATGCAGCGTTATTACCGATGGAACAAACGGGTAAAGAAAGAACAGCCCCATATTATCCATTCCCACTTGCAAACCAATGAGTATTTAATACCTTTACCTACAAAAAAGAGAAATATTCAGCTTTTTCATACACTGCATAATGAGGTTGATGTCCACTTCAGAAAATCACAGAAAGTATACAGATGGTCTACCCGATACTGCATCAAACACAAGCAAATGCAGCTGATTGCTTTACATCATAAAATGATGGATGAGGCTAAGGAACTGTTTGATACGGACAGTGTGCTAGTGTTGCACAATGGAATCAACAGCAAGCGTTTTGAGATACCTGCTTTCGACTCGATGGATAAAAAAAAGCAATTGAATATCCCTGAAGAAACAAAGGTTATTGGACATATCGGAAGATTTACAGAGCAGAAAAACCACCTGTTTTTACTAGATATATTTAAGGAATGTCAAAGGCGTCATCCCCTAACTCATTTGCTGCTTATCGGCAGTGGGGAAAAAAGAGGGGAGATTGAACGCAAGATCAGACACATGCAGTTAAATTCGCATGTGACTATTTTAGAAAATCGGGCAGATATTCCTGAACTAATGAAAGTAATGGATGTGTTTCTGTTTCCTTCTCTGTTTGAGGGCTTTCCCATTGTCTTACTTGAAGCTCAGGCAGCCGGTGTAAGGTGTGTGGTGTCTGATAAGATAACGTCTGAAGTCTGCATCACTAATCTTATCCAAACGTGTTCACTAGCTGATTCGGTTGATTTGTGGGCAGAAGCTGTACTCACCCCTCAAAAAACCTCTAATGACACCTACAGGCTTGATCAGTTTGATATAAGTGAAATTATCTTGGAGTTGCAAAAACTGTATACAAGTACAGCTTCCATACACTTCTAATGGAAGGAGGCGAAGTGACAGTGGAGATAGGCAGAAAAAAAGCCACCATTCAAAATGCAGTCTTTGAATTTTCATATCAACTGGTGATGATCAGTTTTGGTTTCATCATTCCTCGGTTGTTTCTGACATACTATGGACCAACGATTCATGGCCTGACTTCTTCAATTACAAACGTGATGAGCTATGTGCTGCTTTTAAATGCAGGTTTGAATACGGCGTCTATCCAGGCTCTTTACGATCCTCTAAACAAAAAAGACATTAGACGGTTGAATGAAATATTAAACGCGATTCGGCAATATTACATTCAAACAGGCATGGCCTTTACTGCTTCCGTTGTCCTTCTAGCTTTGATCCTTCCTTATTTTATTCCTGAAGTCCCTGTCAATATTGTCTTCTGGCTAATGCTCGTCATGGGAATGCAGAGCACGCTAACATCGTTTCTGATCAGCAAACATACTGTTTTGCTGCAAGCAGATCAAAAGCTCTATGTAGCGACTCTGTTTAACATAGTGGCTCTTGTGCTCAGAGGGGTAATCCAGATTCTGCTTATACGCCGGGCTAGTTCAGTTATTCTAGTACAGGCTATTCCTACAATCGCGATCCTTGTCGTCATGCTGCTGCAGAATCACTATGTTAAACGACATTACAAAGGATTGGATAAACAGGTGAAAGGAGACAAGAGAGCACTGTCTAAACGCTGGTCAGCCTTTCTTCATCAGATTGCGGGTCTCGTGGTAAACAATACAGATATTCTGATTTTGACGATTGTCACAGGGGACATGGTTCTGGTCAGCATTTACGCAGTGTACCAGTTAGTGTTTTCTCACCTCTATAGTTTAATGAAAACAGTTTTTGCTCAAGGAAGTGTCGCAAGTTTTGGAAGTTTGATGCTTACACAGGATAGAGAGGCGTTAAAGTCGAACTATGAATTGTATGAATTTTTATACTTTAGTGTTGTTACAGTCATTTACTCGGTCACTTCCATCATGATTTTGCCTTTTGTCAGGCTCTATACTGCAGGAGCCAATGACGTTTCCTACAGTAATCCTACAATAGCCTTATTGTTCGTGGCCATCGGGATAGCAAATAATCTTCGGGTCCCAGGTGACACGCTAATCAATGCAGGGGGATATTTCAAGGAAACGCAATGGAGGGCAATGTTAGAAGCTGCTATCAACTTGCTAGTGTCGCTGATGCTAATTCAACGCATGGGAATTTATGGATTACTCGTGGGAACGATGGCATCATTTGGATACAGGACAATTGACATTATTTTATTCTCAAACAGGCAGATCCTAAAGCAGACAGCTAGAAAGACGTTTTACAGGGCGGCAAAGGTTATCCTCATTGTTTTGTTAAATGTCAGCGTATTTACCCTTCTCTTCCCTCTAAATATAGTGACGTGGCTCGATTGGATTCTTTCAAGTATCTATACGGGTATATTCTCAGTCGCAACTGCTGCTGTTTTTAGCCTAATATTTGAGAAGAAAAGCTACCACTTGTTGACTTATTCGCTCAAACAGATGCTCAAACTTAAAGCAAGCTAAAAATGATAGCCCATCAAAGGAGAATTCTTATGGATAAAGATATTACCTTGATTGAAGTGCTGCAGCTATTCAAAAAAAGACTGAAAATTATTGTAGGAGCCAGTCTAATAGGCTTATTGTTCATGATTGTATACTCCTTTATGCTGGCAGTACCTCAATACAGCTCAACCACTCAGCTGCTTGTTAATCGGTCGCAACTGGGAGAGGATATAAGAGAGAGTGATATATATACCAACCTTCAGTTAATCAATACCTATAGAGACATTATTCAAAGTCCCATTGTCCTAGACGAGGTTCAAGACAATTTAGACCTTAACATGGGCTACACTGAACTAAGTGAACGAATTGAAATCAGTACAACAGACACGTCTCAGGTCTTTTCAATACATGTGAGAGCTGACAGTCCTAATCAGGCCGCAAGTATTGCTAATAACATAGCAGAAACGTTTCGTATCAAAATCAATGAGATCATGAATGTACAAAATGTCACGATTATTTCTCAAGGGATTCCAAATACGGACCCTGTCTCTCCCAATATTATGCTTAATCTGACGCTAGGATTTATGCTGGGACTCTTTGCTGGTTTAGGATTAAGCTTCTTGCTGGAACTGATGGATAACACAATTAAATCAGACCAGTACATCTCTGACCAGCTGGGATGGTCAAATCTTGGTCAAATAAACGAAGTGACCTCAAGAGAGATGAAACAGTTTAAACAGCCTTCGGGAATAGAGCAAGGGACTTACCCGCCTAGGGTCAAGAGTAGAATATAGAGAGGAGTAAAGATAATGTCAGTAAACAGTCATAAACACCGTGTAGATAAGCAGACAGCCATCATTGTCAAAACAAAACCCGGTTCCGTCGTTTCCGAGCAGTTCAGAACCGTACGAACCAACATTCAGTATTCAATGGTAGATAAATCGCTTAAATCAATTGTCATCACATCAGCTGTTCAAGGTGCAGGTAAATCATTTGTTGCAGCTAATCTGTCATCGACTTTTGCTTTGGAAAACAAAAGAGTGCTACTGGTAGATGCGGACTTGAGAAAGCCAACCGTGCATCGAACCTTTAATTTTAATAACCACAGTGGGCTGACAACGTTATTGACGCATCCAAACGAAGCTTTGTCCGATCTTGTTTATCTTACCGATATGGGAAACTTATCTGTTTTGACGAGCGGGCCGATTCCGCCAAACCCTTCCGAACTTTTAGCCACAAAGCGTATGGAAGAGCTAATTGAAATGATGGAAAGTGAATATGATTTGGTTATTTTCGATATGCCACCAATCTTAGCAGTTACTGATGCTCAAATCATGTCTGGGAGAGTGGATGGGGTCATTTTTGTTATTCCAAATGGCAAGGCTACAAAAGATGAGGTGATGAAGTCAAAAAAAATGCTCGATATGATCCATGCTAATGTTATAGGAGCAGTAATGAATCGAATGGTTCCTTCCAAACACTCTCATTATTACTATAAAGAATAGTCAAAGGATTACGGTGAGTTGATTGCTGTAAGGAAACACACAAGAGCAAATAAACAACCGCCTCAAACAGGGATAATTATTCATTACCTGTTTGGGGCGGTTGTTTATAATGTTATTTACGCTTTTTCTTTTTAGCTTGCTTTTTAAAGTATGCCAGTCTGGCTTGTTTATTTCGGGCAATCTTTTCCTGTGTAGATAAAGCCGGCGCTTTTTGAGCAGGTCTGGACCATGCATTGGTCTGTTGAGCTGTCTGGGTCTCCTGAGACTTAGGTGCTGCTGTTTTTTGAGCCTCGTTTGAATCGGCTGCTTCTTTAGAAATCGAGGGACTCTCAGTAGCCTGACTTTTCGCTGATTCAGGTATCCAGGCTGAACCGTCGACATTGTAAACTAATCCGTGCTCAATTAGTAAGCGTAAGCTTTCTTGCTGCTCTCGGGAAAGGGCATCGCTGTAGAGGTCAAAGCTGTCTTCTGTAGTCAACTGAGCCAATAGTGCCTGCAAATCAGCATCTGCTTTAAGCAGTTCTTTTGCAGCTGCGTCCATCCATTCAGTCAGGGCAGATACAATTTCGGCTTTCTTCCAGCTCTTGGCAATGTCGAGGTCGTGGCGCTCGATGAAATAAGCCAACTGCTTTTTAGTGTACAGCTGATTGGCAGCTTCTTGTGTACTCTCTTCAGGGGCTTTCTTGATTTCCATTTCTTGAATTGTATTTAGTGTGTTCTGAGTCATGTTGTTTTTCTCCTTTTACGCTGATTCTATAAGTCTAACACAAAAAACGGCTGAGGTTAACTGGTTATTATTCAGTTGAAATTGGGAGCGGATTCAGTATCTAACGCGTGCAGAGGGGTGTGAATGTGATCCGCCAGCTTTTTTTTAGTTCGTCTATACATAAAGAGAGCTGTTTATCGTTTCAAATAGCATAAAAGTAGTGTGTAAAGGTTTGGGAAAACAGCGTACTTCGTATTATAAGAGGTGTTCCTATCATCGCTAAATCATTTATTATGGTAAAAGAAACTCTTGATGAAGAATATATATGACACGATTATAGGATTAGCAAAAGCAATCAGTTGAAAAAAGATGATCACTTTAACTGAGTAGGAAGCGGGCAAAAGAGTTATCGTCCGCAAAATGATATGTAAATCAGATGGCACAGAAAGCACCCCCTTCAACGGTAAAATAGAAGGTGCTCACTCACGGTGCTAGTCAGTGATTTAAGTCCTGGAAGATAGTCTGGAAATGGAAGAGGTCAGTTAACATACATAAAGAGAGACAGCTCAGAATAGCCTGGGCTGTCTTTTTATAGCGCTCACTCCTTATCAGTATAATAAGAAGTGTATGAGAATAGGGAAGTGAATAGACTTGTTCAAATAAGGAACAGTCCATATTCGCGCATGTCTGTGCATTCAGCTCTTTTCGTGCCTGCTTTGGGTTTTTGAATGAGAAAGCCTTCAAGCATATAGTAAAGGCATACAGGGCCTTGTATAAATAAACTAGAGAAGATCTTCAATAAAGGAAAACAAGATGAGCAGACAATTAAGTGAAGAATTGGAACAGGATTTTTTCTTTGTGCATAGTGGGATTGTATACGGTGCGGTTAAAACATGCGGGATACGTTATGATCACCCAGATTATGATGACTTAGTCCAGACCGGACTAATCAAACTGGTTGAAGCGTATCAAACGTATCCAGAGGACTTGCTGCAGGAAGAATACATTTATCAGTTCACCGGCTATGCTTTTCAGAAAGTTCGGTGGGCATTAATTGATGAACTGAGAAAAACGTCTAGGCAGCAAAAGAGAGAAACCGTGCTGCCGGATTACGATAGTGTAGGCGAAACTGAACGGGGAGTATCTATGAATGAGGATTGGCTGGTCTGGGAATTATTGCCATCCATGCTCAGCTTGCTAACAGAAAACGAGCAAGGCTACCTGAAAGATGCAGTCATCAAGCAGCTGAGTGTAACGGAAATTGCATCAACTTACGGTGTCAGTAGAAAAACGGTTTACCAGTGGAAAAAACGCATAGCCGTTAAACTCGACAGCTTTAAGCATATTTTAAAACAGGGATAAGGAGGAAAAAGATGAGTAAAACAGTGATTATCGATGCCGGTCATGGCGGAGCAGATTCGGGTGCGTCCGGTTTTGGGGTTCAGGAAAAAGAGTGGGCTTTAAAAATCAGTTTGTATCAGTATGAAAGGCTTAAGGAACTGGGAGCACAGGTATATATGACGCGCCAGAGTGATCATTCACTGAATCACATGCAGCGGGTCTCCAAAATAAAGGACCAGTATGATGTCTGTCTGTCCAACCACTGGAATGCATTCAATGGTGCAGCGAGAGGAGTCGAAACAATCTATTCCGTTCGGGCCCAACCGGCATTTGCGGAAGACTTGGCCAGACGACTGGTCAGTGCGACCGGTCTGCCGTTAAGACGGGCGTTCTCAAGAGAAATCAAAAAAGGCGTCGATTATTATTTCATGCACCGTCTCACTGGACGCACGGAGACCGTCATTATTGAATACGGCTTTATTGATAACCGCGAAGATCACCAGCTTTATTTAAATGAAGACGTATTTACAGCAGCGGCGGAGGCCGTGATTGAAGGGGTATGCAGCAAAGTGAACATACTCTATCAGTCTCCAGCTGCCAGAGTCAAGACGGCTAAAAGCGTAAACGCGGCTGACGGTGGCGATAAGGGGAGTACCCCGGTACTAATAAATCAACCCCATAGTGGTGTCTGTCCTGATACTTATATTGGCAGACGACTGCGCAGTGTCCACGAAGGAAAGCTAAGGTTTTACAGTAAGCCAAGCTGGCAGGACAAGGATGTTTATGGCTACTTGAATAAAGGCCTGGGATTTCCAGTAGTAATGGAAAAAATCCCAGTTGGCAGGGGCGAACAGTACAAGGTCAGAAATTCCCGGGGTCAGATCTTTTATGTCACGGCCAGTTCACGTTTTGTTGAACTGATATAAATAGATGAAATAGAGAGCAGTAGCCTGCCTGTGGGTTACTGCTTGTTTACAGTTTAGGTGCAGCGGATGTAAACTCAGCTGTTTTGATAGGTTAGGCCAAAGTCCTGTGGTATAATACAATTTCACTGAAAGATACGTTAAACAAGTGTACGAGAGTTCCTCGTCAAGGTTGAGCAATCAGCAAGATAAAATAACGTATGTATTATATTGCTTAATATTTTTATTAAATATATAATAAAAATAAGCTGTCTGTATTCAGGACAAAAAAATATAAAAAGGGAGTTAAGATAAAATGAAAGTAAAAAAAGCAGTCATTCCAGCAGCAGGTTTTGGCACACGATTTTTGCCTGCAACAAAGGCCATGCCAAAAGAGATGCTGCCGGTTGTTGACAAGCCGACCATTCAGTATATCGTTGAAGAAGCCATTGACAGTGGGATTGAAGAAATCATGATCATTACGGGTAAAGCTAAGCGCGCCATCGAAGATCACTTTGATCATTCTGTAGAGCTGGAACTTGAACTGGAGAAAAAAGGAAAAGCAGAGCTTTTGGAACTCGTGAATAACATTTCCGATATGGTCGACATTCACTACATAAGACAGAAAGAAGCCAAGGGTCTGGGTCATGCTATTGCTTGTGCGAAAACGTTTGTGGGGAACGAACCCTTCGCTGTCATGCTGGGGGATGATATCGTGCATACGGAAGATACGCCTTGCCTGAAGCAGATGATTGACTGTTATGATCAGTACGGGTCAAGCGTTCTGGGTGTGCAGACAGTCGCTGATTCAGAAGTCAGCAAATACGGTATCGTCGACGGCAAGCAGCTTCAAGACAATGTTTATTCTGTCAAAGGGCTGGTCGAAAAGCCCTCTGTTGAAGAAGCACCATCTAATGTTGCTATTTTAGGTCGCTACATCATCAATCCTGAAATTTTTGATATCCTAGCAGAAACGCAGCCTGGTAAAGGCGGCGAGATCCAACTGACGGATGCCTTGATGGAGCTGGCTTCAAAAGAAGACATGGTGGCTTATGATTTTGAAGGCAAGCGTTACGACGTTGGGAATAAGCAAGGGTTTTTGGAAGCAACGGTTGAAACGGCTCTGAGAAGAGAAGATTTAAGAGAAGAGTTTCTGGCTTACCTTGAAACGTTAGTTGAGAAAGAATCGGTTAAACAAAAATAACACCTGAAAAGCTCTGACTGTATATGGGTCAGAGCTTTTTTGTGTGCATGTATGTTAAGTAAATCACATGTTAGTGTATACGATGGCCTCTGCCTTTTTTTACCGGGAACCGGTCCATAAATTTAGGTTTTCTAAATCCCTCTCTTGCTTCTTCAAGGTAGGGATTGTCCACTCCGAAAATACCTGTCAGGACGTGCTGGACCTTGAAATAAATCATATAGTCGAGATATTCAAAAAAAGTCAGGGGAGGGGCCTGAAAGGATGTGCGCAGCAGTTCTTTTTGAATCAGATTATCCGGTGGCTGCTGTACCTTGATGTACTGCTGTGGATATAACAATAAAATATGATCAGCTAAGGCATTTTGAACACGGAGCATGTCACAGGCAACAGACAGCTGTTTTTTGAACGTCGCCTTTTTCAAAGAGAGATTCAGCAAAGGGTACTGGTGATGATACAAAACAGTCGCAGACTGATCACTGGCGTAATAGACATCAGTCATGTGATGCAAAGCATACCAGCTGGCTGACTGCTTACTTGCTCCCCTGTCGGGCACAAAGCAGGTATCCCCATATAGATAGGGCAGGCAGTGGAAGTGCCCCAGTGTATTGCCGAATTTCTGCATAGAACGATAGGGTAACTGGCGGGATTCAAAGTAACGGGTCATGATTGCAGCCGTTGATTCCATCGACTTTTTAGGAGCATCATCAAGTTGAAACAGGATGGAGTTGTAAGCCGTATGCTGCTGACTGCTAATATCCATAACATAATAAGTCTGCCCCGTTGGAAAAAGTGCCTCTGCAGGTAAGCTGATATCCAGTAACTGATCAAGTTCTTCAGTGGAGTACCGGTCATAGAGGATAGGGACTGGGGGAATAAAATAATGATCCAATGTCTGCTGCTTCATGGGCATCAGGTTGCAATCTGTTAAAGTGTCAGTGTGCTTGGATAGTAGAGTTTCCTGGCATTTTCTGAAATACTGATGAGCGTCTCGAATATAATAAGCATCTTTCAAGTGGTTGCTCCTCCCATAATATGATTAATTATATTGTATCCGCTTTCTGTCTCTTAGTCTATAGTTTTTTGGCCTAAATGTCATCATAATTTTGTAAAAATGCTCTTATATTTACATATTTAAAAAAAGAAAAGGACAAAATGAACATAAACCTGTACAGGTTCTATTTTACCGTTAAATAGTTACAGACGAGCAGAAGACGTCCTGGCTTACAGGACGCCTGAGAAGATTATCTAATGAAAATACTGTATACTCAGTTAAATAAGTGGAAATAGGATGGGCTACAAAAGTAGTCTAGTCAGACATCAAGAAAAACTTAACAACACAGAGACACTAAAGAGGAGTGAGGATAATGAGAAAAAGATGGCTGCTTGTGTTTTTGCTGCCGTTTGTACTCTCAGGTTGCAGCGATAATTCAGAAGATACCTTCAATACTCATTATCAGGCAGGTATGGACCAACTGATAGCCGAGAATTATCCGGGAGCAGAAGCCTCCTTCCAGGAAGCTCGTGAAATTAGGCCCGACGATACGCGCATCATGAATCTAATGTATCAGATTGAGCACTATCAAAATGGAGTCGAATTTTATGATCTAAATGACTATGATTCAGCAATCGAACAGCTGAACTTTGTGATCGACAGGGAAGATGGATCAGAGGAAATGGTAGAGCGGGCAGCAGAATTGGCCGTAAGTGCTCAGGCAACACTGGAACAGTTAATAATGGCGTCACGGGTGGAAGGGGCTCTGGCAGAAAGCAGTAGCGAGGCTCTGACGGATACAGAAGAGCCCGTTCGTCAGGATAGTATAGACTCCGAAGGGGACAACGCTCTAACTGAACAGGGTGCCAGCATCGATACCAGCAACGATTCTACAGCAGTAGAAAGTAAGGAGCTGGTATTTGAGGATTTCCAGGGGACTTACATCATGTTTTACGGCGAACCTTTTGAGTCAAGAGCTTACTTTATTATTGAGATAGCAGATGTAGAAATTCGTGAAGGCTTTGCGCTTTCAGAGTACTCAACGATGATCATTAATGACTACTGGGTAGACGGGGATACATTGACGGTTGATGCAACCTCCTACGGCTTCCACGGGGAACCGGAAGACACTGATATACATGAATACAAAGTACGAATGAACGACAGAAAAGAACTTTATTTCGACGGAGCGGATGTTACCATGTACGAGGTAAGCGACCAGGAACTTGAAAGTATATTGAACTTATAGACACGTCAGCAATCATATGTAAAGCCGGGCAGGTGCCTGGCTTTTTCTATATGAAAATTATAGGCGGCAAAAAACAATTGCCTTTTTCTGCAATTCCGATAAGCTGAAAGAGTAAGGAATAACATAAATAGGAGTGCTATTTTGAATAAAGAAATGAACCGATTGCCAAAAGATTTTTTATGGGGCGGGGCAGTGGCTGCTCATCAAATTGAAGGGGCTTACAGGTCCGGAGGGAAAGGACTGTCAACTGCCGATGTTATGACAGCCGGCGACGTTGATACGAAAAGAAAAATAACTGCAGGTATAAAAGAGGGGGAATATTATCCCAATCATGAGGCTTCAAACTTCTATCACCGCTATAAAGAGGATATCCAGCTGCTCAAAGAGCTGGGTCTGAAAGCATTTAGGACCTCAATCAACTGGGCACGAATTTTTCCAAAAGGAGATGAACAGGAGCCAAATGAAGAGGGCCTGCAGTTTTATGATGACCTGTTTGACGAGCTGCTTAAGCAGGGGATCGAGCCAGTCATCACGCTGTCGCATTTTGAAATTCCCTACCATCTCCACACCGAGTATGGAGGCTTTAAAAACCGAAAGCTGATAGATTTTTTTGTCCATTATGCACAGACCGTCATGACACGCTACAAAAATAAAGTCAAGTACTGGATGACGTTCAATGAAATCAACAACCAGATGGATTCATTTGACGAGCTGCACACATGGACGAACTCAGCTGTGCGTTTTGGTGAAGAAGACAATAAAGAAGAAGTGACTATTCAAGCCAGTGTCAATGAACTGATCGCCAGTGCTAAAGCTGTCAAAATCGGGAAAGAAATCAATCCCGACTTTCAGATTGGCTGCATGATGGCCTATGTTCCTGTTTATCCTCTGTCAGCTCATCCGCATGACCAGCTGGCTGCGGTAAAAATGATGGAGCGCCGCTTTTTTTACAGTGATGTGCATGTGCGCGGGGAACTGCCGGCTTATGCACTTGCCCGGTGGAAAAAGCAGGGCTATAAGATTGTCTATACTGAAGAAGACTTGAACGCACTGAAGCAAGGCACAGTAGACTATATCGGCTTCAGCTACTACATGTCCCATGCGGTGACGACCTTGCCTGACGTTGGTGGAGAAGCCGTCAGAGATTATCCGGGAGCCAAAGATACTGCGAATCCCTACTTGACTGCGAACGACTGGGGCTGGCAAATTGATCCGACCGGCTTGCGCTATACGCTTAATATCGTTTACCAGCGTTATAACAAACCGCTTTTTATAGTTGAGAACGGCATGGGCGCTTACGATAAAATCGACAGTGACGGAAAGATCTGTGATGACTACCGGGTCGACTATTTAAAAGCGCACATCAAAGCCATGACGCTCGCCGTGAACGAGGACGGTGTGGACCTTATGGGCTACACTCCTTGGGGCGTGATTGATATCGTCAGCTTCGGTTCAGGCGAAATGGAAAAACGCTACGGCTTCGTATATGTCGACAAAGACAACCAGGGAAAAGGCTCGTTAAAGCGGATCAGAAAAGAATCTTTTGGCTGGTACCAGCAAGTGATTAAGCAAAATGGTTTGGGGGATGAATGATCTTGTGAGCATGCGAGGAGCTGTTGCTTGAGTCACGGGACTAAGCCATGATTTAGTTACACTTTGAGGCTTGGTTATGGAGCTGGGAAATAATTGTGACCGCTGTCAGGTTGTGGTATAGTAAATTTTATAAATAACAAAGTATAGTTAATATGATTGTAAAAAATGACTCGTGCATGTAGTTCACTTTATACTATTTTGAAGTTTAAAGGGGAGTTGAAGCTATGCAAACGCCATATTTTTTGTTAGATAAGCAGCTGCTGGATGCTAATTTAGTAAGTTTTAAAGATGCTTTAAATCGTATATGGGCACACTCTAGTATCGGTTATTCTGTAAAGACTAACTCTATGCCTTGGTTATTAAAGTATCTTAAAGGACAAGGGTTACAGGCTGAAGTCGTATCAGATGAAGAATATGAGCTCTCCTTGCTTTGTGGATTCGCTGAAACGGAAATCATCTACAATGGTCCAATTAAAAGTGAAGACTATTTCATCAGTGCCGTTAGAAAAGGCTCTATCGTGAACATAGACTCTAAAAATGAGCTAGCCTGGTTCAAGGCGCATATAAAGGAATCCAACAGCAATATTGGAATAAGGATAAATGTAGATACCTCTATATTTGATGAAAGCGATGTGGCTTACACAAACGAGGGCTTTAGGTTTGGTTTCTCTGAAGAAAATAGGGACCTAGCTCAGGCTATAGATATATTAAGGTTGGGTGACGAGAAGAACAGAATTGGACTTCATTTTCACTGTAACAGTGTGTCAAGAAGTGTGGATGTATACCGAAAAATTGCCTTATATGCTAAGGAACTGATTCTGAAGTACAACATAGATCCTTCATTTATTGATGTGGGAGGAGGTTTCTTTGGTGGAGTAGAGGGGAAGCCGGGTCCAGTAGATTATGTCAATGTCATTTATGAGGAATTGAAAAATGTAGTCGATGTTGAAAAAACTAAACTTATAGTTGAACCAGGATCGGCAATTATTGGCTCTGCCGTGAGCTTTCATACCTCAGTTATCGATGTCAAGGACACGTCCAAAGCAACGGTAGTCACTACAGACGGCAGCAGAATCAACATCGATCCGTTATGGGCGAAAGATAAGTATGATTATGCTACTGAATCAGATTATGACGCTAGCAAGATTAAAAGCAAACAAATAATCTGCGGATATACTTGCATGGATCACGATCGAATCATGTCTATTACCGGTGGGCGGGCTCTTTCAATTGGAGATCGTATCATCTACTCTAAAGTAGGGGCCTATACTATGACTTTTGGGGGACCGTTTATCAAATACTTTCCTGAAGTGTATGTGGAAGACAGCGGGGTTAGTCAGCTAATCCGAAAAAGAATGACTGTGCAGGACTATTACACTATTCAAAACGGTTAGAGAATAATCAAGTATAGTAAACAAGTTTATTTCACAATTAGGGAGCGAGGTATTATGAATATATTACTGTGTAGTGTAGGGAGAAGAGGGGAATTAATAAAAAATTTCAAATCCTCGCTTGGCGAAAGGTCTACAATCGTTGCAACTGACTGTGATCCTACTGCGCCGGCTTTATATATAGCTGACAAGCCATATATTGTTCCTGAGATTACAGCTGACAACTATTTGACCACACTGCTTGAGATTTGTGAACGTGAAAAGATTAAAGCAGTAACAACGTTCATTGATCCAGAAATTAAATTACTATCTGAGAACCGCGAGCGCTTTAGTGCTTTGGGGGTAGAAGTGCTCGCACCGTGCAGAAAGACTGCATCTATCTGTTTTGACAAGTACGACATGTTTAAATATATAAAGCAGTGTAATATTAAAACAGTCAAAACCTATCCGAGTTTTGAAGCGTTTTTTGTTGATTATCAGTCTCAGGAAATTGATTTTCCTGTATTTGTCAAGCCGCGAACAGGAAGTGGAAGTGTCGGTGCTACTAAAGTAAAATCGCTTGATAGACTGAAACTCCTATGTGAGGACAATCAGGATTTGGTTATTCAAGAATTTATGGAAGGGACAGATATAAGTGCAGATGTCTATGTTGACACTGTGCAACACAGGCCGGTCAGTGTTTTTCTTAAAAGGAAACTAGCTACGACGATTGGTGGGGCAAACAAGACCATCTCATTTAAAGATGAAGCACTTTTTGAAATGATAGATGAACTTACGCAATACTTTGATTTTAGAGGCCCCATTGATATTGATTTTTTCTATAAAGAGGGTGAATACTACTTGTCGGAAATTAATCCGAGATTTGGCGGAGGGTATGTGCATGCTCATAGGTGTGGCGTCAATTTTATCAAGCTTATCAGCAACAATATAAAAGGCTTTGAGAATGAAAGAAACATGGGAGACTATGAAGAGAATGTCTTGATGATGATGTATGACAGCGTCGTCATAAGAAAAGAGCAAGATCTCGCTTAACTGTTTTAGGTGGGTCAAGTAAATAACGCTGGTGGGGAAACTTGCTAGCGTTATTTTTTTTAGTCATGTCAGATGTCTCTACCTTCTTGCATCATTCAAAACGGCCTTCAGTCTGGTATTCATATAGCCTCCTGTTTTTGCTGATATGGATACCAGAATTTAATGATTAACCTTGTTCGATCTGAGGCATAAAGAGACTAAGGATGACCGATTATTTTAATTTTATCTTTTTATTTGGAAGCGATTGAAAACGCTTCAGAGATTCGCTAGGGTTATGTTACCGGTTAGTTAATTCAACAAACTAACTATCATAACGGATCATTTATATCAATCCGCATCACTAAATATTAACCTTGCCGGAAAGTTGATTTTTAGTATAAAAGGGGGAAGTAGAATGAGGACGGATAGCCGGCACAGCAAGAAAAGTGGAGATAAAAGATGAAACAAACGGATCGATCATAAAAGTCACTTTATATGGCACAGCGGTGAGATGCGATCAACAGACTGTCGAGAGCAGCTGAATGAATACATCCATTAAACCATCAAAAATAATTGTTTGAAAGTGTTTATTGTTCAAAGCTTTGTAAACGGTTTCTGGTGGAACGGGTACTGAAATTAAAGGTGGTATGAAATAGGAAAAACTGAGGAGGGCCAAACGTGGAAACAAATAGTCAATTACACTGATATTGATTATATGAGCTTTTCAGGCATGATGCATGGCTACCTTGCTTTTGATTCGCAAGGACAGTTGCTGACCCCTTTTCGGACATGGAGAAATACGACAACGCAGAAAGCATCCAAGGAACTGACCGAACTATTTGCCTTCAATATTCCACAAAGATGGAGTATTGCGCATCTGCATCAGGCTATTTTGGATAAGGAAGAGCACGTCAAGGAGATTGCTTACCTGACGACCTTGGCCGGTTACATCCACTGGAAGCTGACCGGTGTCAAGGCTGTGGGTGTTGGTGAAGCATCCGGCATGTTTCCTGTAGACAGTCTGACCGGTCAGTTCGATCAAAATAAAATTGACGCTTATGATCAGGCTATTCAGCATGTGGACAAAGGCTGGACCCTTTTGGATATTTTACCAGATATTTTAAGTGCCGGGGAATCAGCTGGTAGTTTGACAAAAGAAGGAGCCATTCTGATCGATCCTTCCGGTACACTGAAACCAGGCGTGAGATTCTGTCCGCCAGAGGGTGATGCGGGAACAGGTATGGTAGCCACGAATGCTGTAGCAGAACAAACCGGTAACGTGTCCGCTGGTACATCAGTATTTGCTATGCTCGTACTAAAGAACAGCCTGCTTGACTACTATGAAGAAATCGACATGGTCACCACACCGGCAGGTAAGCCGACAGCCATGGTTCACTGCAATAACTTTACGACAGATATCAATGCCTGGGCAGGCTTGTTCAAGGATTTATTTGAAAGTTTTGGATTTGAAGTCTCAGACAGCCAGTTATTTCATACGCTTTTCAATAAAGCTCTGGAGGCGGAGCCTGATAATGGTCAGCTGATGAGCTGCAACTACTATTCAGGTGAACCGATTACAGGACTGGAAGAAGGACGGCCTTTGTTTGTGCAGATGCCGGACAGCACATTGAGCCTGGCAAACTTTATGCGCACGCAAATCTACTCTGCTTTAGCCACGTTAAAGCTCGGAATGGACACTCTGATTCTTGAGGAAGGGGTCAGTATCAAACAAATTGTTGGGCATGGAGGATTTTTTAAAACGGCTCATGTCGGTCAGCAGATGATGGCTGATGCTTTAAATGCATCCATCTCAGTGACGCAAAGTGCAGGAGAAGGAGGCCCCTGGGGAATGGCTTTGCTGGCAAGCTATCTGATCAATAAAGAAGCGGAAGAAAATCTGGAAGACTTTCTTTCTGACAAAGTATTCAGCCAGCAACAGTCCCACGCCATCAAACCGCAAAAAGAGGGACAGGCAGCCTTCAAAGACTTTCTGCTTCGGTACAAGGAACTCTTGAAAGTGGAAAAAAGTGCTGTAAGCCATATGCAGTAAGCTTACATTTTAAAAATAAGAGGTAAAAAAATCACCGGTAAATCAGAGAATCGACTCTCCTGATTTTACCGGTGATTTACTTTGTCGTCCTTGTACACTGAAACACACTGAGTTAGTTACATAGTCTGATCATAAGAGTAGGCTAAAAGGGGGCTGTGAGTGTTATAAAAGCCTATTCGGTAGCCGACTGTTCAGCTGAATAATTAAGATCATGCCTTCTGTCTCTGATTAGTTGTGGCTATATTTCATTAAAAGTATAACGCGATTTGGACCGGTTCATGTCCATTATGCGGTCAATTTCTTTAACTAAGGGAGCCATATGATGTCCACTTAATTTCCTGTGCATAGCGATAACCGGCTGAGAAATATTTATCTTCGGAGTTGTTGCAGTAACTAATATATCAAACTCATACGAAGATAATTGTTTTTTTGTCAGTCGGGTTCCTGAAAAGACTTCAACTGTGCAGGCCCGCTCAAGTTTGGACCGGAGCATACTGGCAAGATTATTTGCATGCCTTAAACTGATGGGGCTGTAAACTAATAGGCGGCACACGGAGTAATTTTCGTATAAATGCAGGGTGAGTTGATCCCATCGGTTTAAAACAGTTGAGAGCAAAGTTTGTACATTGACATTCTGTTCGCTCAGCTCATAGTCCAGGTACATTGTTTTGAGCACTTGATTCAGCTGGTCATAAAACAAGGGATAATTCCATTTGTAAAAACCGACCAGGGAAAGATCACGTGAAGGGAATAGTAAGTAGTTATCGAGCGCTCTCTTGTAAGGAATTTTCGAATAGTTAAAAAGCATTTCATCGATTTTTTCAGATAGTTGACTGAAGTCAATCTTCGGTAGTTGGAAATTAGAAGCTATTTTCTCAAGATCCTCCATAAATTTTAAAGCGGCATGTTGATTAAAAAAGGACAGCGGTTTGTCCGTATAAGATTTAAAGTAATAGAACATGTAGTAGGTATATAGTTTGGTGTATTCAGCATGCTTATCTTTGGGTAAGTGTAAAGTTGAAAGCCAACGGTCTACGTGTTTAGTGACTTTAAGCAGTTCACTGGTATCAATGGGGGACTCGTTCAACTTCGAGTTATATATATCAAATCCTTTGCGCTCTCGAATTAGGCTGACCGCCGTAAATACTTTGAAGCGGTGAAAATTGACCGTTTCAAATTTAATAGAGGAAAGAGCCGTCAACGAATCCATAATCGCTGATACTTCCTCGAAATCTACCGATTCAAACGGCCAATACTCATATCCATATGCTTCAATAAAATATGTAGTAAAGAAACGACGGATCAAATATTCGTCTCCTTGTATAGTATACGGATTCGTTTGTATTGACAGCCCAAATTCACGCATTGCGGAATTTGCTGCTTGTACGCGTCTATTCAAAGATGAGGTGCTCAAATACAGCCGGTCCTCAAGTTGCTTAGCAGAGAGTTTAGTATGAAAAAATAGAAGTTCCAGCAAGTTGAATCCTAACGCCCTTTGAATCAGTTGGTTCTGAAAATAATCAATACAGTAGTGTCTGGGCAGACGGATTTCCAGTCCATCATTGTTTGTATGGAGTACACCTCCGGCAGCTTCCACATGTTTCCTCACTTCTTTTAAATCGTCAACCGTGCTCCGTCGGGAAGCCCCGGTAATCTTGGTTAGGTCTTCGATAGTCTGTGTCTCTTCTGCGTAATAGAGATGTTCGATGATTTGATACTGCTTTTGTTCTTTAGAAGAAATTAGCTCCCACATATTCATCATCCTCCTACTCATTTAAATTCATAATAGCACAAAAGATAATTGTTTATACATGAAAACAGGTGTCAGATTCATTATTTGCCTTGTAGTGTGCAAATAATGAACGATTTCGTATGAATATTTTTGCTAAAATGCGTTTTACTTAGAATTTAAACTATATTAAACAGGGGGAAAAAGATGAAGCGTATAATGCATGCAATGATAACGATCATGTTGTTTATTCAGCAACTGGCTATGATACCTTTTACGGTGATTGCCGAGGACTGGTCGAATGACAAAGGCCTTCAGATAGACTCAATAACTATTATAGATAATGACACACTGGAAACAGTCGATTCTGTTATCGATGGTGACAGCATCAAGATTGCTGTCCAGTATGAGAACACCACTGAAGAGAAACAGAGTAGACACATTGAGCTACCCGAAGCAATACATGTGCCGTCTTCAGATGGAGACTTGCTTGATGAAGAAACAGGAGAATCTATAGGTACATACACGCTTTCACCAGACTATATAGATTTAACTGTAATAGAGCAAACAGCAGGCAGCTTTTTAGTGGATGCGACTATAGACACAGGAACTGATGAAGAAGCAGCAGTTGCGTTTATATTTGCAGCAGATGGTGAACGTTTCGAGCAGACACTAACAGTCAAGCCTCAGAAAACTACTGAGACGATTGAGTTTGAAGAAGCTAGACATGACGAGGCAGAAGAAGATAATAAGGATTCCGTAGACACGGAAGAGGATCAATCAGATTTCAGTGCCTCTAATGAGCATACTTTTGAGGATCTTGAAGAGGATGAACGCGATAAAGAAGAACAAGCTGAACAGACGGATGAACAAATAGATGAAGAGGTTACCGATGAAGCGAATGCTTCAACCGAGGAAGATTCCCAGGATGAAATAGAAGAAGGGCGCGCAACAGAAGAGCAAGTACGCTTCACTGATGTCCGCTTTACGGACAGAGAAGGGACCGTCTTCAATGCAGACAACCCATTGGATTTAAATGCGTCATCCATTGGACGACTGGATTTCAGCTGGTTTTTGATTGATGGACATACAGTTAGCGCTGGAGATACGTATACCTTCAATTTGCCGGATGAATTTAGACCGGTGTCAGGCACGAGTGGCTTGCTTGGGGATGTTGGCACCTGGTCGGTCACACAGGAAGGAACCGTTCTGTTTACCTTCAATGAAGGCGTTGAAGGGGATGATGTAAGAGGGTCGTTTTTCTTTGAAGTAGCTCTTGATGAAGAGGCACTAAGCGATCAGATTCAACAGGAAATTGCTTTTGACATTGTTCCGGAATTTGTCGTTAGTTTTCCTGTTATTCCTAAAAATAGCCGCCTGATTGATAAAGAAGGAACAATAAACAACGAAGGATTCAACTCAACGGAAGCTTTTTGGACGATTGACATCAATACAGCACTGGATACAATGGTCAATCCGGTTGTATCAGATCAGTTGCCTGAATTTATGGCTTACCAGTCGGATAGCCTGGAAATCACAGTACTACGCATGACTCCTCAAGGAGAGCGCATTGAGGAAGAGCGTCTAGATACTGCGGCCTACTCCGTGAGCGTAGAGGAAGGCAAGTTGGTGATAGACTTAAGTGGACTAAATGAGGACCAGTTGAGACAAGCTTACCGTATACGCTACACAACGGACATTATTGAACCAGAAACAGGTTTTGATGGAGCCCAGACGTTTACAAATAGTGCTGTGCTTGCAAGTGATGGGCAAAACCATACCACAACGTCTACTGTAAGCAGTGGTTACGGTCTTGCTATCGAGAAGCTTAGTCCAAGATATGATTCTACTTTACAAACATTTGACTGGACTATTAATTATAACTTTAATGAAAAACTGATTGATCAAGGTAGCGCTACTCTAGCAGATACATGGACACCAGAGAATGTCATGGCTTTGAAAGAAGGTTCTTTCCAAGTCTTCGAGGTGTCAATAGACAATCAGGGGCAGCCGATACGATCTGCCAGTCCAGTTTCTTCTTCTTTATACACCTTGGATATCCGTGCAGACAACTCAGGTTTTGATCTACAGTTCAATGACTTAATTGACCGGCAGGCTTACCAGATTGTATACACGACCCGTTTAACAGGCCAGCAGGGAACCGGCATCGTCGAAAGCGGAGGTCGAGTGATTAACGAAATCCTTACCGGAACAGAGGCTTCCAGTGGTTCCAGCGGCGCCTTTGGCCAGCAAGGGCTAAGAAAGCGTCATGTGGCTACAGATATTGGCAGAAAACAAATAGACTGGGAACTGCGCATCAACAGAAACAGTTATACAATGAATAACCTTGTACTGACAGATACTTTTGAAGGAGATGGTCTATCGCTCTTACCCAATGACGATAACTACTCGGGATTCGAGTTGAAATTGTTAACGATAGAGGGTGAAGAGTTTACGGGCTATACGATTGATTATACTGAAGCGCAGGCAGAAGAAGCGGGTGGGTTTGTACTCACCTTCACTGAATCAATTGATTTTCCACTCACTTTGCGCTACTCTACACGCTTTGAGCGGAATTCAGACGGAACAGCGACTTACGCTAACACAGCGAAGATTGAATGGGAAGAGGGAGACCGTACTTTTAGTAGCGATTCAGGTCGAGTCAGCTCTGGAAGCACGGGGCTGACAGCCTCCAATGGGGTTAAAAACGGACGCTATAATGCAGTAACAAGAGAAACAACCTGGTCTGTGTTTGCGAATTACGCCAGACTACCTATTGGTGAAGATTTTGAAATAAGAGACCGGTTGCCGGGTAACCAGCAGTGGCTCATGGATTCTTTTGAAGTCTTTTCTTATGAAGTTGCGGCAAATGGAGACCGGATCAATGAACAAGTCCTCAATGATAATCAGTTTACACTTGAGTTTGTTGAAGACAATGAAGTCTTTGTAGTCAGTCTGGATGACTCTCTAAAAGGGGAGCGGCTAGCTGTTGGTGTCCGCTTCAATACAGAGTTCACCGATGGCTGGGTCAGAGATGCAGTCATTGATAATGTAGCGACTGTGACAAACAATGAGGAAACGATTCGCCTGGAAGCCTCGGTTGAAGTACCTTTTGGCGGTGTGTTTGCGGACAAGTCAGGCCAGCAGACAGGACAGTTTAGTGAACGTATTGATTGGGAAATTAAACTAAATCCCAATCGCTCGCGTGTAACAGAGTTTAAGCTGACGGATACACCGGATTTGAACGCTCAGCTTGTGCCGGAATCCTTTGTTTTGTATCAGGCAGATGTTTCAGCAGACGGCGTCTTGTCAAAATCAGAAACAATCCTGACTGAAGGACAAGACTATAATCTGGTTCTTGCTATAGATGAAGAAACAGGAGAACAGTCTTTTGAGCTGACATTCCCTTCGGAAATTACTGAAGCCTATATTTTAACTTACAGCTCTCTGATTGATCCACTAGTCAGCCAGGGCGAAGCCATCACCAATGCGTTCAGAGTAGAAGGAAACACTGTGGAGTTTCTGGAGTTGACTGATGAGGAAATCTCAGTTTTTAAATCCAACCAGGGAGGTGGAGACGGATCTAGCATTCGAGGAAGCCTGCTCATTCAAAAAGCTGATCCGGCAGAGACGTTACTTCCAGGAGCAGAATTTGAACTCTTAACTGAACGAGGCAGTCAAGTACTCCGACGAGGACGAACTGATGAAAACGGTCAGCTGAGATTTGGAGGTTTGAGACGTGGGACATACCTTCTCCGTGAAGTAGAGGCCCCTGAGCGTTATGTGATTGATGAAGATCTAGCTGCTGGACGCCTCATTACATTGAATCATGATGAAGATGAACAGGTAACTGAATTTTCTGCTCAAAATAGACGTACCCAGGTGGATATCAGAAAAGTGTCCCCTTCAGGTAGGATTCGCTCAGATTTTGTGTTCTCCGTTCTATCCGAAACAGGAGAGGTTATTCGAGAAAATATATTAGCTGAGAACGGGAGAGCAGTCGTTGAGGATCTCGATCCTGGTCAGTACTTTGTACAGGAAGTACAAGCGCCTGAGGGCTTTATTTTAAACACAGAGCGTTTCCCATTTACGGTAGCCATTAAGGAAGATGGCACCCAGCCCGTTCCAACTATTGAAATCATGAATTATCAGGGCCAGGTTAGATGGCAAAAGGAAGATCAAGCAGGCAATGCTTTAGCAGGAGCTCGTTTTGAAATAAGAAACAGCAATGGGGATAGTGTTGCCGAGCCTGTATCAAACCGAAATGGGCGAGTGCAAGTATCTAATCTTGCTCCAGGAAACTATACTGTAAGAGAAACACGTTCAGCTGAAGGATATATAAGAGACACCGACGAAAAGAGTTTTTCCATTACAGCTGAAAACAGTGGACAACCCGATATTGTTCAGCTAAGTAGCTGGACGAACTATCAAGGCACTGTCCGTTTGATTAAAACCGATGCATCGGGAGAAATCCTGCCCGGTGCAGTATTTGAACTTAGACAGGGTGATCAAGCTATATCTGAATGGACAACAGATGAAGCAGGCGTCATCACAGTCGAGAACTTAGAACCAGGGGAGTACAGCTTTGTAGAAGTTCAAGCCCCAGAAGGCTTTGCAATCAACACTGAGCCTGTTACTTTTGAGATAAAGTCTGAACATTCAGGAGAGCCTGTATTGATCATGCTTGATGATTTTATAAATTATCAGGGGAGTATCGAGTTGATCAAAACAGACAAAGATGGAGCGGGCTTATCAGGTGCTGTTTTTGAAGTAAGAGATGATAATGATTTGCTGATCCAAGATGGTATTGTTTCAGGAGACAACGGAAGTATCCGTGTGACTGATTTAGCTCCGGGTTCATATAGGTTAAGAGAAATTCAGTCTCCCGAAGGTTTCATTACAAACACGGAGCAGCTGGAATTTGAGATCAGTGACCGCAATGCCGGAGAACTGGAAACAATAGATCTGGGAACCTTCGAAAACTTCCAGGGAGACGTGCTGCTTCAGAAAACAGATGCAGAAGGAGCGCCCCTCGAAGGTGCACGCTTTACTTTGTATAAAGAGGGTGAAAGGCTGTTTAGTGATTTGATTACGGACGACTTGGGGATGCTGGAAGTTAAGCAGCTGGCCCCAGGTTCATATCGCCTAGTTGAGTCTCAGGCACCTGAAGGGTTTATAAAAAACACGGTGGAGCGTTTGTTTACCGTGCCTAATGAGCATACCGGCGTGCTAGAAACTATTGAAGTTGATCCAGTAATCAACTACCAAGGAAGCATACGACTGGAGAAAACAGATCAGAATGGAGAGGCTCTAGCTGACGCAACATTTGATTTGCTGAAAGAGGGCGAACGGTTATCCGAATGGACAAGCAATCAGGAGGGCATCATTGAAATCAATGATCTGGCTCCAGGAGACTATACTTTAGTTGAAACGAGCGCGCCTGATGGTTTTATCAGAAACACCACGCCTGTCAGCTTTCAGATTTTTGCCGAATCAGAAGATGAACCTGAACAGCTCGATTTAGGAAGCTTTGAAAATGTTCAAGGTAGTGTCCAGTTCCAGAAAATCACAAGTCAGGGAGAAGCCTTGTCGGATCCTGTCTTTAGTCTTTACCGAGATGGCGAAAAGGTAAGAACAGACA
>NZ_JANL01000030.1 GCF_000585255.1 Alkalibacterium sp. AK22
TACTTTGCGTAGTTTTGAGGGATTTATCCTTCAGAACCTTGTTCTTTGAAAACTAGATAGTTGATTCAACACAAACACAAATGTTAAGAAACAACACCGAGAAATAGATTTAAATGAACAGTTTTGTTCCAAAGACAAAACTCTCATTCGCTATGAATACTCTTAACCGCCAGGTTAAGTGAATAAGGGCGCACGGTGGATGCCTTGGCACTAGGAGCCGATGAAGGACGGGACGAACACCGATATGCTTCGGGGAGCTGTAAGTAAGCTTTGATCCGGAGATTTCCGAATGGGGAAACCCATCACTTTTCATCAAGTGATATACCTATAGTGAATACATAGCTATGGGTAAGGTAGACGCGGGGAACTGAAACATCTAAGTACCTGCAGGAAGAGAAAGCAAACGCGATTCCCCAAGTAGCGGCGAGCGAAACGGGAAGAGGCCAAACCAGACTGCTTGCAGTCTGGGGTTGTAGGACTGGCGACATGGACAGTAAAGGATAGCAGAAGCTGCTGGAAAGCAGCGCGAGACAGGGTGACAGCCCCGTATGCGACATCCGGACCTGCCTAGCCGGGATCCTGAGTACGGCGGAACACGAGAAATTCCGTCGGAATCCGGGAGGACCATCTCCCAAGCCTAAATACTCCCTAGTGACCGATAGTGAACCAGTACCGTGAGGGAAAGGTGAAAAGAACCCCGGAAGGGGAGTGAAACAGCACCTGAAACCGTGTGCTTACAAGTAGTCAGAGCCCGTTAACGGGTGATGGCGTACCTTTTGTAGAATGGACCGGCGAGTGACGATGTCATGCAAGGTTAAACCGAAGAGGTGGAGCCGCAGCGAAAGCGAGTCTGAATAGGGCGTAGAGTATGCCGTCGTCGACCCGAAACCAAGTGACCTACCCATGTCCAGGGTGAAGGTGCAGTGAAATGCACTGGAGGCCCGAACCCAAGTACGTTGAAAAGTGCTGGGATGAGGTGTGGGTAGCGGAGAAATTCCAATCGAACTTGGAGATAGCTGGTTCTCTCCGAAATAGCTTTAGGGCTAGCCTCGGATAGTGCATCATGGAGGTAGAGCGACTGTTTGGACTAGGGGCCCTTATCGGGTTACCGAATCCTGATAAACTCCGAATGCCATGTTATGTAGATCCGGGAGTCACACTGCGAGTGATAAGATCCGTAGTGGAAAGGGAAACAGCCCAGACCGTCGGCTAAGGTCCCCAAATTCTTGTTAAGTGGAAAAGGATGTGGGGCTGCTTAGACAACTAGGATGTTGGCTTAGAAGCAGCCATCATTTAAAGAGTGCGTAATAGCTCACTAGTCGAGTGGCCCTGCGCCGAAAATGTACCGGGGCTAAACAAGATACCGAAGCCACGGATAGAACCAATGGTTCTATGGTAGGAGAGCGTTCTAAGGGCACAGAAGCATGATCGTGAGGACATGTGGAGCGCTTAGAAGTGAGAATGCCGGTATGAGTAGCGAAAGACGGGTGAGAATCCCGTCCACCGAATGACTAAGGTTTCCTGGGGAAGGCTCGTCCGCCCAGGGTTAGTCGGGACCTAAGCTGAGGCCGATAGGCGTAGGCGATGGACAACAGGTTGATATTCCTGTACCAGTCTGCTTTGTTTGAGCAATGGAGGGACGCAGAAGGCTAAGATGTGCACGCTGATGGAATAGCGTGTCCAAGCAACAAGTCTGAAGAGGAGTCAAATGCTTCTTTTCTTAAGGACAAGTTGTGATGGGGAGGGAAATTACAGTACCGAAGTATCTGATGTCACACTGCCAAGAAAAGCTTCTAGTGAGAAGTAGGCTGCCCGTACCGCAAACCGACACAGGTAGTCGAGGAGAGAATCCTAAGGTGATCGAGAGAACTCTCGTTAAGGAACTCGGCAAAATGACCCCGTAACTTCGGGAGAAGGGGTGCTGACCATCTGGTCAGCCGCAGTGAATAGGCCCAAGCGACTGTTTACCAAAAACACAGGTCTCTGCTAATTCGAAAGAAGATGTATAGGGGCTGACACCTGCCCGGTGCTGGAAGGTTAAGAGGAAGGGTTAGCTTCGGCGAAGCTCTGAATTGAAGCCCCAGTAAACGGCGGCCGTAACTATAACGGTCCTAAGGTAGCGAAATTCCTTGTCGGGTAAGTTCCGACCCGCACGAAAGGTGTAACGATTTGGGCACTGTCTCAACGAGAGACTCGGTGAAATTATAGTACCTGTGAAAATGCAGGTTACCCGCGACAGGACGGAAAGACCCCATGGAGCTTTACTGTAGTTTGATATTGAGTGTCTGTACAGCTTGTACAGGATAGGTAGGAGCCAATGAAGCCAGGACGCCAGTCTTGGTGGAGGCGTTGGTGGGATACTACCCTAGCTGTATGGCCACTCTAACCCGCGACCGTTAACCGGTCGGGAGACAGTGTCAGACGGGCAGTTTGACTGGGGCGGTCGCCTCCCAAAATGTAACGGAGGCGCCCAAAGGTTCCCTCAGAATGGTTGGAAATCATTCGTAGAGTGTAAAGGCAGAAGGGAGCTTGACTGCGAGACCTACAAGTCGAGCAGGGACGAAAGTCGGGCTTAGTGATCCGGTGGTACCATATGGAAGGGCCATCGCTCAACGGATAAAAGCTACCCTGGGGATAACAGGCTTATCTCCCCCAAGAGTTCACATCGACGGGGAGGTTTGGCACCTCGATGTCGGCTCATCGCATCCTGGGGCTGTAGTCGGTCCCAAGGGTTGGGCTGTTCGCCCATTAAAGCGGTACGCGAGCTGGGTTCAGAACGTCGTGAGACAGTTCGGTCCCTATCCGTCGCGGGCGTTGGAGATTTGAGAAGAGCTATCCTTAGTACGAGAGGACCGGGATGGACACACCGCTGGTGTACCAGTTGTCAGGCCACTGGCATCGCTGGGTAGCTATGTGTGGACAGGATAAACGCTGAAAGCATCTAAGCGTGAAGCCCCCTTCAAGATGAGATCTCCCATTCCTTTAAGGAAGTAAGACCCCTGAAAGATGATCAGGTGGATAGGCTGGAAGTGGAAGCATAGCGATATGTGGAGCGGACCAGTACTAATCGGTCGAGGACTTAACCACAAGGTGTGGCTTAAGAGTATATGGTGTTGTTTCGTGTTAATCAACTGTCTAGTTTTGAGAGAACGACGTTCTCCCTAAAAAAGAAGAGTCACTGTGCGGTGACGATGGCGGGAAGGCCCCACCTGTTCCCATTCCGAACACAGCCGTTAAGCTTCCCAGCGCCGAGGATAGTGAAGGGTTTCCCTTTGTGAAAGCAGGACGTTGCCGTGCAGCTCTTTTTTTTTATTTTAATTTGGAGGTTTAGCTCAGTTGGGAGAGCAT
>NZ_JANL01000031.1 GCF_000585255.1 Alkalibacterium sp. AK22
TACTTGACAGGGTGCAGTTCATCCTACCCGCTTCGGCCTTTTTTTGATGGAATGGTAATGAAAAAGTAGAGACATCATGCGTGAGAGTCAAGCCGGCAGCCCCCGGCATGAGGGATAATGGCCTGACTATGACCTGCTTCAGCTACAAAAAAAGCTCCTCCCCTTCTTGAACGGATGAAGGGAAGGAGGAAGTGATTTACTTGAGCTGATCTGTGTAATCCAGATGCTCGAACGTATCGGGCTTGCCGATGGCGACAATAAAGCTGCCCGGTTGAATCTTCTCTTCTGCTGGGACATTGATTGACAGGGGTCCGTTTGGAGTGGACTTCATGCCAATCACATTAATTTTGTATTTCTTACGCAAGTCCAGGTCCTGCAGACTTCTACCAATCCAGCGCTTGGGTGCTGTGAATTCAATGATTGAATTGTCTTCATCCAGTGTGATCACGTCGAGGATGTTATTACGCATAATGTTACGAGCAACTTTGTCACCCATTTCTTTCTCTGGACGAATAATTTCATCTGCACCGATTTCCAGCATGATTTCCATGTGGACCCGGTTCTTAGCTTTGGCAACGATCCTTTCAATGCCCAGTTTTTTGCAGTTCATGATTGCTAGCACGCTCGCTTCCAAATTAGACCCGGTTCCGATCACAGCTACATCACAGTTAGCAAAGCCGATGCTTTTCAGCAGCTCGATATCCGTAAAGTTACCCTGTACAGCCTGTACAACGTGTTCTTCAACCCGATTGACATCGACCAGGTCCTTGTCGACGGCGATCACGTCATAGTGCTGATCACCCAGCTGTTTGGCAATGGTGGATCCGAAGACCCCCAGGCCTAAAACTCCTACTGTTTTTACCATAAAAAATCTCCTCTTTTAACCAATTAGTATATTTCCTGTAGCGTACGTAACTTCCCGTTTCTTGCGGTCTCTTGTACCCAGTGCGGTAAAGATGGTAATGGGTCCAAGTCGGCCAATAAACATGGAGAACATGATGACGGTCTGACTGTAGCGTGACAGCTCCGGTGTCAGGTCGGCAGACAAGCCAACTGTACCAAAAGCAGAGACTGATTCAAAAAACAGATACTGGAGCGGGATATGCTCGTCAAAAATGGTCATCAGCGACAAGCCGATAAAATTCAGCAAAACGAACATGACGACAATAACTAGAGCGCGCTTGACGATATCCATCTCCAATGTACGCTTCTTGTAATTGACGTTAGTCATCCCTTTCAGCTCGGTCCCAATCAGCTTGACCACCAGAGCGACCGTTGAGGTCTTGGCTCCACCGGCTGTACCGCCCGGAGAGCCGCCGATGAACATGAAGACTGTAAAGACGACAATGGTGAACATATGCAGCTGGGTCAAATCAATCGTAGCAAAGCCGGCGGTTCTGAGTGTGACGGCCTGAAAAAAGACAGCCTGTATTTTTCCGGCAAAGGTCATGTCACCAATACTGGCCAGATGATTCCACTCAGCCAGAACAATGATAGTCATTGCCGCGACAATCAGCCAGAGCGACCACTTGATAACCAGTCGAGTGTGAAGTTTGAGGCGGCGATAGTTACCTTTGAAATCAATCCAGCTGCGCACCTTGATGAACTCTTTGAAGTGACGGGCAACATCGAACCAGACGGAAAAGCCGATTCCACCGAGCACAATCAGGATAGGGATAACAATATTTACTACAGGCGTTTGAACAAACTGTTGCAGACTCGTTGTTCCTAGGTTGTCAAAACCGGCATTATTAAAGGCAGAAACAGCTAGAAAGATGGAAGTGAACAGTCCGCGTCCCCATCCCAGTAAAGGCACCATGTGGAAGGCAAGGAAAAAGGCACCTATGGCCTCAATGACGGTTGTGTATTTAACAACAGCAATCAGAAAGTTTCTGAATCCCATCATGTCACTTCGATTCAGCGCTTGCTTGAGCGTGACTTCCTCTTTCATACTGACCCTGCGGCCGAACTGCAGGATAATGGCCGATACAATGGTAATAATACCGAGCCCACCCAGTTTGATCAGTGCCAGAACCACTATCTGGCCAAACAGGTTATATGTATGGGCTACAGGCACTGTGTACAGACCAGTGACAGCTACCATCGAGATTGATCCAAATAAATGATCAAAATAGGTTGCCTGTGAGCTGTCCAGCTGACTGAATGGCAAAGCCAGGAGTAGCGATCCGGTCACCATGACTGCTGCAAAACTGACCACAATTTTTATCGGAATAGGCCAGTCGGAAAACCGGTTCAAAAAATTTTTCATAGACAAAATCCTTCCTAATCAGTACAAAACATACCTGAATACATGAATAGCTTGATTTTACCTTGCAGATGAAGAGAATACAAGAGGTCGACAGAAGTAATTAGACAAGGGCAGCAGTAGCTTTCAGGGCAAATTGTTTGTTATAAAATGGGACTAAAGGTAAAATGATTAAATACAGTGCGCCTTGCTGTAGGGAGATCGAGGGGAGAAGAAGACAATGAATGGGACAATGATGCAGTTTTTCGAATGGGATTTACCCGCTGACGGCCAGCACTGGAAGCGTCTAAAAGAGCAGGCTGGACACCTCAAAGAGATTGGTGTGACTTCGGTATGGATCCCGCCTTGTTTTAAAGGAACGGGACCAGATGATGTCGGCTACGGAATTTATGATCTGTACGACCTGGGTGAGTTCGATCAGAAAGGAACAGTCCGGACCAAGTATGGAACAAAGCAAGAGCTGCATGAAGCGATCGAGGCACTCCACGAGAAGGGTATCCATGTCTATGCAGACGTAGTGCTGAATCACAAGGCAGCTGCAGATGAGACTGAACGTTTTGTAGCCACACCAGTCAGTCAGGAGAACCGTCATGAAGATATCGGAGAATCGCGCGAAATAGAGTCCTGGACGCATTTTAACTTCCCGGGAAGGCAAGGTAAGTATTCCGATTTTGAATGGCACTGGCATCACTTTACAGGTGTATCAGACGATAGCCTATCCGGAGAGAATGGAATTTACCGCATTGAAGGAGACGGCAAAGGCTGGGCACCGGATGAGAATGTATCTAATGAATTTGGCAATTTTGACTATCTGATGTTTGCGGACATCGATTATAGACATCCTGATGTGATTCGGGAAACAAAAAAATGGATTCACTGGTTTATTGAAGAAACAAATATTGATGGCATCCGCCTAGATGCTGTGAAGCATATCGACAGCCAGTTTACTAAAGAACTAATTGATGAGGTGCGGGAAAAACACGGTGAAGATTTCTTCTTTGTGGCGGAATACTGGCACCAGAAACATAAATTCCTGGAAGAATATTTGGAAGAGCAGGACTACTCGATTTCGATGATGGATGTGCGTTTCCACTACGCTTTGCATGAAGCCTCCAAGCAGCACCGGGATTTTGACCTGAGACGCCTGCTGGATGGCACGCTTTACAAGCGTAATGCAGAGCAGGCCGTGACGTTTGTAGAAAACCATGATTCACAGCCGGGGCAGTCCCTGGAATCGTATGTGGAACCCTGGTTCAAGCCGCTGGCGTATGGTTTTATTCTGTTAAGCTATTACGGCTATCCATGTATATTCTACAGTGATTACTATGGCTACAGCGGTGATGTAGATTATGAAGGCTGTCCGGATATCATTGACACGTTGCTCTATGCCCGTAAAAATTATGCCTAT
The DNA here is from genome assembly GCF_000585255.1 of Alkalibacterium sp. AK22. GTDB lineage: Bacteria > Bacillota > Bacilli > Lactobacillales > Carnobacteriaceae_A > Alkalibacterium. The sequence continues at coordinate 3,675 of NZ_JANL01000031.1, forward strand.
GGCGAACAGCACAACTATATGGACTTCAGCAACTGTATCGGCTTTACCCGAACAGGAGATGACGAGCACCCGGATGGCTGTGCGGTCGTAATGTCCAATGGAGACGACGGCTTCAAGGAAATGACCGTCGGTGAACTGCATGCCGGTGAAATTTACATTGATTTGATGAAAAACCGTGATGAAGAGATTACCATCGACGAGGAAGGCAAAGCGACCTTCCCGGTCAATGGCGAATCGATTTCTGTCTGGATCAAAAAAGAAAATGGATAGAACAAAGAAACAGGCCTGGGGCAAGAACCCGGGCCTGTTTCTTTGTCTTCATTATGCAAAAGAAGAAGGGTATGAAAAACGCCTATTCTAATCAGCGTAACAGCAAACAGTCCCAGCAGTTTCCGGGGCTCTTTCTGCATAATAGAAAAAACGCTGACTGTTAAAGGAAACCAGTATGTTGAAACAAAGTCAGCGCATGGGTGTATCCAACGGCTTTGACTTAAGGATCAGTCGTTGGGATTCATTTTATGAGAAGCGGCATCTTCCGCTTCCAAGTCGTCCTTGTCCAGCTTGAAGTCTTCATTGTCTGACAGATAATTGTCATGTAGCGCTTCATCGACCTTATCTTTTGGAATCGCCTGATCGTGTTCAGGCTCAAGCTCGGTTCCTTTCACATCGCCCGGTTTGTCGCTGGCGTAGACGGCATGGCTTGCAGTAGCGGGATCCACGCGACTTTCAGCTTCGCTGAGGGCCAGGTCGCGTTCGATTTCTTCGATAGTCTGGCTCAGTTTGGCCTGTTTGGCATCCAGTTTGGCTTGTTCAGACTCTAGCTCTCTCTCCGCTTCCATGTAAGAAGCTTTGAAGTCTTCCATCAGTTCCTGCGCTTTTTCTTCTCCGGAATCTTTCAGCTTGTGTGCCTCTTCTTTTAAATCTTCACGAAATTCTTTACCGGTCTTAGGTGCAAGCAGCAGCGCAGTGAACGCGGAAGCGGCACTCAGTAAAACAGCTTTTGTCAGACTTACTTTTGGCATGTAATTCTCCTACCTTTCGGGAAATAAGGGATAAGTGATTAAAGCGTGTGATTCTTCTGATGACGAGCCTTTTGCTTGTCGACCGTCTTTTTAACAGCCATGTTGAAGGTTTTGGCCAGTTTTGGCCCATCAGTTTTCAACTCATGGTAAGTATTTTCGGCGATCTCTTTTGAATAATCCGGCCCGTGCTCCTTTAGATACATCAGCGACGTGGATAAGCTTGAAGCGTAATCAGCCAGTTCATCAAAACGCTGCACATTTGTTTCGGCCACGACTTTAGTCTGGTCGACCCGTGCCATGATCTGGTCTACTTTATCCTGCATCACTTTGGCTTCTTTCGTAAAATGATCGATATGATCTTCCACGACTTTCTGTGTTTCATCAAGCTTGTTCAGTGTCGGCTTCATTTTCTTCATTGCCATGAATCCCATCACAATCAGCACAACGAGAGACACCGCTAAAATGACAAGCGAAAGTATATATCCTAATTCCATCTTGCCCCTCCTTTACAGTTAAATGCTTAGTGCATGTTCAGTTTATAGTAACAGAATACCACGAAGGCGGGTCAGTACCAACCAAAACGCTATATATGAAAGAGATTGCTTGTAAGAGCTTAAGTTGTTAGAATGAAAGCAACTAGAACAGTTCCATTAAAGGAGAAAAAAATGAACGATCATGCCCATACACCGGAAACAGAAAAAAGCGGGACGCAGGACCAGTTAGAGATTTATGCAGTTGCCGATGGAGAAATCGTTACGATTGACGGGGTACCTGATGATTTGTTTTCAAAGAGAATGATTGGAGACGGCTTTGCCATTGTCCCTGACAAAGGGGAAGTCTGTGCGCCGGTTAGCGGCAGACTGATTGAAGTCGCAGATACAAAGCACGCATATTATATTGAAACGGACAGGGGCTTGAAGGTTCTGATTCATATCGGACTCGATACGCTGCTGTTGAACGGAAACGGTTTTGTCTCTTATGCAGGCAAGCACGAGGATGTCAAAAAAGGACAGAAACTGGCTTCCTTTGACCTGGGTCTGCTGGACAAGGAAGGGTTCAGCCCGGTTATTCCAGTAGTCGTACTTGACCATCCCGATGTCGAGCGTACCGAAGTGCACGTCCAGAAAGAAGCACAGGCAGGAGAATCGGCAGCTGTGACGGTTTATTTTAAATAAAAGCTGTGACACCGACAGTTGAGGTCAGGCTAAAATTGAACCTGACCCTGGAGTGCGGTATAATCTAGAGGAATAGACTCTATGTATCAGCCTATATCAAGAAAAGTTTCTGAGGAGGAACGTCTTTGAAAAAAATATTAGTCGTCGACGATGAAAAGCCGATTTCAGATATCGTTAAATTTAATTTAGAAAAAGAAGGATTTGAAGTAGTCACTGCCTATGACGGGGAAGAAGCCCTTGAAAAGGTGGAGGAAGAAAATCCCGACCTGATTGTCCTGGATCTGATGCTGCCTAAAAAAGACGGCCTGGAAGTGTGCCGGGAAGTACGCAAAACGAAGGATATCCCAATCATTATGGTCACTGCCAAGGATCAGGAAATCGACAAAGTTCTGGGTCTGGAACTTGGAGCAGACGATTACGTCACTAAGCCGTTTTCCAATAGAGAACTGGTAGCCCGTGTGAAAGCCAACGTCAGACGTCAGACGTCTATCCAAAATACAGAAAATGCGCAGCAGGAAACCAATGACATCGAAGTAGGCGAACTGACCGTCCATCCGGATGCCTACATCGTCTCCAAGCGTGGCGATACCATCGAGCTGACCCACCGCGAGTTTGAGCTGCTCCACTATCTGGCGAGACATATCGGTCAGGTCATGACCCGCGAGCATTTGCTGGAAACAGTCTGGGGCTATGACTACTTTGGTGATGTCCGTACAGTGGACGTGACCGTTCGACGTCTGCGAGAAAAAATCGAAGATAATCCGAGCCATCCGACATTCCTGGTCACGCGCCGAGGAGTAGGCTACTATCTGAGAAGTCCTGAACAACAGGACAAGTAAGGACTCTTATGAAAAAAAAGATACGTTTTTACCAGTCAATCAACACAAAAATCGTCTTTGTCATAGTCTTATTACTTGTATTCGCCCTGCAACTTATCGGGGCGAATTTTATTACCCAGATTGAACGGCAGCTGATCAATAATTTCCAGGAAGACCGGCAGGTACAGATGGATTTTCTGGAAACTGCAATTTTGCCTTCTCTGGAACTGGAAGCCAGCGGTGAAGAGACCGATGTAGATCCGGTAGAGGAAATCAACAGCCTCCTGACAGAATTTTCCGGCAGTGGCATCACCGAGTTGCAGGTCGTTAATGAGGATCTGGTCGTCATGGGCACCAGCGACACGACCCAGCAGAATATTATCGGTCAGCTCTCTGATGATCTTGACCTTCGCCAGGCCGTTTTCTCAGAATCGACCGTCCCGCGCCAGGTTATCGACCCGGTAACAAACAATAGACGGTGGAAACTGGTGGAGCCGGTCTATTCCACGACGGATGAGGGTCAGTTTTTAGGCGCCATCCTGATGGAGAGCAATATCGAATCTGTCTACAATCAGATTTCACAGATCACTTGGATCTTTCTCCAGGCCAGTGGAGTAGCCATTATTCTGTCACTAATCCTGGCCAATATGGTTTCGCGGGCGTTGACCAAGCCTATCAAGGAAATGCAGATCCAGACCCGTCAAATTGCAGAGGGTGACTATTCGGGGACCCTCAAGGTTTATGGGGAAGACGAACTGGGTCAGCTGGCTTCCCTGATCAATGATCTGTCAGACGATGTAGCAGAAGCACAGGAATCAATCGATGCCGAGCGTCGACGACTGAATGGGGTACTCACTCACATGACAGATGGTGTTGTCGGTACAGATCGGCGCGGAAAGATCATCATCATCAATGACATGGCCCAGAATATGCTAGGACTGAAGGAAAAAGCAGCCATCGGAGAAAATCTGCTAAGTGTACTGGCAGTGGAAGAAGAAGTCTCCTTGCGAACCATTCTGGAAGAGCAAGAAGATCTGCTGATTAATGCCCACTGCGGTGGGGTACCGACGATTCTAAGAGCTTCATTTTCCTTGATTCAAAGGGAATCAGGCTTTATCAGCGGTATTGTGTGCGTGCTTCACGACGTCACAGAGCAGGAGCGCATCGATGAGGAAAGAAAACAGTTTGTATCCAATGTGTCCCACGAACTTCGGACCCCGCTCACCAGTATGCGCAGCTATATTGAGGCGCTGGCTGACGGGGCCTGGGAAGATCCGGAGCTGGCTCCACGTTTTCTGGATGTTACCCAGAATGAGACAGACCGGATGATCCGCATGATTGAGGATTTGCTTCACCTGTCACGAATCGATTCAGGCAAGAGTGCACTGGATCTGGAAATCGTTGACATGTCGGATATGTTTGATCATGTTCTGAACCGTTTTGAAATGCTCATCCAGTCCACTGAATATCAGGGTAAAAATTATCAAATCAAGAAAGACCTGCTTAAGGATGCTATTTTTGTTGAAGTGGATCCGGACCGGATGATTCAGGTACTGGACAATATCATGAACAATGCCATCAAATACTCGCCGGACGGCGGAACAATCACCGGACGGATGACTAAGAACGAGAATACCGTTGTCATCAGCATTTCAGATGAAGGCATGGGGATACCCAAGGCCGATCTGAACAAAATCTTCTCCCGCTTCTACCGTGTGGACCGGGCCCGGTCACGGGCAATGGGCGGCAGCGGCCTGGGACTGGCTATTTCCAAAGAAGTGGTGGAACAGCACGGGGGTCAGATATGGGCTGAGAGCAAGGAAGGGCAAGGCACAACCTTCAATCTGTCTCTGCCGTATGTACCTTTTGAAGAGGAGGATGAATGGCTATGACTTGGTCAAGAATCAAACATGTACTGCTGACTTTTTTGATCGGTATGAGCCTGTTTCTGAGCTTTCAGTTATGGACAGCCGGCGGGGAGCTGAGAGAGCCTGCTTCTGGCGGGAGCGGCTCGGTTGTACCTTCTTCTCTTGTTGACCGGCAGATCACAGAAGTTTTTTCACCCAGTCAGATTATCTGGCACGGCTCTTCTGATGGAGTGAAGCTTGAAGCGAATCCATTTGATCTGCAGGAGTGGATCAATGAAGAATTTTCCCAGGTCAGTTACGGGGATATCAACAGTCCTCGTCGAGTCAGTCAAAAAGAGTATCAGGAACGTCTTGCCAGTGGCGAGTGGGTAGAGTTCATCTTTAATGGCCCGATTCCATTTGGCTTGTTTGAAGATGCTTTTGAGGACTTGGCGGCTGACTACCATAACCGGACGTTTACGCATCTGTATATCAACCGCAACGACCCGAGTGAACTCGGTTTTTATGATCAGAACAACGAAATCGACTATACGGTAGAAGATTCCAGTTTTACACCAGAAGCTCTGGACGCTCTGCTGAACAACGCTAACAATCAGTTTCACGAAGTGCAGGCCTTTGATGTTAGCGACCGGTTCATTTATTTGCCGGTCGATTCAATTGAAGTAGACTACCATGACTACCTGGTTGCCCGTCTGCCGAATAATTTATATGTGAATCAGTTCTTTGCGGATACTTCCGAAGTGGATTCAAGGCGCACGGGTTCCACGATCCGCTACATCGATTTAACTACGGAAGTCCGGATCAACGATTCCAATAATACGCTGACCTTTCTCAGACAGTTGAATAATATGGGACAAATGTCCTTTAATGACCGTTTGATGAGCAGTTTTGAGGAACTGCGTCAGATTGAAAATTGGACGGAAACAATCCATTACCGCTCCTATACACCATCGACCAATGAAGTCGCCTTTCAGCGGCATATCCAAGGCTATCCGGTCTTCAGCCATCAGCAGCAGGAATCGATGGTTCTGATCACTGTAGTTGAGAACGGTCTGAATAATCTGAGACTGCCGCTACGTGTCGTACAGACTCCACTGAGTTTGTCGGGAGAAGCCTCCAAGGTGTTGGCGAGCGGACCGGAAGTGATTCAACAGCTGGAAACAACCGAGCAGGGTCTTGAAATCGTGGATGATATCACAGTCGGCCTGTCTTGGATCGAAAGCGACGAAGACAGCCGGGTTGTCCATTTTGAACCGAACTGGTATGTAGAGTCAGACAATGTCTGGTATGAACTAGAACGGTTCATCCTGCTTCAGGAAGGAGCCCAACAGAATGGACTTTAAAAAAATTGAAAGCATCTTTCTGATGACCTTCTTGCTGTTGAATATTTATCTTTTGATCAGCTTTTTGAACCGGAGCAATCTTCAGCATGCCTCGACGGCTCCTGATCAGGTCAACCTGCTTCGAGAAATGGAACAGATCGGCATCGAACTGCCGAGCCTGAATGAAGAAGTAAGGGAAGTCTATTATGTGCAGGCGGACCGGAATGACTTGCTGGAAGAAAATGTCGATCAGCTGGAAAATCAGGCGGGCTCGATTGCAGAAGACGGGACGCTTTACACGAGTATTTTATCCGATCCGATCGAAATCGACGGCAATCCGGAAGACGGCTTTACCGAAACAGACTTCAGCCGCTTAAATAATTTTATCGACAGCGATGCAGTTCTGTTCGGTGAAGAGTATACGTTTTTGCGGTTTGACCGCACAGACAGCCGCTTTATTTTTTCCCAGGAGGTCGAAGGCATACCTGTCGCAGACGGGACCTCTGAAATTTCTCTGTTTTATGGCAGTGATGGCAATATTATTTCCTACCAGCAGAGTTTTGCCGGCCCGATGTCCACCCAGGGCAGTCCGCTGGAAATCATTACGGACCGTCAGGCAGTTGAGGTGCTGTTCCAGAACAATGAAATCAGCTCCAACTCGATTGTTAGTACACCGATTTTATCCTATCAGCGAACACTTTTTCTCGAGGACTTGAGCATGTATGGACCAGTCTGGTTTATCCCGGTCAGAGATTCCAATGGAGAAACGATTCTCCGAGTCGATGCTTTCGAAGGGACGGTCGTGTCCCCGCCAACGGAGCCAGTTATCCCGGTTGATCCAGATGAAATCGATACTGACCTTTCAGAAGAAGCGGACGATGAGGGTGCAGAAACGGATTCTCAGGAAGACAGCGAGAATGGCAGTGAAGCCAGTGAAAACGACACTGAACTGGACGAGTAAATCGACACTAATGTGACGAGTCTTTATAGGCCCTTGCCTATCTGTTCATGAGTATTGTAAGATGGACAAGACGTATTTGCAGGGAGAGGAAATCGGATCATGATGGCAACAGAAGAAACAGGACTCAGAATCAGTGTACTGGCCAGCGGCAGTACCGGCAACATCACCTATGTAGAATCAGACCATACCCGTCTGCTCGTGGACTGCGGCTTCAGCGGCAAGAAAGCTATTGAGCTGCTGCATAAAATTGGGCGGCGACCGGAAGATCTGGATGGAATCCTGGTCACCCATGAGCACAGCGATCACATTAAAGGGGTCGGGATCCTGGCACGTAAATACGGGATGGATGTCTACGCCAATGAGAAAACCTGGCAGGCGATGGAGCCCAAGCTGGGTAAGCTGAAGCTGGAGCAGAAGCACCACTTCTCGGTGGATCAGACGCAGACGCTCGGAGACATCGATGTGTCCAGTTTTGCCGTGTCACATGACGCAATCGATCCACAGTTTTATACTTTTCAAAAAGACAACAAGCGCTTTGTGATGCTGACAGATACCGGCTACGTGAGTGACCGGATGAGAGACTATGTTAAGAACGCTGATGCCTATCTGTTTGAGAGCAATCATGACTTGAGCATGCTGCGCATGGGACGCTATCCATGGTCTCTCAAGCAGCGGATTATCGGAGACAAAGGACACCTGTCCAATGAAGACGGCGCCCTGGCGCTGGCCGAAATCGTCGGTGACCGGACCAGACGCGTGTACTTAGGGCATCTGAGCAAGGAAAACAACGTCAAGGAAATCGCACACCAGACGGCGGAAGAAATCCTTCTGAAAAAGGATACCGGTGTCAACGAGACATTCAGACTCTACGATACCGACCCGGTCGAACCGTGTCCCCTTTTCGTACTGTAAGCACAGAGTAAAGACCAGATCCCAGTGGGTTCTGGTCTTTTTATATGGACAGCAGCAAGGCAAAAAAAAAGGATAAGGGCCTTGAGATACAGTAACTAGGGGATATATGCTAAAATAATGTATAATAAATGTTGCTGATTTAGTCGCTAAAAATACACAAATCAAGAGTAAAATAAAGGTAGCGAGCACTACTACAGGAGGATCAGGCTATGAAAAAGACATTTTGGCAGTCAGCTTTTGTTCTGATATTATCATCTTCTTTTTTGGCGGGTTGTGACTCATTAAATAATGATGCTGAAGACGCGGGACAGAACGGGGTCATCGACGAGAACGGACAGGTAAGGGTATCTGAGGTACGGGTGGATGTCTCTTCGGGCGTCACGGATGCTGTGGAGCTAGTCAACGAGGCGGTGGTGTCCGTCATCAACCTTCAGCGCATGGAGCAGCAGACCCCCTGGGGCGCGTTTGGTGGAACCCAGATGCCGGAAGAAGAGGAAGACCTGCTGCAGGCTGGAACCGGTAGTGGGGCCATTTATAAGGTGGACGGAGAGACCGCATTTGTCTTCACCAACAACCACGTGATTGAAGGGTCCGATGCCATTGAAGTTATGTTCGAGGACGGCTCCCGTGTGGAAGCAGACGTGATTGGAGCCGACGTGTGGACAGACTTGGCTGTTCTAGCCATCGACGCCGAAAAAGTGACGACAGTGGCCGAATTTGGCGATTCAGAGAACCTGACAGTCGGGGAGCCGGCGATTGCGATCGGCTCACCTTTGGGAACCAATTTTGCGTCCTCAGTCACTTCCGGGATCATCTCGGCTGTTGAGCGGACGGTCCCTGTCGACACGAATATGGATGGAGAAATGGACTGGGAAATGACGGCGATCCAGACCGATGCGGCCATTAACCCCGGGAACTCCGGCGGTCCGCTGATCAATATCGCCGGCCAGGTCGTCGGGATCAATTCTATGAAGATTTCCTCGTCTCTGATTGAGGGCATGGGTTTTGCGATCCCAAGCAATGATGCAGTGGATATCATCAATCAGCTGGAAGAAAGAGGCGAAGTCATCCGGCCGCTCCTGGGCGTGGCCATGGTCGATTTGTCGATGGTCTCTCCCCAGCAGCAGCGCACGATTTTGAACCTGCCTGAAGAGGTCGAAGGCGGAGTCGTGGTGGCTGAAGTGTCCGCCGGCAGTGCGGCAGACGAAGCCGGTATGGAAGCCAATGATGTCATTGTCGCCTTTGATGGACAGGACGTCCAGAACGGCATCAGACTCAGACAGACAATCTACAATACAGACATCGGCGAAGAAGTGGAAGTCGAATTTTACCGAGACGGTGAACGGATGAGTACAACGGTCACTATGCGGGCGATGGAAAATATGATCTAATTTAGACAACAAAGGAAAAATGAAAGCAGGCAAACCCACCCGGTTTAGCCTGCTTTCTTTGTGCTGGGGATAACTTTTAGGATAAGTCTGTTCGGGTGTGGAAAATACCGTTTATACACCGGCAGAATAGTTATTTTAGTAAAAATACTTATCCACAGTTCCAGAAAGTAATGTGCGTAACTTTTTGTTGTACACAAAAAAAAGGTATTAAATACTGATTAAACAATATTTGTGAACGGATATAGAAGTGAAAATCGCTGTGCAAAACTGTGCATAACTTTTTTGGGACCGGTTTTTAAGCAGAAGCTGAATCCGCATTTATTACGCATAAAAAGGGAACAAAGGCTGTGGATATGTGGATAACTTTGTGCATAAGTGTGGACACCAGGGGAAAACTTTTTAAAGGCCTTTTGCTAGCAAGGCTTTTAAGTTAATTACATGTGGATAAGCATTTAGAACAGCTTGAACAAACAGCTGACTTGCTTGAAGAGAAAAGCAAGCGGGAAGGAAACGATTGATTTGAACTTTTATAGGAAGTCACGGCTGGAATTGCTATACTGAACATACAGGAAGAAGCTGAGGTATATAAATCAGAGTACAAGACACAAAAGGAGCCAATCATGGACATTACGATTGTATCAGTAGGTAAGCTAAAAGAGAAGTATTTGAAAAAAGGCATCGAGGAGTATACTAAGCGGCTCGGAGCGTATACAAAAATTAAAGTCGTGGAAGTGCCGGATGAAAAAGCACCTGAGAATCTCAGTGAAGCTGAAATGATCCAGGTCAAAGACAAGGAAGGTGAGCGTATTCTCGCTAAAATACCGGACCAGGCCTATGTCTTTGCCCTAGCCATCCAGTCCAAGGAACGGACATCCGAGTCCTTCGCCAAGGAAATCGAACAACTCATGATTCACGGCAACAGCAAAATCGTCTTTGTTATCGGCGGATCACTTGGTTTAAGCGACGCCGTCATGAAACGCAGCGACACCACCATATCATTTGGAAAAATGACTTATCCTCACCAGCTGATGCGCCTGATACTGGTCGAGCAGATTTATCGAGCCTTTCGGATCATGCGGAATGAACCGTATCATAAGTGAATACGATTCATACGAATAGAGCCAATAAATGACATAAACACTATCGGCATCCTGATTGTAAAAAGGGTGAACGGATTCATGTTCTTGCTATTTTTGCAGTCAGGATATGTTATGATAAGTGAAATAATCGGCATGAGTTGTATACGTTTTATTGGATAAGCATAAAAGCTTTGGACTAGTTGAGCACGAATCACTTGCCCAGTCCTTTGATCAACTTAAATAGAGACGGCGCTTGTTTTTTTTCTGGCGATACATAATGAGGTTACGTAGCATGATCTTGAACAGGTGACGTCAGAGCAGATTACAGTGAATGAAGAGGACAAGAAGCTGGCCATTATCTTACCAAGAGCTACCTTTATACAGGATCCAGCCATTGAAATGGACAGTATCAAGACCTGGTCAGGTAAAGGATTACTTAGGGGAGAAGTAAACTGGAACGAAGGGTTTGATCTGATAGGGGCCGCACAGGAGGAAATTAAAGAGGAAGCGGTAAATATGGGCATACTGGAAACAGCTGAAAAAAGTGCAGAAAAAGTCCTTGCTGGCTTCTTTACTAACTTGGGATATGAAGTGGAGATAACGTATGAGTAGAATCAGGATCGAAATGCATACAATAGGACGTTTATAGTAAAAAAGTCTTCTCATATCAAATGATTGGCGTACATCCTTATTACTCTATACATAACCATCACGGCAAAATAAGGTGGACGAAGAAACGTTATTCTATAGGCGAGTCATCAAACTAGAAGATAAGTTCTGAAGGAGGGAATAATGGATAAGTTGCTTCAGGTAGTTAAAGAAAGAATCGGTAAGCCTATGGAACCATTCATTATCGGTGTTTCTGGTCATGGTGCTGCAGGTAAGACGACGTTTACCAATAAACTTGTGAATCTGTTAGGTGAGAACAAGGTCAATTATTTAAATACTGACCCTTATATTATTAGTTCTAATGTGCGTCAGCATACTAAAATTGACTATACCTACGATAATGAACCTCACCGATACAAAATGACTGCCTGCCATCCTGCCGCTCATCACGTGACTTCTTTGAAAAGAGATATTCTTATGATTCGAAATGGTTTGGAGTTGTTTACAATAGGGACTCACTACATGGAAAGTGAGCGAGTATCTCCTAATAAAAAGATAACGATTGTAGAAGGAATGAGTGTCGCTTTTGTCGATTCATCGCTTTTTGATGTAACAATCTATTTTTATACAGATGGAGAGACAGAATTTCAAAGAAGGACTAGTCGAGACACTGTGGAAAGAGGAACGACTATAGAGTATTTAAGACAGTCTCATGTAGAAAGACGAGCACAATACGAAATATTTATGCATCCGTCTAGTCAGAACTTTGACATAATAGTCAAAACGGTTAATGATCAAATACTGATTGAAAGAAAAAATATAGTGAAAAATAGTAGACAAACATAAAAAAGCAAGCACGCAGGCCGAGACTGAGGTGCTTGCTTTTTTACCTATTACTTATTAAAGGTGAGAACATTTTTTTCGGATCACAGATTATCCTGGTAGGGTCCATTTTGCATTATTGCTTTCCATGGGATAAGTTTTTAGTAAGCCAGCCTCAAAAATAAAAGCAGTTGTCTCCGTGAAGACGAACGTCAACCAAATACCTTGATTACCGAACAGTATTGGTAAAAGAAGTAGTATAATGAATAATTAAATCAGCTAGAATCATTGAATCAACCAATAGTTGCGCTATAGTTTCTTGTAAACACCTTGTGATGCTGCTAAATTTATAGTATATCAGCAAGCTTGGAGGGGAGATGAGAGTGCCTTTGGCAGCTAAGATTAAAGAAAAGAGAAACGCAAAGAAATTATCGCAAGAGTATGTAGCTGAGAAAATGCAGGTCAGTAGACAAGCAGTATCAAAATGGGAAACAGGCAAATCAGAACCTTCAACAAATAACCTGAAAAAGTTGGCAGAATTATTTTCGTGTGACATAGATGAGCTGCTTTCTAATGGTAAGAATGAAAAAGAAGCAGATCCGCCTACTAGAAAAAGTAATCTTTACGATATATTAGGTGTCGTGCTGTGCTTCATGCTTTTCGTTATTGGTATGATGTATGCCGAACAGGTGCCAATTTTTACTATAGTTGGAATATTAGGTCTGTCTGGAACTATGTTTTTTTATAACAGGTATATTAATGGAAATCAATTTTAGATAAGGGACAAAAAACAAGTACCTAATTCTCAGCTTAGGTACTTGCTTTTTATATTATCAGTATCTAATGAAAGGAAATGAGACAGTTTTAGTTGTACCAAAAGTTACTCAGGTATGACCCACTTTTCATTTTTTGATCCCATGGGATAAGTTTTCAGTAAGACAGCCCCAAAAATAAAAGCAGTTGTCTCCGTAAAGACGAATGTCAACCAAATACCTTGATTACCGAATAGTATCGGTAAAAGCAGTAGTCCGATAAGTGGACCGATTAAGGATCGGTAAATGGTCAGGACAATCGAGTGGAAAGGGTCGTTTATAGCTGTATAGTAGGTGGGCATGATAATGTTAAAGCCGATAAATAAAAAAGACAGGGCACTATAGTTGAGAATGTTAACTGATAATGAAATCACTTCAGGATCAGTAATAAAGATACGAGAGATTTCCTCGCTGAATAAGAATACGCCAGCCGTCATGAGCAGACTGATGATTATACTGATGGAAATCGCCATTTTCCTTATGATGCGGACACGTTCCAGCTTGTCAGCTCCAAAATTGTAGCTCCAGATATTCTGATTACCTTCCGCAATCCCGTAACCCAAAGCCCGGGCAAATTCCATCAGCTGCATCACTATAGTAAAGGCAGCGATGCCGATATCACCTATTCTGCTAAGAATAATCAGGTTAAAGACGGCACCTACTATGGCTGTGGTGATGGTGGTCAAAAACTCAGAAAAGCCATTGTAGAAAATACGTTGAATTTCATGCAAACGAAATACAGGAATCTTAAAAGACCAGCTGGAACTCCAGACAAGAATCACGAGGCAAATAAGAAAGGGGAGGACTTGAGACAGTCCTGTGGCCATTGCAGCTCCGGCCATGCTGAGTTCGTAGTACACGATAAACAAATAGTCCAAGAAAACGTTTAGTACAGCACCCAGAAACATGACGCCAGTCACTAATAAAGGTTTGCCCGCGAGCTTTAAAAAGAAACCCACTACAAAATTCATCAGGTAAAAAGGAATGAAAACACTTGTATATCTCATGTATTCGAGTGCAAACGTAGCTGTTTCACCTGTCAAGGAAAGTAAACGCATCAAAGTGGGGGCAAGGAGGTATAAAAGAAGGCCTCCGGCGACGCCTGACAAAAAGGTTAGGCTCATGGTGACGTTAAATATATTATTGCTGCCTTCTTTATTTCCCGCTCCTTTTTCTATCCCGGCTAACGTTATTCCTCCAATACCAATCATCATAGCGATGCCGGTTAAGAAAATGATGGCCGGCATAACTAAAGTCAGGGCTGACAGGCCGTTTGGACCGATAAAGCGCCCGATAAAGATAGAATCCACTAGATAAGCTGCCATTTGTACAATAAGCATGAATACAGAAGGGATTGTATAAAACCAGAATAATTTAGTGATATTGCTTTTTCCCAAGTCTATTTTTTGTTTTGTAAACATAGTGAGTCACCCGTCCATTTATCAATCATTGTTTTGCTGTTTTTATCCGCAAGTACTATACTAGACCTTGAACCTACTTTAATGTCAAGGAAAGGATAGGTGATTTTTATCCGAACACTGCTGACTATTGGAGAAGTCGCGAACCTGCTACATCTCTCCACCTCACAAATACGCTTTTACGAAAAAAAAGGCTTGCTGACTCCCCATCATAAAGATACAAACGGCTACCGGCTCTATTCCTATACTGAAATTGACCGTCTGGAATACATCACTACCTTCAGAAGTATCGGTGTGCCTGTTTCTGAAATTAAAGAGTATCTCGAGCAAACAGACAACGATAATCTGATAGAGGTGCTGGATAGTACGACCAGACAACTAAAACGGGAAGTCGATAAACTAACGAGTCAGATAAACAAGCTAAAAGAGCTGAAAAATCAGTTTTCCAGAAATTTATCGCTGTCCTCGCAAGTCATTTATCAACCTAAACGTCTACTGTATGTTATTGAGGAAGACATGAGCCAGGAAAAGCATGAGAAATCTTTTTACGATTTTTTGTGCAAGTATCACATTGATTACAGATATCATGAGCAGCAACTGCTTACGGTATTGATAGGGCAAACTCAAAAACTATGTCTGTTCACAAGTGAGAAGAACGAGAGTCTAAGACAATTGGAAACTTACACGCTTGAAGAAGGCCGCTACTTCAATACAAATACCGAGATCACAGATTATTCTGGTTTGAATGCCATTTATACACTTGTGTCAGAGCAGTGCAGGCAAGCCGGCTATACACCTGTCGATCCAGCGGTAACCATTGAAGACCTGACAACCTTACTGCTCTCAAAATCTGCGATTCGGTTAACGGCACAAATTAGAATCCAAGAATAAAAAGCAAGCACCCAGGCCAATGCTTGGATGCTTGCTTTATTTTGTCCAGAATTATTTTCTGCGCTTCACTTCGATACGGTAGCCGTCAGGGTCGGTCACGAAGAAGTAAGTCGGCGTGCCGCCTGACAAACCTTTTAGATCGCCTGTTTTGTAGGCCGATGCTTTACAGATGTCGTGCATTTTTTCCAGGTCATCGACTTTGACGCCCAGGTGGCTGAAGCCGTCTCCGATGGTGTACGGATCAGCATCATAGTTATAAGTGAGCTCGATCTGCACAGAAGAACCGGGAGAGTTCAAATAAATCAGGTCAAATTTCTTTTCAGGAAATTCTCTGCGGCTGGCGACTTCAAAATCAAAGAGATTAGTGTAGAAGTCTAAAGTGGCATCAATATCTCTGACGCGCAGGCAAATTTCAACAAGTTCTTGGTTCATAGTATCATCCTCCATTAATTTTCTCCTTTTATTCTAGCATGAATAAAGCCCGGACGCATTTCTTAGGCTGTCCGTAAGGCCACTAATTAAAAATATATGAAAGGCCGTCCCTTTGCCGAAAGCTATTCCTCAATCTCAAAAGGAACAGTAATGAAAAAGGTCTCGTTGTCTCCCGGGTCCGGAACCGCCGGATCTTCACCGAACCAGGCAAGGTGCCGGATTCTGTAGGAACCTGCCTCTAGCGCACGCCTGTCCGAACGGAAATAGGGCGTGATGGACACAGTACTGTCAGGATAAATCGGATAGGCCCCCAAACTGTCCGTGCCAAATCCCCACTCGTTAGCGACCTCTCTCCAGGTCCCTTCATCCTCATAGTCAATGACTGGAAAAGGCTCCACATGAAAGATTTCCTCTCCTGAGTTAGTAATCGAATGAGTGATTTCGCTGTCCAGTCCATAAAATGCCACATCGATAAAGTCAGGGTTGTCATGATCCTGAACCGAAGCACGTGAACAGGCCGCCAGCAGCATGACAAGTAAAAAAGGCCAGGCTATTTTTTTGAGCAGCGGTTGATCTGTGTCCATATCTCTTCTCCTTTTCTGAGGAACTATCCCGAAAGGCTCTGTCTGAACGAGAGCCGCCTCCTGCTTGCTGCAGGTATTGTTACTTGCTTAGGTCGCTTTTAAAGTATCTGTGCCTACTATAGCATGAATCTGCCTATCTAGCAGGTTCTTAGAAAAAGGCTGACGGTTTAAATCAAGACAAGCTCCCGTAGGCAGAGCAGTTAAAGGGGGCACGGCAAGAGGTGTCCCCCATCCAAAAGAGCCGGTTGGGAAAAGAGGACGGGTCTATTCTGCTATATTTCCGACAAATACAGCTCGAGATACGCTTCAAAGCACACAAAAGCATTTAATCTCTTCCCGTGACGTGGTAAACTCTAGACCGCGGCAGATTCCCGGTAAAGGGTCTGCTTGTTTTTTAGGATACAGTGAATCATGACGGGCACTGAAGCCGTCAGTTTAAGAGAAAGCAGGAGAATATAATCAAAACAACATTTGAAACCTTCGGGCTCAGTCCCGAGATTGTTAAGGCGCTGACAAGTCTGCGCTATTTTCATCCCACAGCAGTACAGGCGGCCGTTTTGCCGTCCGCTTTAAAGCAGCAGGATCTGGTCGTAGAGTCCCAGACAGGAAGCGGCAAGACGGTCGCTTTCGGCCTGCCTTTATGCGAAGGAGCCGTATGGGAAGAAAACAAGCCACAGGCGCTGATTTTAGTGCCGACACGTGAGCTGGCCCTGCAAGTCAAGGAAGACTTGACTAATATCGGTCGCTTGAAGCGGATCAAGGTCACGGCCGTTTTCGGCAAGTCACCCTTTAAAACTCAAAAATCCGAATTAAAGCAGAAAAGCCATATCGTGGTCGGCACACCGGGTCGGATGCTGGAACATTTAAGAGAAGGCACCCTGAAAGTCGATAAGGTGAGCCGCCTGGTCCTGGATGAGGCGGATGAGATGCTCAATATGGGCTTTATCGAAGAAGTGGAAGAGATCATCAGCTACTTGCCTCAACAGCGTCAGACGATGCTATTCTCAGCCACTATGCCGGCAGAAATCGAGCGTTTGGCCAGCTTTTACATGGAAGAGGAGCGGGATTTTGTCCGGATGGAAAAAACGGCGGAAAATACGCCGAAGATCCAACAGTCCTTTATACGGGTCGAGGAGGCCCATAAGTCCAGCCAGCTGCTGGATTTGCTGACGGTCGATAATCCGGAGGCTTCAATCATTTTCTGTAATACTAAAGACGCAGTGGACACGGTCAAAAAAGACTTGTCCAGAGCCGGCTTGCCAGTAGACAAGCTGCATGGTGGGATGGATCAGGATGACCGTCTGTCGGTCATGGATGATTTCCGTTCCGGCCGGATCCGCTATCTGGTGGCGACTGATGTGGCGGCCAGAGGGATCGATATTGACCACGTCACGCATGTGGTGAACTTTGATGTTCCTTTTGAAAAAGAAAGCTTTATCCACCGCACAGGGCGGACAGGACGGGCAGGCAAGACCGGCCTAGCCTTGACTTTAGTCAGTGAGCAGGATCAGAGACGCTGGGAAGAGGTCCAGGCCTATGCCTTCAAGGGTCAAAGCGAACCGATCGAAGTCTTTGCGCCGAGTGAACGTCAGGTCAGCCGTTTCAAAGCGGCTTTTGAGAAGAAGATTAGCCAGCGGGTCGCCCCTAAAAAAGCCCGGAATAAAGAGCTGAACAAGGACATCACTAAGATCTACTTTAACGGCGGCAAAAAGAAAAAACTGCGCGCGGTCGACTTTGTCGGAACTCTGACGAATATCCAAGACATCTCAGCGGATGATATCGGCATCATCACCATCCAGGAGAACGTCACCTATATTGAAGTCCTCAACGGCAAAGGTCCCTATGTTATTTCCGAGATGCAGGACCGCACGGTCAAGCGCAAGAAACTGAAAGTCCGCAAGGCCAGAAAGTAAAGATTCAAACAGCTAAGATACTGCTAGCTCAGGCCCCCTGAGCTGGCAGTATTTTTTATCGGCGCTTTGCCGGAGGCAGTCAGGGTATGCATGGATTTGCTGACTGTTTGGGAAAGGTTTAACCGGCTCCTGTATTCAATCGAGGACAAGTCAAGGGCAAGCAGCGAAACTTGGGGGACAGGTCGGGAGTGCAGGCAGTTTACGATTAAATAACAAGTATATTTATTCATATGAATACAGTATAATGAAGGTGAATCCCCTTGCATCAACGAGGGACGGGAAATGGGGAAAAGAATATGATCAAAATCATGGCAGATTCAACGTGCGATTTATCCAAAGATGTGATCGACAAGTATGACATTGGTGTGGCTCCGCTGAACATTGAGATCGAAGGCGCTAATTACCGGGATAAAGTGGATATTACATCGGAGGAATTTTTTAACCGCCTGCCGGCTATGGAAGAATTGCCCAAGACGGGGGCACCGAGTCCGGAAGCCTATCTGAACATCATCGAAGATGCGATCGACAAGGGAAGCAAGGAAATTTTATGCATCTGCATGTCGAGCGGGACCAGTGCCTCTTTTCAGGCGGCTGAGATTGCCAGAGATTCCTTTTATGAGACTTACCCGACTACAGACGTGAAGATCAAGGTGATTGATTCCTGGTCCATGAGTCACGGCAGCGGCTGGCTGCTCATGAAGGCGGCCGAGCTTCGGGAAGCTGGGCAGTCTTTCGAGGAACTGGTGGACTTCTGTGAAGCACACAGGCGGCGCGTGAAGCATTATTTGTGTGTGGATGACCTGCACAATCTGACCAAGAGCGGACGCATATCCAATACGGGCGCCTTTATCGGCAGTCTGCTGAAAGTAAAGCCGATCATGAGTATGAAAGATACCAAGGGGGCGATCGTGGCGAAAGTCAGAGGCACCAAAAAGGCTCTGGAATACTACGTCACTGAATTTCAGAAGCGCTATGATTCCGAACTGACGACGTTCATCATTATCGGCTATTCCAATGACCGCCGGATTGCCGATGAGCTGAAAGCCAAAATTGAGAGGCAGTCAGACTTTAAAGGAGTCATCCATATTATGCAGATGGGTGTGGCCGTGGGGACCCATGTCGGCCTGGGCGGTCTGTCGCTCTTTTTTATGGAGAAAGCCGGCAGTTAAGCGGGTATCAGCTTTCAGGCAGAAGCCTGAGAGCTTTTTTCTTGTCCAGCTTGAGGAGTAAACAAAATGCTGTCTGTCTGCTGAATAACTTGGACAGAAAAGAGATAGGCTGTTTATTCGGTTGAGATGCTGGATATGGTACACTATTTAGAGATAACTAAAACAATTTTAGCAAAAAGGAAAAGGAGTAACGGCAGGCAACTGTCTGAAGGGGGACAAAATGGATATCAAAGATATTGCCAAGCTCGCAGGCGTTTCGACAAAGACAGTCCAGCGGGTACTGAACGATTCACAACATGTCAAAAAAGAGACCCGTGAACATATTCAGCACATCATGTCTGAACACAATTACTATCCGAATGTCTCAGCCAGGCGTCTGGCCAAAAAGAAGACACAGACGCTTGGGTTATTTATTGTGCAGGATCCTAAAAAAGACAATATCTATGCCGATGACTTCTTCTACAGCTCAGTGATCAGTCAGATGATCACGTCAGCCGGGGACAGGGGCTACAAGATGCTGGTCACAACGACGTCTGTCGAGGATGCGTCGCCTATTTTAAAATTATACCGTGAAAAAAGCATTGATGCTGGGATGATCATCAGCTGGTCCGATATCCAGGAAACGGTAGATAAAATTTTGGATTATGGCTACCCGGTCGGGGTGTTTGACCAAAATAACCTGCCGGAAAGAATGGAAAAGGTGCCGGTGCCGGAGCTGCTCAATAAAGAGTCGGCTTTTGAGGCGACAAGACATCTGATTTCTTTGGGGCATCAGTTGATTGGGATCATTGCTGGAGAGGCGACCAATCAGGCTGCTCTGGAAAGGCTGGAAGGCTACACGTCTGCAATGGCAAGAGCCGGTCTGGAAGCCGGTCCGTATTACCATGGGACGTTTGTGGAAGCATCCGGTGAGGAGGCAGTCAGAAGCTGGATCAGTGAAGAGACGCTGCCGACAGCCATTTTCTGCTCGAATGACGAAATTGCAGTTGGTGCTCTGAAGGCACTCAAGCAGCATGATATTAGTGTGCCTGATCAGGTCTCCCTAATGGGCTTCGATAATATCAAAATAACGGAATATACGACTCCTACACTGTCCACCATGCATGTGCCCCGGGTGGAAATGGCTGATCACCTGGTAGAACAGATGATCAGCCAGGCGGAAGGATCTGAATCGGTGAAAAAAAAGTATTTTACCGCTTCTCTTATCGAGAGGGGATCGACGGCCGGTCCAAGGCGCAAGAAGGATAGCAGCGATTAAGATTAACATTTTCTGCCTTAAAATATTCATCAATTTCAAAAAAGAGCTTGCTATTCTCAGCGGGCTCTTTTATAGTTAGATCACTTAATGTCCGGCGTAGGACAAAACTACGAATTGGGACCTTAAAGGGTGTTTTTCCCGCCGTTTCAAACTTTATTGAAAGCGATAACATAATCGGCAAATGTTTTGCTGGGACAGAACCAGGCAGATCGACCGGACTTCCGGGAAGAGAACAGAAAAGCGGGCCTTACCCCGGGCCAAAGACTAAACAAGGATGTGATCATTTATCTGATGGGCAGACCCATCACTGTTTTCTGACTTTGAATATAAATTACTTATCCATCTGCAGACCAACCTTACCCAAACATAGGAGTGAATCTATAGTGACCAAATCATCAAAGAAATTTAAAACGCTCTGTCTGGCTTCCATCCTCGTACTGAATGCTGCAGGCCCTGCGGCTTTAAGTGTAAGCGCTAACTCAGACAACCCCCAGATGGCTGCAACGTCCAGCTCGCAGACAATCCATTCCATGCAGGCCACGAGTCCCACGACCATTACAGCGGGGATGGACGGGAGTATCGGCTTCACATTCCCTAACTTCAATAATGGCGCCTCTTTTGAATCCGTGGCAGACGATGTCGATCTGCTGGTCGAACAAAATGGCGAATGGATTTCCATCGACAACAACGCTTCAAGCGGCTGGGTTTATGATTCGAATTTTGGAAATTTCTGGGATGGACCGGGCGGTTACTGGTTCAATCCTGTACAAGAGACAATGAATCTCAGAGTCGCTTCGAAGTCCAATCCGTCTGTTTATGTCGAATACACTTTTGTAGTCATTCCGGCTAATACACAGCTGATTACATCAATGGCTGCATCCGGGCCGACAACACTGGATGTTTCTCCTTCTGGCGGAACTGGCTTCCAGTTCCCGAATTTTAATGGCGGCGCAACATTTAAGGATGTCCAAGGTGATGTCGCTTTATTTGTGAAACAAGGCGATGATTGGGTTTCGATTGATAACAATGCAGGCAGTGGCTGGGTTTATGACAACAACTTCGGCAATTGGTGGGAAGGGCCGGGCGGCTACTGGTTTGATCCGGTAGAAGAAACGACCAGTGTCCGTATTGCTTCCCGCACTAGTCCGGACGTCTTTGTGGACTATACATTAAGAGTCACCCTTCCCAACAGAAACAGCCACCGCCTTTCAAACTTTGACGGCCGGGCAACTTTTGAAGCTGACCGGGTAGGTGCAGTGGGCATCCCGATCCCCCGCATCGACGGCGGCTATGCGACTAAAAGCGAAGTAGACAACTTTGTCTACGAAGTAATGGTGGACGGGGAATGGGTCAACATCCTGGAAACGCAGACCACTGGCTTCAGTTATTCCGCCAGCGGCTACAATAGAAATTCCTCCGCTACACAATGGGGTTACTGGACAGATCATATTTTCGGCCTCTGGTTCCAGCCGCTGCAGGAAGATGTCGATTTCCGTATCGGCTATCCGCTGGATGGTGAAAAAGGCGGAGATATCGGCGACAACTACGTGCAGTATAAATTTGTAGGCAATCCAGATGCCCATCGGCCGGACAATGTGGTTCTGGACGATATTTCAGTCGGGACCTCAGAAGATCCAGCGCTGGAGGGCTGGGACCTGGTCTGGCACGACGAATTTGAAGGTGATCAGCTGGATGAAAGCAAATGGAACTATGACACAGGCTACTACCTGAATGATGACCCGGGCACATGGGGCTGGGGGAATGAAGAGCTCCAGCACTATACGGATAGCGAAGACAATGTTTTTGTCGAAGACGGCAAGCTGAATATTGTGGCTTTTGAAGATCCGAAATCTTTCCCTCAGGATCCGGAACGTGAAGCTCAGTATGCTTCAGGTAAACTTACCACACAGGACAAGTTCAGCTTCACATACGGACGTGTGGATTTCAGTGCCAAACTGCCTGCTGTAACGGGTGCATGGCCGGCGCTATGGATGATGCCGAATGACGATGTCTATGGCGGCTGGGCCTCTTCTGGAGAAATCGACGTCATGGAAGCCAGAGGACGAGTACCGGGATCAACGAGCGGTGCCATCCACTTTGGCGGCGAATGGCCGGGCAATACCTACATTGAAGGCAAGCATTACTTTGACGAGGGTGTCGGCATCGATACTGACTTCCATGTCTACAGTCTGATTTGGGAAGAAGACATGCTCAGTTGGTATGTTAACGGCGAGTTCTTCTTCAATGTATCCAAGGAAGAATGGTTCTCGGCAGCAGCCAGAGAAAACCCGACCGCACCTTTTGACCAGGATTTCTACTTGATTATGAACCTGGCCATTGGCGGCTGGTTTGACGGCGGACGCGTACCGGATGCAGATGAACTGCCGGCTTCCATGCAAGTGGAGTACGTAAGGGTCTACAGTGAACCGGAACCGGAAATTATTGCAGTCAGCGGGATAGAGCTTAACCGTTCAGCAATCGAGCTGACGACTGAAGGACAAAGAAGTAGTCTGCAGGCAGCGGTTCTGCCGGCAGAGGCGACCAATAAACGCGTCAGCTGGTCTTCTAGTGATGAAAGTGTCGCTACCGTAAGTGGGACAGGTGTGGTGACAGCAATCGCCAATGGTGAGGCTACAATTACCGCCACAACGGAAGACGGAAAATTTGTCGATACGGCTGAAGTCATCGTTGACATCATTCCTCAGCTGACAAAAGAGCAAATGTTCCCGCTTAAAAATGGCGACTTCAGCGACGATTTAGCGCATTGGTCAGCCTTGAGTGCAGTTGATGGCGAAAGTTTTGTTGAACAGGTTCAGGTGAACCGTGGACGCGCAGAACTGGCTATTCCAGCACTGGGATCAGCTCAGGCAGATGCGGTGCAGTTCAAGCAGACTGGTCTGAATCTGTACGAAGGAGAAGAGTACTTGCTTTCCTTCGATGCTCAGTCAACGCTCACTAGAGACATGGAACTGCTTCTGGAAAATAGTGGAGGACAAAACGTCTTTGAGCAACGCTTCACACTGTCAGCAGACGAGCAGCGCTATAGCACGTCCTTCACAGCAACGGCCGATGAAGTGGTCGATTTGACCTTCTTGCTGGGACAGTACGCGGACTACAGCGAGCACGCTGTTTCTTTTGATAATGTGATACTGGAGATCAAAAATCCCGCCATTAATCAGATTAAAAACTCTGATTTCAGCAATGGATCAGCTTCATGGGACTTATGGTCCGATGTTGGTGCAACGTCTGCTGTCTCTGATGAAAAGCAGCAGATTACGATTCCAACTTTGGGCAGTGAATTCTGGAGCGTGCAGTTCAGCCAGGCAGGCTTCCGCCTAGAAGAGAACACAGCTTACCGACTGGTCTTCGATATGTCCTCGACTACGGGACGCACAATCGATGCCATTATTGAAAGCAACAATTTTGACAAATACCTGTGGGAATCGGTCACTGTAGACGAAAATACGGGTACTTACGCACTAGAATTCACGCATACGCATGGAACAGATCCAGCAGCCAAGCTGGTATTTGCCTTAGGTAAAGTTGACGGGCAGGAAGCCATCGGAGAACATGTTGTCGAGATTGATAATGTTTTCCTCTATGAAATTCCCGCTTTTTCGGCAGGAGAATCCGGGGAACCAGCTGAACCGGTTGTACCGAAAGAGGGATACGGTGTCGGATCAATCAAGGAAAACTCTGTCGAATTTTATGTCAATAATGCACCTTGGGCCATTCTACACTATATTAAAAATGGCGAAGGACAGCAAAATGTCATGATGGATCCCGTTGCAGAGAATTATTCTGTCTTTAATATGGATGTTGAACAAGGAGATATTATCAGATACTGGTTTACCTATGGTCTCACTGAAGGACAGCAGGATGAGTATCCAGCGCAGCTGTATATTCATGACTTCCAAGCAGATGCTGAAGAGCCAACCGATCCTTCTGATGAGGACGAGGATGTAGAGGATCCAACAGACCCAACCGATCCGTCAGAAGACGAAGAAGAAGATGACACAACCGATCCATCAGAAGATGACGAAGAAGATGACGCAACCGATCCAGCAGAAGACGAAGAAGAAGATGACACAACCGATCCATCAGAAGATGACGAAGAAGAAGATGACGCAACCGATCCGTCAGAAGACGAAGACGATGATGACGCAACCGATCCGTCAGAAGACGAAGAAGAAGATGACGCAACCGATCCGTCAGAAGATGAAGAGGATGACGCAACCAATCCGTCAGAAGATGACGAAGAAGAAGACGTAACGGATCCGTCAGAAGACGA
>NZ_JANL01000032.1 GCF_000585255.1 Alkalibacterium sp. AK22
GACTTTTGTCCCAGCCTCTTTTAGCTTATTAACTTATGCATGAAGACCTCTTTACTAGCCTGGCCTTATTTAGATTTAAAATCTACCATAGCCTACCAGCCTAGGTCCCCAGTAGCTGCTGTTGACACCTGTGAACGCTACTCCTGTACTCGTTTGAGAGCCAATAAACTGACCGCCTCCCGTATAGATCCCTACATGAGTGACCCGTCCGCCTCCTTCTGAAAAGAAGACAAGATCGCCTGGTCTTGGATTGGACACTTTCTGTGATTGGGCGTACTGGCCGGAAGCTGTTCTTGGCAGATTCACGCCAACCTGACGAAAGACATGCTGAGTAAAGCCAGAACAGTCAAAACCACTAGGAGTCGTTCCTCCCCATAGATAGGGTGTACCCAGTACCGCATTGGCATATGGACTAAGACTTGCCCAAGTTGTCCCGCCGGCGGGTGCTGGAGCAGGTGCCGGCGCCGGTGTGCTCGCAGGACTATTACTTGCATTACTTCCAACTGTTTCTGACGCGTTCGCATTCGAAACACTGTTCGTAGCAGATGTGGACGAAGTGCTGCTCTGTGACGTTGAGCTGTTCGAACTGGCTGCAGAACTTGAGGCAGCAGCCGAGGAAGAACTTGAGCCTGATTGAGCACTGCTATTTGATCCTGTATCCCTATCAGCGCTTGAGCTGCTTGTATTTGATTCGTTGCTGGCTGAAACCGTCATATTTTCAGAACGGGAATGAGACTGGTTCGCTGCTGTCTCTGAGGTGGATGGAGCTGTCGGTGAAGGAGAAGCCTCTTCTCTTTCTGATGATGACATAGAGACTTCCACCGCTGCCTCTTCGGCCTCCACTGCTGCTGCTTCAGCAGCCAACGCAGCACGCTCTTCTTCTCTTTGCAGCTCTTCCACCTGTCTTTGTTCTTCTGCTTCACGAGCAGCCTGAGCTGCCTCTTCACGGGCTACCAGTAACTGGCCTACTGCCTGTTCAGCAGCTGCCCTTTGCTGCAGAAAACGTTCGCGGTCTGATTCAGCTGTTGCTCTTTCAGCTGCTATTTGAGCCACGAGCACTTCCTTTTCCAGACGCTGCTGCTCGAGATCCTCTGCAATCGTCTCCAGTTCAGCTGCTAGTGCATTTTGCTGCACAATCGTCTGCTCTGTTCTTTCCTGCTTCTGAACGACAGCTTCCATATCTCTGGCCTGAGCTCGAATAAGTTTACGGTTGGACGAAATCAAACTTGATACGATATCAATCCTTCCGATAACATCTGTCAATGACTCAGCTTCAATAATAAATTCAATATAACTGGTAGTCTGGCCTTCAACTTGAATCCGTCTTGCTTGCTGCTCCAGTTGTTCTGTCCGCTTCTCAATGATGTCCTCAAGTTCGGAAATTTCTTCCTGCAGGACGGTCATTTCCTGATGTGCTGCTTCGAGACGACGCACGACTTCTTCAGTCCGGTGTTCGTTCTGACTTATGCTTCCTTCAAGAACAGTCAGTTCCTCTGCTGCGTTTTGAACCATATCCTGCAGGGAGCTGATGGTCTCTTCTAAATTATGTACTCTGTTTTCAGCTTCTTCTATAGTGTTGATATTCTGGCTGATTTCTTCTTCAAACTGGTCTGCAAATACTTCAGGAGCCGCAGCAAGTGCACTCAGCAGCACCGTGCTGGTCAAAGTTGATACTATTAGTTTTTTGATCAAATGAATTCCCTCCATAATCGGCTTTTTTGAACCCTGTCTATCTGCTGTAAAACAACTGGCTAAATTATAGCATTATTTCGAGAGTCTATAATTTCAACTAGATTACACTTGCGTGTCACTTTCACTTATTCTTTTTTTTAATGCCTCCCTAATCCCTTGCTAGCTTGCATTTTGTAAGCAAAACCACTATAATTTGACTGATTCCATTCAGATGAATGCGTTTTGGTTTCAATCAATAAGGAGGTTTTTATATGAGTGATTATCGAGTATTGCTTTATTATAAATATGTTAAGATCGAAAATCCTGAATCATTTAGAGCAGAGCATTTGAGTCTCTGTAAAGATATTGGGTTGAAAGGACGGATCCTTGTTTCTGAAGAAGGCATCAACGGAACGGTTTCAGGTTCCGTCGAGCAGACAGAACAGTACATGAAAGCTGTAAAGGCCGATCCACGTTTTTCAGATATGTATTTTAAGATGGATCCTGCTGAAGAACATGCCTTCAGAAAAATGTATGTTCGCTACCGGCCGGAGATTGTTTCTCTTCAATTGGGAGAAAACGATCTGGATCCCAATCAACTGACTGGCCAGTACCTAAAACCAAAAGAATTTAAATCTGCTCTGGAGGATGAAAACACAATCGTCCTTGATGCCAGAAATGACTACGAGTATGACTTGGGACATTTTAGAGGAGCGGTCCGGCCGGAAATTCGTTCATTCCGGGAATTGCCTGCATGGATTAAAGAAAACAAAGAGAAATTTATGAACAAACGCGTAGTAACTTACTGCACAGGGGGCGTCCGCTGCGAAAAACTAACCGGTTGGCTGTTGAAGGAAGGCTTTGAAGATGTTGCTCAGCTTCATGGGGGCATACACAATTACGGGACGGATCCCGAAACTCAAGGTGAACTGTGGGACGGTAAGATGTACGTTTTTGATAATCGAATCAGCGTCGACATCAATCGTGTGGATAAAACCATCATCTCAAAAGACTGGTATGATGGAAAGCCATGCGAGCGCTATGTCAACTGCGGAAATCCTTTCTGCAACCGACAGTTCATTACTTCTGAAGAGAATGAGCACAAATATCTGCGCGGCTGTTCGCATGAATGCCGTATCCACCCGCGCAACCGCTATGTTGAAGCCCATCATTTAAACCGAGAAGAAGTAGCTGAACGGCTATCTGAAATCGGCGAAAAGCTGCCAGAAACCATCTAACAACTGATCCTTTACGCATGTTTCTTTCATCGTAAGGGATCTTTACCTATCTCAATGGATGTTGTTTAAACGTTCCCGATCTATTTTGCTCTTGCACTGCTTGCTCTCGGGCCTGAGCGGCACGATTCGCTCGTATTGTTAACATTATTGTCACAGGCGCAGGAAAATCTGCTTCAGCTCCCTATGCCTCCGTTTTATTATCCGACCTGTTTTGCTATAATAAAAGCAGCTGAAATTAGAGATACACATCAAACATTAAGGAGTTCATCATGAAACATTCTGAAGATAATGAATCAAAGCACACAGAAGAAACGAATGAACCCTCGCGCTTTGAAACGTTCATTTACTATTTCGATATATTCTACCGTGTGGTCAAAGCCCTTGTGATCATGCTTGTGGTTGTTCTACTTGTGGGTGGATCGTTGGGTGCTGGAGCTGCAATCGGTTATTTTGCTTCCCTCGTTCACGGAAATGAAATTCCTGAACACGAAGAAATGGTCCAGCAAATCAATGATTTTAATCAAACCTCGACTATGTTTTATGCTGGTGGAGAGGTCGTCAGTGATTTGAGAGCTGATTTAATGCGGACCCCAGTCCCCTTGTCAGATATCTCAAACAATCTGGTTGATGCCATCATAGCGACAGAAGATGAGTATTTCTTTGACCATGATGGAATTGTTCCTAAAGCTGTAGCCCGAGCACTTGTTCAGGATTTGGGAGAATCCGGTAATGCCACCGGTGGCTCAACGCTTACGCAACAACTTATCAAGCAGCAAATCATTGGCGGAGAGGTTTCTCACGAACGAAAAGCTAATGAGATTTTGCTGGCCATGCGAATCGAGAACCATTTGGATAAAGAAGACATTTTGGAAGCCTACTTGAACGTTTCTCCGTTCGGACGAAACAACAAAGGGCAGAATATCGCAGGAGTTGAAGAAGCTGCTCAAGGTATCTTCGGTGTCTCTGCTTCTGAAGTAACTGTACCCCAAGCTGCATTTATTGCCGGTCTGCCTCAGCGTCCTAATATATTCAGTCCTTATACGAATACCGGACAAATTAAAGAAGACCATGAACTTGGTTTGAGACGCCAGCGTGAAGTCCTTTTCCGCATGCACCGTGAAGGCATGATCACTGCTGAGGAATATCAGGAAGCTCTGGACTACGACATCACCCAGGATTTCCTTAACCGTGAAGAGCTCAATTATGAAGACATGTCCTATGTCTACGACTTGGGTGTAGAAGAAGCAGAAAGAATCCTATACAGACAGGCTCTTGAACGTGACGGTATAACTCGGGAAGACCTTGAAGAAAATCCTGAACTGGCTGAAGAATATCGGGAACAGGTACGCTATAATGTTCGAAACCGGGGCTATGAAATCCACACTACAATCGACCGTGATATTCACCGGGCAATGGAACAGACCGCCAGAGAATATCAAAACGAACTAGGCGCTTCCCAGACCTTGACCTGGGTAGATGATGACGGCAATGAGCAGTCACTTGAACTCCCTGTTCAGATGGCCGGCTCTTTGATTGACAATGAAACGGGCCGTGTCCTTGGATTTATTGGCGGAAGAGACTATGAAGTCAGCCAATTCAACCGCGCTTTTAGAAATAGAAGAAGTTCCGGGTCAGTCATCAAACCTCTATTAACGTATGGACCGGCTATCGACCAGAATATTATTACTCCTGCTTCAATCATCCCTGATACCGAAGTGGAAGTTAGGGATACTTGGCAAAATGGAGCATGGACTTACCATACCCCTACCAACGTAGGTCCAACGACCAATGATTGGATCACTGCCAGACAGTCGCTAGTAGAATCCAAAAATATTGCGGCGATCAAAGTCAATTCAGAAATGACTCAGCAAGAAGTCGACCTTGAAGCCTATATTCGTCGTATGGGAATTCCTGAAGCAGGTATTGCTTCAAATGAATTCAATAATGCCACTTTGCCAATTGGCGGAATGAGCGGCGGTCCAACACCGATTGAACTGACCAGTGCCTTCTCAGCTATTGGTAACAACGGCATGCACGCCGAAGCTCATGTAATCGAGCGGATTGTAAACAGCGAAGGTGACGTGGTGTATGAACACGAATCCCAACAGACAGAAGTCTGGACACCAGAATCGAATTACCTGCTCTTGGATATGCTGAGAGATGTGCATACTGAAGGAACAGCGACCGGCACAATGGAACAGCTGAACTTTGAAAGTGACTGGTTCTCCAAGACCGGCACGTCCAACAATCGAGCGGACATCTGGTATCTTGGCGGTACACCTCAGGTCACTTTTGGAACTTGGATTGGGTATGATAATCAGAACCTAACACTTAGAGATGATTTCAATATTCACCCAAGCCGTAGAAATCGTAATATGTGGGCACGTATTATGAATGCCGTTCATGAGGTGAATCCTGATATTATAGGCGTCGGTGAAAATCACAGCCGTCCAGATGGTATTACGGAAGATTCAGTGATTCAAGCTACTGGCATGAAAGCTGGGCAAGTTGAAACTCCTGGTGGAAATAGCTTCCGCTATTCGAGCAGTACACACACTGAGCTTTTCAAATCAGATAATGTTCCTGGACCCACGGTGTACGATTTCGCTATCGGTGCAACCGATGATGAGCTCTCTGATTTCTGGGGTGAGCGCAGATCGAGTGACGATGACGACTCTAGCGACAGCTCTGATTCAAACAGCGATGATAGCGATGATAGTGATGAGGAAAACAGCAGTGAAGAGACAAACGAAGAACCAGAAGCAGACGAGGAGGACTCTTCCAGTGAAGAGTCTTCATCGGATGACTCTGGTTCTTCCAGTAATAACAGTTCCTCTGACGACAGTGGCTCCTCCAATGGAAACGGCAATGAGTCCTCCAGCGACAATGGGGCTTCCAATGGAAACGATAATGAGTCCTCCAGCGACAATGGGGCTTCCAATGGAAACGATAATGCGTCCTCCAGCGACAATGGGGCTTCCAATGGAAACGATAATGCATCCTCCAGCGACAATGGGGCTTCCGATGGAAGCGATAATGCGTCCTCCAGCGACAATGGGGCTTTTGAAGAAGAATCTGTCGATGATAGTGATCCTGAAACACAAAGTCCTGAAGTTACTGAGCCCGAAGATGCTGAAGAAGACGATGAAAATGAAGAAGAAGACATAGACGGTGACTGAGCCATTCATTCAACCACTGACTATTATAATACCACGCATGCAAAAGGCCCTTATCCGGATTCGGATAAGGGCCTTTTTACATTATTTGGTTGTTCCCTTACCTTCAATATGATAAGGAAGCTTCACTGTTTTTTCGTCTGTTTCTTCTTTATTCATCAACTTGGTCAACAGACGCATCGCTACTGCTCCGATATCGTAAAGCGGCTGAACGACCGTACTCATTTGGGGTCTTGTCATTTCAGTCAGTTTGGAGTTGTTGGAAGTAATCAGTTCAAAGTCCTCAGGGACTGACAAACCTCTGTCCAAAGCTGCATTCAAAACACCTACAGCCAGTTCATCATCGGCAACAACAGCAGCTGTCGCTCCTGCTTTCGTGAGCTGTTCAAACACTGCATCTCCGACCTTGTATGTGTACTCCGATTGAATCACCAATTCTTCATCATAAGCGATGGAAGCCGCTTTAAGAGCCTGCTTGTATCCACTTAGACGGTACTGCCCGTTGATTGGATCTTCATGACTTTCGGAAACAAAAGCAATCTTTTGGTGGCCGTTAGCCAAAAGCATCTCTACGCTGTCCTTGGTTGCCGCTTCGTAATCGATATTTACACTACCGACTTGCTCATCAGGATCAACTGTACCGGCCAGTACGACTGGTGTACGGGAACGTGAAAATTCCGCACGCAGTTCTTCTGTAATCTTGTTACCCATAAAGATTACACCATCTACTTGCTTGGCAAGCAAGGTATTAAGCACTTGCACCTCTTTTTGTTCATTTTCATCAGAGTTGGCTAGAATGATGTTGTATTTATACATCGTTGCAATATCATCGATTCCTCTCGCCAAAGATGAGAAGTAAAGATTTGTGACATCCGGGATGATCACTCCTACGGTCGTTGTTTTCTTGCTTGCCAGTCCACGTGCAACAGCATTCGGACGATAATCAAGACGGTCAATGACATCTAGCACTTTCTTTCGTGTCGTTGGTTTAACATTAGGATTGCCGTTTACTACACGGGATACAGTAGCCATCGATACGCCCGCCTCACGGGCCACATCATAAATCGTAATTGTCTGTTTATCCATATTTGTACTCCTTTATTATTGCACTTTTTTGTGATAGCGCATACTTCATTTTCTAGAATATCAGTAAATGAAAACAATTTCAAACAGTTTTTTTATTTTTCATGAAATTTTCTATACCCTTTTCAGAAATCGCTTACTTTACTCATTTGGTCCTCATGTTCTTTTAATAGAATATGATTCCTGATACACTGATGAAAACACAACAAAGGAAGCTGACTATATGACCCCCTTGAACACACTGCAGCAAAAACTGAAACAGCAGACAGCCAATCTTTTTTATACGGATAGCCCCCAGACCATTGCCTACCTGACAAACTTTTACAGCGACCCTCACGAAAGGATTCTTGCCCTATTTGTTTATGGTGAAGACAGCGTACTGCTCGTGCCTGAGCTGGAAGTATCTGAAGCCAGAAAAAATGAACACATTGGGCAGGTTATAGGATATCGTGACGAAGAAAATGCCTGGCATAAACTTAGACATGCGCCCTTTTTAGTGCAAGCTGAAAGGTACTGGAAAATCGGGATTGAAACAGACCAGCTGGTTGTCGAGCGCTATGAGGAACTCCAGAGCTTATTTCCTGCTGCCGACTTCATAAACTTCACACCGTCCATCAATGAAATGAAAATGGTCAAGTCGGCTGAAGAAATACAAAAACTTTTAAAAGCTGGAGAGCTGGCTGATCAGGCTCTTGAGATAGGGATGGCAGCTTTAAAAACCGGTGTGTCGGAAAGAGAAATCGTCGCTCTTATTGAATTCGAGATGAAAAAACGCGGAGCATCTTCTATGAGTTTTGATACAATGGTCCTGTTTGGTGATCATGCAGCTAGTCCTCACGGTACTCCGGGTGAGCGCAAGCTCGTGGAAGATGAACCGGTTCTTTTTGACCTTGGAGTCATTTATGATGGTTACGCCAGCGACGTTACTCGAACAGTTATGTACGGCAAAGCCAGTGAGGCCTTTCTAAGTGCATACAGCTCTGTTTTAAATGCCCAGCGGTCTGCACAAGAGCAAGTCAGCCCCGGCGTCACTACTGGAGAGCTTGACCAGATTGCCAGGGAGTTGCTCACTAAGGACAGCTTCGGTCAATACTTCACGCACCGGCTGGGGCATGGAATCGGCCAGTCGGTTCACGAATACCCAAATATCGCTGCTGGTACTGATTTGCCCTTATGCAAAGGCATGTGTTTTTCGCTTGAACCTGGGGTGTATATAAAAGGCCAGTTCGGTATCCGTATAGAAGACTGTGTTGCTTTAACGGATAAAGGGCCCCTGGCCTTTACCCAGACAAGTAAAGAGCTGATAACCTTACCTTTGCAGTCCTAAACCTTTCTCTCCTGTACCAATACATGTCGGATCGTTAAGCCCGACATATTATATAAAGTTTATGATAGCTTATAGGGACTTTACAATCCGAAACTGACCAAACTGTGATAGCCTGTGTGAAACCGTGTCTTCTTTTTTATTTTATCCACTGAGTATGTATATACAGAAAAGGATGCGATGTGATTCGCATCCTTTTCTGTGAGTCAGGCTTTGCCCGTCGTCTATTTTTGTTCACTGGACAAAGGCGCAGGATTAGACGTCCTTACTTTCCTCAATTCCTTCATCTACAGTGGCTTTTGCTTCAGCTGCAGCTTCTTTTGCAATCTCCTTATCCACTTTTGAACGTTCTTTTAAAGTGGCCTTGACATCTTGAGCTGTTTCCTTAGCTTCTTCCTTGATTTCATCCAGATTTGCCTGCGTTTCATTGGCAGACGAACCGATTTGACTGCTTAGCTGCTCATAAGTAGCTGACGCATTCTCCATATACTCTGAACCTGCCTGTTCTACTGTTTCTTTTAATTCAGAGCCTTTGGTTTTAGCTATAGCCAAATATTCTCGTGCCTGTTCTTTTGTTTTGTCCGCCTGATCGGCAATGTCATCACGCAGATCCTTACCTGACTTTGGTGCTAGAAGCAAAGCAGTCAGGCCAGCAACAGCCGCCCCCACAAACGTTCCTAGTACAAAACTTTCCACATTATTGTCTTTCATCTTTTCTCATCTCTCCCTTAAGCAGTTTGTTTTAAGTCAAGCTCTGACTTTAGAGCTGACTTTTTTAGCAATACCAATAGAGGCACCTTTCTTTGAAGCGCTGGCTAGATGCGAAGTCAAATTGCGTGTTGACTGATTCAGGCTTGATACAGATTCGCCTAGATCTCCTACTGCTTTGAACAGAGGATCGGTCATGCCCAGCTTACCATTGACATCATCCAGTGTGACGTTGGACTTGTTCAACAGACCTTCCACTTCTATAAGTAAATGATCAGCATCTTTCGTTATGGTGCTCAAGCTCTTGTTGGCCTCTTCGATTGTCGTATTCAGTTCTTGAACGACATTAGCCACTTTGAATAAAACAAAACATAGTCCTAATACGAGTACAGCAAAAGCACCTGCTGCTATTAATGCTGCTATTTCTCCACCTGTCATAGTTATCCCTCTTTCTTATTATTCTGTATGAACTAAGATTACCATTATGATGCTAATAATTGCAAACCAGACGGCCTGCTTTCGTGCAGCATCAGAGTCTCGTTGATTCCTTCTGTGCAGGTCTTTTTGACATTTTAAGATAAGATGTTATCATATTTAATCATGTGCCTGAATTATGCTGTTCATTTTATAGCACATTAATAAACACAAGGAAGGAAACAATATATGATAGAATCACTTGATGCAATTACAGAAGGTATGGATGATCCGGCCGGTTTTTTTGAAGAGCTCTGGTCTTCGATTCAATGGCAACAGATAGCTTTATCTATTCTCGTTGTTTTTTTCCAGATTCTCTTCGCACTGATCGTATTTCTTATCATTAGAAAATTAGGTCACTACTTTATCGAAGTCGTTTTCAAACGTTACATGAAAGAAAAGAAAACAGTTCCGAACCGCCTGAATACACTTTATCGCTTAAGCAAAAACAGCCTGAATGGATTGCTGTATTTTTTCCTGGTCTATACGGTCCTGGAACTCCTCGGCATTCCGGTCGGCACGCTAGTAGCCAGTGCCGGGGTTGTCGGTCTGGCGCTTTCTCTGGGAGCACAGGGATTTGTTTCTGATATCGTGAACGGTTTTATGATTCTGCTTGAAAAACAGATTGATGTTGGAGATGTCGTCCAGTTGAGCGGCATTATGGGCACTGTTGAGGACGTCAATTTGAAAACAACAAAAGTGAAGGATTTTGACGGAACTACCCACTTTATTCCTAACCGGTCAATCACCATAATCAGTAACCGTTCACGCTCAGACATGCGGGTACTTCTTCAGATTCGACTGTTCCCTCAGACCGATTTGCATCTGGTCCGTAAAGTGTTGGAAGAAGTCAATGCGACATGGATTCCTCAGAGGCAGGAAATTACAGTGGAGCCCACAGAAATATCCTTTGTTCCTGTTGGTTCCGGACAGATTGCCTCTCAAGTCATTATGTATACAGAATCTGGAAGTGAGTTTGCCATGCGCAACTTCTTTTATGAAAAGTATGTTGATGCCTTAAGAGAGGCTGGTATAGATCTACCGAAAATCAACCTCGACCTCCAGCAGGCCTAAGCGTAAGCTGCAAAAAAAACACCGTCAATAACTGGGATAGCAAAATCCCGTTAGACGGTGTTTTTATATTCTTCTGTTTCCCACCTGTTTCTAATAGAAGAGCAGTAGCCTAACGAATAAGTTACTGTTCAATCATCTCTTTTTCACGCACTTCATAGAGTTTTTCAAAATCGTGTGCAATCCGGTTAGTTCCCTTGAGTATTTCACTTCGTGTGATAATTCCCTTGAAGTAGTTGTTTTCATCGACTACTGTAATAAAAGCATGATTAACAAGCATTCTCAATACTTCCTCAAGTTCAAAGTCTTCATATACATATGGATAATCAGTGTCCATGACTTCACGTGCTTCTATCTCTGCAAGCTTTTCAAACTCTACATCTTCAATATTGATAATAGACTGCATAATGGTTGGCAAAGAAATCAGGCCATACATCTTAGACTGCTCGTCCAATACTGGAACGATTGCGTACTTGTCACTTGTCAGTATCAGCATAGCGTGATTCAGTCTATTCGTCAGACCAATAACAGCGACTTCTTCAGCTGGTTTGACCAGCGAAGAATCACTGTCGACCAGCATCTTCTTCATACGTTCACTTATCATTGTTTCACCCCTTGTGAGCATCTTCTCTTCATTACTATTTTACTCCTTATCATTCAGTTTCCCAAATGTTTCTGATTATAAAGTGAATTTTTTAAGAAAAAAGCGGACAGAATAAACTGTCCGCCAAAAAAACCAGTAATCAAGTATCATAAAATGTGGAATCAATGAGAAAATAGTCAGGCAGTCACATCAAACTGCTTGCTCAGATCGCTGAGTTCATTGTGGTCCTGATCAAAGTAGGTAAACTGGACAGTATGTTTTTTTGGGTTATAATCCATGACCAAGTAAGTTCCCCGCTCTCTGTCTCTAGGTTGCGTCAAACTTCCCGGATTAATGAAAAAGATCCCGTCTTCCTGTTCCACTTTCGCAATATGCGTGTGCCCGTAAAAGACAAAGGTCGCTTGTTCTTCGTCTGCCCTACTTTTAAGCTTCTGATAAGACTGTTTTACTGCATGCTTATGACCGTGTACAACCAGCATTGTCTTGTCTTCGATTCGGCGGACAAGCTCTAGAGGGATTCCTTTAGCATAATCCATATTCCCTTCCACTGTCTTGTAGTTTTGCCATAGCGGATGATCTTCCGGCAACTCGGAATCGCCACAGTGGATCCATCCTGGTGCTTCATCTTCGTAAATTGAAAGAATCTCTTCCATATAATAAGCATTACCGTGATTATCACTCACCACAATCAGTTTCATATTCAACTTCCTTCCTCATCTGTATTCAGCCAGTGATCCAATACATGACCTAATTCCTGAATCGCTTTTGCCCGGTGGCTGAGTTGATTTTTTTCTTCCTTGCTTAATTGAGCCATCGTGCAGTCACGCTCTGGCAGGAAAAACAAAGAGTCATAGCCAAACCCATTTTCTCCCTGAGGAACGCCTGCGATTCGCCCTTCAACTTGACCCTCAACGACGAGAGTCTTTCTTCCTGGTTTAGCCAAAGCGAGTGAACAGTGAAATTTTGCTGTCCTGTCAGCATCGCTAATGTCATAGAGCTCATTGAGAAGTTTTGCGTTATTTTTTGCATCATTTTTTTCTTCTCCAGCGTAGCGTGCCGAATAGATTCCTGGTTGACCATGCAAGGCATCAACCATGAGTCCGGAGTCATCAGCCAGCACAAACATTTTGAAGTGTTGTGCGATCGTTTCCGCTTTTAATACAGCATTTTCGTCGAAGCTTTCTCCTGTTTCTTCTACGTCCGGCAATTCCGGATAATCCAGTAAAGTCTTGACCTGAAAGCCTTTTTGATTAAAGAGGTACTCAAATTCTCTTGCTTTTCCCTCGTTTCTGGTAGCAACGAGCAGAGTGTGTTTAGATGTGTTATTTGACATATGAACTCAACCTTTCAATCGGGATACTTTTAATCTTCATGTCGGTAGACTGCATCCATTTTGTAGCGATTTTATTGAATAGTGACACGTTCCCAGTCGTGTAGAGAGTGATGGTCTGTCTGTTACACGAACCGGTCCTCAAACCGAGTGCATCGAGTCTAGACCCAATATTGACAGCCGTCAACGCTCCTGAATCAATCAGATGCACAGAGGGCCCCACTGCCTTCTGTATGAATCCAGCGAGCAGTGGAAAATGAGTACAGCCTAAAATCAGTGTATCGATGGATTGATCGGGAAGCTTTTGAAGTGTTTTTTCGACAACTGTTGCTGCATAAACTGACTCATACTGGTTTGACTCGACCAGTTGAACGAAATCCGGACAAGCTAGGCTGCTAATTTTCATATTGGGACTGGCCTGGCTGATGGTCTGTGCATAGTAATTGGAATCCACCGTACTCTGTGTGGCCAATACGCCTATATGACCATTTTGGGTCTGTCGTATCGCTTCTGTACTGCCGGCACTGATCACGCCTAAAACAGGAATATCTAAGTCTTTTTGCAGCTGTTTAAGGGTTAAGGCCGTAGCTGTATTACAGGCAATAATGAGCATCTTGATGTCCTGACTGACCAGAAAACTGGCCAGTTCGTTTGTATATTGTATAATTTCTGCTGACGTCCGGTCACCATAAGGATTCCGCGCACTGTCACCGATATAGACAAAGGATTCATCCGGCAGCATGGCCTGTGCGGCTTTCAAAACCGTTAGTCCTCCGATGCCTGAATCCAGCAGTCCAATTGGCTTGTTTGACATAATAAACAACCTTTTCTGTAAGACAACTTAATTCATATAGGTAAGTTCCGTCTTCTATTTTAGTAAGATTTATCGAACATTCATTATTTCACTAGAAACTTCAACGTAAACAAGGTAAAATAATGACACGTGTTCTCTATCCCTTCAATTATAATCAAATTATTACAGAAATAAAAGAGATAAAGATGCACATGATGTGTTTATTAATTTACATAGGGGTGACAACATGACGGACGAATCTAATCAGGATGTATTATTTGACGGACTTGCACTGATCAGAGATACTTTGCTGCCCAATCTTCTAAAGGAAGACCAGTCAGCTATACTCTACTGGGCAGGAAAAGAGCTGGCACGCGATTTTGCGTTTTCTGATTTTCAGGAGCTCGCCCAAGCTGTCAAAAGACTCTCTTTTGGAACAATCGAGCTTAAGGAGCATAAAAAAACAGCCTATCGCATCCATTTGACCGGAGCAGCCATTGAAAGCCGCTTGAAAAGAAACCAGAAAGCTGATTTCTCTCTGGAAGCTGGCTTTCTGGCAGAAGCAATTCAGCAATTAAGTGGATATTACAGTGAAGGCAGTTGGCAGACTTCAACAAGTCAGCAGCACGTGGATATTCGCATTGAATCCGATCCAAAAGAAAAGATTACTGAGCAGACCTACTGATTTTATCTACGGGTCTGTTTTTTGTGCTCAGGCTGTCAAAAACCCCTTTAACTGCGCTGTCAGAAATAAGTTCCACATTATTATTTCCATAGTGAACGCCTGACACTAGCTGGCCATAGGCTTTAAAGTTTCTCCTGATATTTCCATAACGGTCGATTGTACTCATTGACGGATAGTCTATTTGAGCCCCACCGAAGCGGCAGGGACTTAAGAGGCCGTCATTCAGGAGGTTTTGAATCAACTCAGAATGAAGTTCTGCTGATTTCTCCAGATTAGTATCCTGCCCGGTACAGTTTATTACATAATCCACTGAAAAACATTCACCTGTTTCAGTCTGTACTGAAAAATGATCTGGCTGCTTGCTGATGCCTTTAACCCCGCTGATTAGGCCTACTTCTTCATTGGATATACGCTCAATCAGCTGACGAGCCGTGTTTTGCGGTATAGGCGCTTTAAACCGCTGCCATTGCTTTCCATAATCTCTGATGAAAATCTGTTTGTCCTCATCAGACAAGGCCTTCCAGATAAGTGGGTAGCACTTTCTCATTTGACGGACTATCGACTGAAACTTGCCGAGTATGCCCGCATATTTCAAGTCCAGATTCATCCCTTCTACTGTGCCGCTTCCCAAATGAGTCCAGACCCAGTTCAGATCAATATCATTTTCTTCCATTTCATTGAAAAACCACTCCAATACTGTGTTTAGGCGGAAAGATTCTCCTTTAGCAAGCAGACCAGCCAGACGGTCTTCACAGAAATAATGGAGGCTGACCTGACGTTCATCTCCCCGAACCGAAGAAAACAACCCGTCCTTAGAAAAAAACATGATCTTCGCTGAAGGATATGTTTCCTGTATGTACAGCATGACATCCAGTGCTGTAAGCCCAGTTCCAATGATTCCGACAGTAGACTCTCCAGTGACTTGTATATTCCTTCTTGCTGGATAAGGATTGTACACGTACTTTTCAGTTCCCTTGAGTTTATATGGATCCTGATAAGCCAACACCCCTGTGGTCAAATGGACTACATCTACTTCTATACGCGAGCAATTCGAACGCAGTAGATAGGAACCATTATCTTGGGGCTCAATCGCTGATATTTTCTCAAACCTGACTGTTACATTCAATTCTTGAATCCAGCGATCAAGATGCTCATTCAAGTACTCTCCAAACCAGGTTCTCGGCAAGTGTGTATGATAAACAGTCTGTATCCCTTTATTTTTTTTGACCCAATTTACGAAATCATCTGGCTGCTCTGGTATGATAGTCATTGTTTCAGTATACTGATTGATCAGGAGACTATCATCGTCGGCTTGAAAAGCCAGTCCTGTTCCAAAAAGATGTTCATCTGCAAATATTACTATTTCCGTCTCTTTGCGCTTTAAGGTATCCAGCTGGCTGCGCAGCTCTCTTAGTACGCTAATCCCTGCCACACCCATTCCAATAATTCCTATTCTCATCCAACTAGCCTCCAGAATTTCTTTATGCTCCTATCATATCATTCATTTCTATGTATAACTAAAAAAAGTGCTACCTTGTATAGTAAAACAAGATAAACACTTTTGTCTACAAATTCACATTCAGGTGTACACTGTTAATCACGTGGACGTTAGTATCAATAATCTTAACAAACTGAACCTTGCGCGCATCCCATTTCATCAAATCATTCAGGGAGTACTGATTTTTTCTGAGTACAACATCCAGTGGACAGTCGATTTCATCGTCTGCATTGTAAAACACATCCCTGTCATCCACCTCAAGCTCTATTGTCTGTTCTTTGCACTGGATGATATATTTATATTCTACCGTTGCTGCCAGCATTGACTGGTTGCCTTCGTTTCTTGTCATATGACCACTCTCCAAACTAATTTGTATGTAGACACGCTGTAGTGAGAGTTTATACTATACTAATTCTTATCACCTGCAATTTGATGATTGATTGAAAACAGGCTATGTGAGTATGTTAATACTATATCAGATATACTAAAAAAGATAGGATAATTGGCTTTTTTTTATTTACTCCTCAGTGAAGTGACACATTCCTTTCACAATTTATTACTGGCCAAACAATAACACAAAATAAACTTTAAAGAAAAAATGTGGTTTCAATAGAAAAAAAGGCCCGGTTGCATACCGGACCTTCAACTGACTGATGAAACACATACAGACAGTTTGTTTATTTATATTTAGCTAATGCAGATTCGATTTGCTCTTTGCTGTGGTAGCCAATTAACTTATCTACCACTTCTCCATCCTTTGTAACCAGCAAAGTCGGGATACTCATGATTCCGAACTTGCTTGGAGTCGCCTGGTTTGCATCGACATCCATCTTGAAGTAGTCTACTGTGCCGTCAGATTCTTCATTTAACTCATCAATCACAGGTGATTGCATGCGACATGGTCCGCACCATGTTGCCCAAAAGTCTACCAAGGCCAGTCCTTCATTTGTTTCTTGCTCAAAATTTGAGTCTGTCAGTTCTCTAACCATTCTTCATCCTCCTAAATTTAACTTACTTATTTAAAGTAAGTTATTTGATCCATTGTCAGTATAGCAAACTTTCACATAGTTGTCTACCATTGGGAATCATTATTTAAATGTAACGATGGTCGCACCGCTTCCACCCTGGTTAGCCGGAGCATCCTCAAACTGGTTCACCTGAGCGTTTTTCTTTAGATACTGATGCACGCCTTTCCGGACTGCACCAGTCCCCATTCCATGAATAATGGTGACCGTCGGATAATTGGCAAGAAGTGCCTGATCGATGTACTGATCTACCCGCTTGATTGCTTCTTCTACTCGTTCTCCTCTGACATCGATTTGAGTCGATACCCCAGACGATGAGGTCCGTTTGACGGAAACCCTCTGCTGAGGTTCTTTCTCCTGTTTTTCTTTGAGCAAGTCGGACTCGGGCAGCTTCATTTTCAGCATACCCATCTGAACAACCCACTGGTTTCCGTCTGCTTTCTCAATCAGTGTTCCTTTCTGACCAAAGGACTGGACCGAAACTGCATCCCCCACTTTCAGTGCTTTCTTTTCCTTCTGCTTGCGCAGCACTTTGTTCTGCTCGAGTCCCTGCTCTTCCCTTTTCAATCGGGAAAGACGGGTTTGAGCTTCAATAAATTCGTGCTCTTTCAGACTGTTCTGCCGACCGCTGTTCATCTGACGCTCTCTCAGCTCTTTAATGATTGCGTCTGCTTCAGCCTTGGCTTTTTCAACATAATCGTTGGCTTTTTGTTCAGCCTGTTTCTGGAGCCGATCTTTCTCTTTCTGATAATCAGCATAGGCTTGCTTGAGTTCTCGGTGAATTTTTTGGGCTTCTTCTAAATCATGTTTAGCTTTGACCGCTTCCTGCTCGGCTTCATTACGGCGGCTTTCTAAGTCTTGAATCATCTGATCGACACTCTGGCTTTCTCCGCTCATTAACTGGCGGGCTGAATCAATCACTATCTTCTTAAGACCAAGCCTGCTAGCAATATCAAATGCATTACTTCGCCCGGGGATACCAATCAGCAGACGGTATGTTGGACTGAGCGTGTCTACATCAAACTCCATACTGGCATTGATGGTTTCCGGCCGATTATAGCCGTATGCTTTAAGTTCAGGATAGTGTGACGTAATCATAACATAACTGCCTTTTTGAGCGATTGCATCCAGGAGAGCAATGGCCAGGGCTGCTCCTTCCTGGGGGTCGGTACCGGCACCCAATTCATCCAGGAGAACCAGACTTCTGTCATCAATTTGTTTCAGAATTGAAACGATATTAGTTAAGTGGGAAGAGAAAGTAGACAAACTTTGTTCAATCGATTGCTCGTCTCCGATATCAGCCAGCACACTGGAAAATATCCCCATGGTACTGTTCTCCTCTACCGGTAAAAAGAGACCTGACTGCCCCATGAGTTGAAGGAGACCGAGTGTCTTGAGTACAACCGTTTTACCCCCAGTATTCGG
Organism: Alkalibacterium sp. AK22; assembly: GCF_000585255.1. Lineage (GTDB taxonomy): Bacteria > Bacillota > Bacilli > Lactobacillales > Carnobacteriaceae_A > Alkalibacterium. Next base: position 18,106 of record NZ_JANL01000032.1, read on the forward strand.
ACCAGTCACAATAACTGTTTTAAAGTCCTCACCTAAAACAATATCATTGGACACGACCTGTGATTCCTCAAGTAGCGGATGCCTGGCTTGAATCAATGAGACTTTATTCTCGGAAGATACTTGCGGATGTGTTGCTTTGATGGACTGCGCATACCTTCCTTTAGCCTGGATCACGTCCAGTTCGACCAGTCGGTTCAACTGTTCGCTGACAGCTTCTCTATATGGTTCGATTTCAAGAGTTACTTCCTGAAGGATACGGTTGATTTCATTTTTTTCTTCTACTTGATACTGCCTGAGTTTGTTATTTAAATCAAGCACACTTTGCGGTTCAATAAAGAGCGTCTGACCAGTCGAACTTTGATCATGAACGACCCCGCCAAACGTATTGCGGTTTTCCTGCTTGACAGGAATGACATAGCGGTCATTGCGCATGGTGATGAGTGCATCCGTCAAATAACGTGACTGCGGTCCCCTGACGATATTTTCAAGCTTTTGCCGGGTTCGACTTTCAGTCTGTCTAATACCTTGCCTGAGGCCTTTAAGCTTAGTACTGGCATCATCCAGGACATAACCCCCTTCATCCACAACACTAAAGATGGATTTTTCCAGTTTGGTAAATGTTTCCAGTCCATTTACTTTGTCGTAGAGTCGAATCAGTGGTACGGCTTCTTCTTTCACTTTAGAAAAAAATGTACGGATTTCTCTAATTGTTCGAAGGATCCGGCCGATTTGCGCCAGTTCCTGGCCATTCAACGTCCCCTGCATCCGGACGCGGTTCAAATGAGGGCGGATGTCTTCGTAAGCAGCGAGGGGCATTCCCCCTTTTAATCTTAAAAGCATGACCGCATCAGCAGTTTCTTCAAGTCTTTCTGTTATCTCTTTTTCGACTGTCGAAGGCACTATCCTCTGTGCTTCAAGCCGGCCCAAAGGAGACACTGTATGGTCTGCCAACTGGCGGATCACTTTCTCAAATTCAAGTTTTTTATATGAAGCCTGAAATTTTTCTGTCATCATGGATCTCCTTGTCAATTCAGATAATATAGGCATACGCTTAACAGCCTATTGTTTTGTGGCTATAGAAAAAGGATGAGGCAGAGACAAACTCCCTGCGTATCATCCTCCTATTTGATATGAATGTTAATCCTGTATCCCTTCGACAATCCACCATTCATAGAACTGTCCCGATAATTCCGGGGTAGTCGTAATAATATTCCGTGCAGCATTGCTCGACGCAAGCTGGTCCTGTATGAAGGGAAGAGGGACTGTGGACAATACAAACAGCACAAGAAACAGTCCGATATAGTGGACCACAAAGCTCAGCAGTGCGCCCCCAATGGCATTGATTGTCCGTACAACTGGAATATCTGCCATAAAGTTAAACAACCCGCCAACCAGCCGGGTAATCAGCCAGCCTGCAAAAAGAATCAGCACAAAGGAAATTCCCCTGTAGAAGGCTCCATCCATTTCAAACAAAAAGTCCATACTGTAAAGGACAAAGGGGTTGGTTGACGAAGATGTCGGTGTCGGATAGGGAATTAGCATTTCAGCCCATTCACTGACCTGTCTGTGATACGTCAAGGCCGCCCAGAAAGATACTGAATAGCCAATTGTGAGAACGAGCTGCAGAATCAGCCCTCTTCTTGCGCCGCTGTACAGCGACAGTAACAAAATAAAGAAAATGATTAGCGTTAATACCATACTCTACTCCTTGTCGATTCTCGGTGGATACACTTAATCCAGCCGAGAATTCTCTTTCATTTTTTTCTTCAGTTCGTCCAGTTCCTCGCGCATGCTCAACTGATCCGATACTGCATTAATTGCCAGCAGAATTGCCCGCTTTTCTTTGCTCAATCCTACAGTCAGTTCCTTTAGTTGCTTTAATTGTTCATCTACTGTCTCGGCTGTTATTTTCATGTGCTCCTGAGATTTTGGCCCCACGATCGTGTACGGTTCACCATCTATCTCAGCCTTGTAGCGTCGCGTTCCCTCCGGCATCGAAAAAGCCTCCCTACTTGTCAAATTCTTTATTATGATAACATGAATCTAGCGTTTATGCATTATTTCCCCACTCTTTTGCCACTGATGTTCATATTTTAGGCCCAAAGGGGAAGTACACACAAAACAGCCCGCTTTTACTTGATGCGTCTGACCTGTTTTTTACTTAATTGAATAAAAAAGCGCCGTCGATCCAGCATCGGACTGTCCGGTTAAAACAGTCCATTGCTGAGTCGAGGCACGGTTTGCATCACTGCTTATTTATCTAATATCGGCATCAAGCTGGTCTACAAGGGCCCGCTTGATTTTTTCGAAATCTTTAGTGACCTCTTCTTCTTTGAGTGTCGCATCAGGGTTCAAATAAGACAAACTATAAGCCAGGGATTTTTTACCTTCTCCGATATTTTCTCCCTGATACAGATCAAACAGTTTGACTTGCTTGAGCCATTTTCCGCTATTGGAGTGAATAATAGCCAGTATTTCCTCATGCAGTACCTTCTCATCAACGACCAGTGCAATGTCGCGCGACGTTCCCGGATATTTCGGTGTCGCTTCATATTTCAGTGTCTTTTGTCCAGATGTCATCAGGGGCTCCATATCGATTTCAAATAAAACCGTTTCGTTCAAGTCTCTTGCATTGGCTATGGATGGATGAAGCTGACCGATAAATCCAATCTGTGTATCATTCCAAACAATTCGGGCTGTCCGGCCCGGATGCATTTCCTGGATATCTTTAGCCGGAAGAAACTGGAGCGTTTCCGTTGTTCCGGCAGATTTTAGCCATTCTTCCACTACACCTTTAACCGCAAAATAATCTACTGCCGTTTCCTCTTCCTGCCAGCTGTTTTCAGTTAGCGTACCGGTCATGACGCCCGCAACATGGGTTGTTTCAACAGGCAAGGCACCTGAACCCTTGCTGAAGACCCGTCCGATTTCAAACAGGCCGACCTGCTTAGCCTGTCTGGCAGTATTATACTGGACATTATCTAGCAGTCCACTGATCAAACTCTGCCTCAGTGCCTTGTGCTCTTCACTCATCGGCCAGTCAAGTGTAATCGGTTCTTCTTCAAAGTTTGAAAAAGCAGCAGCTTTAGACGGAGTCGTCAGTGCATAGCTGATAGCCTGCGACAGGCCGCAGCTTTCCATAAACTGCCGGGTATGGCGTGTCATGCGCTGAGCATAGGTAAGCTCCCCAGGTACTGAAGCACTGTGAGGCAAAGTAGCCGGCAGCTGGTTGTAGCCATATATACGTGCTACTTCTTCAATGAGATCGGCTTCAATGGTTATATCCCAACGGCGGGGCGGGACTGTCACCTTGACCTGATCACTGCTGATTTCTGACATGAAACCAAGGCGGCTAAAGATACTTTTTAGTTCATGAGTACTCAAGCCGGTTCCCAGTGTCCGGTTGATCTTACTGACGGTCGTTTCGACCATCTGATCTATTGGCTCTTCAGACTCTATTTGTGCAACACCTGAAGCGACAACACCCTGTCCTAGAGAGGCAATCAGTGCAGCGGCATGATCCAGTGCTTTATCAACGGCTGCACGGTTCAGCCCTTTTTCGAAACGCGAGCTGGACTCACTTCTCAGATTCAGAGACTGGGCTGTCTTCCGGATCAGACTTGATTCAAATACAGCCGCCTCAAGTGCAACGGTCGTTGTTCCAGCTGTTACATGGGTATTTTCTCCCCCCATAACGCCGGCGAGGGCCACTGGCTTGATTCCGTCTGTGACCACTAGATCTTCTGCTGTCAGTATCCGGTCTGTACCGTCCAATGTGCGAATTTCTTCACCCGCCTGAGCTCTGCGCACTAGAATTTGTTTAGCATCAAGTTGATCGTAATCAAAGGCATGCAACGGCTGACCGTATTCCAGCATGATGTAATTTGTCACGTCAACCACCGCATCGATAGGTCTGATGCCAGCATGCATCAGCTTTCGCTGCAGCCAGAGTGGGCTTTCAGTTACGGTCAAATCTTTGATGAGACGCATTTTGTAAACTGGCGTATCAGAGTGAGACTCCACTGCAACTTTGATATGACTAGCTGACTGGAAACTGTCCTCTTCGACTAGATTGACCTCCTTGAATTTGGGCTGCTGACTTAAAATAGCTGCCGCTTCATACGCTACCCCTTGCATACTTAAGGCATCTGCCCGGTTAGGAGTTATGTCCAGTTCAATAAAGGTATCGTCTAGCCCTAAATAAGGCAGCGCATCTGTGCCCACCTCAGCATCTGCTGGGAGTACGTAAATACCGCCTTCAGCATGCTTGGGAATAACAGAATCCGAGAATCCAAGTTCTTCCAGAGAACAGATCATTCCGTTGGATTCATGACCGCGCAGCTTACTTTTTTTTATTTTCAGTCCATTAGCCAGTCGGGCTCCTGGGAGAGCAGTGATGACTTTCTGTCCGGTCTTAATATTCGGTGCACCACAAACAATCTGCACAGGTTCATCTTCACCTACAGCAATAGTGGTCAGGTTCAAGTGATCCGAATCCGGCATTTTATCTGCAGATAATACATGCCCGACGACAACCTGTTTCAACTCAAGTGCAGGCTGACTTACAGCATCAACTTCGATCCCGGTCAGCGTGATTTGTTCCGCCAGGTCAGTTGGATCACTTTCTGATAAATCTAAATATTCACTTAGCCAGTTATAAGATACTTTCATTGTCGTTTATCCTTTCCTTTTGAATTGTTTTAAGAAACGCTGGTCATTCAGATAGAAATTTCTTATATCATCTACACCGTACTTCAGCATGGCTATGCGATCCGGTCCCAGACCAAAGGCAAAGCCGCCATATTTAGACGAGTCGACGCCAGACATTTCCAGTACATTCGGGTGCGTCATGCCCGCACCAAGGATTTCGATCCAGCCAGTCTTTTTGCAGACATTACAGCCTTGACCGCCACATTTAAAACAGCTGACATCTACTTCTACTGACGGCTCAGTGAAAGGAAAATAGCTTGGACGCAATCTGATTTCGCGGTCTTCCCCGAACATCTTTCTTGCCAAAAGCTCCAGTGTTCCCTTGAGGTCCGCCATGGTAATGTTTTCGTCTATAACCATCCCTTCGATCTGGTGAAACTGATGGGAATGGGTCGCATCATCTGTATCACGGCGGTAAACCTTCCCGGGACTGATCATTTTCAGAGGACCTTTGGAAAAATCATGATTTTCTAGCGTACGGGCCTGGATGGGAGACGTGTGTGTTCGTAATAGAACATCAGACGTGATATAGAAGGTATCCTGCATGTCACGGGCTGGATGATTCTGCGGCAAATTGACCCGCTCGAAGTTGTAATAATCCGACTCTACTTCACTTCCTTCGATAATCTGGTAGCCCATTCCTAAAAACAGATCTTCGATTTCTTCCATAATCTGAGTCAGAACATGTGACTGTCCCTTAGACACCTGACGCCCAGGTAAGGTCACGTCAATCGTTTCACTCTCAAGCTTAAGATCAAGAGCCTCTTTTTCCAGCCTTGCTTTTTTACGCTGAAGAACAGCGGTCAGTTCATCTCTAACTTCATTCGCTTTTTTTCCGATTATCGGGCGTTCTTGTGGTGAAACATCTTTCATGCCTTTCAGTACACTGGTGATTTCACCTTTTTTCCCTAGATAACTGACACGGATTGCTTCGATTTCCTTAACTGACTCGGCCTGGTTAGCTTCGCTGACTGCTTTTTCCAAAATCAGTGCTAATTGTTCTGTGATTTCCATTTCTTTGCTCCTTTATCTGTTTTTGTTCATAAAAAAGACCCCCTCCCTGTATAGGGACGAGGTCATCACGCGGTACCACCCTTGTTCAGAAGTCTCGCTTCTGCACTCATGCATAACGGCGCATACCGGGTTCAATTTCTTGAACCGCTTCACTTCAAGGCTGATTTAACTGCCTGAAGCTAATGGAAGCGAACTTCCTGAAAATCTTCACTCGATGCTTTCAGCCAAGGCATCGCTCTCTGCAAGTGAAGGATGAACAGTACTTTTTTCCATCTGCTTATAAGTATTGTAATTTTACTTATTCAATTCCGAATCGCATACCCACTGATTAGCCCAGATTTGTACTTCGTGCATGACTTTTTCAAGAGCCTTGCCTTTTTCAGTCAGGCGATATCCTGAGCGAATCTCACAAGTGTCGTCCAGATCACGGGTAACGATTTCTTCTTTTTCCAGTTCTTTCAGACGTTCGACTAGTACACGGTCACTAACCCCTGGTATAGCCTGAGAGAGGTCTTTGAAACGACGAGGACCATCCAAAAGCACATCAATAATTAGGCCGGTCCATTTCTTTCCCAGGATAAAAAATGTCTGTTCGAATCTTGGGCATATGACCTTCTCTGATTCGATATCTTTAATATTGGACAATTCTATCATCTTGTTTCACCCCTTCTTCACACTGTACAGTATAACATTATACCAGAGAAAAGTGTAGAGGCTATACTTATTTTTAGGAAGTTTAATAATTTGTTCACAAAGTCTTTTTTCTGTTGCGCTGTACTTTAAAGCAGTTCGATTAGCATGGTCGCAATCGTAAAGTATATGATCAGTCCCAAAGAATCATTAATTGTTGTGATAAAAGGACCAGACGCAACAGCCGGATCGATATTGAATTTGGTAATAATAGCTGGAATAACTGTCCCAATCACTGTGGACACACTGACCGTGATCAGCATGGACAAGCTGATAATAAAGGCTAGTACCACGTTTCCGTGCACGACCATGACGATTCCAATCAGAACTATGGCTGAAATGACTCCCATGATTATCCCGGCGCCAAATTCATTTTTTATGGTCTGGAAAAAGCTATCTTTGTCTTGGTCATCATCGATTGTCAAGTTCCGGACAGCAACGGCCAGTGACTGGGTTCCGACATTCCCTGCCGTATCCATAATCATAGGGATAAAGGCCGCTAATAGAACCACAGATTCCAGCGTTTGTTCAAAAGCTCCAATCACTCCACCGGTGATCATACCTAAAAACAGCAGGATAATAATCCAGGGTGCTCGGGCCTTGGCTGTGCTGAAAGGGGTCGTTTTGGCTTTACGGTCATCATCGCTGCGTTTGATGGCAGCAAATTCATTAAAGTCCTCTGTGACCTCTTCTTCCAAAACGTCCATGACATCATCGACTGTAATGATTCCTTGCATCGTTTTATCATGTCCCAATACCGGCACAGCCAGGAAGTCATAGTCCTGAATTAGTCGGGCAACCTGTTCTTGGTCCTCGTCAATACGGACGGAAACCACTTGAGTAAACATGATGTTCTCCACGGTCTCCGTTTCCGGGGACAACAGCAAGTCTCTCAAAGAAAGGACTCCGACCAGTCTTTCCTTTTCATCCACGACATACAAGTAGTAAATCGTTTCTGCTTCCTTCCCAATCTGTCTCAGCTGCTCGATGACTTCCGTTAATGTTTGCTTGTAGTGAATCGAGATATATTCCTTGGTCATGATCGAACCAGCTGTTTCAGGAGCGTAGGACATCAGTTCCTGAACATGCTGACTTTCTTCATCGTCCATCATAGCAAGCAATGCCTGCTTGTCTGTCTTTTCACTGCGATTGAAAAAATTGGCTACATCATCAGCCGCCATGAAATTAAATACCTCTGCCATAAAGGTATCAGGCAGATACTGAACAGCATCTTCCTGATCTTCAATGTCCATCCATTCAAAAATCTCGGCAAATTCTTCCGGTGTTAGAAAACTGGAAATTTTACGCTTCTTTTCCGGGTATAATAAGTGAAATACTTCATGCTGATCGCGATCATGGAGTCTCAAGAAAAGGGATCGAAACGCCTCCCGGTCATCTTTCTTGGCCGCCATAAAAATCTGATCATATACTTTTTGCTTGTTGCTTTTAATAAGTTTCATTCTTCATCATCCTTTTGAGCAGTCATCTGAACCAGATTTCTGCCTATTTTCTAGTACTTGCCGCCTGAATCTTCTATAAAAAGAGCTCTGTCGCCCCTCTAACTTCTAGTTATCACGAAATAAAACACGATTCACTCACGTTTATACTGCAGGTAAACTACTTACTTTTAACTGAGTCAGATAACATTCCCAGCGGACTCTTTGAATACTCCCACTAAAGCCGGATACATTTACTGTCAGTTCAGCTTAAAATCTGCCTACCTCATTAAACATCATAACTAATGCGTCCTTTTTCTTCAAGAATTTGTTTCTACTCCACTGATTTATTCACTTTTTTAAAATCTTTATTTTTGTACCAGCCGTTCTCTTTGTCTATACTAAATTTGTACACTGCTTTTAACCTTACAATTGTATACCAAGGAGGACTTTATACATGAAAATCATGCTGATAGCGTATGCTGTGGTTGCTTCGCTAGCTCTGACTGCCTGTGGCACAAACGATGAAGCTGAACTTGAAAACGGCGGTGAGCTGGAAGATACTGAACAGCCGGCTGAAGAGGAAGTAACGGATGACCAAGGAGACATCGACACTCAAGAAGATGAAGCCGCACTCGATAATGAACCCGATGAAGACATGGTGACGGATGAAGAGCTTGCCTTAGCGAGCGAGGCTGAACTGGAAGAAGCAGAGCCAATCGAAGACTTAAGCCAGTATGAAGAGTTTGCTGAGCAAGACGTCTTTTCACCTGATAACTACGATGCCTATCTGCTGTCTGACGAAGGGGGCATGCGCGAAATACTCTTTATGGATAATTCCCAGCAGCTCTTCCGATCTATTTACACTTATGAAGACAACAATTTAAGAATCATCGATCTGATAAATCAGGAACTGCTACTCAACAGTCCGCTATAACAGCCTTGTTCATAGATTTAGGCTGACTGTCCCATTATGATCCCATGAAAAGCTGGTAAACATGTCGCAAGCTTGTTCCTACCCTACTCAGAAACCCAAAAGAGATGACCTGGTTTCCGCTAAACGTCAGACACTCAATCCCGTACCTCGAGTAAAGAGCAGCGATTACCAAGCAATCGGAAAGCTCAAAGGATTCAGTCCTGTTGTGATAGGCGCCGACAGGGGTATCGGCCTTGCTATAGCCTTGGCCTTTGCTAAAGAAGGCGCCCGTGCTACGCTTGTTGCCCTGAAGAGAATACGGTTCTTAAATCGACAACAATTAGGAGTTCATACGCCGAGCATGGCGGTGTCCCAAAGGATTGTCCTAAAGAATCGTTTGAACTGGCTCTTGCCTATGCCTACTTGCATCAAGCGACTCCAGCTATGTTTCCGGTCAGACAATCCATGTGAATGACGGCGAGATCATCAATGGCTGAACGCTCAGCTTGCCGATTTTTGATCCTGCTTATTGACAAGTTGATCCAACGTCTAGCCCCTACTGAAGCAGCCTTTTCCGGCTGCTTTTTGTTTGCTTTCCGTACCCAGTTTTTTCACAAAATTGTTAACTAATTCTAAACGTGATGTCAGGCGATTTATGGTAAGCTTTAATTTGTGGATTCTCATTTAAGATACATCTATAATTCTTTTATCTAACTGGAACATGCACGCTCAGCTGAGCAGGACATGCCCGCAGCTTGTAAAGCTGTGAAAGCAAAGATAACGAGACCATGATCACTCATTGAAGGGAGAAATACTGTGAAAAGAAAATTATTTATACTGCTGTTTGCATTCAGTCTCTTCATTCCCTTATTCTCAGGGGTCGCTATAGCCAGCGGAACAGTAGAGACAGACGAGGAACTCGAAGCATTTGATGAATTTGATGAATTTGATGAATTTGAAGATGACACTTTTGAGCTGGAAGAAGCTTTAGAAGAACCTTCTGACCCTGATGAAATCGAACGTGCCCGTGTAATCGAGGTAATCGACGGCGGTACCCAAGAAGCTGAAGAAAGTTTTTTTGATGATGTACAGACGGTGCGCATTGAAATGCTGTCCGGTGATCAGTCTGGAGAAGAACTGGAAGCTATTCATACACTGATCGGCAATCAGGGATCTGATTTTATTGTTGAACCAGGTGACCGAGTGCTGGTCAGTGCCATCGATATCGGAGGGGAAACAGAAGTTCACATCATCGAATATGAACGGGATATGTATATCTATACCGTACTGGGACTATTCATTGTTCTGCTAATCCTTCTGGGCGGCAAAAAAGGAATCAAGACTATCTTCACCCTTGCCTTCACACTTCTTCTGCTGATTGGTGTGCTTATCCCCGGACTTCTAGCTGGCTATAGCCCGGTCTTGCTGACCGTTCTGATTTCAATAGCGGTCACAGTCGTAACTATTCTTACGGTCGGTGGAGTCAATGTCAAATCAGCATCGGCCATCATTGGTGTACTCGGTGGAGTACTGATATCCGGCCTGATCGCTTACTTTGTAGGTAACCAGATCAATCTGACCGGCTTGTCAAGTCAAGAAGCTATGATGCTCATGTTTATTCCCCAGGAAGTCGACTTCAATTTTGGCGGACTGCTCTTTGCTGGAATTATTATGGGGGCTTTAGGAGCTGTAATGGATGTGGGTATGTCGATAGCCTCTGCCATGGAAGAAATCCGCCTGGTTGACCCTTCTATTCCAACTAAGAAACTCATACTTGCCGGCTTGAATGTGGGTAAAGATATCATGGGGACTATGGCCAATACACTCATTCTAGCCTATGTGGGTAGTCTCATTCCTGTACTGCTGCTGTTCAGCGCTTACCAGGAGCCGTTCATCAGTATCATTAACATGAACATTATCGCTACCGAAGTGATACGAGCTTTAGCTGGAAGTATCGGACTGATCCTAGCGATTCCACTGACAGCTGTATCTGCGGGACTTTTAAGGGATAAGTTCCAACCCAAAAAAGAGCCGTACGTCAGCGCGTCTCCTTTAGACCCTTCTACTGAGACAAAGTCTTAAACCTCAGTAAAAGGCTGCTTTTGCAAAACATTGAAGCAACAGGTTTCAATACTCAGCCTGACCTTGAAGGAGTCCTTGTGTTCTAAACACCTGAACTCAGGGGCTGCTTTTTTCGGCGGCTGCTCTGACTCCTGTCTGATGATCAAAAAAGACAGCTGAGTCAGCAAACAGTCAGCCTGAACAGTCTCCTTAACTCTTCTCTGTACTAGACAACTGCTTTAACCCATTTATCTATACTAAAAAGCTGTTTCCATTTAAGTTGAGTCTAAGAACTCAAATGGAAACAGCTTTTACTTTTAAGATCTGTCTGTACGTTTAGGCATGAACGACACGCAGTTTCATACTCCATTCAGATAATTTTTCTTTGACTTTCAATCTGACAGGCGTAGATACTTCACTGATTGCACAATATTTATCTACACATGTGACAACCATGCTTTCTTTGTATTTAGGCAAGCCGACACCCGTCGTTGTCATAAACATATGCTTAAGGATGATGTCTTTTTCCAGTTCACTCAGTTCCGTCAGGCGCTGGGCATTTTTAACAGCAATATGCGGATGAACAAAATTGTGTGAGCCCTGTTTCATCATGGCAATTTCTTCTCTGCCTTCATGGAAAAAGTCATGCAGTAGGCCCGCACGTGCAACCGCACGGCAATTCAGTTTTAGTCGCTTGGCAATTTTGTAGCTGACATAAGACACGAAAAGCGAATGGATCAGACGAGTTGTGTAATGGTGGTGGGTAATGTCATCCAGCTTAAGCAGCTCTTCACTTTCCAGTAAATCACCGATATGTGCCATGTAGTCCTGGTCATTTTCCCAAATTGAACGAACAAATTCCATCGAACGTCTCCTTTTATGATAGTCCTCTTTAAGTATACGGGTAGCGTCAATCTGACAGCTCTTTGAGCTATCCAGTACGTATCTTACTCCTAATCTTTTAGAAAATAAAGGGTGTCATCCTAAAGAAAAACGTTTTCATCCCATTTGTGTCAGGATTGTCAAATTTATGAGGGGTTATAGAGAGAAAACATGAGAATCCCGGCAGCAATAGCGACGTTAAGAGATTCTGCCTGACCAATAATAGGAATATAAAGATTACAAGTCGTTTCCCTTAATAACTCATCTGATACACCCTTGCCCTCATTGCCAACAATCAGGGCAAATTGAGCTGACGGATTGACTTGACGGTAGGAGCGGGCTTCTTTGTCTAAAGCTGTACCGTAAACAGGAATCTCTCTGGCCTTCAAATCTTGAACCCAACCTTTCAGGTCGTCGTGGACAACCGGCAAGTGAAAATGACTGCCTTGTGCTGACCGAAGGGCTTTAGGATTATATAGATCCACTGATCCTGTCCCAATGACAACCCCCTCGAAACCCGCTGCATCAGCTGTACGAATCAATGTCCCTAAGTTTCCGGGATCCTGCACCCCATCCAGAAGCAGTAAAGGTTTTTGTGCAGCCAGTTCGGATAAAGATTCCTTGGTATTCATCACCGCGAGTATGCCCTGCTCCGTTACCGCATCACTCAATGCTGCAGAAATGTCTTCTGTAATAGTGATAAGCCGGCCGGCCCCCTCAAATGTGCGGATTACATGTTGATACTCATCCAATTTATCTTCTCTGACCAACAAAGCATCAATAGACTGCCTTGCCTTAACCGCCTCTTCTACTAGGTGCAGGCCCTCAATAATATATTTCTGTTGTTTCTTTCTTCCTTTCCGTGTGAGCAGTTTTTTCCATTCTTTAACTTGTTTATTCTGTATCGACTCAATCGTTTCCACTGTCGAAAGCCTCCATTCGTCTATCTTGACCTCATCCAGTATACCCCAGACACAAAAAGAGAGAAAGCCTGATTGCTTTCTCTCTTAAACTTGCTGTTAATTGATAAAGTTCATTGGGTTTTGAGGCTGTCCATTTCGGTGGACCTCGAAGTGAAGGTGTACACCAGTGGAACGTCCAGTAGTTCCCATAATACCCAATTGCTGTCCTTGGGAAACGTCTTGTCCAACAGACACGCTCAGGTTTGGCTGCATGTGCGCATACAGTGTCTGGTAACCCCCTCCGTGATCGACAATAACGGTATAACCAAATGATCCTCTGTATGAAGCAGCAGTCACTCTACCCGCACGTGCTGCTCTGATTGGTCCGCTTCCAGCGATATCAACACCTGCGTGGAAAGATCCGCGCTGTCCCGTTACCGGGTGTGTACGGTAACCAAATGGTGACGTGATGCGTCCTTGAGCCGGTCTCAACCAGCCTGAACTTGACTGTGCACTCCCTGAGTTGTTTGAACTTGAGCTGCTTGTATTTGAACTGCTTGTACTTGAACTGCTCGAACTACTGTTGGATGAAGTCTGTGCTGCTGCCTGAGCTTGTCTTTCTTCTTCAGCTCTAGCTTCCTGTTCTGCTCTTCTTTCAGCTTCAGCTCGCGCCTGTGCTTGGGCTTGAGCTTCGGCTTCTGCTCTTGCCTGAGCTTCAGCTTCTCTTCTTCTCTGTTCTTCAGCACGACGGATTTCTTCTTGCCGGCGACGTTCTGCTTCGATGATTCTCTCTTGTTCAGCTCTCATTTCGTCGCTAAGATTGCTCGCACGTTCCGCAACAACATTCTGCTCATTAATGAAAGAATCTCTTTCATCTTCTGTCAGATCATAACGTTCAGCAACCTGGATGACTTTCTCTTCAAGATCTAGACGGTTATTGACTAGCTCAGTCCGGTCACTTTCCATCTGTGCTTTGACGGCTTCCATTTCTTCCTGCTCAGCAACGACTTGCTTCTCTGTTTCCTCAAGTTCCTGCTGGTCTTCAAACTGAGCCTGCATGACATTCTGGTTCGCAGACACTAGCTGATTGACCACCCCAATACGTCCAATCAAGTCAGACAAACTTTCTGCAGACATCATGATATCTACAATGTCTGCCGGGTTAGCCTGAGTCTGGACAGAACGTGCCTGAGATTCAAGTTGTTCATTACGTCTTTCTATCTGATCTTTCAATCTGTCAATTTCTTCATTCAGACGTTCAATTTCTTTTTCAATGCGTTCAATCTCATTTGTCTGTTTGTCGATGCGTCCGACCAGTTCGTCGATCCTTCCCTGCAGTTCAACAACGTCTGCTTCCAGCTGCTCTCTTTCTTCTTCTAGAGACTGCATCTGCTCTTCTCTATCTGAAATCTGGCCATCCAGTTGGTTTGACTGGTTTTCCAGTTCCTGTTGCTGACGCTCCAGTTCTCTCATTCTTTGAGAAGAAGCTTCTACGTTTAAAGTACTGAATGTCGGTGCTGCCAGAACTGCTGTAGCAATGACTGTCAAAATACGTTTCCTATTCAATGTGTAAACACCCGTTTCTGATAGATTATACAAATATTTTAAGATTTATAGTTTTTTATTAAAGGCTCTCTACAGCGGAGTATGGCCATTCGACACAATCGGCCGTTGCCTCCCGTTTGAAGCACTAAAAGCATCATATCATGGAAAAACAAGCAATTATTTTTAAATCCTGTGACAAAATTTCCACTCAATTGTTACATAACTGTATTGTTTGAATAAAATTTGTCTGCACTAATACTCTCAAACCCTTTATATAGCAGCCTTTATAAATAAATTAACCGTAAAATAAACAAAACTGTCTCTATAGATTAGTGAACATTTAGTGACAAATGCGTCAGAAGGCTGTCGCTGCTGTTTCCTTTGCAAACGTTCTTCTTAGCGCCCGTGCTTTCTTATTCAGGCCTGGTTAAGTCTGTTTGGAACTGTCCATCCTACTAATCTGCCGCTGATTTTATAAAAATGCATGTTTAGTCCTTTAATTTTTTTCACTTGGCAGCTATCTCTTTCTTTCCAAAAGACAGGCTGTTTGCTATCCTGTTAAAGAAAAGAAAGGAGACGCCTTTAGTGACCACTTTCCATCATCTATGTAACTACAGCAGCTTGCTTGAGGAAAATGATTTTTTTAGGCTTTATGTGAATAGTCAAAGTCCGCTCCGCTATGACTCTAACTACTGCGAACTTCTATATACACCCACTCAGAAGGAATTTAAACTGATTGAGGATATTGTCTGGAACTTTGCTCTGGAACAGAAGTTAACCCATATAAAAATCGTCTGGCCTGAGAATCAAGGAATCCTTTCCGACACGCTAACGCACCTGGACGAAGAGCGTTACAAGCTGGAGAAACTTGAACTTTACACCATCGATCCTTCTCTGTTCATAGCCAAAGCTGATCCGGCCATTACGGTCAGAAGCGTAGATAAAAGCAGCTTTCGCTCATTCATTGAGCTTAACCGTATAGAAGATTCACTAGTATCCGAGCGTTTTGCCAACATGAAGCAGTTGTTTTATCAGCAGATAATACAAAAGCCTCATATCACTCTACTAATGGCAGAAAAAGAGGGGACTCCGGCGGGTTCCTGTATAATGATTGACGGAGACTCTACAGTAGAAATCGATGATCTCTTTACAGCCCCAACACACCGGAAAAGCGGAGTCGCCCGTACGCTTCAGTCATGGGTTATGGCTCATGCCGTTCACTCCGGCAAAGAGGTTATTCTGGCTGCTGATGCTGAGGATACTCATCCCCTGATGTATCAAAAGCAAGGTTATCGACCTGTGAGCTTTCGGATTGGAGCGCTAAAAACATTCGAGGAGGACGACCATTGACTTTATCTTTTAGACAACTGACACTTGACGACTATTCTTTATACGAACAGATGGAAACCGGATTAGAGCAGGATTATATGCTCCGAGTCTTTGAACGTCTGGTCAGTGAAAATAATCGCTTATACGGCATGTTTGAAGAGGACATCCTGGTGGCTGTAGCCGGCTATACTATTTTCTGCGGTGAGTTTGCCATGCTCGGACGTCTCCGTAGTGACGCCCGCTACCGCAAGCAAGGTTATGGTACAATCATCACAAAGTATATTCTAGATGCCGCCCGTGAGGAAAGTGGAGTAACCTGGATCGGCGCCAATACAGAACAGCACAATATCCCTGCCCAGAAGGTGCTCCAGAAACTGAATATGCCCCATCAGCTCACCTTGTATGCGGCTCAGGCAGAGACGCTTGGCCCTCTTCTTGACGGTCAGCCTCTCTGGCAGGAAATCACTGAGTTGGACAATAAAAAAAAATGGCTTGAAGAGACTTACCTTAATCCATCCTTTGGCAAACAAGTCTTCCCTTATGAAGCCTACTATCCTTTCCCGGCTTCACCAGCTATGTTTTCTGATCGTAAACTCATGGAAATGCATTGCTATGTCAACCCTCAAGAAACCAGAGTTGTGTTTATGTGGGAAGAAGAAAAAGGTGAGGCATACTTGCATGTGGTTTACCCCTGGTTTGACCTGACCAGTCAGGCGGGCTTGTTTGACACCATTTCTTCAGTTTTTGAAGAACGGCTGCGACGGGGAACCTCCTCAAAAGTATGGATAGACCTAACCGAAGAAGAAGCAGCTGATTTGCCGGCTGATCATCCTTTTGATCTTCCCTCCCCCTGGATGCTTCATGGTTTTCAATGTTCAGATAAAACTGATAGCCAGTCCCATCTGAAAGAAGCGAAGGAGCTTCTGGACCATCTTGAACAGGAAATCAAAGAACTGAACACACAGCTGGATACCACAAAGCTGAATGTAAAGAAACTATCCAGTCAGTTTGATCAACTTGACCTGTAATTACTGCAAGCCGTCTAAGCGGCTTTTAGGCCTTTGTCCGTATCCTTAGAGTTGATGCCTAGAACTGTATTCATCATAAAAAGCAGCCAGTAATGGTTCCCCAGAGGAACTTTACCGGCTGCTTTTATATTTACCATAAGATCTGGTTGCTCATGTGTTTGACGGTACAGAATCAGAGTGCCTGATCGTCTACAGCGTCCAGTGTCTGATCAATCGCTTCGATTACTTCTTCCAGCGATCCCTGTTCAAAAGGTGAGCGCAGACCAGCCGTTTCTACCGTTTCAAGGAAGCTTTGAGTACCCCCGGCTCTACAGATAGCCAGATAGTCATTCCAGGCTGTCTGATCCTGATCAGCAATAGCTCTTTGCCAGAACTGAAGCGCGCAAATTTGAGCCAGTGTGTAGTCGATATAATAGAATGGCATTTCAAAAATATGTCCCTGCCTGTACCAGTAGGTCCCTTTATCCAGAAATTCATTCTCAGCGAAATCTCTTTCTGGAAGGTACTGTTTTTCAAGTGAACGCCAGACAGCCTTTCTTTCATCCGGGGTCATATCCGGTTTCTCGTAAACTTCATGCTGGAAGTGATCGACCAGCACACCATATGGCAGGAAGCGGACCGCTGCACTCAAATGATCGAACTTGTACTTTTCAGTTTGTTCTTTGAAAAAAAGATTCATCCATGGATAGGTAAAGAACTCCATACTCATAGAATGGATTTCGCACGTTTCAAAAGTCGGAAAGACAATTTCCGGTTGCTTGATCCAACGCGACTGGTACACCTGAAAAGCGTGCCCGGCTTCATGAGTTAGCACATCAATGTCTCCTGAAGTTCCATTGAAATTCGCAAAGATAAAGGGTGCCTGGTAATCCGGAAGGTACGTACAGTAGCCACCACTTGCCTTTCCGTCCTTGGAGAGAAGATCAATCAATCTACGGTCAAACAGAAAATCAATGAATTCAGCTGTTTCTTCACTGAGCTCATGGTACATCTGACGGCCGTTTTCAATAATATAATCCGGATCTCCTTGAGGTGTCGGATTGCCGTCAGCGAACTGGAGGGCTGTATCGTAGTGCTTCATTTCATCAATACCGATTCGGACGGCTTGCCTTTTCGCCAGCTTTTGAGTTACCGGCACCACGTAGTCCAGCACCTGCTTCCGATATATATCGACCATCTCACGGTCATAGTCAAAACGCTTCATTCGAACATAACCCAGTTCAACAAAATCTTTATAGCCCAGTTTAAGAGCGATTTCATGTCTGGTCTTGACCAACTCGTCGTACAGGCTATCCAGCTTGCCTTCATTCGTCTCAAAAAATCCCCACTGAGCATTCGAAGCAGATTGTCTGACAGAACGATCGATTGCTTCCAAGTACGGTCCAAACTGTGACAGCGTCAATTTTTTCCCGTCATAGTCGACCTCAGCTGAAGCAATCAGTTTCTGATAGTCGCTGCTCAGCTGATTTTCTTTCTGAAGTAAACCGATTACCTTGGAATCAAAAGCATCCAATTCAAACTGCATATTCTGGAAAAAAGTACCCGAATACTCTTTCTTCAGATCTTCCAGATAGGGCGAAGCCATGATTGCTTTATAGTATGTCGTACTAAGCTCCTGATAATATGGAGAATACTGATTCCAGTATTCGTCCTCTTTTTCATAAAACGTATTTTTTGTGTTTATTGAATAGCGGATCGACGCCAGTGTAGCCATCGTATCCAAAGTAGCCTGCAGTCTGGACACTTCATCGATAGCTTCCTGAACTGTACTCAAACTCTCTCCTTCTTCAATCAATTTTACTTGCTTTAGAAAGTCGGTCTTGTATTTATCATACTCCGGTCTTTCGTAAGTATAGGACTCAAATGTCATCTTTCTACCCCCGTAGTTTTAGAATGCTTTAAGTATAGCACAAGATCCTTCGCATACATCAAATAACAGTTGTTTATGGTAAACTGTCAATAAAAAGGAGTGCATGACGTTGAAATATAATCAACAAGCCCATTTGTCTCAAAACCAGAGACAAGCTTATCTGCCCAACCTCGTTCAAAACATTCAGCTGCTCCAGCTTAATCGTGTGGAGCTGTCTGCCTATTTAAACAATCTGATCCTCAGCAATCCGCTCATCGATATGCCTGAATCTGAACAGCGCCTAATACAGCATGCCCTCAAGGACAGTGATTCTGTCATTGAACAGACCGCTGTTCAGAAACCTTCACTCTTCGACACGCTTAAAGAGCAGATTGAAATGCTTTACAGGCCGACCTATCTCAGGGAGCTGATTTTCTGGTGGATTAACCAGCTTGACCACAGAGGCTATGTCACCGTTACAATAGACGAGGCTACTGAAGAAACAGGAGCTACAGCTGTTGAACTACTGGACGCTTTGGTTCTTCTTCAGCAGCTCGATCCTCCCGGTATTGGAGCCCGGTCCCTGCAGGAATGTCTGCTGCTTCAGACCGAGCGACATGACCTGTCTCCTCCCACTGCTTACATCATTCTGGAAGAATCCTTTGACCTGCTGACAGACAAAAAGTGGCAAGTCCTGGGGGATAAATATGATCTGACAGTAGATGAAGTCAAAGAGGTCTTCTCTTTTGTTCAGACTCTGAACCCTTCACCTGCAGAAGTATTTCAGCCGCCCTATACTCCTTTTATTCTACCCGAACTGGGTGTCCAGTTTAATAACGGGGAGCTGAGCGTGAAGGAAACACGATATAAAACTCCTCTGCTTTCCTTTAACACCGAATACTACCAAGAACTGAAACGGCAGGAAGATCCGGAAGTTCAGCAGTATATTAGGGAGAAAAAACGTGAATGCGAAGCGCTCCAGGCTGGCCTGGTCAAGCGTGGAGAAACAATACTGGCCGTAGGGATAGCCATTGTTGAACATCAACGCCCTTTCTTTTCAGACAGTCAGCGTAGTCTGCTGCCTCTACAGCTTAATGATTTGGCACAGAAGCTCCAGCTGGATGTCTCAACTGTCAGCCGGGCGGTAAGAGAAACATATATAAGAACACCAGCTGGGACATTTGAGTTGAAAAGCTTTCTCTCCAGACGTTCAGCTGACGGGCGTTCTTCAGACGAACTAGACAAGGCGTTGATACAATTAGTTGAAAATGAGGACAAGCAAAAGCCCTACTCTGACCAGTTATTGTCAGATCTACTGAATGCAAAAGGAATGACTTTATCTCGCAGAGGCGTTGCCAAGTACCGCAGTCGGTTGGCCATTCCTCCTTCTACACAGCGTAAGGAATAACAAATGGTGCAGTGTTTGCTTACAAAGGGCCTGAGAACGACAGCCTGAACGACAAAAAAATGGTCACACCCAAGCGGGCGTGACCCTTTTGTCTTTTATCCCAGAATACCCAGAACATAACCCAGTGTTCCCAGTACAAATAGTGCAAAAATAAGAGTAATCGGGCTGACTTTTTTGCGCAGAAGCCACACGCAAGCCAAAGTCAGAAGAAGCGGAGCGATTCCGGGAATCAGTTCATCCAGCGTATTCTGAAGCGTGGTCACTTCTACTGGTTCAATGCTCATACCGGACTGAATCTGTCCGACCACATTCCGCAGCATATCTCCAGAAAGTACTCCTTCATTAGCTGCTTCAGCAATCGTTCCAAAATTAATTACTTCATCAGACGGAACATCGACCTCACTGAGGACCATCGGGAAATGCATATTGGTCCACCGAGGTACGAGTACCCCTAGAACAAACATCCCCAATACTGAGGCTCCCTGTGTCAGCTTCTGCATCAGACCGCCAGCCAGGTTTTGTGTAATATTTCCGCCCTGTACATATCCCAGTTCCTGAGAGTACCACAAGAAGGCCATGCGGATAATGTTCCAGCCAAAGAAGAAAATCAGTGGTCCCAGCCAGCTTCCAGTCAGAGCCAGAGACGCAGCAAAAGCACCTAGTACTGGTCTAAGTGTGCCCCAAAAAATTGGATCACCGACACCTGCTAGTGGACCCATCATACCAATCTTGACACCCTGAATTGCTGCATTGTCGATTTCTTCACCAGATGCTCGCTGTTCTTCTAGCGTCAGAGTTACACCGAATACCGGTGCAGCCAGGTAAGGGTGTGTATTGAAAAATTCCAGGTGACGTTTCAATGCTGATGCACGTTCTTCTTTGGATGAGTACATTTTCTTCAGTGCTGGAATCATTGCGTACGCCCAGCCGATATTCTGCATACGCTCAAAATTCCAGGAAGCCTGAAGGAACTGGCTTCTCCAGAACACGTGCAGTCGATCTTTTTTTGTTAATTTAAATTTTTCTTCAGCCATGTTGAATCAACGCTCCTTTTTTAATAGTCGTCTAGAATATCGTCCAGTGGATCACTTGAAGAGCTGCCGCCGCCTCCACCGCCCTGATTGAACTCAGGTGCAAACTGCAGATAAAGCAGAGCCAGCACGACTCCAATGATACCCATTGCAATCAGGTTCAAGTCTCCAACAGCTGACAGCGCAAAACCAAGTGCAAAGAACAGCCAGAGTTTAGCCGTCGCCATCATATTAATAACCATGGCATAACCAACAGCTACGATCATCCCACCGGCAACAGCCAGTCCACCCGTCAACCAGCCTGGAATGGCATTTAAGCTGTTGGTCACCACTTCTGGTGGTACAGCCAGTACAATAGCCGCTGGAATGGCGATACGCAGACCTTGAATAACTAAGGCCCCTAAGTGATAAAATTCTACAGCTCTGAAAGACCCTTCAGCCGCCTTTCGATCAGCTCCGTGTGCAATCCCTACAGTCAATGTTCGAACGAATATTGTCAGTACTTGTCCGGCAATTGCCAATGGAATCGCCAGCGTAATGCCTTCAGAAACACCTGCTCCGTGATAGGTCACCAGAATAGCCGAAGCGACCGAAGCCAGTGCGGCATCCGGTGCAACAGCTGCACCGATATTCATCCATCCTAAAGCGATCAGCTGAAGCGTGCCTCCAAGCATCAGCCCTTCCGTTGGATTACCGGTCACCAGGCCAATCAGTGTACAGGCCACGATAGGCTGGTGGAACTGGAACTGGTCCAGGATACCTTCCATTCCAGCTAAGAAAGCCACAAATAAAATCAGTATAATTGCTATGATATCCATCTTTTTCCCTCCTTGATAATTATCTTAACGTACGTATTCCGTTTTCTTCAGCAGATTCCACATGTCTTTGCGCTGATCAGCCGGAACTTTTCTCACGTCGAACTTAACCCCATGTTCCTTCATTTTTCTAAATGCTTCCACATCTTTTTCGTCTACGGACAGGACGTTATTAATCATGACTTTTCCTTCTGAGTGTGCCATTGAGCCGACATTGACTTCCTCTATCTCCACTCCGCCTTCAATCACTCTCCAGGCATCGGTCGGATTTTCGAAAAGAAGCAGTGCCCGAGTTTTACCAAAGCGCGGATCGCTCCAAATTTCAATCATTTTATCGATTGGAATAACATTTGCCTTGACTCCTGGTGGAGCCGCCTGTGTAATCAGTGATTTTCTCAGCTCATCTTTTGCCACATCATCAGAAACCACAATGATCCGGTTCGGATTGACGTCTTTAGACCAGGCTGTTGCTACCTGACCATGCAGCAGTCTGGAATCTACTCTGGCCAGACGGATATCGATTTTTCCGTCTCCAACAACTGTCCCTTTAGGCAAGGGCTTATTTGGCTCGTCAGAAACCGTTGCTTTGGCTTCCGCCGGCTGCAGGCTTTCAGGTCTGACCTTAACACTATCCTTAGCTACTTCAATCAGTGACTCCGCCACATCGTGGGCTTTATCTTTAGAAAAGCGTGCGGTAAATGCCTCAATCAGCATAGGTAGATTGAGTCCTGCAACGATTGCCCATTTGTCTTTTTTGTCTTCGAAGAGTGTGTTTGCCTGATTGAAGGGCGTTCCTCCCCATAAGTCGACCAGAAAGAGTATTTCATCTGTGTCGAATGAAGCAATGGCTTTTTCCATTTTTTTTCTGATGTCATCCGGCCCTTCACTTGGAAGAAGTGTTACCGCTTTGACATTTTCCTGTTCACCTACAATCATTTCTCCCGACTGCAGGATACCTTCGGCAAACTCGCCATGGCTTGCCAGTATAATTCCTACCATTTAATTCCCTCCTATTACTTACGGCCAAGCCGCTTAATTACTGACTTATGACACAAAATCCCCTTTTTTTAGCACATCCATCAAGGACTGCCTGCGATCACCGGGGACTTTTCTGATTTCCAGCTCGATACCCTGGCCGGCCAGCCAGACAAAGGCATCAATGTCGTCTTGATTAACTGAAATCGAATGCGTGACCATCTGTTTACCTTCAGTAAACTTCATTCCTCCAATATTGACTTTGCTGAAATACATTCCATGTTGATAACAGCATTTAACATCTTTAGGATTGGTGAACAAAAGCATCACCTTCACTTTGTTCAACAGTGGATGCGTTGCGATGTCAATCATCTTGGAAACCGTAATCACGTGAGCCTTGATTTCAGGTGGTGCTGCCTGGCTTAACAGCAGTTTTTGCAGCGGATCTCCTGCTGCCTGGTCACTCACTACGATAATCCGTTCAATTCCTGTTGATTTAGCCCAAGTTGTCGCTACCTGACCGTGGATGAGCCGGTCATCGATCCGGACCAGCCGGATATCCATACCTGCTTCCACCTATGTTTGTCCCTCCCCCCTTTTCAAACTGTCGGACAAATACACTGCCTGTTTCTGCCCTCCTACTTTATATAAGCAAGAAGTGTGCCAACTATAAAGCTTGAAAAAGCCTATCAAATAAACGCTTTGTCCAACACACAAAAAAAGACACACTAATTTAGTGTGTCTTTAGTGTGTCGCCCTTTATTGTTCCATCAGGGTATCAATACTGTCGATTTTTCCATCTGTGTTGTCGATATAATAGTATATATAGGGGTATTCTTTTCGAGGGATATTCACTGCCAGGCTTTTTTCCAGATTTGCTAATGCTCTTCTGAAACTTCTGAAATCTTCCTCAGACAAGACGAAGGCCGTCTGAGGATCTGAATCCACAGTCTCTCCATGAACAAGCCGCTCAATTAGCCCCCCCATGTGCAGCATGAGGTTAACATGAAAAGCATAGTCTGCTGATTCAGCTGCTCTCAATCGGGCACAGTCCAGCACAAAATTCCACAGTGGCGTAAACACTTTTTTGGGATTCAGGAAAGTATACTGTTCTTCCAGAAAATCGTAAGTTATTTCTTTGGCACTCTCCTCATCCAAAACAGCTTGGGCCGAATACATGCTAGCCCCGTGAATGATTTCTTCAAACAGCACTCTTGGTTCTCCTTCAATAAATTTGTCCAGTGGAATGTAAGGCGCTGACAGTTTGGGATCCAGTATTCCTGTTGTAGCAATAATAGTATAATCTTTTTCCCATTCTGCTATTTTTTCATCCAGCTCTGCTACAGAGCTGGTTTTCACTTCAATTGCCCCTTGGCGAGTCTGCTTGAGTGTTTTTTCAATCAGCTCTTTGATTTTTCTAGCCGTTCCTTCGCCACTGGCACAAATCGCTAAAATCACAGGGGGTTTGGCTTTCTTGAGGCTGCTTGGCCATTTCTTTCGGGCTCTTTCAGTAGAATAACCTGAAAACTTTAACAGTGTGTCATGAAGCAGTTCGAGATCTGTGTCCACAAGAGATGCTTTTCTGACTGCTTCAAGGACCATCGGTGTGGAAACCATATCAATAGAACGGACCGGTATGCCGGTCTCTTGCTCAATTGAAGAGCCGAATGTTGCTAGGGAACCCATATCGACCAGCAGCAGAACACCACTCCCCTGGTTGCTCTCAACCACTGCTTGCCTGACGCGTTCATAGGCTATCGCAGGAGACATATCAAGCGGCATATCCACTGCGCTGACGCTGCCTGCATCCAGCAGTTCTTCCGCTACCTGGGCCATACTGCTAGCAGTAGAGTTTCCGTGGGCAGCAATCACCACTTTAATTTGCCCACTTTCCTGATCCTCCCGCAAAGATACGAGTAAAACGGTCAGGTAGTAAATCTCATTTTCGGGTATACTTACCTGGAAAAACGAAGCAATCTTCTCCTTAATGCTAGCGGATACAGCCAGCTCTGCTTCATGTTCCACTGCCATTTCACGAATCCGGTCATGCATTTTCCGCTCTTCCCCGCTGGCAATTTTACTGAGCAGTGAGCTGATATGGAGGCTGATGGCATATATAAAACTCTGCTTGAAACCACCCCCCAGCTCATCCCCGATGAGCTGCACCATGTCGTGGGCAAAGCTGATCACCTCCTTGTTGACAACATCTGCCAGTTTAGATTCTGTATGGAGAGAAAAACCATGATTTCTGTAAAAAGATTTCAAATGAACATTGATGTCTGTGGAAATATATTGATGGATTGTTTCCTGATCCAGACCTTCCGCTTCCAGCAGTGCTGCCTTGTCTCCAATGATATCATATATATTATAGGGCAACTCGTAGGAGTCCATTTCCATCTTGTAAAATGGTTCATTTGGACTGACTGTCATTTTAGCTTCCAGATAGCTGGACAGCTCAGCTTGGTGATGTCGGTTGGATGACAGACCAACCAGGTGGTTTTGTATGGTATCGGGCATATCTTTGATGGACAAGGTGATTTCATCTTTATTCAGCTGATTCATAAAACCTCTGGCGCAGACCAGCTGGATTGTTGATTTGAGCTGACCCACATTCCCGTATCCGACACTACTCAGCAGCCCTTTGACGACATCTTCAGTCATCGTGATTTTCCTCTGAATACGGTTGGCTTCAAGGCCAGTAAGCAGCTTCAGCAGATCCAGCTGTTCCCTAATTGGCCGCTCCTTAAATGAGGGCATATGGATATTAATGGGTATTCGGCGCATAAAAGTGTCCAGGAAAGTAGACTTAGGATCCTCTGTCGTCGCACAGACAATCCGGATACTGGCCTCCCGGTTCTTCCCTGTTTCTCCCAGCCGGCTGTACTTGCCTGTATCCATGAAATAAAAAATCATTTCCTGTCCTTCCGGAGGCAAGCGATGGACTTCATCCAAAAACAGCATGCTTCCGTCAGCTTGCTGAATCAGTCCTTCTTTTTCATTGGCTGCTCCAGTAAACGCACCTTTCGCATAACCGAACAGATAACTCATCAGCAGTTCGGGATTATTGGCATAGTCAGCACAATTAAAGACAGTCAGTTCCTTATCCTCTGCTATCAGTTTATTGGACTGGGCGAACTGGAACATGGCATGAGCAAAAAAGGACTTCCCAGAGCCGGTCGGTCCGGTTATCAGCGTATTCAGTCCTCTGGGCGGGTATAAAACAGCTGCTTTAGCCTGATCAACTGCATTTCGCATGCTCCCATTGGCCCCTATAATAGATTGAAAGATGTCTTGCTGTCCTTTTACCGAGTAGCTGAGTGCCTCTTCTGTGACACTCTTTTGTTTTTTTTCAGATTCCTTATAGCTAGGGACGTGTCCAGACAATGGACGGTGCCGAATCTTTTCAATAGGGACAAAGCGTACGGGCCGTCCCTCTAGCTTCTTAAGTTTGCCTTCACGTACCAGCTGATTCAAATCTTTAGATACGTTACTTCTGAGGATGTCCAGCTTTTCCGCAACCTCAGCTGTAGTGATTCCTATGCCCATTTCGATTTCTTTCGCCGTAAACGTTGAGCTGGCCTCTTGAACAAATTCAAAAATCCGATTTTTTCGATGCAATGGGCACACCTCCTTATTTAATATCCTCTTTGACGAATTCGCTTCCAACCCTAGTATACCCTAAATTTTAGATTCAAAACATGCTTTTCAATGTAATCCTTGTACACTTTATAAACATAATACATCGATAAGCCTAGATTTTTGTTTGAATACTCTTTTATCTGATTTGCTGCAACGTTAAAAAGACAGCTGCCTACGCCAATGCGCAAAACAGCTGTCTGATTTCATATGTGCTTGTGAATTTGCTGTTCTCTCCCTTGTCCGAGGGCCGCAAATATCTAGTCTAGGCAAGCCTGAACTTATTCGTCTACGCTTACTTCTCCTTCAACCGTACCTTCGTCCATTGCAGCTGAGTCCATCAAATCTTCTGATGCAAATGTAACATTACCCGTTACTGTTGCATTGTAAAGCTCGAATCCTTCAGCATCAA
Source organism: Alkalibacterium sp. AK22 (assembly GCF_000585255.1). Taxonomy (GTDB): domain Bacteria; phylum Bacillota; class Bacilli; order Lactobacillales; family Carnobacteriaceae_A; genus Alkalibacterium. Next base: position 44,745 of record NZ_JANL01000032.1, read on the forward strand.
CGTAGATATCGCCGTCAAGTGTTCCTTCCTCGATACGGAAGTTTGGTGACTCAACAGTCATGGTTCCAACAGTCAGTGTCCACTCTTCCGTAACATTACGGTCATCGTCTTGGTCATAAAGAGCCAGTTTACGGTAGACATCATCATCTTCGTCGCCACGGTTGTGGAATGTACCGGCAACCGTCACGTCATCGCTGATATCAACGTCGTCTGTGATTGCTGTGATCCAGTTTCCGTCTGTGCTTAGTGAAGCAACGACTTCATCCGGGTCAGCAGTAATAGACGCGGCAGTAACTACTTCCTCATCGCCATTCGCTTCTTCCTCTTCGCCTTCTTCAACAACTTCCATGTCTTCAGCTGCGTCATCATCTGTGTCACAAGCTGCCAAGAAACCCCCAAGTGCTATAACTGCAGCGCCAGCTGCCAATTTCTTTTTCAAAAAGTCCATAAGTATCCCTTACCTTTCATGATGGAAATGTAATTTTTTCCTAATAATAAAACGGAGAAGAAGGAGAGAATGCAATACTCGGACAGTTCTTCCCCGTCTCATCACTATGAATATACTATAAAGCAATATTGTGAAATAGTCAACAAAACATTAGATAGAATTTTTTTAGTGTTTACTCATGCATAACTAATAAATACAGACTAGCACACGGTATGTGTCCTAGTCTGTTAAGTAGACTTATTTCAAAAATCACATGCATCTCCATTATTTTTTCAGGAATATGGTGTCAGAAAGCGGACTGACATGAAAACACGAGCAGGCATAAGCTACTCCGGTCTCTCTTGCCTTATCAAGCATAGAATTGGACTGTTGATTCTGTATGAGAACAATACACTATTCAGCCTCATCACCGTCGTCATCCATATCCATGTCTGCATCTTCTTCTGTTTCTTCAGCAGGTTCCACTACCTCGCCACTATCGTCTACGGTTTCTCCATCACCATTTCCGCAGGCTGCGAGCAGTCCAATACTTGCTGTAATCAGTAGCAGTCTATTCCACTTAGCCATTTTCATCCCTCCCTCTTTTCTATCTTTGACCCTATCTTACCATCCGGGAAAATCAAGTCAATTATTTGCACCTTAACCGATACTCAACGCTCATGATGTTATATCTATTCAGTAAAAGTTATTCGCTTGCTCTGCTTTGGGCTTGCTGCCGGTACGCAGGAGCCGCAGGCCATTCAGTATAACTAAGATGGTACTGCCTTCGTGACCTAATACCCCCAGAGGCAAATTAATCAGTTGAAGGACATTAACTGTGATCAGTACCAGTATCACACTGATGGAAAACACAATATTCTGCAAAATGATTCGATTTAACTTTTTAGACAGTCTGTGACTGTATGCAAGTTGATCTAGTTCATTTTTCACAAGAATAATATCAGCTGTTTCCATTGCTAAATCAGTCCCGGCTCCCATCGCTATTCCAATCGAGGCGTTGGCGAGGGCCGGTGCGTCATTGATGCCGTCTCCGACCATGACAATAGTTTCAAAGCGCTCTTTCAGCTCAATAATCAGTTCTGCTTTTTTATCTGGCAGGCAGTTGGCCCGAACTTCATCCATGCCCAGCTGCTCAGCTATCGATTGACCTGTCGCTTCATTATCTCCTGTGATCATTATCGTGTAAATTCCCTGTGTTTTGAAATAGTCTATCAGCCCCTTGGCAGCTGGTGCAGGCTGATCAGACAGAGCAATAACCGCTTGAAGCTGACCATCTTTTGAGACATAAAGGACGGTTTTCCCTTCATCCTGTTTCTTTAACGCACGAATGGCTAGTGGATCTGATTCATCGGTCAGCACAAAGGCCTTTTTACCAATCTTCCAGTGATGTTTCTGTGCAAAGCCTTCTATACCTTTGCCCTCAACTTCACTGATGGTGTCAAAGGCTACTGTCAGTTGCTGCATGTTTTTCGAAAAGTAATCGACCACTGCTTTAGCCAGTGGGTGTGAAGAAGTCCTCTCCATGCTAATAAGAACTGACTGAATCAGTTCTTTCTCACATTCATTCTTGTAAAGAACGTCTGTTACCGACGGCTTGCCCACTGTTAATGTACCCGTCTTGTCAAAGGCTACTGCATCTACCCGGTTTAAATTTTCAAGAAAAGATCCGCCCTTGTAGAGTACGCCTTTTTTTGCTCCGTTGGAAATAGCCGATAAAGTAGCTGGACTGGCTGAAGCCATCAGAGCACAGGGACTAGCTACGGTCAGAAGGACCATGCCGCGGTAAAAAGATTCTGTAAAGCCCCAGTTCAGTACATAATAAAAAATCAGCATCATCAGCGGAACGAACAGCAGGACCACTTTAACATAAGTTGTTTCTATAGAATGAATGAGCGTAGCTGTTTTAGAGGGCGTACTTTGGGCTTCCTCGACGAGCCTGATGATTTTGGAGAAAAGTGTATCTGAATGCACCCTAGTGACTTCAATCTTAATTGGGTTGTTGAGATTGAGGGTTCCGCCGATCACTTCCTCATTCTTTTCTTTGTTGACAGGGATGGACTCACCAGAGATAGCCGACTCATCCATCAAAGCATAATCACTCAGCAGTTTCCCGTCTATAGGAACAGCCCCACCCTTAGGGACTAAAACGGTGTCCCCAACACTTAACTCAGAGGCCGCTACTACTTCAGTGGATCCGTCCGCCTTGATCCGCCATGCTTCTGCTGGGGCCAGCTGCATCAGTTTGGCTATGGCATCCGTACTTTTGTTGGTCGTGTATATCTCGAGAGATCCGCTTAGTGAAAATATAAAAATAAGCAGGGCCCCTTCCAGCCAGAAACCTATAATAGAAGCCCCTACCGCTGCGAGCACCATCAAAATATCCACATTCAATTCTCTCTTACGGATAAAGTCAGTCACTCCTTCTCGTGCCTGATAGTAACCCCCAATTAGGAAAGAACTGACAAATATGACCGCGTCCAGTGGCTGCTGGTCAAAAATAGTGAATAAGCTGCCAATCATAATCAAAAAACCACTGATCACGGTCAACAGCATGGGCGTATTATTTTTAAATATTTTCTGCAGTGCGCTCATCTAAGACTCTCCGTTCTACCTTCGTTTATAGGCTAAAGATAGCATACCCCGACCTGCAATCATACAGAACAACCCTAAACAATAATGATAGTCTTTCTCAGTTTCCATATATTGGACAAAAAAACCGCCGGCTGTCCGGCGGATGAAACAGTTGCATCATGATTCAAAAATTAAGGAAAGCCCACTTGGATCTCTAAGAAGCAACTGATTGTCTGTTTCAGCATAAGGAATATGACTGGCCTCCAGTTGTTTTTTTAAACGATCCACTTCAGCAGTTTTCGAGAGACTAAAACAGACTGCTTGCAGCTCCGGCTGATTAGACTCTCTCCTGACCAGGTCCAAACGCCAGATGTTCACAGCCAGATGATGATGATAGTTTCCCGCTGCCAGAAATAAAGCCTGGGATCCATAACGGGCCTTCAAGTCCAAGCCCAACTGTTTTGCATAAAATTTTTCCGACAAGGCAAGGTCACAGACCTCAAGGTGGAAGTGACCCATTACTGTATCAGCAGGGAATAAAGCACACTGCCAAGTTCTGATCGGTTGGGCAGCCTCAAGGCAAAGTGATACAAGCCTGCCTGGCCTTTGGGATGATTATCCTTCTGCACCTGGGTCAGCTTTACAAGCGTCTGCTTGTTTCCACCTACGCCCAGGCTGACCGTATGCTCATCCTGGCTTAAACATTTCATACCGATGACTTTTGTGTAAAAATCAGCCAGTTTGCTGAGGTTACGAACATTTAGCTCCACTCGTGAACAGTTTAAGTTACTGTCGATTGCAAACATCTGATCACTCCTGTTTGAATAAATGTCTTTTTTTGTGCCTCTTTTCTTTTATGCTTGAACCTGCTGCTTATTTAAGGCGTTGAGCTACTTTCGAAAGGCGAATCCGATTGTAGCGCTGAATGAGTATAAACGGGACGTTAGCTAGTAAGGCATAGACAATCATAAGCCAACCTGCCCAGACCGGATTCCAGAAAAAAAACAGTGGAGCCGGCAGAATTAGCATCCAGTGCGTGAGCTCTGCTCTTTTGGTCTCCTTGATAAACAGTTGAAAGGATGCTTTGCGTGTCTCTGGTAGTTTCTTTTTTTTGTATCCCATTCGAAAAAGACTCGCCCCATCCGGCAAGGCATCTTTCCATTTATGGACCAGAAAACAATCACGCCAGAATGTCCCGTTTTTCTCAAAGGGTCTTTCTTTAAACAATCCGTTCAGCGGATGTGACAGCTGAAAAAAGCGGTCGCTCAGTTTCATTAGAGAAAGTGAAATACTGAAATGAAAGAACAGCCAAGCCAGTATATTAATCCATATAAGTCTCATCTCGCCCATCCCTTCATGTTTTAATTACCCGATCTCTCCATCTGACCCGCTTAAGAATCTTGACCTGAATCCATGCCCAGAAAAAAAGCAATACAAAGGACAGTACAAAAAAGGCGGAAAAGAAGGCCGTCCACCGGGGAAAAGCACCCACTTTATTCATCAACCATCTAAACTCCAGAGAATAAAGCAGGTAAACAGCCAAAAGTAACAGGAGACCTATCGTGTTACCTGTAAAGCTCGCCAGAATTAACTGGCCCAGACTGGAAAAAACACCCGCCACCCAGAAAGCAATACTTATACTCACTAGTCCATGGGTTTCTTTTGAGCCATGGACCAAACTTTTTGTCCAGCCATCTATCAATTGTCTGAGTCCACCAGGATACATCCTGAAACTAAATACCCCGGCTCCGCCGTAGACGGCTACTGGCCAGCTATGCTGCTGGTAGAGCTTAGCCAGCTCAATATCATCCATATGGCTGTTTATAATCGCACCATGTCCGCCAGAATGCTGATACTGTTCTCTATTCGTCAGCATCAAAGGACCAAAGGCTCCTTTTTCAGGCAAGTGTCTGCCCATCAGGCTGAAACGGTTCAGCCCCGCCATCACCATTATATTGGGTACAATAGAAAGTGTTTCATATACTTTCTGTATAATATGATAGGGCTGAATCGACAGGATACCCTGCCCCTTCATCTCGCTGTAGCACCCAAGAATGCGTTTAAGTGAGTCCCGATCTGTGAACCGGGTGTCAGCATCCAGAAATAACAACCACTCGCCTTCAGATTTTCTAAATCCTTTCCAACAGGCCTGAGACTTTCCTTTGACGGCTGCAGTTTTATCTTTCCCCGATATGACACTGGCCCCGTATGCTGCCGCAATGGATGCGGTCTGGTCCGTAGAATCGTCATCAACGACAATCACTTCATGAGGTGTAAACGACTGTTCTTGGATTGACCCCAGCAGCCCCGGCAGCGACAGCTCTTCATTTCTGGCAGGAATGATCAGTGACACCCTGATATCTGTTCGTTCCTTTTTTGAACAAGGAATAAGCGGGATCTTCCATAGAAAGAATACCCCGCCCAAAAAACCGAATATAAGAAAGAATGCATTCAACCATTCGATCATTTGTATCATCCTTTAACTTTTGTCTGACGTTTTGCATCTTCTGCAAGAATGATATCTGTCACTTGTTGGCCACTCAATGTTACCATCGGCATGCCTCCACCAGGATTCACGGACCCTCCGACAAAATAAAGATTTTTGAAAAGCTTACTGCGCTTGGGGAACTTGAATCCTTTATTTTTCTTACGGTCGGTTACAACTCCATAAATCGCTCCGCGGGTTGAATAATACGTTTTTTCGATGTCCACAGGTGTCCACATGTCTTCGACGACGATGTGCTTTCTCAAATCTGTCAGTCCCATGTTTTCAAGCTTAATCAGGACACGTTCACGCAGCTGAGCATAATCTTCTTCGGTGAAGGGCTCATCTTGAATATAAGGAATATGCGGCAGAATCTTGATGTTTTCATGCCCGGCTGGAGCCTGGGTCGGGTCAGTCTTATTACTGTTGACCAAGTAGATAGTCGGATCTTCCGGCAGCGCCTTATCCTTGAATACAGTCTGATAGTTCTTTTCTGAATCAGCCGAAAAGAAAAAGTTATGGTGGGCCAGCTGCGGGTACTCCCGATTGACTCCCAGATGCAGAACCAGTCCGGAAGCGGCCGGCTCAAATTCGTCTTCCAGTTCTTTCGTTACAGTCTGATCCACATCCAGCAGGCGTTCATAAGCCGGAATGACCTCCATATTGGAAACCACACGGTCAGCGTAGACATCTTCACCTGTTGCTAGGCGGATGCCGGTAACAGTCTGTTCCTCATTTGTCAGAATTTCTGTGACCTCCTGATTCAGGTGGAAGGTTACACCTTCTTCTTCAGCCAAACGGGTCAGACCTTTGCCCAGGTTATGCAGACCGCCGTCTACATACCATAACCCTAAATGATGCTGGACATACGCTAGAACATTCATGATTGCCGGTGCATCATCTGCTGACGAACCGACATACTTGATGTAATACTTGAGCATGTCTCGCATATGTGGGTTGGAGATGCGCTTGTCAATTCCTTGGGACATGGTGTAAAAATAGCCAAAGTCTTTCAGCGAAGATATAATGCCATGATGATCTACAATTTCCTGCAGATCATCCAGACCTTTGCCGAAATAGCCATGTTCCGTTGCATCATAAAGTTTCTTGGCATACTTTAAGTATTTTTTATATTCCTGCATATCTTTTTCAGTCAGATTGGGATTCGCTGCTTTCATATCATCCAGATTGTTGTATAAATCGATGACTTCACTGTCTGTAAAAAATGAGCGCCATTCATGCTGGAGCTGTCTGATCGGTACGTAATCCGTCAGTTTTTTGCCACTCGCTTCGAACATCCGGTCAAAAATATGCGGCATGGTCAAAATAGACGGTCCAAGGTCGAAACCAAAACCTTCTGTCTCCAGACGATTCAGCTTGCCGCCTAGGTGAGCATTTTTTTCATATAAAGAGACTTCATAGCCGTTTTGAGCCAGGGTGATAGCTGAGGCGAGTCCCCCTAGTCCTCCACCGATTACAACGACTTTACTTCTTGCTCCTGTTTTAGTCTGTACACTCATACGCAAACTCCTCTATTCCTTTGATTTTTTAGAGACTTTATGACATAGATTTTTTCACTTCACACATGTACGCCATTTTTTTCATGAATGATGTCTTGTTTCGTTTAGTCAGACAATCATACCCATTTTCACGGACGGCGTCCAGAATACCTGCATAGACTCTGGCTGACAAGGCTACAGGGTACTGGCTGTCCCGGTCAAACATATACAAAGAGTCGGTGAAATCAAGAAAAAGGTGTTCCGCCCGTTTGGCAATCGTTTCCCAAATCTTAATAAAAGCCTCGTTGACTTTTTCCTGCTTCAAGTCCTCTATTGAATAATGTTCTTTCTCCATAAGAGTACTAGGCAAATAGATCCGGTCGATAGACTTGAAGTCTTCCCCTACATCTCTCAATATATTAGTCAGTTGCATAGCAATGCCCAGAGACACTGCCTGGTCTTGAAGCTGCTGCTGATTTTCTGTCGCAATGATTGGAAGCAGCATCAGCCCGACAGACCCTGCCACATAATAGCTGTAGTTTTCAACCTCTTTCAGCGTCTTTGGCTGCTTAAAATCATAATCCATTGCTTGACCATTCAACTGATCGTAAAAAGGCTGAATATCCATATCAAAACGGTCAAACACATCCCTAAGTGCTCTCCAGATAGGATGGTCTGCCTCTGTATGCTGTTCAAAACGGTTTAGTTCATTGGTTAAAAACGTCAGTGCTTCTTTCTGCTCTGCTTTTGTCTCTGCTTCGTCGATGCTGTCATCGGCCAGTCGGCAAAAGGCATAAATGGCGTAGACAGCTTGGGCTTTTTGCCTAGGCAGTTTTGAGAAAGCAAAATAAAAACTCTTGGAATGTTTTTTTATGATTTCTTCACAGTACAGATAGTCTTTTTCAATACTGGAAGAATGAATTTTTTCTTTTTCGATAAAAAGCTCCTCCTCCATCTTTTGGATGCAGTTACAAGAGGGTGACCTTTTTTACACAACCCCTATAACGCCTGTCATTTAAAAATACTAGTTTAATATTAACATACTTTGATTTTATACTATACATAGAACATCGGAACTCGAAAAAAAATCATATTTAACACGTTGTGCACCTGACAGCGCAGGATAATCACTGGGTAGGATTTTATGACGCTTGACACCCGAGGCATTCATATCACTTTCCAGTACATGGCTTATAGAAAAAGCTGCCTGAACGGCAGCTTTTTAATCTCCTAATACTGACTACAGCAAGGTCGCATCCAGATAACCTAATTTTCTCGCCTCTTTTATTCTCTTCTGATCTTCTTCTGTTATTTTGAGCAAAGCCGGATTGTGCACGATCATCTCATATCCATACTCCTGTATGCCTGCTTGAATAACTGCCTTGTCAATCCCCGTCACAACAGCTAATATTTCGCCCGGTTTTCTGTCTTTGGCTCTCTCATCGATTACATCAGTAAATAACATCAGAGCCCCTCCTTTACAGTCTTCCTACTCATTATATCAACGTAAGTATACCACAAATGAAAGCGCTTGAGTAGCAGGAGTACCGGCAGATTTATTTCCGGGTCTCCTGCTCTTGACTGACGGCCCGCTCCGCTATATTCTGACTGCTAATTTCAGCAACATCGTAGGGTGGACGGATAAAGAAAGTCAAGGTAAGCCCGAAGACCGCCAAGGCCCCTGCCCACAAAAAAGCCTCTGTCTGATTGGCAGTAGCTGCCAGCAGCACGGGTCCTACAAGGGATGATACACCGTATCCCTGGTAGAGAAGACCATAGTTAGCTCCAAAATGATGCTGTCCGTAATAGTCACTGCAAACAGCTGGAAAAGTAGCCAAAAAGCCGCCAAAAGAACTGACGATCACTGCCAGCAGAAAGAAGTACGTGACGGCATTGAGTACAATGACATTCAAACCAATCATTGAGAAAGCAGTCAAGGCAAAAAGAATGGCAAAAACTCTCAGCCTGCCGTAAATATCCGAAAGGGCTCCCCAGCCCAAACGCCCCGCAGCATTGGATACCGCTGCTATGGCTACAGACCAGCCTGCAATTTGAGGTGAGAGACCCGCGTAATCTCTGGCTATGTCTTGAGACAGGCCGATAATCATCAGGCCACTCAGACTACCGCTGAAAAACATCAACCAAAGCATATAAAAGGAACTTTTTTTCAGCATCCGGCCCGTTGGAATATCTTGAGCCGTGGCAAACACCTGGCTTTCTTCCATCTTGTCAGGCAGGCGAAGCAGTTGCGCACCACTGATTCCTATCAGGCCATAAATCAGTCCCTGGATCATAAACGTTTCAGAAACGCCAAACCTTGCAATCAGTCCAGGCAAAATAAAGTTAAACAGAAAACTGCCCATACCGAAGGCTCCAATGGTGATACCTGTCACCATGCCTTTTTTCTTTGGGTACCATTTCAAACCTGTCGAAAGTGGTGTCACATAAACCATACCGACACCTATACCTCCCAGCAAGCTATACCCTAAATAAAGGGTCATTAGTGTCGTGGCTTGTGACGCAATGATCAGACCTAAACTGAAGCACACCATGCCGAGCGTTCCTACAAAACGCGGACCTTTTTTGTCCAGCAGCCGACCCGAAAAAATCGTAACAAAAGCAAAGATAAACACAATTAATGAATAAGCGGTATAAACTTCGGTTCTTTCCCAGCCGAACTTGTCAGCCAAGGGCTGGTTAAATAGACTCCAGGTGTAAATCCCCCCGATACAGAGCTGCATCAGCACACCGCCAAATAAGACTTTCCATCTTGCATTCGAATTTTTCATCATCATTTCTCCTTTACTCAGACAGTATAGCAGATTGATATTTTGAAGTTCAAAGTATTTTTTGCTGTTTCTGATTTGAGATACTTTTTTAGCTGAAGCTTTCGGAATATAAATGGTATACTGACTTTGCAAGCAGAAAGGAGTTTACATATGTTCGCTGTTTTGATCCAGTCATTTCAATTCCTTCTCGTCATTGCCGTTGCCTATCTCTTCAAGCGGGGCAGTATCTTGAAATCAACAGACGGGCTGATTCTTCAAAAAATAATCCTGTATCTGACACTCCCCGCTACGATTGTAGTCGGTTTTAACGGGGTCACTGTGGAACCGATTTTGTTTATTATGGTTGCACTCGGGCTTCTTTCCAATATACTTCTAATTACTTTTGGTGGTTTTCTATGGCGCAAAAAGACAGCACCCCAGCAGGCTTTAATGATGTTCAGCCAAGCAGGGTACAATATCGGCAATTTCACCATTCCTTTTGTACAAGGATTCTTCCCAGCAGCCATCCCCTATATCGGCAGTTTTGATATGGGAAATGCGCTTATGCTTTTTGGTGGCTCCCCTGTCATTGTCGATCGCATGACCCGACAGGACCACAGTAGTGCAGGCTATTTGAGCCGAATCATCAAACTTTTTAAATCGCCATCTTTTACCGCCTACATTTTCATGTTTTTACTGGCTCTCTTGGGGATTGTGCTTCCCGATCCCTTAGTGTCTGTTTTTCAGCTTTTCTCAAGTGGCAATGCTTTTTTGTCCATGTTTATGGTCGGTTTATATCTGGAGATCACTGTCGACCGAGTATCCTTAAGACGGGTCCGCTACTTGCTTACTGTCCGCTATCTGCTGGCTGTTCTAGTGGCAGCCGGCTTCTACCTTCTGCTGCCCTTACCTGAGCTTGTCAGGGTTTCCCTTGTACTGGTAGCTTTAGCGCCAATCGGGACTGTATCGACAATCAACATGATCATTTACGGCAATCCACGCTCTTTTTCCAGTTTCCTTTCATCCGTCAGTATCATATTTTCACTGATTCTTATGACTCTTTCCCTGCTGCTCATTATGTAGCCTGACCTGCTTTTTCAGGTAAAAAACCTCAGGCTTGTCCCTATGAAAGCGGGCAGCCTGAGGCCTCACGATATAAATAGGACTGTATCAATAGTCATCTGGTATAATCAGTGCCAGAACAATGTAAAGGGGCAAATTAGGCGGCAGGATGATAAACAGAATTCTCACAGCCAAAGAAGATATGCCAAAAAATTCGGCAATTCCCCCGCATACTCCAAACAAGACACGGTCACTGGAAGACTTTCTCAATTTTCTATCACTCATATATTTTCCTCCTCTTTTTCTTATGTCTACCTTAACTGTATACAGATTGTCCCGCAACTAAAATCCCTTATGCTCATAAATATTCCTTTCGCTTAAGATAGACAGCAACCGCTGCTCCTAAAACAATGGATACGGCAATCACCACCAGCGTTTCTGCCGGAGACTCTCTACCTGCGAGCCCGCCTGTGTTCATACCAAACAGACTGAAAATCAGGGTTGGAATCGAGATAACCAGCGCCACAGATTCTAAAAATTCCATTATACTATTCAGCTTATTGTCGATGCTGTCTGAAATCAACCCACTTGTTGACTCAATCAGCTCCTGATATAAATGACTGGTATACTGTGTTTTTTTCAACTTGAGTGCTACTTCGGCTCTTTTATTTACGGGGGTCAGTGTTTTGAACCGTTTTTCTCCCAACCACTGGGATAATGCCTCTTCGAGATCATCGATCCGACGGGAAAAGACAACCACATTCTGCTCCAGTTCAGTCAGATCCAGCAGGACACTTCGGTTTGCCTTCTCTTTTGCTTCAGTTGTGACCCTGTCGATCCGCGGCTGAATGCTATTCAGCTCTTTGTCAATTCCCTCACAGGCTGACAGCATCCTGTCGACCATAATAGTGTAAGGGCTCTCACCGGTCTCCAGCTTTTTCTGAATTCGGGAAGGATCCTCTTTACTTAACAGTAGCAAGGCCATCTTGTCAGTATATATGAAAGTTACCGACTGGTCTGCTCCCTCGTTACTAACATAGGATCTGTCCTGCCAAAGCGGTATATGCAGCATGTAGACAGGCTCATGGTAAAAGGTCTCTAGCTCCAAGAAAAAAGCTAGACTTCTTTCTTCAGCCAGCTTAAAGCAGACAGCCGGAAGATGCTGCTCTTTTTTCACCTGTTTAATTTCTTCTGCTGATGGCGAAGACAGCAGAAGCCAGTTTATGTCAGCATCTTTATGCACTTTTTCAGCTCCACAGTGAACTTTTACACCTGTTATAAGCATCCTGGCCACCTCTTTTTATCTTTGTCCTCATCATACTCTTTACTGACTGGTTTCTTCCAGAAAATGCACTGCAAAAGTCAGAAAAATAAATAGGCAAATGCCCCCTACTGAGGTACACTCTATCTATACAGTGACTTTAAAGGAGGTGAAGGAAGCTGTAAATGGCAGTTTCCCATATATGTTGGTCCCTTTTCTATTAGCGAGCGGTTTTGCCCTTGTTCATTTTCTTTCGATTCACCTCAATCTTCCAAAGCAACGGTTGAGGATGTTCCTTTCCTTTTCTGCCGGTGTGGGCATTGCGTATGTCTTTATTCACCTCTGGCCTCAAGTGGCCGAACACCAGGCTGAAGCGGAAGAATCAATCAGCTGGCTTTCTGGTCATGTGCTACACTACTCCCTCTATATCACTTCACTATTTGGACTGGCTTTATTTTATACACTGGACCGGCTTATCTCCCGGGCTTATGAATCAGAAGAGACGACCGACCCGAATCTCATCGAATCCCGTCTGTTCTGGGCCCATATCTCTTTTTTTGCTCTTTACAATGCGATGATTGGATATCTGCTGAATCACCTCGAGTCTCTAGACCGGACAGTGCTTATTTTCACTGTCGCCTTCGGTCTGCATTTTATTACCAATGACTGGGGTCTAAGGCATCATCACGAAAAGGTCTATGATAGCTACGGAAGACATGTCTTGTCTTTATCCATACTCTTAGGATATCTCCTGGGAGCCCTGACTGATCTGCCGCCTTATTTTATCGGCAGTCTGGAAGCTTTCATTGCAGGCGGAATGACCTTGAATGTGATCAAGCATGAGCTACCTTCGGAGCGGGATGGAAATCTGGAAGGCTTTCTGTCAGGCATTCTCAGTGCAGGTATTCTGTTCGTGCTGATCTGACTGTACTCTTCCCGCTTTCTATAGCGGGGCATTAGCTATCTTTTAAAAAAAGCCTCACTCATTCTGCCGCTGCTGTATAGTGACCCCAAAAGTCTAACTTTTTGGGGTCACTATACAGGGCTAAACAGGTGCGTGAGGCCTTTTTACTGTGGTGCAAGCTTATAAATATTGGCAATGTTACTTGCTTAGAGTAAGTTTTTCAGTTCGCTGATATTATGAATGATCTTGTCGGCTGCTGATAATTCGCTTCCTTGCCCAAAACCATATGTGCAGCCGACAGCATGCACACCCTCCACTTCTCCTGCTTCGATATCTTGAAAACGGTCGCCCACAATCAGTAACTCTCCTTTGTAGTCGTCTTTAAACAGCTCAACAATCTCTTTTTTGCTTTTCTTGAACGCGTACTGCTCAGAGCAGTAAAAGGCATCAAAATAGTAATTTAGACCAAAGGCTTGCCGGTGGCGTTCCATGTAGCTTACTGAGCAGTTACTCAAGAAAATCAATTGGTAGCCCTTGTCTTTCAAATAGTCGAGGGTCTGTATCGCTTCCGGATATAATGCCGCTTGCCCCTCCTCTATTTTTTCAAGCATAGTCTGGCCGATGATATTAGAAGCCTTTGTCTGAAAAGCTGCTTCCAAGTCCGGCATAAACGCTTCCCACATCTCTTTTTTACTATAACCAAGCCAGCGCGTGATATCCGCTTCTTCCCATTCTTCAGGTTCAGCTTTGCCTGCCTTTACCAGATACTGATAGGCTTTCAGAAAAGCCGGAATGTAAATGCGCCTGCTGTCATGAAGCGTTCCGTCATAGTCAAAAATAACCGTCTGCACTCCATCAAAAGGTGTCATGCTTACAGCTTCTTCATCAGGTTGGCCATTTCGATTGCACCAACAGTGACTTCTGACCCTTTGTTTCCGGCTTTGGTTCCTGCCCGTTCAATCGCCTGTTCAATTGTGTCGACAGTCAGTACACCAAACAGTACCGGTACACCCGTGCTGCTAGCTGCATGAGAGACGCCTTTAGCTACTTCTGCACAGACGTGGTCATAGTGAGACGTCGCTCCACGAATGACCGCTCCCAGAGTCACCACCGCATCGTACTGTCCCGAGGCGGCCATTTTCTGAGCAGCCATTGGGATTTCGAAAGCGCCCGGCACCCAAGCGACAGTAATATCATCTTCATTCATGCCATGACGTTTCAGGGTATCAACTGCCCCGTCCAGTAGGCGCGAGCCAATAAAGTCGTTGAAGCGGGCCACAACGATCCCGATTTTTAAATCCTGTGCAGTTAAGTGTCCTTCAATCATTTTCATTTTATATATCCTCCAATAGATGTTTTTATAGTATTTTATTGCCAAAAATCGGTATTAGTATTCCAGGTAATGTCCCATCTTGTCCTGCTTGGTCTTCAGGTAATCCCTATCCTCAGCGAATAAATCCATCTGGATCGGCAGACGTCTTTCAACCGTCAGTCCGTATTTATCAAGACTGGAAACTTTCAGCGGGTTATTGGTCATCAGGTTCAACCGACTGATACCCAAATCGTCAAACATCTGCTTACACTCATAGTACTCCCTTGAATCGACCGGCAAACCGAGCTTCAGATTGGCTTCGATTGTATCATGCCCCTGATCCTGCAGGGCATAAGCCTTAATTTTATTGACCAGTCCAATCCCACGTCCTTCCTGACGCATGTAAAGCAGTACACCACGGCCCTCTTCAGCAATTTTCTCCATCGCCGCATCCAATTGCTGTCCGCAGTCACACTTTTTGGAGCCAAAGACATCTCCGGTCAGACATTCCGAATGAATCCGGCACAGGACCGGTTCACCGTCTGATACATCTCCCTTGACCAGTGCCACATGATGCTCGCCGGTGAACTTGTGCTCATAGGCGTAAATGTCAAATTCACCAAATTTGGTTGGCAGTTTTGCCTTAGATTCCCTGAAAATAACTTGTTCGTGCGCTTTGCGGTATTCGATCAGTTCACTTATGGTGGCCATTTTCATGTCATGTGTTTTTGCAAAGGCCTCCAGGTCATCACGTCTGGCCATCGACCCGTCATCATTCATGATTTCGCAGCACAGGCCAACGGGCTTGAGTCCGGCCAGGCGCATCAAGTCAACCGTTGCTTCCGTGTGTCCGTTTCTGGACAATACACCCCCATCAACCGCTTCAAGCGGAAACATATGCCCTGGCCGCTTGAAGTCTTCAGGCCGGGTACCTTCCTCAACGGTCTTGATTGCAGTCAGTGAGCGCTCCATGGCTGAGATACCGGTGGTTGTGTCCACATGATCGATTGATACAGTAAAGGCCGTCGTATGCTCGTCTGTATTGTAAAGACTCATCTGAGACAGGCCGAGTTTTTTAGTGTAATCTCTGGTCATCGGAATACAGATCAGTCCCCGGGCATACTTTGCCATGAAGTTGACATTCTCCGGACTGGCAAATTCGGCCGCACAGACAATGTCCCCTTCGTTTTCCCTGTCTTCGTCATCTACAATAATCACATTTTTTCCCTGTTTCAGATCTTCCAGCAGGTCTTCGATTTTGTCAAACATCTTGTCACTCCTCTTGTCATTCACTGTCTGCATCAGGCAAAACCGTTATGTTTCAGGTAAGTCTCAGTCAGTTTTTTCTGGTTGTTTTCTTCACTGGATAAGCCCAGCAGTTTTTCCACATATTTTCCAATCAGGTCACATTCCAGATTGACCCGATCTCCTACCTTGTGCTGAAGCAGGGTTGTTTCATCCGCCGTATGCGGAATAATCGACACCTGGAAATCTCGGCCGGAGACTTTAGCAACCGTCAGGCTGATCCCGTCGATTGCAATCGATCCTTTTTCAATAATGTACTTGAGTAGGGACGGATCGGCCTGAACTGTCACCCAGACGGCATTGTCATCTTTTCTGAAATGACTGATGACTCCCGTTCCGTCAATATGGCCGGAGACCATATGTCCGCCCAACCTAGTTTGCAGATTCAAGGCCCGTTCGAGATTCAGACGGCTGCCGTTTTTTAATGCGCCTAGGGCCGTCCGGTCAAGTGTTTCTGACATGACATCAGCCTTGAACGTCTGGCTGTCCATGTCCGTAATGGTGAGACAGACACCATTGGTCATAATGCTGTCTCCAATATGAGCATCCTCAAGTACCTTCTGAGCCTTTACGGTAAGGACACTGGATTTAGCTCCTTTTTGAATACTGCTGATGGTGCCTATCTCCTCTACAATTCCGGTAAACATATTTGACTCTCCTTTGTTCTTTAGTACAGATTAATAGGCGTCACTGCGCCTCTCTTTTATATAAGCCTCAATAAATACATCTTCTTCAATACGGCTGACTTCCATATTACTAATGCCGTATGCCTCATGCATATGTTGGACCCCTTCACCTCTCACCGGGTACAGAGCTTTGTCACCCCCAAGTAGTTTGGGCGCCAGGTAAATATGAAGCTTGTTGACCACTTTAGCTTTTAGAGCAGATGCATTCAGGGTGCCTCCACCTTCCAGTAGAATACTGTCAATCCCTCTGGTCCCACTCAACTGCAGTACTTTTTGGAGATCAACTTGGCCATCTCTTTCAGCAGTTACGATGACTTCGATTCCCATCGACTGCAGGTGCTGTCGTTTACTTGAATCAGCCTTTTCTGTCGTAAAAATAAGCGTTTTAGCTGTGTCCTGTTCTTTCAAAACGGCCGCATCAAAGGGAATTTGGAGCCTGCTGTCCAGAATCAGACGGGTCGGGCTGCTGTAGTCCTCCAGACGGCAGGTCAGCCTCGGATCGTCTGCGAGCACTGTATTGATTCCGACCATAATGGCTGATAAGGTTCCTCTAAGTTTATGCGCATGGATTCTCGAAGATTCAGAGGAAATCCACTGGGATTCCCCGCTTTTAGTTGCGATTTTTCCGTCCAGCGTCATCGCATATTTCATGACAACATAAGGTCTGCCGGTTGTGATGTAGTGATTGAACACCTCATTCAGCTTCAGGCTTTCGGCTTCCAGGAC
Source organism: Alkalibacterium sp. AK22 (assembly GCF_000585255.1). Lineage (GTDB taxonomy): Bacteria > Bacillota > Bacilli > Lactobacillales > Carnobacteriaceae_A > Alkalibacterium. Next base: position 61,772 of record NZ_JANL01000032.1, read on the forward strand.
GCCTGTAGTCACGTCGATGCCAGCCTCCTCGAGGCGCTTAATCCCTCTGCCGGCAACGAGGGGGTTCGGATCTTTAGCCGCAATCACTACACGCTTAAACTGCTCTTTGACCAGCAAGTCGGCACAAGGGGGTGTACGGCCGACATGTGAGCAAGGTTCAAGCGTGACATAAATAGTTGCCCCCTTAACAGACTCCTTAGCTGAGCGGACAGCCAAGACTTCCGCATGCGCTTCCCCGGCTTTGTGATGATAGCCTTCACCAATAATTCGGCCATCCTTAACGATCACAGCCCCGACCAGCGGGTTGGGTGAGGTTTGGCCTCTGGCTTTTTCAGCCAGCTTTAATGCTTTTTTCATGTAATCTGTGTCGGTATACATGCTTTCACCTCTAAAATAACCCTGAATCACAGACGGATTCAGGGCTTGGTTTGTTTGTTCACTGGCACACAAAATAATCGCGGCTTCTGCTCAGCTGCCTTGTCCGTAAAAAAAGCCCTGGAATACAATGATTCCAGGGCTCGAGTCAAGACTGCAGCCGTACTTTAATACACCAGACCCAAAGGTCTGACTGCAGACGGATTTTATCTGTGTGTCTCTTGTCTTCTTTCATCCAGACTGTAACTGTCGGCTTCGGAATCTAACCGAATCTGCCTTGCGGCTCGTGGGCTGTACCACCGGTAGGGACTTGCACCCTGCCCTGAAGACTATTTATATGTGTACTTAAAGGATAAATTGAAATCCGTTTTTTGTCAACTGTTAATCATTCGAATTCAGGATTCTTTACTAGTACAGCAACGCCCATGCCGCCTCCGATACACAATGAGGCCAGTCCGTACTTCAGTTTTCTGGCTTTCATCGCATGCACCAGAGTGACCAGAATCCGGTTGCCGCTGGCACCTACAGGATGTCCAAGCGCAATGGCTCCCCCGTTCAGGTTGGTACGCTTTAGCATGTATTCCTTGCTAACACCGAAAGCTTCCGTGATCTCCTGAATGACCCCCAGACTCTGGCTGGCAAAGGCTTCATTCAGTTCAAAGACATCAATGTCCCTGAACTCAATCCCAGCTCGCTTGACTGCCTGTCTGATAGCGGGCGTTGGTCCCAGCCCCATAACAGCAGGGTCTACACCCCCCTGACCGATACCAACGATTTCAGCCAGTGGCTTGAGACCCTGTTCTTTCATGACTTGCTCGCCGACAATCAACGTGGCGCTGGCACCGTCATTGATCCCGGAGGCATTTCCGGCCGTTACCGATCCGTCTTTCTTGAAAGCCGGCCTCAGGCTGTTCAGCTTTTCTTCTGTCGTTTTTCGGTTCGGGTATTCATCCGTATCTACCGTGACCGTCTCTCTTCTTACCTTGGTCTCAACCGGCACGATTTCTGCCTTAAAGGCTCCGCTGTCCAGGGCTTCAATCGCCCGGCTCTGAGATGTAAAGGCGAAAGTATCCTGCTCTTCTCTTGAAAGTGTGTAGCGCTCCACAATATTCTCAGCCGTCACCCCCATGTGGTAGCCTTCGAAAGCATCTGTCAGGGCATCATCCAGCATATGATCTCCCGTCTGATAGCCACCCATCTTGTGTCCGGTCCGAGTATTTCCGGGAATCAGGTAGGGAGCCTGACTCATTGATTCTGTCCCACCAGCAATGATGGCCTGATATTCCCCTGCTTTAATCCCTAAATAAGCCTGCATCACTGTTTTCAGACCACTCCCACAAACCATATTAAGTGAATAAGCCGGTACTTCGACCTGAATCCCAGCTTTGACCGCTGCCTGCCGGGCAACGCCCTGCCCCTGTCCTGCCGGCAGTACATTCCCCAAAACTACTTCATCAATAGAATCAGGAGCGATACCGCTCTGTTCTAGCACCCCTTTTACGGCCAGACTGCCCAGATCCGAGGCAGATACATCTTTCAATGCCCCTAAGAATGCTCCGATTGGGGTACGCTTGGCTCCTGCTATAAATACTTTTGTCATGTTGTACTTCCTTCCTGTTTAAAAGTAAAAAAAGACCACAATCTCATTATTGACGAAGATTGTGATCAAGTAAAGGCATAGGCTGTAACCTTAGGATTTTCTTAAGGTATTTTAGTCTTCAGCGGGTAATACTGCTCCATCCCAAGTGTCCAGGATATACTCCTGTGTTTCTTCAGAACGTAAGACTTCAACCAGTCTTGCAACCAGCTCGTTATCTTCGTCTTCTGAACGAACAGCAACGATGTTGGCGTATGGCGAGGAGCTGTCTTCCAAAGCGATAGAATCATCGATTGGGCTGATGCCCTGGTCCACTGCAAAGTTGGAGTTGATAAAGAATACATCTCCCTCATCTTGATCATAAAGTGTGGTCATCAGGGCAGCATCATACTCGTATTCAAACTGCAGGTCGCGCTCATTTTCCACGATATCGTCAAAAGTCGCATCAACCAGATCGATGGACTCGTCAATTGTGATCAGTCCGGCTTCCTGAAGAATTCCCAAGATACGGCCGTGGTCAGCAACACTGCTTGAAGCGAGGATTGTTGCGCCTTCTGGCAGATCGTCCAGGGAATCGTGGCGGTTGGAGTAGGCACCCATTGGTTCGATGTGAATACCACCCGCGTTGACAAAGTCATAGTCGTTTTCGGCAATCTGTGATTCAAAGTATGGCACGTGCTGGAAGTAATTGGCATCGATGTCACCGTCCTGCAGAGCCATGTTCGGAATCACATAGTCATTGTAGGTTTCGATCTGCAAGTCGATTCCTTCCTCTTCCAGTGTGGGCTGAACAAATTCAAGGATTTCAGCGTGAGGAACATTGGATGCCCCCACTCTAAGTGTTTGTGTTTCTTCTCCTGCACTGTCATCCCCATTGCCGCAGGCCGAAAGCAGTAAAGCTCCGCTCAAAAGTCCCAATCCAATTGTCTTTTTCATGTTATTTCTCCCCTATTCTTTTTTAGTCTGTTTTTTATAAAGTTTGTTCCTAATTGAAGTATGCTGGTCTGTTCTATTGGGTCAGCGCTTATCGATATAGGCGACCAGTCGGTCTCCGATAAACTGAATCACAAAAACGATCAGCAGAATGACAGCTGTTGCCACGAGTGTGACGTTGGCCCGGCCACGTTGGAAACCTTCAAGATAGGCGAGGTTTCCCAGTCCGCCGGCTCCAATCACACCGGCCATGGCTGTAAAGCCGACGATGCTGATGGTCGTGACGGTGATACCGGCCACAATCGACGGTAGGGTTTCTGGTATATAAACCTTCCAAATCAGTTCCAGTTTGGAAGCCCCCATGGATTTGGCAGCTTCGATCACACCCTTGTCCAGATCGCGTAAGGCCGTTTCGACCATCCGTGCATAGAAGGGCGAGGCTGAAAAGACCAGTGCTGGCAGGCCGGCTGTCGGTCCCGTCATGCTGTCGACGATTGCTGTGGTAAATGGTATCAGCAGGACAATCAGGATGATAAACGGGATCGAACGGAAAACGTTGACCAGAACGGACACCGTCTTATACAGAGCCACCGACCAGATGGTCTGATGCTGGCGCGTTTCGTAAAGCAGCAGGCCGAGGATCAGGCCAAGGACAAAGACTATTGCCACTGACACCCCGGTCATGTACAGCGTTTCTGTTGTCGCATTCCAGACCCGATCCCAGCGGACATCCTCAAATCCGGTATATTCTGATAAAATACCTGTTGCAAGTATCTGTCTGATCATTTAAATCACCTCTACTTCCACTGGATACGTTCGAAACAGCTCCAGTGCTTTGTCTTGTTTAGCTTGGTCTCCAAGGATCTGAACCGTCAAGCTCCCGATTGGTGCATTATGGGTGGAGCGGATGCTTCCATGGATAATATTAATATCGGTATCGACCTGGCGGCTGACCTTGGTAATGATTGGAGCCCCTACGTGATCGCCCTGGAAAAGGATGCGCAGAATCTGTCCTTCTGGATAAGCCACTTTGAGCTCCTTCAGAACCAGCTGCGTTTCTTTTTCATCCACTTCTGTATCCTGCTTGATAAAGCGCCGCGTAATTTCCTGCTGTGGGTCTCTGAAAACCTGGAGTACCGGCCCTTCTTCTACAATTTCACCTTTGCTCATCACAGCCATTCGGTCACAGATTTTACGAACAACTTCCATCTCATGCGTGATCATGACAATGGTGACTTTAAGCTGGTCGTTGATTTTAGCTAGCAGTTCCAGTACCTCATCTGTTGTCTGAGGATCTAAAGCGCTGGTCGCTTCATCGCACAGCAGGACTTTCGGATTATTGGCCAAAGCCCGGGCAATCCCTACCCGCTGCTTTTCGCCTCCGGAAAGCTGGGCCGGATAGGCTTTTTCCTTGTCAGCAAGGCCGACCAGCTTGATCAGTTCTCTCGCCCGTTTAACCCTCTCATCTTTGCTGACACCGGCAATTTCAAGCGGAAAGCAGACATTGTCTATAACCGTCCGGCTCCACAGCAGATTAAAGTGCTGAAAAATCATTCCAATCGACTGGCGTTCTTTCCTGAGCTGTTTGTCACTTAAGGGAGACAGCTCCTGTGAATCAATTTCGATTGTTCCAGATGAAGGACGTTCCAGTCCGTTCAGCAGTCGCAGCAAGGTACTTTTACCTGCTCCGGAGTAGCCGACGATGCCGTATATTTCTCCTTTTTTGATGGTCAGGCTAGTATCCTTGACCGCTTCAAATGATTGCTTGTTATTTAAAAATGTCTTCGTTACATTTTTTAAAGTGATCATGCTTGATCTACTCCTTTCTTTTGTAAAGCAGTTACTATAATGTTGAAGGCAGCAAGCTGCCTTCTTCCTGTTCTGCTTAAGTGACTTGAGATTTCAGCTCTCACGGTTTAATCTTTACCTAAACAGGACTATAATCGGTACTTACGCTGTCTGCTTTGATTCAGCTTTAGTGAAACATTGGCGCTTTAGACCTTGAAAGGCCAGTCTTCAACAGTTTACAGTAAGTTGAATCATTTCCATAAAAAAACGCCCTTTTTCGAGCTTTGCACTCAAAAAAGGGCGAATAGGTCTATTCGCGGTTCCACCTTTGTTTACCACTCCATCACTGAAGTGGCCTCTTCCAGTACTTAGATCGTTCTGTTTGCGGACTGACGATTTTATTGAAAATACGTCAGCCGCTGACAGTTCATCTGCATACTTAGGCACGTTACCGGGTGCAACCGGGATAGGCTTATGTTTCCACTCACCTATCCAGCTCAAAGACCATTTTCCAGGCAGACTGTCATGCTCCTTTCCACCATGTAGGAGCTCTCTGAGATGACTTGCTGTTCTGTACTTATCTTTTCATCGCTTACTTATCTATAGTGTTTACTGTTTCTCTGATTGAATAGAAGTCTATCAGAGGCTGAAGATACTGTCAACATTTTTTTTAACAAAATATACCCGCGAGTCGTCTTGATAGCTGTCTCAGGATACTGAAACAGCTGGAAGTGTATATATGCGTATGTTTAGCAGCTGCTTGACTGGCAGTATAGGCAGCTTAGGCAGTTGTGCAGTGGGGCAAGTTGACTCTCGCGGCTATTTTCGTTTGAGTTGGTACGCTGGAGCAGCAGCGGCACAACTCGCGCACCTGATCCCTTCTCAGTTGGAACACTGGCGCGGCAGCGACACAACTCGCGCGGCTGCTCCCTTCTCAGTTGAACTTCCAATATTTCGCGCTCGATTCTTATCTTTTTGATCATCCATGTACCTAGAAAGCATCTTTTTTTTCTTGCCAGTCGGAAACAAGATGCCTTTACTGTCGTTGTGTCCATCGGCAGAGACGATTCTTTCAATCAATTTCCTTTTTCTGTTCTGCTGCTATTTTAACCGCTCCACATCACGGGCAATCATTACTTCTTCATCTGTCGGTATAAGCAAGATTGATACATCCGAATGTTCTGAAGAAATCAGCTTCTCCACTCCCCGACAATCATTTCGCTCCGGGTCGATAAAAGCATTCAGGTAGCTGAGCCCGTTGATTATATGCTCGCGTGTTTGAATATCGTTCTCACCTATACCCGCAGTGAATACAATGGCATCGACCCCATTCATTAAAGCTGCATAGGCGCCGATATACTTTTTGACCCGGTCCTCGAATATCCTTAATGCCAGTGCGGCCTGGGGATCGTCTGCTTCTTTAGCGTGAAGATCCCGCATGTCACTGGACAGACCGGACACTCCTTTAAGACCGGAATCTCTGTTAAGAATCTCGATCATATCACTGATTGCAGTGATTCCCTCTTTCTCCATCAAAAACGGCAGCAGAGAGACATCGATATCTCCTGCGCGAGTCCCCATGGTCAGTCCCGCCAGTGGTGTGAATCCCATTGATGTGTCTACTGACTTGCCGCCGTCTACTGCACAGACAGATGCCCCATTCCCAAGATGGCAGGAAATGATTTTCAGCTCCTCCAGTGGACGATCCAGCATCTCAGCCGCTCTCTGGCTCACATACTTGTGACTTGTACCATGATAACCGTACTTTCTGACATGGTGTTTTTCGTAGAAAGCATACGGGATGCTATAAAGGTACTGAACCTTGTTCATCGTCTGATGGAAAGATGTGTCAAATACTGCCACACTGACAATATCTGGCAGCAGGTTTTTGAATGCCCGGATACCCATGGCATTAGCTGGATTATGCAAAGGCGCCAGCTCCGCCAGCTTTTCGATCTCTGCGAGCACCTCATCTGTCACGACAACCGAATCGGAAAAAGACTCTCCTCCAGCAGCGACCCGGTGTCCAACGCCTGTAATTTCCTTAAAATCTTTAATAATTTGCTGTTCGATCAGCTGCTTCAGCAGCAGCTGTACCGCTTGGTCATGGTCAGCTATATCAGCTGTTTTTTTCACAGTCTCCCCATCCCCATCCGTCACAGAAAACAGTGATTCTGGCAGTCCGATCCTGTCTACCATGCCGGAAGCCAGAACAGACTCCTCCGGCATTTTGTATAACTTCCACTTCAAACTGGAACTTCCCGCATTGATTGCCATTGTCTTGAACATAAGCGACCCCTCTTTAAATAGTTTAAGTAAACGCCTTCATAAAACCAGTCTAGCACAGTCTAATAGGCAAACAATTAGCAAGTATTTATAGGAGCTATTAGAAAAACTTTAGCCTGTCCCCACAGTTGGATTTTACAGACTCAGTACTGTCCTGTTTCCATTTAATGCACATGGTCTGCAACTGCAAAAAAAAAAAGACCTCCGAAGTAAACTCTGCGGAGATCTTTACGTCTATTTAGAAACGAATTTAATAATGCGGGTGCCGTGAAACTGATCTGCATGGATAAGGCGGCTGGCTTCCAATAGATTGGCATAGTGGATGCCACCGCCCGGCAAGATATGCATTTCAGAACCCGCTGCTTTAATCAGCTGATTGATCCAGTCAGCATGTTCAAGGGCTGTTCCCGACAGGCCTCCTCTAGTCAGTAAGCGGCTGATGCCAGCAGCAGCGAGATTCTTGACTGCCTCCATTTGGACCTCTCTGGAGAGCTGATCAAAAGCCATATGAAAAACGGCCTGTCTGTCTCCTGAAAGAGCAGTCAGCTCTTTAATAAAAGGCCAATCCACATCCCCCTCATTTGTCAGTGCGCCAAAAACAATGCCATCCACACCTGCCTGAAGAGCTTGCCTGGCCTGCTGTTTCATGACTGCTTTTTCAGCATCCGAAAAGATGAAGTCTCCGCCTCTTAGACGAACGATCGAAACGACTTCAACCTGATGCAAGTGAGCAAACCGGGTTACGGTTTCTATTGTTTTTGTTTGGGGGGTGAGTCCACCTAGAGCCAGCTGGTCACACAGTTCAATGCGTCTTGCGCCGCCTGCGATGGCCTGCACCAGGCCTTCACCGTTTTCACAGCAGAATTCCTTTAACAGCTTATTCGTGACCAAGCTTGTTGCCGTTTCTTATGGCATACAGGTAGCCAAAGACACATACCAGTGCAGAGAAAAGAATGAAGACTGGCATGTAGACCGGATTGGAGAACCAGCCGCCGAGAAGAATTGTCAGCGACCCGACTGTTCCCATAATTGGAGCAAAAGCTCCAAGGAACCAGTTGTTAATGACTTTCTTTCTGCCTAGCTGCAGGACTTTTATATACAAAATAATGTAAAGGACATAACTGAAAACAATGGCGATTTCACTGATATCTCCGCCTGCCAAGATATCCCAGCGCTGCGTAATGTAGTGAATGATCAGCCAGAAAACCGTCAATCCGTATGCAGTCAGCGCTGCGTAAGGTGACAGTCCCTTTTCTTCATTACGGACACTGATTTTTGAACTCATCGGCATCATATTTTTAGCGGCCAGCGTATAAGGCAGACGAATGTAGCCCAGACTGATCCCATTAACCACACCCATGATTGAAATCAGCACAAAGCTCAGCAAAATCCGTTCGCCATAAATACCAAACAGAGACTGCCCTGCCTGAGCGATTGCTTGGTCTCCAGCTGACAGAATAAATTCAACGCCTACAATGGCAATCAGGCCGAGAAAGAAGGCTAGATAAACAGCCAAAACAATCAGAGGCCCCACTGTCAATGCAATCGGCATCGTTCGGCGGTGTCTTCTGACTTCTTGCGTGATGGTCGTGGAGACGATCCAGCCGTCAAAAGAAAAGGCCACAGGTACCAGAGCTCCTAGCCAAGCCCAGCCGACATCACTTGACTGGACCAGGCTGACGCCTTCAGGCAATGATGGAGCTGACTGTGTCCAGAAAACACCGGCCAGGCCAATACCAATTAGCGGGATCATTTTCAGAACTGTCGTGATATTTTGAAAGCGTCCGCCAAATTTGTAGGACAAGTAGTTCATCCCAAAGAAAAACGTCATATAGAAAAAGCCAAGTAGGACCTGAAGTTCCAACGTGTTCGGCAAATCAAACAAAATCAGCGTATAGATACCTGAAACCCAACTGACGATCGCTGTAATCGTCGGGAAGTAAATAAATAGCTGGAACCAGCCGAAAGCATTCGCCGCTCTTGGAGATACGAATTCTTCATAATAAGAGACGACCCCTCCTCTCATAGATGATAAACTGGCTAGCTGGGACAGCGTAATGCTCCCGAAAATGACACAGAGTGCACCGATAATAAAAACTAAAATACCTAAACCGACATTTCCTCCGGTAGCAATCAGTATTTCATCAGCCTTGAAAAAGATTCCCGAACCGATACTGATCCCTACAATCATAGAGACGGCAGTGCCCAAACCGTAATGCGTTTTTTCTTTCATCATGATTCCCTCCTTTTTTAGCCCTTAGGCAAATAAAATCACATTACATCACTATAGCAAAGTCGCCTTTTAAAATAAAGACAGAACTCCCCCATTTTTCACTTTGTATAGAAGAGATAATGCTGATCGGATCACAAGCTATCCTGGGCTTTTTTATTTCTACTGTTCATTTGCTCTGTTCATTTAAAAAATAAAACATGTTAAAGCAAACGATAGTAAATTAAGTTATTTATAGTTTAATTTATCTTTTTGACCATAAAGTAATATTTCTCACTTTTATTATTGTCTGTTTTTTTATAGCCCATCTTTTCATACAGGTGAATGGCACGGTTGTTGCCCTTGAGTACAAAAAGTGTCAGCTTCGTCAGTCCCCCATCCTGTTCTAAACGTTCGGCTAGCTGGTTCATAATGAAATGACCGATTCCCTGATTCTGAGAAGCATGGCCGACCGCTATAAAATCGATATAGACCTCTCCTGTTTGAGGGAGATGACTGGTTTCCAGGGCAACTTGCATAAAACACAGAAAAGATTTCAGACCGATATGCTTGATGACTGCCAATGTCTTAGCCAGCAGGCGCAGACTGACTCTATTTTCCTGATGCTTTGTCACTCCGAAGGCTGCTACAATATGGTTATCCTGCCAAACAGTATAGACAGTCATTCCGTACTGCTCAGCTTCCTGGATCCAAAGCAGCTTTAAAATAGTTTGTACCTTGTATTTGCTAAGTTCCGCCTTTACGGTGAGCTTGTCATAAAATGCATCGGTTACGAGCTCGCTGACCTTTTCGATGTCTCTCTCATTCATTCTTTCTATGCGCATAAGCACAGCTCCTCTCCTTTCCGGTCCTCTACTATCTTTGTCTTCAGTTTAGCAAGTCTGCCCACATTTTGCTTTCTTGACAGCTCTAAGGATTTTTTTTGAAGCCTTCCTTGCCTGTGCTATACTGATAGAGAATCAAACACAAGGAGTAGAGATCATGACTGCAGAAACTACCCACTACCGACCGATTGAAAAGAAAGATTTTAAGGCTTTGATAGAACTGATTTGCAAAACCTGGAACTATGAGACCTTAACCACTCCCTTTATTGCCAGCAAACTGGCAGCGGTATTTCTCTTTTCAAGTCTGGCCCATCACAGCTACAGCCAGGTCGCTGTTAAAGACGGACAGATTGTCGGTCTAATCGCCGGACGAGATAACGATGTGCCCTTTGAACACAATGCCTATTACTTGCTCACCGCCTGGAACATCTTTCTCCTGCTCTTCTCAAAAAGTGGCCGTGAAGCTTTTCAGTCCTACAAGCGTTATTTAAATATCAGCGAGTCCTTGCTGAAGCAGACGCATGAATCCTACGACGGCGAGCTACTCATGTTTGCTGTAGGCGATGCGGTCAGAGGTACGGGTATCGGTTCCCGCTTGTTCAGCCTATATCTGGACTTTTTAAGAAATAAAGGAGCACGTACGTTCTCTCTTTTTACAGATACTCAGTGTAACTACAGCTTTTACGAAATGAAAAAGCTCAAGCGGATTGGTGTCGTCAGCCGAAAAATGCCTTTTCTTAACCAGGAAATAATTTTTTTCCTTTATCGTGGCGATCTCAAGACTATCTTACCTTCCACCAATATGGACTAATAGCAAACAGGCGTGCAGCAGCGTCGGCAGTTTTTGAGCACCAGGCTCTTATCTGACGACAGCCGCTGCGCGCCTGTTTTATGATTGTTTATTCAGTTGACTTGCCTGTTTGCCTGTTTGGGCCAAACTTCACCAATCCAAAAATAAGGAATGCCAGAGCAATCACTGACGAAATAATCAGGAAAACTACAGGACCAAACTGGTACATAAAGGGCAGAGAAGCAGCCGTCACTAGTCCCCCTCCGACGAATGGCTCAAATAAGATTTGTTTGTAGCCAAAGCCCATTAAAGCAGGAGTCTGGTACTCTGGGTCTGCAATCTTCATCAGTAACAGACCTGTTGCGGTCATCCCGGTAGCCTGACCGAAGTCTCCGAGACCTCTTTCAAACCAGTATTCAGGTATCATTCTTGGTCCCAGATAAAGGAATGCGAAAACGTTCCAGGCTGTCGCAACAATCGCCAGCAGGATGAAGGGCAGGAAATTGTCGCCGATGACCTGTAGCGACAGAGTCGCCAGGGCCGATACCAGCAGGACGTCCAGTGCAAAACCAGAAATTTTCGAAATCAGACTCTGATCGATATACATATGGATATCCAGCCGGTCAAAGACGACTTGCACAATCACCCCACCGATCATAGCGAGCGGGAAAAGTGGGACATAAGGAAATAGCAGAACGTCGGTCCATGCTCCCCAAGTGCTGGCTTCCAGCAGAATCAGTCCCTGCTGAAGGATGTAGCCGATCATGATCGCTACAGCAATGAGAGACAGGTGCAAGGCAAGCGGTTCAATCGCTTTTGCTTCCTTGACTTCCGGTTCCATTTCAAAACCGTAGGATTCACCCAAACGTTCCTTTTCTTCCTCCGTAAAGTATTCCTTTCCGCCGACATGCTTGGCAAAGCCTTTACGGTAGCCGATATTAATAATCAGAATACCAGCCACGACACCGACCAGGATTCCAATGGTGGCCAGCCCCAGAGCCAGGTCTGCTCCTTCAGAAAATCCAAGACTGTCGAACGTATTCGCTAGTCCAGCAGCAGTCCCGTGACCGCCGACAAAGCTGATCTCAATCAGTGCTCCAGCGAGCGGATTTGTTCCAAAAAGAGGGGTAAGGACCAAAAGTGTCAGCAAAATACCAATCACATACTGTCCCCAAGAAACGGTCTGACCCATAACAATCTGAGGTCCGGCTACACGCCAGATTTTTTTAACACTGGGTACTTTTTTACCTAAAAATAGTGCCGCAAAGACAATATTAATAAACATTCCTGGAAGTGGACGCCACACATCCAGTATAAACTCTGGAATCAGTCCATTATAAAAAAGCGAGCTTTCCGACAGAAACTGAGAAGTCAGCCTTCCCAGCAAGTCCGGTCCAACAATCAACGCAATGAAGCCGGCAATGATTGAACTCGGTAGGAACAGATCACGCAGCCACTTTGTATGTAATCGCACAACCTTCCCTATGATCAAGAAGACCCCAATCATCATAAAGCTAAAACCCACCATATTTGGTGACATAAATCATTCCTCCTATAAATAAACACACATAAATGTAGTCATGTTTTTTTATTATAATCTAATTTTTCAGTGCAGACAACTTTTGTGATTTTGTAAACGAATAAAATAACGGAACAGGTCTTTTGCCGGACACTTTTTGTCCACAAAAAAAGCTAACAAGCTGCTTGGACAGATCCTAAAACAGAGACCTAAAGAGTGCCTTCAGTCTGTCTTTCAAGTTGTCTTCATACAGTTGCCAACTTTATCCGTCAGTACAAAAACTGACTGGTTGTCTGTTTCTGACTATTCTCATTTTGAGTTTTTAGTTCTCAGTTTTTGCTCATATCGTCTTCCCTGAATGAGGCCCGCTCTTCACGCTGTTCTTTTGTCCGCTGCAGTTTCAACTCAGATAGATACTCGATTACTTCTTTTGGTTTTCTAGTATCAAAATTCTCAATTGGTTCAGGCCCGCGCATCGTTTCACGCCGGATTCGAAGGTTACCATTTTCGTCCACTTTCTCTTTCCAGCGGACCAGACGAATCATTCCCTCAGTTAGTTCCAGGGCGGTAATACTAGCCGGATAAATACCACATCCAGTATTAAAATAAGGAATTTCCTTGTTTTTAGGAAATTTAAAACGGTGGGTGTGTCCACAAATCAATACCCGACGGTGCTTCTCAATCCATTTGCTGTAATTCCGTTCGATTTTATGGCGCTTGCTGACATTCTTAACCGGACTGGCAGGATTTTTGATCCCGACACGATGAAAAAAACGCCAGAAATACTTAATAGACAGCATGGTGAAGAACCAGAACTGATCGTTGGGCGCATCTCCCTGATGCCCGTGAATCACAAACAGTTCCTGACTGGTCATCCTGTGCTTGAGCACAACAGATTCCAGCGGCTGAATGCCTTTTAAAAAATCGAAAAATTCCTCATTGTACTCATCATAGTTGATGTAAAGGTTTTTTCGTACATATTTGGGATTATCGAGATAGATATCATGATTGCCAAATATACGTATATAGCGGCCTTTGTCGAAAAACTTTTTAATGACCTTGTACGTATCCACATGGGCATTCTTGATATGTTCCATGTGAGGATACTCCAGCAGCTCCTCTCCATCTCCGACTTCAAAAAAAGTATAATTGTTTTCGTAATACTCGTTTAAAGCATGTGCAAACAAATTGCGACTTTTCAGAAATTCATCTGATGTGCTGCCGTCTCCTCTATGAGCATCGCTCATAAAGACGATTCGAGACTGGTCGTCAAAATACATTTCTTTTGCCTGCTTATAAGCCTCAGTAAGCCTTTTTTGTGTAAACATCTGCCTGCACCTCCACTATTCTTGCTTCCATTCCAGTATACGCTATTATTCTATTAAAAAGAAAATACAATGCGCAGAGATTTACAGAAACCCAATGACAGAATCAAATGAATGTGTTAAGGTGTGTTTGAGCTAAAATGATTGGAGTGGGCCAATGAGAGACAACTTGAATACGTTTAATAAGCATCAGCCAACCAGTAGCATCCAACAAAGACAGTCTGTTTCAACCGAGACAGAGCCGGCAGAAAGCAGAGCAACTTTTCAGTCGACTCAAGGAGACAAACCCTTCCCTCAGTCAAGAACAGTCCGTCCAGTATTTCAGTCTCTTCTTCCCCTCTTAAAACGAAAAGAAAAACCAGCATCAACTAAACCTGATGCTATCGGCTTCACAAAAACTGATCAGGTTCAACAGGAACTGCCGGTGACTCATCCGGCAGAAAAAATGGTCAGGCGATTATTAAAACGCTATCCCATCGATAAAAAACTAGTCAGGAAAACAGTAGTGCTGGAGCAGTACACCTATGACGAGATGAATTTGATTCAGAAAAAAGTCGTATCCTGTCTAGACAGACACGAGCAGTCTATGAGCAAATCCTCACAAACACTCAGACCTGATGAATTTTTTGCCTGTCTAAATGAAGCGGAATCCTCTATCCAAGAAGTTTATGACGCCCTTCAGGCTTATTCTTTTCTTGTAATGAAAGACATTAATGTTGTAGAAGACTACCACAATTTTATGACCGACAAAGACCAGCTCATCAAGCAGTTTGTCCACAGGCATTTTTCTGATTGCATTATGCGGGCCAATGCGTCGGAGATGAACATGGGGAAACATCTGCTTAAGGATGAATATGAGCAGCTGAGTCTTTATTTTGAAGGACTTTCAGAGACTGCTCTGGAATCTATCCAGTCAATCTGGCACTCTGCGTTGTCCAGGTGATATTTATTTTTGGCCCCTATTTTTTAATTCAACACAGCCTAAAAAACAGCCTGGAAGCCTATGAATCTTCCAGGCTGTTATGGTGCTTTCAGCAGAGTATGAAAAAAACGACACTGTTCCATGTTGAATACCCTTGCCTCATCCAGATTAATATTGCAGTGAAAAACATGATGCAAGTGAACATCTTCAGCTGTCCCATATTTCTCAAACCGGACAGCTACACCTTTCTTTCTAAGCATATCAGCCATTGGGTAAGACTCCTGCTTAAGAAAGTCATTTTCTGCAGTCATGATAAAGACCGGCGGGAAACCTTCATCTATATAGCTTACGAAGTCCAGTTCTTCTTTATGGCGCAGCCAGTTTTTTCCCAGGTAATCCTTCAGCAGATAGTTCAACTGCACTTGAGGATCTTTCGGATTAGTACTGACTGCTGAAGAGAGTTTACTGGAAAGATCAAACAAACCACAATTCAGCCCCAGTCCCCTCAATGACAGCTCCTCGGTCACTTCTATACCCAACAGCTGCCGGTATGCAGGTGATTTGAGCAATACCGCCTGCTGCATTGCCAGCTGAGCTCCTACTGAATCTCCTACAAAAAAAATCTTTTCCTTGTCGATAAAGTAAGTTTCATGATTATGAGCGATCCAGTGAAGCACAGCGTTTAACTCTTTCAGCGGCTCTGGATACTTTTTTCTGGGAGCCAATGTGTAGCTACTGTTAACAAAAACAAAGCCCTGTCTAGCCATGTACATGCCGTAGTGCATGTAGTTTTTCTTTGAACCATATACATAGCCACCGCCGTGAAAATTGACAAGCACTGGCAGCTTTTCATTTGTTCCTTTGGGGTAATAAATATCAAGCTGATTATATTTCCGGGATTTACCGTACCGGATATTGTAGTGGGCATTTATTTCCGGATCAACCTTGAGTGTCTTATCCCTTTTCCGATCACTTAAAGCTGACAGCATCCTGAACCCCATTGCCGCAATTGACATAATTTTCCTCCCCCGTTAGACTTGTCTCTTTTGTTTAGTCAGCTTTACTTGTTGGCAACGACTTTAGGAATATCCCAAGGCGTAATGATACCGATCAGATCGTCCTTTCCAGTGATTGATCCCTGTCTGGAAATGAGTAGGGTAAAAGAAAAATGGCCGTCCTTCATCTGCCTTTGAAAAACTTCCTCAATGTCAAAAATAGAGGTTTCCTGTGAAATAACCCTATAAAAGTCCCGGTCATCTTCAAGCATTAATATTTGCCTCACTGTCGTGTTCATCAAATTTCCCATCTCCTGACCTTTAGCTCTCGCAATATATTTTGTAATGCCGACGGATGACAGCATACCCGCGAGTTCTGCTCCATCAAATACAGGAAACTGGGTATAACGAACCCGGCTCACCGTATTTAGCACTTTGTCCAAAGGATCGTCAATATTGAATGTCCGAACTCTTTTAAGAAACAGATCTTTCACTTTTTTGCTGTATTTGATTTGCTGGGTGACCCATTCAACCTCTCTGATCAGCGCATCACTCGGGTAGGCAGCAACTTCCCCCTCAAGCGAATGATGTATCAGCAAGTTTCTCAATTCTCTGTAAAAGTCAATTTCTGTAGTATAAGCCTTAACCACTTTATCTTTCTTTTTGTTTGCCAATCCCATCAGCTCACCAAAATGTGTTTCCCGGCGACGATTGACTCTGTAAGCAATAACCGTATGCAGTTCATTAAAAGCATGCATGAACCTCTGATAATTATCCTTCATCCGACTCCCCCCACACTCAGGATTTTAAATAGTTCATAACACTGTGTTTGTTGACAGACGTTCTTTGTACAGAACTTGGCCGATTGCGTTGCCTTCCAAAGTAGTTTTAATTGAAAAAGTGCAATCTTTTCTTTCACATCTGCTGCTTCTCCATTGATTGGAACTTCCCGACTCACTACAGTGCGCATTAGGTGCCGGACATTCCATTTCAATTCAATTCCGACGGTCGTTTCATTGTTTAAGCCTGCTTTTCATTGACGCCATGGCGGTGTTTTTCATACAGGTGATCATGGATGGTGTCGGCGGATCCCTAGATTCAACAGTTGATGCTGTTTCCTCCGATATGGCGGTAAAGACACGCTTCAGCAGGTCAGAAAGCTGTCTTCTTCCCTATTTTACTCAATGAGAAAAAGACTCCAGGCAATTAACCTGGAGTCTTGATTACCTACTTGGCTTGCAACTTTCTTATAGGCCGACCTTCATTGTCATAGACATAGTTTCTTAACTTAGTGGAGTCTGCCATTGCCTGAATCAGTCTATCCTGATACGGCTCAGCCAGCTCTTCAAACAGATAGGCTTCTTCATGCAGATTGTGTCTGGAGCGCAGTGCCTCGATTTCACCCTTTTTACGCAGCTTATATTTCTGACTAGGCAACGGCTTATCAATGGTCCGCTTTTCTATCCGATAAAAATGGTCATCGTCCTGATAAATGATTTCCAAAGCGCCTGAATTGGTTCGCTTATATTCAGCATGAGGGTAATCTTCTTTATGAAGTTCCCACCAGGCTTTGATCCCGTTGATTGCTTCCTCTTCATTTGAATAGCTGCCGTGTTCTTTTTTCACGTTACTTAGTCGGTTTTGCCAGTAATTGGTATACACTGTCTGTTCCATTCACTTCACTCCTTTAAATAACTTATCATTAGTTTACTCCTTATATGAAAAATTTCAAATGATATCGTATTCAAATAAAAACAGACTCACCGGATTCAGTTCGTGTTCCTAGATGCTAGACAAAAAAGACCGCTTGTCCGATTGTTCAACAACCGGGCAAACGGTCTCTTGCTATACTGCCTATTGTGTTACGGTTTAGCTTCTAACCGATTGAAGCCCTCTGCTCCAGTTTACTGTCGTATCCAATACGGCTTGAATCGTTGGGTTGTGTACATCAGACGGCCTAAAAGTAGACATCTCTTCAAAATCTGTAAAAAGATTGAAGCCTCCTGTCGGTCCAACTGTAGCAACGTTGGCATTGGACAAAATCGTACGCAAGCTTAAAGAAGCAGCTACACCCATAGTAGATCCATAAGCAACAATTCCTGCCGCCTTATTGGACCATTCTGAAGCCAGGTGGTCGATTGCATTTTTTAATGAAGGCGTAATCGATTTATTGTACTCTGGTGTCACAAAAATAAATCCATCCAGTCCATCAACTTTAGCGGACCAGTGATTTGTCGCTTCCTTGTCATATACTTTGTTAGCCATAGCAGGCGGGACCGTTTCATTGAACATTGGCAGGTCATAATCTTTGATATCTACAATTTCAAACTGGGCACCATCAATCATTTTTGATTTTTCCAGAATATATTCTGCAACCTGCAAGTTGACGCGGGCATCCCGTGTGCTTCCTGTAATAATTCCTATTTTCACCATACTTGATCGTCTCCTTCTCTTTTCTTCTATATCATATTGCTGACTTTTTGTAAGTCAGCTACTCAATCATTATAGGATATATTGACTTCGAAATAAACCAACAGTATAGTAAAAGTGTTGCTTACTTGCCTATAACCCTGACCGGATTAAGCATTTGACATTTAGAAAGGACGATATCCAAACGCCATGGAACAAGTAAATACTGACCCGCGTGTCACCCGTACCCGTAAACTGATCATGGAATCATTTCTTGCCCTTTCACGCAGCAAAGATTTTTCATCTATTACCGTTACAGATATTGCTGAAGCAGCTACAATCAACAGAGCAACATTCTACAGTCACTTTATGGACAAGTATGATCTTCTCGAAAAAGTCGTAAACGATAAGCTTCAGCTCAACCTGGGCTGTGAACAGGTAAAAGCGACTCTTTCGCTTGAGATGACTGTTACACAGCTGTTCATTTCCTTGACATGCTTTGAATCTAATATTAACCCATACAGCACAGGATATGAGGAAATTGAAACGATTGATTCGGTCGTGCACCGGCAGCTTAATCGTATCCTGTTTGAGAAAATCAAAGCAGTGAAAGCTAACCTGAAAGACCCTACAACAACTAAGCTGGCCCGTTTGATGACGCATGCCCTGATAGGCATGAGTAGGGACTATAAAGAGGTCCAGGCCAGTGAACCGCCAGCAGACTATATAGCCCCGCTGCTTCCCTATATTCTTTACGGCTTTGATCATTCAGCCGATCAATAAACAATAAACCAGGCCAATGGGAACGTGACTGTTCCGTTGGCCTGGTTTATTGTTTTCTCCTAAGATAGCCCCTTTTCCATCATTGCAAACAGACCATTCAGCTGATAGACTGCTCCCTCTTTTCTGGCTGAATGAAGCCGACTATCTGTGTACGTCGATGCTCTTTCGACTTCCATATGCTCTTTTCTTATTCCTGCTTCGAGTAAACTGCTCACATTGGCATCCAACATACTCAGTCTGTACTTATCTCCATCGGGCTCAAAGAAATCATCCCTTTTACTGAAGTTAGCAAAAGCCGCATACACTTCTGGCCCTACCTGATAGTTGTCCTGGTCAATAGACGGCCCTACATAGACAATCAGATCCTCTACTTTAGACCCGAAGGTTCTGCACATTTTTTCTACCGCCCGGACAGCTATACGCTGTGTTGTTCCTCGCCAACCCGAGTGGACATTAGCCAACACACCATTTGCCGGATCAAAGATAATCACTGGCGTGCAGTCCGCGTATTTGATCAGCAAGCCCACCCCTTTCTGATCAGTCAGTAAGCCGTCCGTATTCTCGAATATGCGTCCAGACACAAAGGTTTCCCCATTGTTGCCGTTGCAGTAGGCTACATTGGCTGAATGGGTCTGCTGGGCAGTATAGATGACTTCAGGTTCTACCCCCATTTCGCTGGTCAGTCGGGACATCTCTTCTGCGATTCTTTCGCCCATTAGCTGATATCGGAAATTATAATCCGAGCCGGCAACTTTTGTGGTTACTCCGTATCTCTGTAATAGTTTTGAATGCATCCTGTTTTCCACCTCTGAATCGGTATAGTTGAATGCCCCTAGTATATCACAGTGCCGCCAGCACAAACATCTTACTGCTGTTTCCTCAAAAAAAAAATCCGGCAGTCTTTAAAGGACCACCGGAATCAATACTTTTGGACTTTATTTTTACTGTATTTAGCTGATTATGGATTTGCTGTTCTGGCTGAATATGCTACGGGTATGTTTAACTGCCGCGATGCGCTCTTCAGCCAGGATATCCGCTGCCTGATAAGTTGGAATAGCATCCCGTTCGGCTATAGCAAATACTTTTTCAATCTGATTGTATATATTGTCAATCAGTTTCTGAGCTCTTACCGGATTATAGCCCCCATTGAATTCATCAGCTACCTGAATAACCCCGCCTGAATTAAGAATATAGTCAGGCGCATAAACGATACCCAGTTCATCGAGCAAATCACCATGACGTGCTTCCTCCAGTTGATTATTGGCTGCTCCGGCTACAACCCAGATACCGGCAGCCTGCATATGTCTGATGCTGTCATCATTGACTGTTGCACCCAATGCACAAGGTGCATAGATGTCCGCCTTAATTGAAAACAGATCATCGGCATCAACGATTTGACACCCTAGAGCTCTCGCCCGTTCTCTAGGTTCCTCAAATAAGTCAGCAGCAATCACTTGCCCGCCTTCTCCCAGAATTTTCTCAGCCAGGATATACCCGACTTTCCCGACTCCTTCTATCAGAACACGGCGTCCATTTAGTGAGTCTGAACCAAAGGCTTTTTTTGCGGCAGCTTTCATTCCCACATATACACCATGAGCGGTCGATGGAGAGGGATTCCCTGATGTTCCAGGCTTCAAGCCCGTCCCGGCTACATACTGCGTTTCTTGAAAGACGTAATCCATTTCTCTTTCCGTAGTCCCTACATCTGCGGCGGTGATGTACCTGCCATTGAGACCTTCTACAAAACGTCCAAAAGCTCTGAAGACTGCCTCTTTATTCACTTCCCGATTGGGATCCTTGATGATGACTGTTTTGGCTCCGCCAATAGGGAGTCCACTGGCTGCATTTTTGTATGTCATTCCTTTAGCTAGTCGTAATGCATCCTTTATTGCATCATCTTCACTGGCGTAGGTCCAGTAACGTGTTCCTCCCAGTCCCGGTCCCAGCGTGGTGTCGTGAATACAGGTGATTGCTTTCAGTCCAGTCTCCTCATCATGCATAAAGACTATCTGCTCATAATCATGTTCTGCCAGTGCTTTAAAAATTTCCATCTCTTCTGCTCCCTTCCCTTACCGTTTTGTTTTACCCGTGAGCGGCCTGCTGACTGACCAAGCCAGTCACATCGACTTCACTGAAATGCTTCTTGATCATGAAAACAGTATAGCGGACTAAGACACTGCTGATCAGTACAAATCTTCCTCACTTGAATAACGGTTCAGGTTATCTTTAACCGTCTGGAGAAAGCGTCCAGCCTGTAAGCCGTCGATGATACGGTGATCAATCGACAGACACAAATTGACCATGTCTGCAGCTTTAAAGCCGCCGTCAGCTGTCGGCACAAAACGCTTACTGATACTTTCAACCTGGAGGATGGCTGCCTGAGGATGATTGATAATGCCCATCGACTGAATAGAACCGAAACTTCCTGTGTTATTAAGCGTCATTGTTCCTCCCTGCATATCAGCTGATGTCAACTTTCCCCGACGGGCAAGTTCTGCCAGCCGACTGATTTCCCTTGATAACCCACTAATGGAGTAGCCATCAGCTTTCTTTATGACAGGTACAAACAAATGCTCATCCGTTGCAACAGCTATGGAAAGATTGATCTCACCATGATAGATGATACTGCCCTCTTTCCATGACGTATTAATGACAGGATGTTTTTTCAACGCCTGAACAACCGCTTTGACGAAAAACGGGAAGTAAGACAGAGATACCCCTTCTTGCTCTCTGAACTGATCTTTTGTCTTCTCCCTCAGCGCAACAATATTGCTGACATCCGCTTCCACCATCATCCAGGCATGTGGAATTTCCGTAGTACTTTGAACCATTTTTTTGGCTATAGCCTTGCGTATGCCGTCGGCCGGCACACTATATTCAGTTGCTTGGAATCCTTTGTGTGCATGTTCCTGCTCTGCAGGCATTCTGTCAGGCTGGTCATTCTGCTTTCGCTTTGCTACTGTATCTGCTACTTTTGTATTCATACCCGCTTCAGGCTTGGCTGCCGGATTGAACTGCAATACATCTTTGCGAGTTATCCGCCCGTGCTTGCCTGTTCCTTCGACTTCAGACAAATCGATGCCTCTTTCCTGAGAAATTCGCATGACTGCCGGTGAATAACGGGGGCTGTGACCTTTTTCTTTATCAGAGTGGAGAGCAGACTCCCGGTTGACCGACTCTGTTGTCCGTTCAATCGGCTGACTGCCAGCCTTGTCGATTTCTTCATTTAGATGATCGATAAATTCTTCCGTCTGCATTTTCGCTGCTTTGCCGTTGCCGTTTTCAGAAGGACTTTTGCCTGCGTCTGCTGTTTCGATTGTCATGATGGGAGTGCCGATAGCCACATCCATATCTGTATCAATCAGCAAGTCTTTTACGACCCCTGTATAGTTGGATGGTATCTCAGTTGTCACCTTGTCCGAGACAGCCTCAGCAATCGGATCGTATTTATTTATCTGATCCCCTGCTTTAACGATCCAAAGAGACAGCGAAGCTTCTGTCACGCTTTCCCCGAGATGGGGCATTTTTATGGTTTCAATACTCATCTGTATGTCCTCCTCAAAACTCTGCCAGTTCCCTCATGGCAGTCCTTACTTTATCCTCATCGACCAGAAATGCCCTTTCAAGAGCTATCGCATACGGCATGCTCGGAGAATCCGGCCCAGCTAGCCGACGGATTGGGGCATCCAGATCAAAGAGCGCTTCTTCTGCAATGACGGCAGAAATTTCACTCATAATGCTGCCTTCCAGATTGTCTTCTGTGACCAATAAAACTTTCCCGGTTTTTTTGGCTGCCTTGACCAGTGTCTCTTTATCCAGCGGATAAAGAGAGCGGACATCGACAATTTCAGCTTCTATCCCTTCTTCGCTAAGGGTTTCTGCTGCCTTGAGTGCATGATTGAGGACCATGCCGTAAGCGATGACGGTCAGATCCTCTCCTTCACGAACCACATTTGCTTTATCCAGAGGAACGGTGTAGTCTTCTTCCGGTACGTCCTCTTTAAGTAACCGGTACAGGCGTTTGTGTTCATAAAATAAGACAGGGTCATCACAGCGGATTGCAGCCTTGATCAGGCCTTTCGCATCATGGGGAGAAGACGGTGTGACGATCCGCAGACCTGGTTGTCCGAACAGCACTTTTTCAGTGGACTGAGAATGGTAGAGCCCCCCTCTGACCCCTCCGCCGTAAGGAGCACGGTAAACGACCGGTGCAGTCCAGTCTCCTTTAGTCCGGTAACGCATGCGGGACGCTTCAGAAATAAGCTGGTTGACGGCCGGCAAAATATAATCGGCAAACTGAAACTCTCCAATCGGACGGTAGCCCACCAGACCCAGCCCAACTGCCAGTCCTCCAATCTGTCCCTCAGTCAGCGGGGTGTTAAAGCAGCGTTCCTCTCCAAACTTCTCGGCCAGCCCTTTTGTCACTCCGAACACACCCCCTTTGACGCCCCCGACATCCTCTCCGAATATAACCACTCGCTCATCCCGGGCCATTTCTTCTTCAATCCCTTTTTTGATGGCTTCCAAATATGTCATCATTGCCATAGTCATTACACTTCCTTTTCGCTTTATCAGTCTGCATATACCTGGTCGAGGATTGAATCTGCTGTGGGATCCGGCATTCTTTCTGCCGCTTCAGTTGCCTGATCGATTTCTTTTCTCAGGTCACTGTCGATTGCCTTCAGCTCTTCTTGGCTTAGGTATCCTTCTTCAATCAGCTGTTTTTCAAACAGGGTCAGACCATCCTTTTCCCTCAGGCCGGCCAAATCTTCCTTTGTTCGGTAAATACTGTGGTCATCATCTGCTGAATGAGAAGTCAGCCGGGTTACCATCAGCTCAATAAGCGTCGGCCCTTTGCCGCTACGGGCATTGTCAGCCGCTTTCTTGAAAGCCAGATAAGTTTCCGCAAAGTCATTTCCATTGACCTGGATACCAGGAAAGCCATAAGCTGGCCCCCGGTCTGACATCTTTTCATTCGCGTACTGTTCATCTACTCCGACAGAAATAGCATAGCCGTTGTTTTCGATCACAAAAACCATCGGCAGTTTTTTGACGCCGGCAAAGTTCATGGCTTCCTGTACTTCTCCCTGATTGGCTGCCCCTTCACCAGTGGCTGTCAAGGTAACGTAGTCGGCTTTTTTCAGCTGTGCTCCGTAAGCTACACCGGTAGCCAGCGGAAATTGCGTGCTCACTGTAGAAGAATGAGAAACGATATTATGCTCCTTGGAGCCATAATGGTTTGGCATCTGCCGTCCGTGTGAGGAAGGGTCGTCCTCTTTTCCGAGTGACCCCAAAAGGATATCTTTAGGCGTCATTCCCCATACGAGACAGGCACTCATGTCCCGGTAGTAGGGCAGAAAGTAGTCCTTTTCAGGCTGAAAAGCCATCGCCATCGCTACTTGACCAACCTCATGTCCCTGCCCGGAAATATTGAAGGAGGTCTTGCCGATCCGAGTCAGCTGCCATAGGCGTTCATCCAGTCTTCTGCCCAACAGGATAGTTCGGTAAGCCTGTATGATTTCTTCTGTTGTCAAACCCGATGCTTCCAATTTCTTCATAGTCTGTCCACTCACTTTCCTATTTGTGAATCGCTGATTTATAAGTATCAAGAGCCGCTTCCTGTATGGCTTCCGATAAAGTCGGGTGAGGATGGATGGCCTCTCCCAACTCAATTGGACTGGCATCCATATAGATTGCTGTACTGACCTCCGAGATGAGCTCGGTCGCATGGGGGCCGATGACTGAGACACCAAGCAAGTCATCGGATGTTTCATCCCTGATGATTTCCACAAGGCCTTCAGCATTGCCATTGATAAGGGCTTTGCCATTTGAACCGAAACTGAACGTCCCGATTTTGACCCTTCTCCCTTCTGGTACAGTTTCTCTAATATAACCCACACTGGCTATTTCAGGCGAGGTATATGTGCACCGGGGAACATTATGATAGGCCAGCGGTTCGCTCGTGTTCTTCACTATATGCTCAACTGCCAGTTCTCCTTCCTTCATTGCTACATGAGCGAGTTGCATAGTGTCGATACAGTCTCCTATAGCATAAATATGGCTTTCACTCGTCTGATAATGACTGTTGACAACTATCCCTTTTTCAGTGTATTTCACTGATGTGTTCTGCAGTCCAAGGCCGTCCACAACCGGTCTGCGCCCAATGGCAGTCAGTACTTTATCCACTGTTAGAACTTCTTCTGCTTCTTCTAAAGAGAGCAGCACTTTGCCATTTTTCATTTCTGCTTTTTTGACTGGCTGATTCAGCTCGATGTTGATTCCACGTTTGATAAACTGCCTGTAAAGTTCTTTGGAAACAGCTTCGCTCTCGTTGATGACTAGACGGTCCAGTGCCTCAATTACTGTCACTTTTACTCCCAGACTGTTGAGCATAGAAGCCCATTCGACTCCAATCACTCCGCCTCCTATGATCGCCATGGAATCGGGCAATGCCTCCAACTGAAACATACCATTAGAAGACAATATGACTTCCTCATCAACCGGCAGGGTTGGCAAGCTGTTAGGAACCGCTCCGGTTGCAATAATCAGCTTTTTGGGCACATAAATCTCTTCCTCTCTGTCAGGATCGTCAAAGGTAACTGCGACAGCTCCTGAAACTGGTGAGAATATAGAGGGCCCGAGAACTGCCCCTTTTCCTTTGAGATACGTAATCTTGTTCTTGCTGATCAACCCTTTTACCCCCTGATGCAGGGTATCTACAATCTCATTTTTACGACTAACCACCTTGCCGTAGTTGACTTCACCTTTTTCTTTCAGATCAATGCCGTAACTTTCAGCGTCTCTGAGAGTGTCCATTACTTCTGCGCTTCTTAAATAAGCTTTGGTTGGTATACATCCCCGGTGCAGGCAAGTTCCACCCAGTTTATCCTTTTCTACAAGAACAACTTTCATTCCTTGCTGAGCGGCACGAATGGCCGCAACGTAGCCACCGGTTCCTCCCCCAAGGATCAATAAATCTGTTTCAATTGCCATATGTCAACCTCCTCCTTATCCATATAATCTTACCGGTAATGTCTGACTGCTTCAGACCCGTTCAGTACTCTACTGACCCCTTCGAAAAGAGCTTCCATCTCCATTTCTCCCGCCATGATTTCAACCGGAGCAATCCAGCCTACCCGCCGGATAATAGGGTCGACTAAAGCAGTGGAATAGGCAGCGCCTCCGGTCAAAATAATCCGGTCTACCCGGCCTTCCAGCACCGTCGCCATTTCTCCAATTGCTTTTGCCACCTGATAGGTCATCGCGTCAAGGTAGAGTTTTGCCTCTTTATCTCCTGACTGACATTTGCCAATAATTTTTCTTAAGTCAGTTTCCTGAAGGTAAGAGTACATTCCACCTTGTCCAGCCAGCTTTGCCTTGACTGCTTGTAGACTCCAGCCATTTGTCAGGATCATTGCGGCAAAATCGTGCAGAGGCAAGCCACCGGTTCGTTCAGGAGTAAACGGCCCTTCACCATCGAGTCCATTCACTACATCAATCATTTTCCCCCGACGATGTGCCGCAATACTTGAGCCACCGCCCATGTGCGCAACAATAACTGAGCAGTCTGTATAGTTTTTCCCGTCTTTCTTCAATACTGCTCTTGCCACTGCTTTTTGATTCAGTGCATGTACCACACTGCGGCGCTCTATTCCTTTTAGGCCGGAAATTCTGGCAACATCTTCAAACTCATCTACCACTACCGGATCAACGATATAGGCTTCTACGCCTGCTTCTTGTGCCATACCGTAAGCCAGAACAGCTCCGAGGTTGGATGCATGGGTGCCATACCGTTCTTCTGTCAAGTCATCCAGCATGTCTTTTCCCACTAGATAAGTTCCTCCAGGAATCGGCTTAAGCAGACCTCCCCTACCGACGACCGCCTGCAGTTCTGCTTGCAAGACCTGATTCTTTTTTAAAAACCCCTTTATCAGTTCTTTCCTGAATGCTTTCTGCTCCATGACTCCGTTAAAAGAGTTCAGCTCTTCTGCTGTATGGCGAATCGTCTGGGCGGTCTGGTTTCCTTGACCATCAAAGAGGGAAACTTTGGTTGATGTTGAACCTGGATTGATTGCTAAAATATACTGTCTCATCTGTCTTCTCCTGCAAAGGTGTGTTCTGTTTGACTACTCAACTGCATCAAGGCAAAATCGAGTGCATACCGCTTATTTTCGACAGTGTCGCTCCGTGATGTCAGAACAATCGGGACCCTTGTTCCGACAATCGTTCCGCCAATTTTCGCTTCGCCAAACAGCAGAAGGGACTTGTACAATACGTTGCCGGCATCAATTCCTGGGACAACCAGCACATCTGCATCCCCTCGAACGGGTCCTTCAAAGCGCTTCAGTTCAGCTGAATCTTTCGACAAAGCAAGATCTAACGATAGTGGACCGTAAATAATAGCCCGGCGGTCACTTCTGAACTGATCTGTGAGTTTTTGTGCGGTGATGGAGGACGGCATTTTAGGATTAATATTTTCTGCTGCACTTAAAATCGCAAGCTTGGGCCGGCTCATCCCCATCGCTTGCGTCACATCCAGCACATTGTCAATAATGGCACTCATCTGCTCTGTACTTGGCGAAATATTCATTCCCGCGTCAGTGAGCAATATCGGCCGCTGAAATGAAGGAAGGCTGATCAGCGCCACGTGAGACAGCAGTTTTTTCTGTTTAAGATTATGTTCTGCTCTTAAAACTTCTTTCAATAAGCTGTGCGTCTGAATCCCTCCCTTGAGGAGAATATCGGCTTCGCCGGAAGCTGCGCACGCAACCGTTTTTCGAACCATCTCTTCCAAGCTGCTGCATGCTCGGTAATCCCAAACATCTCGGGAAGCAAGATTGGCTTCCGTGTCAAATACAATAAACTTAACTTCTTCAGAAAGCGTAGACTTACTCAGTCTAACCAGCTCAAGTATTTCCTTTCTGGATCCTCCTGCTACAGCGACTGTTGGCATATAACCATCCCTTTCATTATGTAAACGCTTTATTCAAGTTTACCTCATATTTAAAATTGTGCAAATTTTTTTTTGCTTTGTCTCATTAATTTCAGCTCATTTGTCTCATTATAATTTAAGGCTTCCTATTTTATCCTTCTGTACAGACTGCTTTATGTATTAGCAGTTTTAATTCAGCCATTTTTTTACTCATGACAAAGACAGACAGATGACTGACCCAGCCCTATCATACCATTGCCAAAACACTCTGAACGGCCTTAAGTTAAAAAAATTTACTGATTGACACCTTGCAACCTTTTACAAAGACATTCAATATTAAATAAGCAAATATAATGAATATATGATGAGAGAAGCATTTCAATAGCTTAATCGATAATGTATACTGTTCAGATGTCATTATGATAAAAAGGAGAGTTATTTCAATGGTAGAAAAAAGAGAACAGTGGGGTTCGCGTTGGGGATTCATCCTAGCCACAATGGGCTCTGCAGTAGGACTTGGAAATATTTGGCGGTTTTCATTCGCCATGGGGTCAAATGGAGGATCAGCTTTCCTGATTATTTATCTGGTCAGTGTCCTGCTTTTGGGCTTTCCTGTCATGCTGATAGAGTTCTCTATCGGACGACGGTCACAAGCAGATGCAGTTCAGGCATTCAGTAAGCTTGCACCTAAAAAACCCTGGTTTTTAGCCGGAGGACTGGGTGTACTGGCCGCTTTTCTGATTCTGTCCTTTTACGGCGTCATCGGCGGCTGGTCCTTGCGCTATACCTTTGACTACATGACCGGTGGAATCTCCGGCGATCCTTCAGACTACTTTAGTCAATTTATCGGCAGTGCAGCTCAGCCCGTTGCCTGGCAGTTTTTGTTTATGGCTCTCAGTATCGGGATTGTTTATGTCGGCGTTCAAAAAGGAATCGAACTGACAAGTAAAGTCATGATGCCCCTACTCAGTATTCTGGTAGTCGGACTGGCGGTTTACAGCATGACACTGGGTGGGACCCGTGAGGCTCTGGCCTTTATGTTCAGTCCGGAGTGGAGCGCTTTTACTGATCCCAATATTTACCTTGCAGCCATGGGTCAGGCGTTTTTCACACTCAGTCTGGGAATGGGTATCATGCTCACCTATAGTAGTTATCTGGATCCTGAATCCAGCCTGCCTTCCTCGGCAGCAATCATTATTGTACTGGATACCTTGTTTGCTATTATTTCAGGCTTGATCATTTTCCCGGCGCTTTTTGCCTTCGGTCTTGATCCGTCGGAAGGTGCAGGCCTTGTTTTTATCGTCCTTCCAACCATTTTTGAAGGTCTGGGTGGAATCGGAACACTTGTGGGTCTGATCTTCTTTATTCTGTTTTCATTGGCAGCACTGTCTTCTGCGATTTCTCTTTTGGAAGTTTCCGTGGCCTACTTCATGCGCCGGTTCAATCTGTCCCGCAAAACGACTACACTACTGTCCGGCATTGTCATTTCTTTAATCGGTATTCTTTCGTCGCTTAGTCAAGGAGCTGTGGATATTGAAGTTTTTGGAGACAGTTTCCTCGACTTTGTCGACGCCTTTACCGGCAATCTACTGTTGCCTTTGAGTGCACTGATTTCCGTTTTATTCGTGACCTGGTCATGGAGCACGGAAGATATCCTGCACCATACTGACATTCATGGCAAGGCTTGGGCTGAACCTCTTATTTTCACAGCAAAATTTATCGCCCCGATAGCCATACTGATTGTTTTAGCCATAGGTATTATCAACTGGTGAGCCAGTTGACGCGCATACAGTATGAGGAAATTGGCTTTTTATAAAAGCGAGCCTTAACTGCAAACAAAATGCATCCTCCTTCTCACGCCTGTTATCAGGTCAAGAAGGTTGGATGCATTTTGTTTTTTTATGGTGAATGTAGCACTTGCTTATTCTTTTATAAATACCTGAGTACTTCTGACCGTATCAATATGACGGACCTGTGCTTCGATAGCTTCTCTATCCCTTTCTAAAAACGGAGGAAGAGACAACTTTTCTCCTAGTGTTTCATAAGGCTCATCCCCCATAAATCCTGGACCGTCTGTAGCCAGTTCGACCAGTATGCCTCGGGTAATACGGGCATACAGAGATTTAAAATAAAAACGGTCAACAAAACCGGAATTGGGTAACTGGAACTGACGGTACCGCTCAATCCACTGATCGATGGCTTTTTTGTCTTTCAGTCTAAAAGCCACATGGTGGACGGTACCGGCTCCTTCTTGGTGCGGAGGCAGCGACTTGTCAATTTCAACAATGATTTGAGCTCCGTTTCCTCCTTCACCCATTTCAAACAAGTAACGCTCGCCCTCCTGGGCAATTTCTTGCATACCGTAGACTTGCTCCAAAACCGCCTTGATATAGTCATAGTCTGAATAAGTTAGAGTCACTGGTCCTAAACCGGTAATGGCATGAGCCAATGGTACTGGGCCTTTTTCCCAGGGTGTTCCGGATGCAACGCCCTCATTTCCCTCATCAGACATCAGCTGATACTGCTGACCATCAAAGTCAACAAATGGCAGCACTTGCTTGCCAAAGACGGTCTGAATTTCTTCATGATGGACGTCATACTTGTCAAAACGCTCGAGCCAGTAGTTCAAAGCTTCATTGTCAGGCACTCGAAAAGCTGTACGTGATACTTCATCGTTCCCGTGTCTGCCTTTGGGTACGTTGGGGAAATCAAAAAAGGTCATATCTGTCCCCGCACTTCCTTTATCATCGGCAAAAAACAGATGGTAGGTATGAATATCATCCTGATTGACCGTTTTCTTGACTAGACGCATGCCTAAAATATGCGTAAAAAATTCATATATCTTTTCTGCACTGCTAGTGATTGCTGTGACATGGTGTATTCCCGAAACTGGTTCCATATATGTTCCTCCTAATATATACTCATTATCCTTTAGCTGACTTTTTAGTCTTATGCTTAATTCGAAACAGGAATAAATGCTACCCCACCAACTATACTACTACTCACGAGGGGATAAATAACTTTTATCTCGAATTAGAGATTATTATACCCTACTCTCCTTTCCCTTGTCAAACTATTGCATTTTTATGAAAAATAAATCATTTCTGTAATATTTATTAATATTGATTGCTAACTGCAAAAGAATCTTTTATACTTCATATTATAGAAAGCGTGGGATAATAATGAAATTAGGTGAACTAATCAAGACTAGGCGTAAAGAACTTGGTCTGACCCAACAGGACCTGGCCAAAGATATATGTGCCCAGGCACTGATCAGCCGGGTTGAAAAGGGTGACATCGTTCCAAAAAAATCGATTTTAAACAAACTTGAAATACGCCTGGAGCTCGAGGAAAACCAGCTCCTGAAAGCGGAACAAGACAACAACAAGAAAAATGAACTTGATGATGTACAGAAAACCATTCGTGAATATTTAACATCTCGGGACTACAAGACAATTGAGCTGCTGTTGGATCACCACAAAGAGCTGATCAACAATGCACGAGACGTCAACGACAAAGTATTCTTTTCCATGGTCGAAGCCTCTTTAAAGTATCACTTGTACAGCGAACCAGATGCGGCTCTTGATATTTTGAACGATATGTATTTAGGTGATGTCAACAAGTCTTTAGCTGTTGAGATTTACAACACGCGTGGTATAATTTACTACAGCAAAGAGATGCATCAGGAAGCCATGGCTATGTATAAAAAAGGAATCGACCTGATCGATGAATCAATCGATTATGAAATTCGTTCTAAAATCATCCTGAATTATGCACTTACTTTGGAGCAGCAAGATCATAACAAAGAGGCGCTGTCTTATGTATCTGAAGGCATCGATATGCTGGTCAAAAATAACTCCCTTTACTCGTTAGGCGACTACTATCACACTAAAGGGCATATCTTCTTTAAACTGGGTAACCTGGACAATTCACGTGAGTGTTTTGAACTGTCGTCCAGCATTTTCAAAATCCAAAATAATAACAAACTTTTATCCTTTTCTCAGTTGGCGCTGACGGAGATTGAAAACAGGTTGTCTTCTAACTAAGGAGGAGTCCACTATGAAGCAGAGCAGAAAAGTTCTCTCATATGTATTAACAGGTTTGCTGGTCATTACGTTTATTGTTACCCCATTGTCTATCCCAAGAATTCCGCCATTGCAAGGTCGTGCAGAAGTCCCAGTAGAACGTACATTGGTTTAACACTGTAATTGCCAACTGTTAAAGATAAAAGACTTCCCGAATCCCCTAAAAAGGACGGCCAGAGGTGCTGCATGCCTCTGACCGTCCTCTTTTCTATTGCTGCTTATTTTTATGCTTTTTGATCTTCAGGCAGTTAGAGCCCCTTGACATCCATGCTTTTCCAGTTTGCCTCATTACTTTACAGCGTCTTTAAAACAGCTTTGGTTCACAGCACGCTTTAATGCTGTCATTTCTTCTAAAAGTAAAACAGTCAGTATTCTGTGCTGCCTGTTTTTTAGTATTCCACCCTGATCCCTGTCATAACAGACCTCAACAGTCCGCTCGCCGGAATAGACAAAATCATATTTACTGTATAAACTGGCTAAGCAGGTTCTTTTCAGTAGACCAAAGTAGCATCACTGCTCTTACTGAATGCCTCACGGTCTTCTTCTGCCTTTGACTATGTAACTGTCAAAACTATTCCAGCAGCTGTCAGTCACGGTGAAACCTGCTCATATTTTTCCACTCACTTCTCAGCAGGCCGTAAATCATCATGTTGTGGCTACGGCCATTGATGCGCTCATTGGCTCGCCGCATGCCTTCCAGGACAAATCCTAGTCTCTCAGGAATACTTCGGCTTCTGACATTTTCTTCCGCTGCCCAGATTTCTATTTTATTCAGTTTGTAGTATTCAAAACCATAATCAGTCAGTGCCTGAGCAGTTTGGCTCATGACTCCTTTTCCCTCATGAGCCGGCGAGATCCAGTAACCGATTTCCGCACTTCTGACATCCCAGTCAAAATACTTTAAGCTAGCAGATCCAATGATCTTCCCCCGAAAAACAATCAGGCAGTGCATGCCCTTTTGTTTGGATAGTTCAATTAAATTCTGTTCAATACTGTCTTGGACGTCCTGCTGACTTTTTATCTGATGAACCCAGCTCATCCATTCACCTATGTGTGCTCTGGACACCTCAATCAGTTCAAACAGTTCAGCACTGTCTTTTGGCATTGTTAATTTTAGTGACAACTCCTGGTCTATTTTGTATTCAAACATCAGGCTTTCTCTCCTCTGCAAAATAAAACTACCCGCTACTGGTTTCTCTTATATGAATCCTGAAGCTATCCCTTAAGCTGATACTGTTGCTTAATCTTTAGTCATAGCCCAAAGATCAAATAAAGGAACTTCCGGCCTTCACCTTTTTTAGCGGTGCTCTTCCTTGGCGGCTCTTCTTATGTTGTTTCGGTGCATATCAATCATGCCGTCAAAGAAAAGAAAACGCTCGCGGCATTCTTTTTCTAGCGCATCCACATCACGGTTTAAACGGTCAAGGTAATCCTGGGTAAAGGCAAGCCGAGCAATCATTTCATTTTTATCTTCAGTTACATTCCCGTGACCCGGAACATGACAGCGAATATCATGCTCTTCCATAATGGCCCCGGCCTTCTTTGCAGTCTGCTTGTACTTTTTCCAGTTGTAGCTGATAAATGGGCACTCAACATCAGATAGATAGTCACCTGAAAGAAGAATGCCATATGGCTCGATGACCGTAAAGAGCCC
This sequence comes from Alkalibacterium sp. AK22, assembly GCF_000585255.1. Taxonomy (GTDB): domain Bacteria; phylum Bacillota; class Bacilli; order Lactobacillales; family Carnobacteriaceae_A; genus Alkalibacterium. The sequence continues at coordinate 95,219 of NZ_JANL01000032.1, forward strand.
ATCGGCGGTATGGCCGGGAGCCAGATAAAAGTGCAAGGTCATATCCCCCAGTTTGAGAGCGTCCCCATCCATGGTGATCATCCGGTCCACATGGGGATAGACGTGTGTGTAATCGCGCTCTATATAATGCTTGCTATCAAAAGCTTTGGCTTCCTCCAGACATGCACGCTTGCCTGGATTGTTGTGAAAAGCTTTAGATGCGATGACAAAAGCTTTCGGGAAAGCTCCCGCACCTATAATGTGATCGAAATCACTGTGGGTATAGATCAGGTACAGCATCCGATTTCCCAGTCGGTCATCCACAAATTGCTTGATCTCTCTCACTTCTTCAGGCAGCCAGTTCGGATCAGTAATGATCATGGCCTGTTCTGTCTCAACAACGGCAGTTGTTGTCTGATACAATGCACTTTGAAATACAGTCAACTGGTCTTTATGAAAATGCAGCATATGATCCCCTCCAGCAAAAACCCTCTTTATTGTGTTTAATATATCATAGATATCAGCATACTGATGCTTAGACAGCTGCTCTTTTTTCGCAACATCCAAACAGCCTATTGCTTGAATCCTCTTTTTTGAACCGGTAGCGCTGTACAGATGTATTCTTCACTTCTACGGTACGTGCAATAAAATCACCGTAACCAGTATAACTGTCAGCAATCCCCCTAAAGGCACTAGCCTTTTGAATGCCGTTTTCTGTGTTTTATGTCGAAATTTGGACATAGCCACCATGGAACCGACTCCTCCACCAACCAGTGTGATAAACAGCAGCTTTCTTTCTGAAATTCGGTATTTATTTCTCCTAGCACGCTGTTTATCCAAGAAAAACAAGAGATAACTGTAGAGGTTAAGACCCACGATTCCTGTCAGGCTGATTATTTGAAAGTAAGACAACTGCTCAAACATATGATTCTCTCCCTTTATGCCAGGATAGCAGGCATACCTGCTTTTCACTGTGCTCGTTTACTTTATTATACCGCAGTTTTTTACCCCTGCAGAAGTTTACACTGAACCCCTTGCGTTTGAGAAAGTGTGCAGATACATACAATTCTTTTCAAACAGACGGCCTGCTCTCCTTCCTGGACCGGCAGAGAAGTTTATTTTGCTGAACAATGATTCCTGGTCCAGATGCAGCTGAGTGCCACTATTTTCAAAATAAAAGTGTCCGTCTGCACTGGCTTACAAACGGACACTGCTTATTCCTGCTGCTTTTCTGCCAGTCAATTCAGTCCTTGATTTCATCAGTTTTAATCCGAATGATCAGAACTAAATGTTGTACGGGTCATCTCACCCCAGACTTTGCTTTTTTTCTTGTACGTAAAGAAGGCACTGAATCGCCACCAGGCTGTCAACTGCCGGTAGCCAAAATTTTCGGCTACACTGTAGAGCATCAGTAGCAGATACTCCTTGACGTCTGAGTACTTGGAAAAGTTGTACTCATCCAGTAGAATCGCTGAACTGGACAAAAAGATTCCATACAATATGGATACGGCCAAGAAGAGAAGAAAGAACTGGATATTGATTATACCCAGCCAGAAAGACAAAACGAACGACGCATAGCCTAAAATCTCGACTGTTGCTCCCAACATTTCTACAAAAAAGTAGTACGGCATGGCCAGCATACCTACTGAACCGTATTTTGGATTGAACATCATCTTCAGATGCTTCAGCATGCTGTCCATCAAGCCAATATGCCAGCGTTTACGTTGACTTTTGAGTACCTTGAGCTGTTCAGGAACCTGGGTCCAGCAGACGGGATCAGGTACAAACACGATTTTGTAGTCTCTATTTGCCTCTTTCATCATACGGTGGATCTTGACAATCAGCTCCATGTCTTCTCCAATCGTGTCTTCTGTGTAGCCTCCTGCCTCAATCACAGTACTTTTTTTAAACACTCCAAAAGCTCCTGAAACAATTAGCAAGGCATTTAAATTGCCGAGACCGAGTCGCCCAAACAGAAAGGCTCGCAGATATTCAACCGTCTGAAAACGCGCTATACTGCTTTTAGCCAGGCGGATAGATTCAATGAATCCCTTGTCAACCGTACAGTCATTTACTGGCCTTACCACTCCACCTGAAACGACTACAGTCGGGTCTTCCACGAACGGACGGATCACCTTGATCAGCGAATCTCTCTCAATGATTGAATCGGCATCGATGGAGGTAATGACTGGATACTTGGCCATGTTGATCCCGGCATTCAAGGCATCCGCCTTCCCCCCGTTTTCCTTGTCAACGACCGTGATGGTACTGAAAAGGGAGGACAGATAAAGGCCTCTAACGTTCTGTGTCTGAATTTTTTTTTGATACGGCATATCTACTTTCACCAGATCAAACTCCTCAATCAGTCGGTCAATCGTCTTGTCCTTGGAGCCGTCATTAACCACAACCAGTTCAAATTCATTATACTCTAGACTTAAAAGAGCCTTGACGTTATCTACCACTGTGGCTTCCTCATTGTAACAGGGAACAACAATCGACAAAGGAGGCGTGTAGGCTGAACTAGCCATTTCTTCATAAGACCAGTAACGTTTTTTTCTCCTGTCGATATATAGTGCCCGGACCGACACGATAAAAAGAAAAGCGTAGAACGTGTTGATTGTCAGGACATAATACAAGACAAAATAATTAAAGATGATGATACTTTGAATAATAAAATCAACAATGGCAGTCATGTGTTCCTCCTTTATTAGTCCCTTCTGCTGGCCCGCACAACTGCCAACTTTCTCTGGACAGTCAGACGCGCTTGTTTAAGGCTTCTTTCTGCAGCACCGCCCGGGCAGCATCTCTTGCAAAAGGATCATCGGCATCAAGAAGAGCCGATAAAGCGCTCTTGCCTTTTTCACCCTGAAAAAGTAGAGATTCTGCAGCATTATGCCGCACATACCAATTTTGGTCAGTAACAAAAGTCTGCAGGACCTCTATCGAACGCTCAAGCCGAATTTTTCTTAAGTACTTGGCCAAAAACGCCCGTACTTCCCACTCAGGATCTTGACTGACTGAAAAAACAGCAGCAAGAAAATCCTCATCTCCCATATCTCCGACACTGTAGGCTGCTTTTAGAGCCGATACTCTTAGCTCTTTCTGTTCATGCATCAGAAAAAATCGAATCCATTCGATGCTCTTTGCATAGTGACGCTTCCCTGCTTCTTCTAGGGCAACCGTCTGCAGTGAACAGTTCTCTGAATGGATAGCTTCGCTCAGAAAATCACTGATATCACTCTTTACACTTTCCAGAAGCGTCCGGACCTGCTTGCGGTCCAAACGATTCGTCAAATTGGCTTGAAATAAAATTCTGTTCAAGTGCCTGGCATCTCCCAGTCGGATCAGACTTCTTGCGGTGACAAATAGCAATTCATCATTAGTTGTATCCAACTGTACAAGTAACTGATCAGTCATTTCATCCAATTTATACTCACCGGCTAAATAAGTGCCTATCTTTTGCTTTGAGCTGCTATTGCTGGACAAATAGCGGGACACTTTGTGACTGACTGCAGCGGTCTGAGCAGCTTCTGCCAGCACATCACGCTTACTATCTGTCATATAGTCGCTGTATTCCAGAATTATCTCACGGAGGACCTTTTTCTCAAGAAGGGTCTCGGGCCTCAGTGACAGCTCAGTATCATTTAAACTGATAAACTGAATGACACTCTCTTCGTAAGCCTTCCGAATGTCTGCCTTCTTCTTAGCCAGAATTTTCATTCCTATTTTTTTGACCAGAACAAAGATAAAAATCCCACTGTTGATCAGGAGCAAGGCTAGAATCACTCTCCATATATAAGCTTCTGCCATCTTTTACCCTTCTTTCATGAGGTCAATATTTTTTTGATTTTGTGTTCAAGAACTTCCAATGAAAATGGTTTTTCAAAGAAATCATCCGCGCCCAGTCTTAGACATTCCATCACAGAGGCCTCGCTGTGCTTGCCGGATATCATCATAACTTTGGCCCGATCGTTTAATTTACGGTCCTTCATGTGTTTCAGCACTTCTATGCCCGTGACCTTGGGCAGCATGATATCAAGAAGAACCAGGTCATACTGACCCAGCGATAGTTTATCCAGCGCTTCCTGCCCATCTTTGGCGTGTTCAACGGTATAGCCAAGATATCCCAAACGGGTTTTGATGATATTGGCGAGAAGCGTTTCATCATCAACGACCAGGATATTATTTCCAGGAACCTCTTCAGATTCTCCTTCCAGAACGGTTTGATTTTTACCTTTTTCTTTGGCGATATACAGTGACTGGTCTGCTTTTTCCAAAAGCTGAGTCTTGCTTGAGACCTGCTCACTGAATTCAGCTATTCCTGCGCTGAAACGAATCCCCATCTGCTCGGAGCCATCCTTCAGCATGAGTGGTCTGCTGTTTATGGTCTCACGGATATTCTCGACTACTTCCTTAGCCTGCTCACCCTTTAGACCCGGAAACAGGACTAGAAACTCGTCTCCGCCAAAGCGGAACACTTCTGATCCGTCTGTCAAGTGGGTTCTTATACCGTCGACAAAACGCTTGAGAACTTGGTCACCAAAAAGATGTCCCTGAGTATCATTAATCGTTTTGAAATAATCCAGATCCATAAAGGCTACACTAAACGGTGTCCCTCTTTCATCAAACCGGTGTTTTTCCTGTGCAAAAGAACGAAGAAACTGTTTGCGGGTAAAGGCTTGAGTCAGCTCGTCCCGATTCTGCCGGCTGTCGTTTATTTTTTTCTTGTTGATTAAACCACTGATTCGAGCAATCAGCGCTTTTGGATCGACTGGTTTCTGTATATAAAATTCGGCCCCCTGGTTCAAGGCTTCCAATCTTACATCCCGGCTATTCAGACCCGTCATGAAAATAATCGGCATTCGGCTGTTTATTTTCAGTATTTCCTGGTAAATGTCCAACCCAGATTTCTCAGGCATCACCACATCTACTAAAGCCAGGTCGATATCCCCATTTTTTAAATAGTCAAGCGCTTCGTCTGGACTGCTCGTCAAGTACACTTCAAACCCCTGATGCTTGAGAACTTCCTCTAGGTAGTTGAGCATGGATACATCGTCGTCCACAACAAGCAATTTCCCAGAGTAAAGACGCGTTTCTCCCTGCACACTTTCTTCATGCAGTGTTTGAGTGACCTCCATCAGAACTTCGCTTAGTCTGTACTCGATCAATTCAAGCAGTTTGCCCGTACCTTTGACAAGCGTACAAATATGGGCGTATTCTTCAGTCAAACTTTCTTTTTCTGTCAGCATCAGTTCTTCTATTTTTCCGGCCACTTCTTCGATATCTTTTAAGCCGAGTGTCCCGGATGTCCCTCTGATTCGATGATAAAACTGGTAGAGGACCTCGTAGTCCTCTTCTTCTCCCTTGTTAATATAAGCAATTAAATTACGGCTGGTGTGAGTGATTTGCTCATTATTTTCAACCAGAAACTGTCGCTGGCTTTTTTTGATAATGTCTTGTAGCTTCTCCTTATTCAAACTAACCCTCCTGAGTGAGTGCACTGACTATTCTTCTACAGTATTGCTGTATGCTGACTGCTTGTGTGTTCAAACCAGCTTCAGCATGATGTCGGACAGTTTCTTCGGCGAGTAAGGCTTGACCAGGTAGTCATGCACACTGTACTCTTCTATTTTGTCCAAAGACTTGTCTATGGCTGAAGAAATAACAATCGGAATATGCTGGGTAGCGCTGCTTTGGCGTATGGAATGAATTAGATCCCATCCTGTCAGGCCATCTTCCAGCACCAGATCTACAACAATGCCGACCAGCGGCTGTTCAGTTGCAATATCAACGACATTCTGACTACTCAAGTAATGGATGACATTAAAGCCATTAGACTTTAATGATTCTGAAAGCATGGTTGCCAGACTGATATCATCCTCCACTAGCAAAACACTCCCCTTGAGTACCTGATCGGTCTCATCCAGATTATACGCATGCTTGTCTTCCTGCATTTCATTGACAAGTGGAAGAGAGAAGCTGACAGTGGTTCCGTTATTTTCCTTGGATTTGATCCAGATATCCCCTTCATGAGCCTTGACAATCCCTTTACTGATTGCCAGACCTAGTCCAGTTCCGCCTATTTTTTTGCTGGAGCTGTTATCGACTCGCTTGAACTTCGTGAACATCGTTTTTAAGTCAGCTTCCGGTATGCCGATGCCCCGATCTTTGATGCTGACAATCAGCTGGTTATTGGCATTTTTAATTTTCAAACTCACCTTGCCGCCTGCCGGCGAAAACTTGACAGCATTACTGATCAGATTTGTCAGCAGCTGGACCATCCGGTCTTTGTCCGCATGCACTTTGGTATGTGCGGCTGAATCCTCCAGATAAATAAGATGATTTTCTCCGTGTTTAAAGGTATCAATCACTTCCATAATGACCTCATTCAGATTGATGTCTGCCATCTGATACTGCTGTTTGCCGGATTCGATCCGCTGGATATCCAGGAAGTCGTTGATCAGGTTCGTTAATCGTCTGGCTTCCTTATAGATTGTTTCCAGATACCGTTTCTGCTTCTCAGGCTTCAGTTCCTTCATCAATAGCATTTCCGTGAAGCCCAGCACACTAGACAGAGGGGTCCGCAGTTCATGGCTGACGGTGCTGACCAGTTCAGATTTCATTGTATCTACTTCAAATTCTTTTGTAATATCTCGGTACATAAAGATTGTTCCCGTCTTGTCACCCTTAATGAATACCGGTGACGTATAAATCTGCATGTGTCTGCCTTCTTCATCATTCATCTGGCAGCGGATAGACGAGATCGCTGTATAATCCTTGCCAATAGCTTTTCGGAAGAAGGCTTCTGTCTTAGTCTGGTCGATGCATCTTGCAGTAAAATCACTGATCCACTGTTCCTGATCAATCACCTTACGGCTGCGGTAAGTGTCGATATCGATAAGTTCCAGCAGTTTTTCATTTGACTGAACCAGATCTCCATTTAAATTGACCAGTTGCAGGCCTTCGGTCACATTTTGAACGATGCTTTCATTCAAGCTTCGCTCATGCTGGACAGCCTCGTATATATCAATCCGGCTGGAAGCGACCCCCAACTGACCCATCAGTACAGAAATGTCATTCATTTCTTCCGGAGTAAAATCATGTCCGATACGTGTCAGGGCCAATACTAAATCCACCTGATCCGGATTGCCTATGGAGGCATAGAGATCATAGGCAAATACCTCTTCTTCAGCAATTCCCGCCTCATGTGCCTGGGTGCTGCGCTTAATCCTGAAAATGCTTTCTTTTTTCAATCGTTCAACAATATCCTGATTATATGTATTTGTCAGGAACTGCTGTACCCGAACGCTGCACAGTCCTTTCATTTCGTACTCTTTCTGTTCCATGCTGACCAGTATCCCTTTATCGAAGGCAAACGTGTCTTTAAAGTAACCAAATACCTGATTCAAAAATTCTCTTCGCTCTACTGTAGCTGTCAGGGCTTTATTTAAATTACTGTAACGCTCGGTTTTTTCCTTGGCCGTCTGAGTCTCTTCAAGCAAGTCTCTGAGCTCAAGTTCGTATTGCTTGTTCTCGGAGACATCGATTCCAATGAGAATATAACGGTAAGGCTTACCGTGCTTATCAAGAAAGGGAACAATGGTAGAGTCCAGCCAGTAAGCTGAACCGTCCTTTGCTTCATTCTTAATTTTTCCAGTCCATATCTTCCCTTTAGTAATTGTCTGCCACAGCTTGTCATAAAACTCTGGACTATGGTGGCCACTTTTTAATATACGGATGGGGGTGTCCACCAGCTCATCTGGTGCATACTGAGAGACCTGGCAGAACATTTCGTTTACTTTCAGCATGATCCCTTTTGGATCCGTGATACACATCAAAGCCGACTGATCGAGCGCCTTATTAATATGCTCGATTTCTGTCAGATGTCTCTGGAGCTGGTCCTGATTCTCCTCCAGAGCTTCATGCTGGGCAATCAGCTCTTCGTTTTGTGCGGTCAGCTCCTCCTCTTTCTCATTAACTTCTAAAGCCATAGCATTGAAAGAGTTCGCCAGTGTACTCAGTTCCTTTAACTGATAGTCTTCTTCCAGATACGCCTTATGCCCGTCTTTAAGATTGTCAGTGGCTACGATAAGGTTGTTCAGCGGTGTAATGATATCTTTGAGCATACTGCCGATGACGAGTACAAAGAGTCCAAAACTGGCAATACCCAGAAAAATAAAGCCGGTCGTAAAGACGTCAATCAAAGCCATTGAATCAGCATAAATCTGGTCTCGTTGCTCCTGATTGGCTTCTCTGAATTCATTCGTATAATCAATGAATTCATTGACTATTTGATTTGTCCCTCCACTTGCCAACGCTCTTAGGGATTCATAGTCATCTTCCCGGACAAAGCCTAAGGCTTGGGGAAGGATATTCTGCCTGTAGTTTACAAAAAACTCAGATAAGGTCTCCTCAAGGGTTTCTTCTGTCTCATTTAAAGGTAATGAGGCAAAGGTAGCTAAATCATCATCTACTTGGTCCAGATTCTCATAGAGCAGTTCAAGTTCACGTTCATCCTGAAAGGCATAATAGCCTCTTGCTCTGAAAAATACCTGATTGACACTTTCAGCCAGATTATTAATTGAGTCGTATTTTAAAGTATTGCTTTCAAAGCGCTGGTTTAATTGCTCTTGCTCTCTCAAAACCGTAAAAATACCGATGGACATGATCATCAGAAATACAGACAAAAGTAAGGCTGACATTTTGTAGAACTTTTGTCGGATTGAGAGAGACTGTTTCAGACGTTCAGCCATTGGTCAGCTCCTCTACCAGGTGATACAGCTCAATTGGACTGAAGGGTTTTTTCATAAATATGTCTACCCCGGCTTCATCTGCCCGCTGCTGATCTTTGTCCTGTGTCTTGGCCGTAAGCATGACCACAGAGGTATTCTCCAGACTTTTATCTACTTTTTCAAGTAAATCGATACCGGTCATTCCCGGCATCATATAGTCCAGCAAGATGACATCATAGTCTACTGTGTTGATTAAATCGAGTGCATCAAAGCCATTGTCGGCTTCATCAATGGGATGTCCCAGGTCCTCCAGACTGTCCACAATCAGCATGCGCAACACAGCCTCGTCGTCCACTACCAGTATTTTTTTCATCGATTATTCCACTCCTTTTTCTCTATGCATATAATCTCTAATAATCTCATAGGAATCTTTTAGCCGTTCGGTATAGTCCGGCTGACCCCAGTTTTCCCATTCATAAACAAGCCAGTCTTCAGTTGCCGGCAGCTTTTCAATCTCCTGATTGGTTTGTACGGCTGCCAGAGAAAGATGAATCCCTTCAATTTGCTCTGAAGCAGTCATGCCGTCTTCCCATAAATTTCCTAAAATTTCTTTTTGACTAGGGTCTTTCACATTAATCAGCAGCCAGGGGAGACGGACTTCCAAGATTCCTTCTTCCTTATTGAATAGGTAATCCGCCAGGGAGTCATAGGCGTCGGAAGTTGGATTTCCTACTCCCTCTCTCAGATGACCGGTTTCATAAAAGTCAAAGGGTATCTCTTCCCCTGTTGAAGGAATGGTCATCGGTTTGGATAAGGCATATCGAATCGGATTGAACTGACCATCATCGGGTTGAATTGCACTGTTTTCTTCCAGATAATTCAATTCATATCCATACTGAAAATAAAAAGGGTCATAATGACTGTCGACCAGTACCCGGCTTTCCTCTTTGGACCACTCGACGACAAAATCCACACCTGCTTCAAAATATTGGTCACCTAAAGCAGGCACACGTGTATTGCCCTCATTTTCTCTCGTGTTCAACAGCAGAAGCAGTTCCGTCTCCTCTTCCCATTCATTCGGTTCCATCTCAATCATGAAATATAAATAAGCTTCGTCGTGTGCGACAGACAGGCTGCGCAGAAGCCCTTCATCTTTTTCAGCCAGCTGTTCTGACGGATCCCATTTAGTTGGGTCACCATCAAGAGGTTTGCTGAGCGTTTCAAAAGCCAGCAGTCCAAAGCGCTGTTCATTCGTCTGAACATTGGACCAGTAGGGTCTCTGATCAGGATTGTCCAGCTCCATCGTATTCCAGGTCCGCTTAAACCATTCATCTTGCCAGGTGAAGACCAGACCGCCCGCTGCCCCCTGTTCAAACAAATCTTCAAATAAACGGACAACCGTTTCACCCTGCTCGACTTCAGACATAAATCCCTGATTCCAGCCAAAAGGATTACGGTGCGTCATGCCTCGGGATGCAGGAATACCAAACTCCGCAACAACTAGCGGCATCCGGTGGGCTTCGATCAGTTCATTAAGATAGCCTGCGTAGTTATTTGGCTCGCCCCGGTGATCGATGAAATGAATGTAGTCTTCTTCATAATTCAAAAAGTCCGGATAGTAGGGATACACATGATAACTCGCAAAATATCCGGCTTTCAGCTGTTTCGTCTCTACTATTGTATTGGGATCGATACTGACCAAGTCTTCTTCAACAGACGGTTCTGCCGGGTGCTCCAGCAGATCCGTTGTCGGCCAGTTTGTAAAACTGACCGGCCGCATGGCCTGGTACTGCTCTGCTTCGTATGCAACAACATATTCCATTCTCTCGGCCAGCCAGATTTCAAACGCATGGGCATTCACTGTTTCAAAATAAGTGCCCGAAAAATCAGGCAGATCCGGGTAGTTCTCTTTCGTCTGTTCAACCATGCGTGGGTACCACTCTACCCCGAGGATATAGCCCATCACATAAGGAGAAACATCATAAGTATAGCGTCCGGATGCATGTCCCGGATTATCCGGCAGGTCCGCATTTCCGTGCAGAACGTCAATTACGTCGCTGATTTCACTTTCAAAGCCTTCAATGATTTCTGGTAAAAAAGCATCCAGCTCAGATTCCAGAGCCTCTTCTTCAATCCAGACTCCATGCATGACATAGAGCGGTTCTTCGGCCTGCTGATTATGCTCAAAAAGGGCCTGGTAAAACGCCGGTGGATGAATGGTATAGACTCTAAGAACATTGGCGCCCATGTCAGCAATCTGCTCCAGCCACCTCACGTACTCTTCCATGGAAATAGCCGCTTCGCCCGGCCAGCTTCCCGGCTTGGCCATTCCCATATTAACCCCTTTAATGTCGACAGCCCGCCACTGACCGTCTTCATAGACTTCAAACCCTTCAGAAATGACCCGGCTGCTGAACGTGATTCCGTCTTCTTCGTAAGATTCCCGTTTGGAACGCTGGATCTGATCCTGAGTGTCTTCTGAGTGTGAGGCAGTTGGATTTTCAGCCATGCTGTTTACCTGTTTATATGTAGCCTCTAAGATAGTACTTATCATGGGAAGATAAGCCCGATAATAAAATGCCTGCTCGCCACTAAACTGCAGCCGGCTGAGCCAACGGTTCACCCGGTCCAGACCGCTGTACTGGTAAAACGATGGGGTCGTTTCCAGATCAGCATAGTCTCCGGCAAAATAGTAAAGAGGGACCTCTGCTTTCTGGACTTTTGTTACAGCTGGAAGGTTTGATGGAATACCATACTCACTCATGTGCTCGCTTCCTTCCACAGTCAGTTCCAGTTCATAGTGGGCCAGAACCCCGGCCTCTTCAGCTTCGATTACATCAAACCAGTAATCGTACTGGGACGCCAAATCAGTTCCGAAATAATCCGCTCCTGCATCCGTGAAACGGAAAGTCACTCCGCTGCTGTCAAAATCCAAGCCTTCTTCTAGCACTACAATATAATCGTCTTCTTTGACAAATACTAGGCCACCACCTGTAAAGTTCCAGCCGAATCCGGTTTGCTCTTCATAATTGTCGATCATCCAGGCTGGGATCTCATCATTCGTTTCGCCATCCAGTTCATCAAAGTAGCGGCCAATCCAACCATTCCACTCCAGACCAAGCAGGGAAGTGAAGCGGTCTCTCGCTTCCTGATCAGTCGGGCTGGCAAAGCTGTTGAATTCCGCTATGACCGGTGTCCCCTCCTCCTCTACCCGCCTTTCGATTTCCGTAACATCCTCTTCTGTGAGTCCACCGTATATCAAATCAGAACGGTCACCAGACTGGTTGTCACCGTAAAATTCAGCTTCATATACTCCGTATGTATCTGCAACATAAATTAAATCATAGGATGACTCAGACTGATCAGCCAGTGTGGACCATTCATACTCGGTTTCATTTACGGGACGGAACCCGATATAATCCTCAGTCAGATTGTACGCTTCTCCCTCTTCATTTAAGTATTTATAATGGTTCAGAGCCCAGGTGATTCCCTTGTGCTCCCGATAAGTCTGATCAGGTACGGTTTTATCAAGAATCAGCACCTCCAGCTTTCGGCCGGCATTCACCTGCCAGGTAATCAGCGGCAACAACAGTAGCAGCAAAGCCAAAAAGACAGTGATTATTATTGTTTTTCTTTTCATTCATCGTATTCCTCTCTCGTTCAATATGGGAATGAATCAGGCTGTATATTTATGCTGGTCTGTTCTGCCTGTCACCCTCTGCTTGTGACTCTATTCGCCTTTTGCAAAGTATAAAATCAATCAATTTATTTATTGTATATTGTACCATAACTATAAAGATTAATAATATTGGAATAAACTTTTTTACACTTGACTATTTCTTTATAATGTGACGTTCAGACACATTTATCTGCAGCAGCCTGTTCAATCTGCCCGGTCAAGCGGACATCACAATATTACTGTTACGGGATAAACTCTAATCGATCTGGCAGCCTGTATCAGTTCCCATTTGATTAATTGTCTAACGCGTCTTTCAGCTGGGCATACAAGCCACTAGGTACTCTATTTTGAGATCAAGACAGGAATACACTCTTTTTACTAGATAAAATTCCTTATTTGAAAGACAAATCCATCTTTTACTTCTGATTGACTACTGATTCAATACGCTTTATAAAAGAGCATAATTTTTACAAAGCAGCCCAGATATGAGAAAATAGGTGTGTATTCTTCTTTACTTCCCCTTCGTACCCCACTCGCTCTTACCTTTGTCCCCCTTAGCATGCTTGCACTGAATCAGCATGTTTTTACTTGCCTTTCCTATATGAGTATGTAGTCTGCCATTTTTTTTGATTTTACTTCCAGGAGGGAGTGCGATGAAAAAAGACCTTTCCTTATTCCTTTTAAGCCTTATTTTTCTTTTCTCATGCGCTGATTTTGACCGGGATCCAACTGCAGTAACGAATGACGGTTCAATAGAAACTCTTGCAGACGACGAAGAGAACCGTATGCAGTTACCAGACCTGACAGATCAAAGCGATCGTAAGGCAATTAGCCCTGTTCAGCCTAACCTGTCGCCCTCTCTGTATTCAGACTCTATTCTTCAGGAACTTGACCAGGAGCCTGGCCGGATAAACTGGGACAAGGTTCATCTGACCCCCACTCAGTTTGCAGATTTAGTTTATGCCTACCAGAATCTAACGATTAGCCACTACCTCGATTTGGAAGCTGTCAGCCTTTACATCGCTCATGTAGACTACTCAGCTGAGCAAATCACTGTAGTCATCAGTTCTGACGGCAGGTATGTTTCTTTGAGAGAGCAGACGGCATTTGCTGAAGAAGTGGCTTTTTACTACCAGCATCTGCACATGAACTCCGATCTATCAACCAATAGTCGTGGACTGCGCCTGTTGTTTACCGATGAAGATGAGCACATCATACTTGACCGTCAGTCTTTCTGAAAAAAATCCCGCCTCTGCCTATTTGAGCAGTTGCGGGATTTTTCTTGGTATTCAATTAATTTATTTTTGTCCGTTCAGTCAGCCAGCCTTATTAAGAAAGTACTCTAGTACACTCATATCATCGGTCAGCTCCGGATGATAGGCAGTCACCAGCACGTTATCCTGTTCAGCTGCAACGATTTTGCCCTCGAGTTCTGAAAGAATCGAAACAGCCGGGCCCACCGACTTTATATAGGGAGCCCGAATAAATACAGATTCTACTGGATGATCAATGCCTTTAAAATCAAGCAGCATTTCAAAACTGTCGACCTGCCTACCGAAGCCATTGCGTTCAACTTCCATATCAATAAATCCCAGTCGCAGATCCTCTGTAGGGTGACTGGCATCCGTGCTGCACAAAATCAGCCCCGCGCACGTCCCAAAAATCGCCTTGCCCTCCTGATGAAAAGCACGCAGACGGTCTTCGAGCTGATGCTCACGGATCAGTCTGCCAATCGCCGTCGACTCTCCCCCTGGTATGATCAGGCCATCTAGGTCATCAAAGTCATTTGCTTTTTTGACGGCTACTGCATCAGCTCCCAGTTTTTTTAAGGACAGAATATGCTCACGCACTGCTCCTTGCAAGTTCAGCACCCCTATTTTCTTCGGCACGCTTACCACCCGCGTTCCTGCATCCGCTCAGCCTGCTGGATGGTATTGATTTCGATTCCCTTCATTGGTTCACCCAGGTCTTTAGACAGTTCTGCCAGTAAAGCGTAATCTTCATAGTTGGTCGTGGCGCGAACGATCGCTCGTGCAAATTTTTCCGGCGTATCGGACTTGAAGATACCAGAGCCGACAAAAACGCCATCCGCACCGAGACTCATCATCAGCGCCGCATCAGCTGGAGTAGCTACCCCACCGGCAGCGAAATTGACAACCGGCAGTCTACCCAAATCTTTGACTTCCTTGACCAGTTCATAAGGAGCACCCAAATCCCGGGCAAAAGTCATCAGCTCAGCATTCGACATGGTTTTCAATATATTGACTTGTCCATTGACCTTGCGGATATGACGGACAGCTTCCACGATGTTTCCCGTACCCGGTTCCCCTTTAGTTCGAAGCATGGATGCGCCTTCGCCAATCCGGCGTAGCGCTTCTCCCAGGTCACGGCAGCCGCAGACAAAAGGAACCACATAGTCTGATTTCAGCAAGTGAAACTCTTCGTCGGCGGGTGTCAGTACTTCACTTTCATCAATATAATCAACGCCCATGGATTCAAGAATACGGGCTTCCGAGATGTGTCCAATACGGGCTTTCGCCATCACTGGAATACTGACCGCATTCATAACTTCTTCAACGATTTTAGGGTCAGCCATGCGTGCGACGCCACCTTCCTTACGAATATCAGACGGTACACGCTCCAGTGCCATTACAGCTACTGCCCCTGCCGCTTCTGCAATTCTGGCTTCTTCAGCGTTCACTACGTCCATGATGACGCCGCCTTTTTGCATTTCGGCCATTCCCCGTTTAACTTTAGCACTTCCAATAATCTTGTCGCTCATCTCAATTCCTCCTGCTAACTATTTTTCACTGCCATCAGTGTAGCTGAAAAAATAAGTGGACAACACATCCAATTGGATTGTAATTTACCCATCCAATTTGTGTTATACTGAATAAAAGTTAGGAGGATCCTGTATGAACTGGACATTAAATCAAAAAAGTACACTGCCTCTTTATCAGCAAATCATGCTGCTCATTGAGGAAAAAGTAAAAGCGGGCGAATTAAGTCCGGGGACACGTCTGCCATCTGAACGAAAATTAGCTGAGACGCTGGGTGTCAACCGGTCGACCGTTATCCGGTCGCTGGAAGAGCTGGCGGTTCAAGGTCTGCTGATCAGGAAAACCGGAAGCGGTACTTACGTCAATCCTGATAAATGGGGACTACAGACCAAGCCGGTAATTAACTGGGGGAGCCCGCTAATTGAAGAACCGCGCGGGACTCACAGTCCTTATGAACAGGCCGCCCAAGCCCTTCAGGAGTCTCAAAAAACAAAGGTCATTGATTTATCCAAGGGGATCCTCCCACCTGATTTGTTGCCGGAACTGCATTCTCCGGATCTGTCCTGGAAGGAACTGGTGGATCAGGAAAAAGAGCAAGCCACTTCTCACACAGGTATCTCATCCTTAAAACAAAGTGTCCAAACCTTTCTTCAGGAAACCTACCAGATGGAGGTGCCTTTGGACGAAATCATGATTACCTCAGGCACTCAAAATGCGCTTTTTCTGATCAGCCAGGGGCTTTTAAAGCCTGGTGATGCTGTAGGCATTGAAGCCCCTTCCTATTTTTATTCACTTAGACTTTTTCAGGCAGCCGGGCTCCGGATTGTTCCCATACCCATGGATGCAGAAGGTATGACCGTCAAGGGGCTTCAGGAAGCCTCTCTTAAACATCCGCTTAAAATGATTTTCTTGAATCCTGTTTTCCAGAATCCGACCGGCCTGGTCATGAGCACCAGACGCAAGCAGGAAATTTTGGATTATTGCCTGATGAAACGTATTCCTGTTGTAGAAGACGATGCCTATAGTGGCCTGAGCTTTGATGAGTCCCTAGATACTCGACCGTTGAAAATGATTGATCAGAACCAGCAAGTCATCTACCTAGGGACTTTGTCCAAACTCGCAGGACGTCATTTGCGTATTGGCTGGATGATCGGACCGCAACCTGTACTTGAAAACCTGGCAGATATTCGGGTACAGATCGATTCAGACTTGAGCTTTCTGCCTCAATTTATGGCCGACCATTTTTTACGTACAGAAATAAACAGTTATCAAAAGCAGGTGCGCACTATTTTGAAAAAACGCGCTCGAAGGCTGGAAGCGTGGCTCAAAGAGCTATATGGTGAACACATCGCATTCCAAGAGGCCCTAGGGGGCTTTCACCTCTACTGCCGTTTTCCGGATAAATCAGCTGAGGAAGTGGATACTTTACTGTCAGAACTTCTGGATAAACATGTCATCGTGGCTCCGGGAGAACGATTTGGGGATCAATCCCATGGCTTCCGGCTCAGCTTTGTGAACTTTCGGACCTCGGACTACTTGCTGACCCGTGACATAAAATCCAGCTGACTCAAACGCTGCATAAATTCAGTAGCAGGCTGTTTGCTTGGCCAAACGGACTACTAGGCCTGTAAGTAGAGAAATCAGTGCATAAAAAAGAGGCTGGGACAAAAG
>NZ_JANL01000033.1 GCF_000585255.1 Alkalibacterium sp. AK22
ACGAGGATGACGCAACCGATCCGTCAGAAGATGACGAAGAAGAAGACGTAACGGCCCCATCAGACGACGAAGAGAATGACGCACCGGATTCATCAGACGAAGAAGAAAATCACCCGTCAGAAGTTAATCGTCCGCCGTTTGAAGTAACCAATCCCTCAGGGAATAATCAAGCAGGTAGTGGAGAAGAAGGGTCTTCAACAAAACCGGAAATTTCTGAAGAAAAGACAAGAGTTGAGAATCAATCAGGGTCTGCTCATCATGCAGCAAGCAGTGAAACAAGAAATAGAGCAGGGGCGTCAACAGGTCCATCTAACAGAAGCCGACAGTTTTCTGCAAACACAGAAGCAGCTGCTCAAGCGCAACAGAGGAATACAGAAGTCTTGCCTAACACGGCAACAGGTACATGGACGGTCGGACTGGCAGCACTCTTGAGTATGGCTGGAGGAGTAGGAATCAAATTAATGCGCGGCAAAAAGAAAGAAGGCAAATAAGGAGGCGGATAATCTGGCCCATCCACTTTATTTGCTGTAAGACAATAAAATAACAAACGCTGAACATTCCTGATAGTCTCGTATTCACATGAGACGGTCAGGGATGTTTTGTATTAGGTGAAGAATTAAAAAAGTAAGAGTTCAGAATAAAAAGAACGAATATAATGTGTTAAACGATTTTTTTTGTTCGTTTATTCAGCGTTTTTTTGCATTGGGGCTAGATATATTTATATTATTTTGTCAATTTAATGTAAATATTCGAAAATTAAGATTCGCTCAGAAAAATAAAGTGGTATGATTGAGGGGTTGATTGAAGGGGTTAAATAAAAGGATTTGTCCCCAACAAAGTCAGCTTGCTTTGTAAAACATTTAACGGCAAGGGGGATCGGACAAGCGGTCGGTATCAGGTACAAACAATGGTTATCATAGGAGGAAAAGATGAAAGCATATAAAAAGAAATGGGTCCCGTTACTGTTCACAGGAGTTCTGTTAAGCTCATCGATAGGAATGGCACCTGCCGGGTATGCCGTACCTAGTCACGCAGCCGGACCGGCGCAGAGGAATGCAGCCAACCGGGTAATTGATTTGAACATATCCGAAGACACGCTTCAATTGAGCTTAGGGGAGTCTAAGCAACTGGAGGCTACCGCTACATATTCAAACCACTCCCAGAACAACCGAGTCAGCTGGGAAAGCATGGACGAGACTCTCGTGACAGTGAGTGAAGCAGGCGTGGTTCAGGCATCCGCAGACAAAACAGGCATGACAACGATCACCGCAACGGCTTCAAGAGGACAAAGTGAGCTTACTGTCGATATCCCGGTATCGGTTCTTGGTGAAACGGGCAGCTCCATTGCCGATGCCAGAATGCAGATCGGCGAAACAGTCACGGTTCAGGGTGTAGTCAGCGTCGACCAGCAGGCCCTGCAGGCAGACCGCTTGAATGTCTATATTCAAGACGCCCAGGCTGGCATTCAGCTTTTCAGTTTTAGTCCAAAGCGCTTCCCTGATTTGAAGGCAGGCGACCGGATAGAAGCAACGGGTGAAGTCGGGGTTCATTCTGGCGTGACCCAGCTGACGGTTTCTGACATCACCGTTCTGGCTGAGAATCAGCCTCTTGAGCCTCGATTTGTCACAATCGAAGATCTGTCGGACGCGGATTTGGCTGAATCGCTTCAGGGACAGCTGGTGACGTTTGAAGGCTTTATTCAGACCGTACCAAGCTATTACTTTGGCGGAGCAAACGTCTCCCTGGTCGATGATGCGTTCAACACCCTACTGATGCGGACTTGGGAATCGACCGGTATCATTTTGGAAGACATCGAACCTGGGCACTGGTTTGAGGTCACAGGCATTTTAAGTAAATACAACGACAGCATTCAGCTGTTGCCAAGACAGCAAGCGGACATCACAAAGCTTGACGAGCAGAGAGCGGAACCGTCAACCAATGAGCGCGAGTTTATCGCAACAGTTGACCGTGTGGTCGACGGCGACACAATTCGTATCGTCGATCCGGTATTTGGGGCGACCAATATCCGCTTTCTGAATATCGATACAGCTGAAACGTATCATGCTGTCCGTAACGATCTGGATCAACATCAGATGGATCACGGTATCCGCGCGGGTGAATACTTGAGAAATTATTTGAGTGACGGCGACCAGGTGATCCTGCGCCTGGGTGAGGAACCGCTGGATCCCTTCGGCAGACTGCTGGCGGAGGTTATTACGCTCGACGGGGTCAATACCAACCTTGAGCTGGTGCGTGCCGGCCAGGCCATAACGTACTTCATCTATCCTTTTGAAACGGCCACCGTAGCTCAGTATATAGCAGCGGCAGAAGAAGCCAAAGCCAATCAGATCGGGATGTATGACCCGGCAGATCCTCTCTTGGAGGAGCCGCCTATGTTCCGTGCCAGAGAACGCGGGGACAGTGGCATGTCACGCTTCGTCGGGAATGCTTTGACGAAGGAATATGTGGAACCGAATCAGTATGCAGCCATTCCTTCTGCTCATCGGGTGTTTTTCAGAGAAAGTGAAGCCATTGCTTTGGGTTATACTAAGAAAACATTGTCTGATCAGGAGCTGGCGTTTGTAGATAAAAATGAAGTCAAACTCACTGTGCTGGCCAATCACAACATCACGCGTTTGACCGGAGACATGACGCTGCCGCTGAGTGCACGCTATGGTTCGGCTGTCGAGTGGAGCAGCAGTGATGAGAGCATTGTAAGCTCTGAGGGTGTGATCAACAAGACACTGGAGGAGAACACGGCCGTGACGCTGTCAGCTGAAATTAGTAATGGCGAAGCGGTGGAAGTGCTCAACCTGAATGTCACGGTACTGGAGCCGATCATCGATATTGTCGGCTGGACGTTTGAAAATCAGTCAGCGGATGTAGACAGCAACACGGTGGCCAACAACAGCCGGTCTATCCGAAGAGAAACAGCTGTCATACCGAGTTTCCCGCAGGGGACAGGGGGCAGCGGCACATTTGCTTATAACACCAACAGTTGGCAGGAGGGTGCCGGAAGCAAGTATTATCAGATTGATTTTGAGACAGTCGGCTTCAAGAATATCACCCTGTCATCCAGACAGCTGGGATCTAATACAGGTCCCCGGGACTTCAAGCTGCAGTACAGTTTAAACGGATCAGACTGGGTGGACTTTGGTGAGGGCATCACGGTGGGAACCAACTGGAATGCAGGCTTTGTCGAGGCGGTACAGTTACCCGCTGAAGCTGAAAACCAGGAGACCGTTTTTGTCCGCTGGCTGAATACTTCAGATACCAGCATCAATGGCGGAATCGTTTCATCCGGTGGAACCAGCCGGATCGACGATATTCGTGTGACCGGGAATCCAAGTCCGTTGTCTGACTCGGTGTCTGTTCAGCTGGATGCAGACAATCTGGCCGTGATTTATCAGGGGACAGATGCAGCAGAGTCGGTTACGGAAGACGTCTTACTAGCAGAGAGTGGCATTAACGGTTCAGCTGTAAGCTGGGCTTCCAGTGAGCCGGAAGTCATTTCTGCGGAAGGAGCTGTTAATCGTCTGGAAGATGAGGACGTGACCGTTACGCTGACGGCCACACTCTCCAAAGGGGAAGTCAGCCAGACCAGAAGCTTCACCTTGCTGGTCAAAGGAGAGAGCACCGTGATGCCTGAGGATGCAGAGCCTCTAATTGGTTACTGGCATTTCAACGACAGCGGATTCGGCAGTGCACTGACAGGCGGCGGTATCCTTGAAGCAGACAGTGGAAAAGCAGTGCTGCGGACTGATTTTGCCAATATTTCGGAATTTCAGGGGACGGTGCTGAACGGTCTGGAAGAGCAGGCGGCCGGCAATTCCCTGTCGCTGCTGAGCAATCTGAATAACGGCAAGTTTGTGGAGCTGGAGTTTTCTGCCCGCCAGCTGGAAGACATTATGCTTTCCTTTGCCATTAGAGGCACCGGCACTGGTTTTGACCTGCACGAGTGGGCGTATTCCTTGAACGGAGAGGACTTTACTTCTTTTGGAGAGAATACTGCTCATACTACTGCCACCTGGCAGGTGAAGGAGCTGACTTTGCCGCCGGAGGTAGACAATCAGGAAAAGGTTTTTGTCCGCGTATACTTTAACGGAGCAACCGGAGCATCAGGCAATAACCGGATTGACAATCTGCAGATCAACGGAACAGTCAAAGACTAGTTCTGGGCATAAAAAGACAGGCTCAGTGAGCCTGTCTTTTTTATGAGCGGACGGCTGAGCGTTTACTTGATGCCTAGGTATTCTTCCAGCGTCAGATGGCTGCGGTAGACCTTGCCTGCCAGGTCTGGACCCAGATAGCGCAGGTGCCAGGGCTCATACATGTAGCCGGTGATATGCTCCTTGCCTTTGGGGTAGCGGACGATAAAGCCATAAGTGTGCGCATGCCGGGCCATCCAGCGGGTCGCATGAGATTCGGCAAACGGATTTTTGGCGCCGGTCTGGGACACATCAAAAGCCAGTCCGGTCTGGTGCTCGGAGTGACCCGGCCGTGCACTGTAGCGGTCGGCCGCTTTCTGACCGTCTTTTTTCACATAGTTATTGTAAAGGGTCCGCTGACGTTCAAAAGAACGGTAAGTGCTGAAAGCAGTCAGCCGGATCCCGTCTTTTGCTGCGGCCTGGGCCATCCGGTTGAAGGCGGCACGGGCTTCTTTATTTTCGCCAGGAGCAAAATGAGCCGGCAGACCGTAGTGCTTATTGACGAGCAGCACGCCGTTGACGTAGGTCGGCTTGATTTCAGCTTTAGGTGCTGCCGCTTTGGATGCAGGGGCGGCTTTTAAATAAGCCGAACTGACAAAGCCGGTCGTTCCCTTGTAGCGCACCTGGAACCAGGAGCCGGACCGGCTGATAAAGTCCACTTTCTGGCCTCTGGGAATAGTCAGCAGGATCTTATGCCGGGTGGAGGCACCGGACCGGAGGTTCAGATTGGCGGTCGTCTCGTAGCTGGTCTGGCTCTTTGGTGCCGCAGCCGGTTTGGCTGTAGTTTGCTTGGCTGGAGCCACTGCCGGCACTTTTCTCAGGTAGCTGGAGGAAACAAAACCGGTCCTGCCATTGTATCTGACCCGGTACCAGCTGCCGGATTTGGACAGGTACTCCACTTTCTGGCCTCTGGGAATGGTCAGCAGGATCTTATGCCGGGTGGAGGCACCGGATCGGAGATTCAGATTGGCTGTCGTCTGGTATTCTAGCGTTGAAGCAGAGACAAACTGGTCAAAAGGGTCAGTTTCATTCAGGGTCATGTTGGCTAGTAACAGGCCGGATAAAAAGATGGTCAGCAGCAAAAAGGAACGTTTAAGCTGGGCTGTATTCATGGTAGAAGGGTCTCCTTTTATATATATAATAAAATATTATGCTCTTTTTAAATAGAAGATAAAAAGCAATATAGATGATTTGCTTGAAACGAAAAGCAAAAGGACAAGTAAGGACAGTTAGTAGGTTGAAGCTGATATGATAGGAATAAGGAAGAGAAAAAGGAAGTGATTACAGGCGTACAGGTAGCATCGCCTTAGGTAGGACAGAAGATAATTCAGTCTCAATGAAAAAGGAAGGCGACTTTATATGTATAGGTTGATTATATTATTAAAGTTATTAATCGTCAATCTGTTTCATGTGAAACAATTTGTTTATCCTTAGAGCAGCTAGTCGGAGGATAAATGCGAGCAGGGCAGGAGTTGAGTTGACCAGCGAGAAGTTGCTCAGGCATAATAGAGTCAGTAAATGAAACAGGTAATGAAATGTCTGAAGGAGGAGTGCGTGTGGATGAACAAAAGGTCTATGAAATCCTTTCTGTTGTGGAGGAAATCCCTTCAGGAAAGGTGGCCACATACGGTCAAATCGCCCGGCTGACTGGCCAGCCGAATCAGGCTCGGTTGGTAGGCAGGATCCTTAGCCGGGCAGATCATTACGGGGACTATCCCTGTCACCGGGTAGTAAACCATGCCGGAAGACTGGTTCCAGGCTGGAGTAGTCAAAAGAGCCTGCTTGAAGCTGAAGGGGTGCCGATGAAAAGTGACACCCATGTAGCTATCAACAGCTGCAAGTGGGAGAGTTGAGAAGGGAACCAACGTGAGCCGGCTTCTAATTTAGAAGCTCCTTTGTAAAAATAATAGAAAAAGGCCGGACAATTCTGTCCGGCCTTATGACCGCTCTGTAAGGAGGGGGGGGGTTTATATATTTAAGGCTGCATAGCTTTCAGGTCGTCGATAGTGACATCCTGTTCTTTGTAATGATCGACCATAAAGCCGCTCAAGTTTGAAAATTCTTTATAAAAAAGATCATAGGCGGTGAAGTCGGTATTAAAGTTCTCCGCCGTCAGCTGCTCAATCAGGGCTTTTGTTTCAGCCTGTGTGTCTTCATCCAGCTCCCAGCTGTCGGGACGGAGTCGGCCGGCTTCATCGTATTCTGCCTGATCGCCATAGATCATGTCCCGGTAAATCCTATCCTGGTGCATGATCGGTGTTTCGTGTGTCCCTTTTTCTTCCATGACTTTATAGAGTCCGATACAGTAGACGATAAAGAAAGGAATGACCGAGCTGGCCTTGGTCGTTACGGCTGTTGCCACTACGATCAGTGCCTTGCCGTTCAAGTCACCCAGCAAGGCATTGATTTTGTCGGCCTTTTCATCACAGTCAGCTTTAGCCTGTCCAAGGGTTCCACCACCGTAATAAGGGCGGTTCAGTTCGGTTCCAAGATAGGAGTAGTTGGTGGTCAGCACACCCTCTGAAAGGACGTCCGCTTCTTTCAGGGCTTTCATCCATAGCTCCCAGTCTTCTCCACCCATGACTTTGACAGTGTCGGCAATTTCCTGCTCAGTTGCTGGCTCAAGGGTCTCCGTATAAAATTCTTCTTTCTGCATATTGATGTTCGGTCCGACGACGGGTTCTTTGATGGCCTTGATGGAAGACGTATAGGTTTCACCGGTTTCCGGATCGGTCCGGCGCCCGCTGGCCAAGCTGTAAACAACCAGGTCTACTTTGCCGCCGAATTCTTCCTTGATATAAGTAATGACTTCTTGCTTGGCTTTATGACTGAAGGCATCCGTGACAAAGTTCTTGGCAGTCAGGCCCTCTTTTTCAGCCGCTTCCTTGAAGGCGATATTATTGTACCAGCCCGCAGTACCCAGGTTGCGCTCACTTTTTGGTCCTTTTTCAAAAGAAACGCCGATTGTATCTGCGCCGCCTCCAAAAGCTAGACTGATCCGCGTCGCCAAGCCGTAGCTGGACGAAGCCCCGATGATCAGGACTTTCTTGGGCGCCTCGTAGCTTCCCTTGCTTTTTACATACTCAATCTGGTTCAGCACTTCTTGCCTGCATCCCAGCGGATTGACTCCCAAAGCCACATTACCGCGTATATTTTGTTTGAATTTTACCATATATACTTCCCCCTCAACTTAGTTACAGGACTATCATAGCAGAAAATGAGAAACATAGAAATATATTTTGAGTATCAAACTAAATTACTTTGAAAAGCTGTAGCTAAAGGTGTTAGAAGACCTTCTGCTGACAAAAGGGACAAGCGGCTGGCTATTTTGAAAAGCCGGATGGCCCGCGTGTCTTATTTACTTGTCAACCAAGAAAGCAGTGAAAGAGAGGCGCTTTTTTTCTGGTATGTCAGCCTCGAGGCAATTTTTGGTGAAAGGAGAAAAAGTTCTTTATAATGGGAGGTACAAAGGATAAATCAAACTAAAGGAGCGGTAAATATGCAGATCAGTGCAGTCAAAGCATTTTCGGATAACTATATCTGGGTCATGGAAAAAGACGGCCAGGCCGTGGTGGTCGATCCCGGGGAAGCTAAAGGGGTGCTGGACCATATAAGGAACAAGGACCTCCAGTTGGCGGCCATTTTACTGACGCACGAGCACAGCGATCATGTCGGAGGAGTTAAAGAGGTGCTGGAGGCTTATCCTGAAACGCCTGTATATGGTCCTGTAGAAACAGCAGAACTGGCCTCTCAAGTAGTAGCAGAAGGAGACCGCTTTTCGCTGTTGGGGGAAGTATTTACAGTGATGAAAACAGCCGGTCATTCCAAGGAGCACGTCAGTTTTCTGGGAGAAGGAGTGCTGTTTTGCGGAGATGCGCTGTTTTCAGGCGGCTGTGGGCGAGTTTTTACTGGTGACTATGAAGCCCAGTTTGAAGCGCTGCAGCAGTTCAAATCCTTGCCGGAGGAAGTAACAGTCTATGCGGGCCATGAGTATACCCAGACCAACCTGCGTTTTGCTCACGGAGAAAGGCCTGAAGACTCTCTTATAGAAGAGGCACTCAAGCAAGTCAGTGACAAAAGAGAACAGGGCATCCCTACCTTGCCGTCAACGATTGGAAAGGAAAAGCAGATCAACCTTTTTCTTCAGGCTGAAACAGTCGAGGCCTTCAAAGATCTGCGGGATAAAAGAGACCATTTTTAAAACTATAAAAGGCTGTATTCAAGACAGGACAGCAAGCAATTCAAACAGAGACTTCGGGACAATCCTGGGGTCTTTTTTTAACTGTTTTAAATAAACTTTTTAGATAGTTTATTGACTCCAGCCGACCTTACTGTTAGCAAGACCAGGAGGGAAGTGGTATAATTAGTTTGTTAAATAGTGAGCAATATAATTGGATTTTTATACATAAAATGATGAAGGAGGAAGTTGAGATGAAGGCTTTATCTTATATGGGCGTCGGCAAGAAGGAAGTGCTTGAAAAAGACAAGCCGAGAGTTGAAGACAGCACAGATGTGGTGGTCAAGCTGGTCAAAACGACCATCTGCGGGACCGATCTGCATATCATGGCCGGACATGTGCCGGAAGTACCCGAGGGGCTGACGATTGGGCATGAGGGAGTCGGAATTGTTGAGGAAGTGGGAGACGGCGTAGCCAACTTTAAAGTCGGAGACAAGGTGCTGATTTCCTGCATTACGTCCTGCGGCAAGTGTCATTACTGCAAGAAGGGACTTTATGCGCATTGTAAGGACGGTGGCTGGATCCTTGGCCACCTGATTGATGGTACTCAGGCGGAGTATGTGCGAATTCGGCATGCGGACAACAGTCTGCATCATGTGCCTAAAGGGATAGATGACGACAGTCTGGTTATGCTGAGTGATATTTTCCCTACAGGTCTGGAGATTGGGGTCCTTTCCGGCCAGGTTGAACCGGGCTGTACCGTGGCCATCGTCGGAGCGGGTCCAATCGGTATGGCGGCACTTTTAACTGCTCAGTTCTACTCACCGGGCAAGATCATCATGATTGATCTGGATGACAACCGGCTAGAACTGTCTAAGGAGTTTGGCGCCACGCATACTATCAACTCCAAAGATCCTGAAGCTACGATCAGGGAAGTTATGGAACTGACGGACGGCGTCGGGGTCGATGTGGCGATGGAAGCGGTCGGCTATCCGCAGACCTTTGACCTCTGCCAGCAGATGATTTCACCGGGTGGCCGGGTGGCTGTCATCGGTGTGCATGGAGAGAGCGTGGAATTCCATTTGGAAACCCTGTGGATCAAGAACATCAACGTATCCACCGGCTTAGTCAGCACCTATACAACACCGATGCTGCTCAAAACCGTCGCCTCCGGGAAAATCACGCCGAACGAACTGGTCACCCATCACTTCCATTTCAATGATATTTTGAAAGCTTACGATACCTTTGAAAAAGCGGCAGAAAACAAGGCCCTGAAGCTGATCATCGATTTCGACTAATTGCTTTTTTTATTCAGGCCGGCAGGTTTCTTAATAGCTGCCGGCCTGACTTCGGTCTGGTGTGTTTCATGCCAGCTCAAAACTCATGGATGTGCAGAAGCTTAAGATCTGACTCGTGGTCGTTCACTTCTTTAACGGAACTCAACTGGGCCGGTTGGGCTCCGTTTTTTCTGCCTTGTCTGATGCTATCTTTTCCCAAAAGCACGGAATGCTTATCGATTGATAATAACACTTATGTGATATATATTGCCTTTAAATGATTTAAATAGTGTCATTGTTTCGATTTAGAGATAAATGGAAGAGGCAGGAGAAAGGACGAGACAGGTGAAAATAGGTGGATTGTTGTTAGTTATACTGGCTGCTTTATTCTGGGGACTTTCCGGAGGTTTGGGCGGCTATCTGATGGAAGAGGGCTGGGATCCTCTTGTCATTACGTTTTATCGGGGATTTATCGGTCTGATTTGTGTGAGTATCTGGCTCATGATCAAGCCGGTGTCCTTCAATAAAAAGATGCTGTTATGGTCGGGGATTGCCGGGCTGGGTGTGACCGGAAACTTTATCTTTTACTTTGTCAGCATATCGGAAGGCAGTATTGCTGTGGCAGCCACACTGATGTATACGGCTCCGATTTTCGTCATGCTGGCTTCTTTTATGTTCAAGCTGGAACAGGCTACTTTATTCAAATGGATGGCCATTTTAAGCATTATGATCGGCGTTGCTTTGATGACAGAGATATATGACGTCGATTCGGAAGGAATTACGCTGGTGGGGATCGCAACAGGCCTAGGTGCCGGCGTCTCTTATGCTCTCTTTTTGTTCGGCTTCAAATATGCGGCCAAGAACGGAGAGCCCCAGGGGATTCTGACTATCGCTTTCCTGTTGTTTTCCATTGTGACACCCTTCTTCATTGACGGCGACGAAGCCGTATCGGCGATCACTTCCTCAGACATGATCTGGATGGTTCTTTTGGGGATCCTCGGTGCCGGTCTCTCCTTTATACTCTACATCTACGGTCTGGAGCGAACCTCTCCTACCGGGGCATCAGTATCGGCCATGGTCGAGCCGGTAACGGCTTCTTTGTTCGGTGTGCTGGTCATGAGCGAACAGCTGGAGTGGCTGCAGCTAGTCGGCATGGCCATTATTCTGACCACAGTCACCACTCTCAGTGTGAAAAAGGCCCAGGAACAGTAAGCAAACCTATAGATCATACAGACAGATTGATCAGATAGAGGTGTAAGCCGGAAAGAAATAAAGCGTGAGGAGGATGAAGGGTGTGTAAGAATATTGAGCATCTGACCCGTGATACATGGGAGGGGCATGCCCTGTGCCCACCAGAAGAAAAGGAAGAATTTCAGTTGTCTTTTGCTAAAGAGAAGTCAGGCTACTTGATCCGGTTGTTCAAAGTCATAAAGAACAAGGAAGCTGAGCAGACACCTCCAAGGAAGAGATCTTCCGGACATCTTTACGCAGCTTCGTCTGACCAGGCGTTTGCCTGGGGTATCAGAAAAGAAGGCGATCTCTGTGCGTCTGTAGAGACGTGCCCTGACAGAGCATCCGAAAACCTGATAATTACTCAATTCTGGTTGGCAGACGGATCACTCAGAGGTCAAGAAGGTCAGACTCTGCTCGATGTAGCCAAAGAGCAGGCGCGACTGGAACGCCGTCCAGGCATCAAGGTGAGCATTAAAACCTCTGAAGCCTTGAAAGCAGAAGAGCTGGAAAGAGCGGGCTTCATATTGATTGGGTTAGAAAGAGCGACTTCTGCCAAACGGGCGGACAACGGGTCTGAAGACCAGTTGACCTTCGACTGGCGGCGGCCAGTTTCGTCAAAATTAAAGCGGGAAGCTATTGAAATCCGACCGGAACAGCAAAAAGACTGGCATGAAGTAGAAAGAGTGACTCAGAAGGCTTTCTGGAACAAATACAGGCCTGGCTGCGACGAGCATTACCTGGTCAGCCGTCTAAGAAAGCATGCAGACTACCTACCGGACCTCAGCCGGATCGCCCTAGTAAACGGCCGGGTAGTCGGTGGTATATTCTATTCCAGAGCAAGGGTAATTGGCGAGGATCAAACATATGAGGTCCTGACTTTTGGTCCCCTCTTTGTTGACCCAGACATGCAGGGCTGCGGCATAGGTGAATGCCTACTAAAGGAAACGATGACCGAAGCAAAAAATCAGGGATACAGGGGTATCATCATTTACGGAGAACCTGACTACTATCTTCGAATCGGCTTTCATTCCTGCGCAGATTTCGGTATCACGACGGCTGAAGGGAATAATTTTGAAGCCTTTATGGGGATCGAGCTGGTCCCGGGCGGCCCGTCTGAAGTTCAGGGAAAATACTACCATTCGTAGGTGTTTGAAGACCTTCCTGAAAAGGAAGTGGAATGTTTCAATGAGTCTTTCCCCAGACTTCTAAAAATAAAGTTTCCAGGGCAATGGTAAAGGTCGAATTGCAATTTCCTTCCTGTGGCGAAAGTAAAAGCCGGTTGCTTTAAAGATTCCAGTAATGACATTCAGTCAGGGTCTGCTTATTTTAAATAAGTGTACAAACTGTTAAACTATATACAAACAAATATAAAGAAAAGGATGAATGCTTTTATGGAAAAAATGAAGTTTACAGTCGATGGACAAAGTGAAGGTTTTGCGCTCACCGCTAAAGCGGGTAATCACCAGCTGATCATGGATGAGTCGGTCAATTTTGGCGGTAAAGACTCCGGTCCGAACCCCCTGCAGACGGCCTTATCATCTCTAATTTCCTGTGAGAATGTTGTGGCGAATATGGCAGCAAGTGAAATGGAATTCGACTTGAAACAGCTGTCCTTTGAGGTGACGGGTGAGTTCGATCCCCGTGGTTTTATGGGGGACCCGACAGTCAAGCCTTATTTTGAAACAGTGACGATCAACGTTTCTGTCGAAACCACCGAATCCGAACAGCGCGTCAAGGCTCTCCAGGAGCAGGTTGAAGCTCGCTGCCCGGTCTATACGCTCTTCAAGGCAGCCGGAGTAAACATGGTCGACAGCTGGGTCAAAGCCTGAGTTTTATAAAGTAATAAAGCATCGATTCCGGGAAGCAACTCCGGAACCGATGTTTTTTTGTATATAAAATTTAGTAACTATATTTATTAGGAGAAAATATTTATGAAAAGTACCGCTCATTTGTTAAAAAAGAGAATGAAAAGAGCCAAAATGTGGTATAATGTTTCACAATGTAAGCGGTTTATTGACACAAAGTTTACTAGTGGTAGTATCTAAATATGCAAAGGAGAAAATTATATGGAACTTGTAACTATTAGGCTAAAAGAATACCTTAATGAGGCAACCACAACAGAAGAAGCCATAATTGGTTTTATATTAAATAATAATGAAAGCGTTTCTAAGATGACCATATACAAGCTTGCAGAAGCTACGTACACTTCTCCTTCATCAATTATCCGATTATGTAAGAAATGTGGTTTTAATGGGTACAAAGATTTTATGAAGGCTTTTGTGTACGAGTCAGCGGTAAGAAATAATTACAAAGCCAAAGTAATCAACGATGTAACCAAAACAGATAGTGTTAGCGAAATAGTGCATAAGGTTAGTCACAAAAATATTCTTTCTTTAGAAGAGACTAGTGATTTACAAGATGCAAGTATTTTAGCTAAAGCGACTGAAAAAATCATAGCTTGCCAAAAACTCATTTTTTTTGGGATAGGAGCATCATTGATTGTAGCGAAAGACGCACAACTGAAATTCATACGAATCAATAAAATGGCATACGTGAGTGAGGACTGGCATACACAATTACTCATGGCAAAGAACATGAACAAAAAAGATGTAGGTGTTTTCATTTCTTATTCTGGTCAGACAGAAGAAATGCTTACATGCATAAAAGAGGCTAAAAATTCAGGTGCTCAGCTTATATCGATTACTAAATATGCAGAGTCTCCGATTGCTAATTTTGCTGATATTAACCTTTATGTAGCCTCTAATGAGTATGGATTCAGGAGCGCAGCTATGTCTTCAAGAATAGCTCAATTAAACCTGATTGATATTTTATATACTGCGTATTTGAATAAGCAATATGAACAATCCATTGAGATACTAGAAAAAACTCAAATTAAAAAGGGGAACTACGATGATGGTTAATTTATCTAATATAGTGACAGAAAAACAAAACGAGCGTACGCTTAATCTTGATTCTATGAGTTATTTAGAAGCTTTAAAAATAATGAATGAAGAAGACCAAAAAGTACCTCTAATTGTTAAGGAGGTGATACCAGATATTGAAAAAGCGGTTAAACTAGTAGTTGAAGCTTTTAATAATGATGGACGTTTAATATACGCAGGAGCAGGAACTAGTGGAAGATTAGGTGTTTTAGATGCAGCAGAGTGTCCACCCACTTTCGGAACTTCTAAGCATATGGTGAGAGGCGTCATTGCAGGTGGGAAAGAGGCAGTCACTAATGCAATAGAGGGCGCAGAAGACAGTGAATTAATGGGTATTAAAGATCTTAAGGATATTAGTTTAAAATCTAAAGATATCGTTATTGGGCTAGCGGCAAGTGGAAGAACGCCTTATGTAAAAGGTTGTTTAAAATATGCGAATGAAATTGGTGCAGCTACTGTAGCAATTAGTTGTAACAAAAATAGTGAAATCGGCTTATTAAGTGATGTGCCAATTGAAGTATCATTAGGTCCAGAAATTTTAACTGGGTCAACTAGATTAAAAGCTGGCACTGCACAAAAACTTATACTTAACATGATTTCTACTGTATCAATGATTGGTATAGGAAAAGTCTATGGAAATTTAATGGTAGATGTCCAGCCCACAAATGAAAAACTTAGAGAGCGTGCAATACAGATTGTTCAATCGAGTACAGGAATCACTAGAAGTATGGCGCAAAGTATCTTACAAAGTAGTAATTATGATGTGAAAATAGCAATCATATGTATATTACTTGATATTGATCAGTCTACAGCTATTAATGAGCTTAATGCTTCAAAAAATCATGTGAGAAAAGCAATTGAAAATTATAAAAATAAGGAGGAAGTAAAATGAAAGTTTTGATGGTATGTTCAGGTGGGATGTCCAGTGCGATTGTTGTTAAATCGCTGAAGCAAGAAGCAGAGAGACAAGGTGTAGATTTAGATATCAAGGCAGTAGGTACGGGTGAATTTGAAGAGGAAGTAAAAAACAACTACGATTATGCTTTAGTTGCACCACAGGTAAAACACAGATTTAAGGACTACCAAGTATCTGCGGATGCAGTAGGAGTTCCATGCGAACTTATACCGCCAAGAGGTTATACACCTCTAGGAGCACCTAGTTTGATCAAACAAATTCAAGCAGGAGTAAAATAAAGAAGGGATTGGGTAAACATGATTGAAAAGTTCTTAGTATGGTTAGAAGAAAAATTCATGCCTCCTATGGCAAGACTAGCCGAACAGAGACATTTAAAAGCTGTTCGTGATGGTGTTATTTCAACGTTGCCCCTCATCATTGTCGGGTCATTCTTTATTATCTTGGCACAACCTCCTGTTGAAGCTCTGCAAGAATTAGTTGCACCTTATGTCGGAGATATCATGATTCCATTTAGAATGACGGTGGGATTGATGAGTGTCTATGCTGCCTATGGAATGGGTTATAGTTTGGCTCGGTCCTATAAACTCGATGGAGTGTCCGGTGGAGTTCTTTCCCTAGCCACGTTCCTGATGATGAATGTTCCACTAAACGTTGATGGAGTACTAAATGAGGCGATGGAAGCTGGAATTGAAGGAGCAGATCCTATTGGTTTCGTATTACCGATGGGGAATCTCGGTGGAGCGGGAATGTTTACAGCGATTTTATCTATGATTGTTGCAGTAGAAATTATGAGGTTTATGACAGTTAGAAACTTTACATTGACCATGCCAGAGCAAGTGCCTGATTCAGTGGCGCGCTCATTTGAAGCTTTATTTCCAGCTACAGTAGTTATTGTGTTTGCATGGATTGTACGAGTTATGCTTGGTTTTGATATCAATGAATTAATGATGTCGATATTCTCTCCTCTTATTGAGATTTCTGGGAATAATTACTTCGGTGTCATGCTACCTGTTCTTTTGGTGACAGTTCTATGGGCAGCTGGTATTCATGGAATGTCTGTTATTGGGTCCGTTATGCGCCCGGCATGGTTAGTAATGCTTGATGCAAATATTGAAGCGGTTGCGGATGGCGGAGCTATGACGTTTGGTGAAGGCGGATTACCGTATATAGCACCAGAACCATTTTATCAGTGGTACGTTTGGGTAGGTGGAGCTGGAGCAACTCTCGCATTAGCTATTTTACTAGTGTTTTCCAAATCGGCTTACTTAAAGCAAGTTGGTAAGTTCAGTATTATTCCAGGATTGTTTAATATTAATGAGCCGATGATTTTCGGTGCGCCAATTGTTATGAACCCTATTTTGGCTATTCCGTTTATCTTAGCACCAGTCGTCACTACAACTATTTCTTATTTTGCAGTGTACTTCGGACTGGTTAGTGGCTTGACTATAATGGCTCCGTGGACACTACCAGCACCGATTGGTGCGTGGATGGCTTCAGGAGGAAGCTTCGCTGCTTTACTATTAGTATTAATCAACATTGCTGTTGCTTTAGGAATCTACTACCCTTTCTTCAAAGTTTACGAGAAGAAAATGATTGAAGAAGAAAATGCTGAAATACAAGAAAAACAGAAGAAACAAGCAACAAGAGAAACAGTAACAGCATAACACGAAACAAGAGGTTGAATCTTTCAGCCTCTTATTTCGTAATTATTCATAGAAGGAGAGATCGATGATGAACATTGAACAAATGATTTTTGAAATTATTGCTAGTGCAGGTGATGCACGAGATTTAACGTATCAGGCATTAGATAATGTTAATGAGGGGAAAATTGAAGAGGCATATGAACTGATTGAACAAGCTGAAAAAACCATGAATGCTGCACATAACGCTCAAACAAAATTGATCCAAAGTGAAGTTCAAGGAAAAAAAATTGATGGTGGGTTACTGATGATTCATGCTCAAGATCATATGATGACAGCTATTGCAGAAAATCAGATGGTTAAAAGAATGTTGCCGATTTTCGAAAAGCTTTTGAAGTAAAGGAGTACTAATAATGGCTTATTTAATATTTGCAATAGCATTACTAGTGGTTTTTATCAGTGGAATTTGGGTAGTGAAAAAATTCAGAATAAAATATCAGCCAAATCGCTGGCTTGCTGGATTCCTGGGACCATTTATCATTATAGTTCCTTTAATAACAGCTCCATCTCTACCTTCTGTTGTCTGGGCCATGCTTATCGTACTGTTTATATGGACAAATATTTACTTTTTTGAGGTATCTCGAGAAATGCTTGAAACTGGAAAAACAAAAACAGGGTTCGGTAGACGAACTTTATAACGTTTAATTAAGTGAGGACGATTTAAGTGGATTATTACATTGGCGTAGATGCAGGAGGAACGAAAACAACTGCAATCGCATATGATTCAAATGAGAACAAATTTAACGAAGTCAAAAAAGGACCGGGCAATGTGAGTGTGAACTGGTCTATGGCATTAAAAAATATAGAGAACAGTATTCATGAAGTGAAAAAAGACCAGTCAAAAAACAACTTAAAAGGTATTTCTGTAGGGATTGCGGGCCTAATTCCTAGTAAAAAAGAGGAGATTACTTCTTATTTAGAGCAACTTTTTAGTGTCCCGGTAGAAGTTGATACGGATTACAAGTTAGCATTTGACAGTACCTTTAAATCAGGAAATGGAATATTGCTTGTAGCTGGTACGGGAGTCGTTTTATATGGTTGCAGCAATAATGAGACAGCCAAAATTGGGGGTTGGGGACATCTTCTAGGTGATGAAGGCAGCGGATACGATATAGTTATTCGAACAATTAAGCAAGCAATTGAAGTCTATGAGGAAGAGAATCGTCATGTATCAATCATTGAGAAGATACTGACCAAAATTGATGGGTCAACTATGGAAGACATAAAACTGTATATATACTCTCACGAAAAAAGTGATATTGCACAGTTTGCCCCTCTCATCATCCAGTCAGCTGAAAAAGGTGATAAATTTTCAGTTACAATCTTA
The DNA here is from genome assembly GCF_000585255.1 of Alkalibacterium sp. AK22. Lineage (GTDB taxonomy): Bacteria > Bacillota > Bacilli > Lactobacillales > Carnobacteriaceae_A > Alkalibacterium. The sequence goes on from NZ_JANL01000033.1 coordinate 17,781, forward strand.
GAGGATATTGTGACCGTTTTACACGGTAAATTGATACTGATGAAAGATAAACTAAAAACAGATCATAAAATTGATGTATCTGTAATGGGTGGAATCTTAAGTCAGAAATCTTATGTATTAACATTGCTTCTAGATAGACTGAAAGAAGATACACGTTTTACTTTCATAGAGCCTAAAGAACCAAATGCAGCTGTAGTCAAGTTATATAAAGACACACTTACTCAACAGAATCATGCTGATACCCTCGCTGTAGGCTTAATGTCAGGAACTTCATTAGATGGTATTGATGCAGTATTATGTAGAGTTATTGGACAAAATGAAGATACGGAGATAGAAGTTGTGGATTTTCAGACTTATCAGTATAGTGCTGATGTCTTGAAAAAGGTCGAAAAAGTAGTCTCGGGTGAACAGCTGTTATTATCTAACTTATCAGAATTAAACGTTGATTTAGGCTATGAGTATGCAGAAGCTGTAAAGAATATCTGTGAGAAAAATAATATCAGCGCAAGTAGTCTAGGTTATGTCGCATCCCATGGTCAGACTGTTTATCACGATGCAGAAGTAAGAACGAATAAGAGACGTTCTACTATGCAAATTGGTGAACCTTCTATAATTGCTTACGAAACAGGTGCCAAGGTTATTTCTAATTTCAGGTCTAAAGATATGGCGGCTCACGGTGAAGGAGCACCTCTTGTTCCAAAGAGTGAAAGCATATTGTATAGAGATGGACAAGATAATATCTTGTTAAATATTGGGGGAATCAGCAACTTAACTTATCTACCACGAAGCACTGAAGAACCAATTTTTGGCTTTGATACAGGCCCAGGCAATATGATGATTAATGAAGCTGTAAGCCACTTCTATTCTATTGACTACGATAATAATGGAGATATAGCAAGTATAGGCAAGCTCATCCCATCCTTGTTAGACGAGCTAATGAGCCACTGGTTTATTGAAAAGTCGACACCTAAATCAACGGGGCGAGATGAGTTCGGCAAAGAATATACTTTAGTACTGATTGAAAAGTATAAAGAGTATAAACAAGAAGATTTTATTTATACATTGACATACTTTACCGCTCAGTCAATTGTAAAGCATATTAAAGATATTATAAAACAAGGTCACCAAGTGGATAATTTAATTGTAGGCGGTGGCGGAACACATAACGATACGCTTATGAAGGCCATTGCGGATTTATTAGCGGACACGAGAGTGAAAGTAAAAACTCAAGAAGATTTAGGGTTTTCTTCAGATGCCAAAGAGGCGATTGCGTTTGTCATACTTGGAAACCAGACAGTTAATCAGCTGCCGGGAAATGTTCCAAGTGTTACAGGTGCGAAACAAGAAGTGATTTTAGGATCAATAACGTATCCTAATTAACAAAGAAGGAGATTTTGTATGAAAAGGTTAGGCATTTCAATATATCCGGAACACACGAGTTTTGAAGATAATATTGAATACATGAACAAAGCAAGTCAGTATGGATTCAAAAGAATCTTTACCTGTCTGTTATCGGTTGAAAAGAGCAAAGAAGAAATTTTAAAAGAATTTAAAGATATTATTGAGCACGGGAATTCTCTGGGAATGGAAACAATTTTGGATGTCAGTCCTCGGGTATTTGATCAGCTGGATATTTCTTATAAGGATTTATCATTTTTTAATGAGACGGGAGCCAGTGGGATTCGCTTGGACATGAGTTATTCAGGCAATGAAGAATCGATGATGACCTTTAATCCATTTGATTTAAAGATTGAAATCAATATGAGTACAGGGGCCAAGTACATTGATAACGTCATGAAGTATAAGCCTAACATGAATAATATTATAGGCAGCCATAATTTCTACCCACATCGTTATTCCGGTTTGTCTAATGAACACTTTACGAGGACATCCCAGCAATTTAGAGATTTAGGGATTAAAACGGCCGCATTTGTTAACTCTCAGGCTGCTGCAATTGGTCCATGGCCGGTGAGTGAAGGACTATGTACCCTTGAAGAACACCGAACACTACCGATTGATGTGCAAGCTAAACACTTATTTGCTACAGGACTGATTGATGATGTTATCATTGCAAATGCATTTGCATCCGATGAAGAGCTAGAGTTGTTGTCTAAGCTCAATCCGGAACTACTTAAACTTAAAGTGCAATTAGATAATGACATTCCCGATTTAGAAAGAAAAATAGCTTTGGAAGAATTCCATTTTAATAGAGGAGACGTTTCTGACTACTTGATTCGATCAACTCAGAGTCGTGTGAAGTATAAAGGACATGACTTTAAAGTGTTTAATCCCGAGCCAATAAAACGGGGAGATATTATAGTAGAAAGCAGTCTATATGCACATTATGCTGGAGAGTTACAAATTGCTCTCAAAGATATGGAGAATTCAGGCAAGACCAATATCATTGGTCGCGTAGATAAAAATGAACTGTTTCTGCTCGATTTTATTGAGCCTTGGCAGAAATTTATTTTGTATGAAGGATAATTGACAATAATGATGTTGAAGCTGCCCATATTGTTAAAGTATCTTTGATTCAGATTGAATACAGAGTTAAAGATAAGAATTCCTTCTAAGACAGGTAATTACCGCAATTTTAATGAAACAAAAAACACATTTTTATTGTTTATAAGCTGATATAGAGAAGAACATAAAACACTATTATTTATAAAAGTAGGAGTCGTTTGTATCAAACCAATGGCTCCTGCTTTTTTTCTCCATGGACAAATACACTACTCGTCTTGAGATTTTTCAGAGGCTCTTCTTATCCCTATAGGTTTCATGTAAAATAAACCTATTGAAACTTCCAGCAGTGTGAGCGACCGCTTCTTTCGTCTTTCTATACGGGCAGACAGTAAGACCTCTGAAACGGGCATGACAGTCGGACAGCAGGGTTTTAACGGAAGTCTCAAGTCCCCAAAATACTGTGTTACAAGGAGATCTTATGAATCCATTATTCAAATTTGTTCTGAGGCTGATGTCTTCGCCAAAAATAGACATTCAGGAAGACTATCAGACGATGCGGCGCATGCAGCGGCTGTTTTCAAAAAATCCCAAGCCGACTTACCGATTTCTTGATGAGAAAATTTATGACACAGTCAGTGGACAGGAAATCCCAGCGCGGATTTTTTATCCAAAGAAAAAACGTCATTCCGAGCCGGTGCTTTATGTGCATGGAGGCGGCTGGGTGATCGGGGACATCGAATCCTATACACGGACCTGCATCAATTTAGCCGATAGTCTGGGGCGTATTGTCTACTCGGTGGATTACCGTCTGGCTCCGGAAAACCCTTATCCAGCCGGATTGAATGACTGCCTGAGGGTGGCTGAAGTGCTGATGACCAAGCTGGATGACCAAAAAGAACCGGAATGGATTTTTATGGGGGATTCAGCTGGGGCCAATCTGGTAGCCGTGCTGTCTCTCTTACTGAAGGAAAAAGGGCGCCGACTGCCAATCAAGCAGGTCCTGATTTATCCGGTAACATACTGGGATCACACGGAAGCCTCACCTTATCCATCGATCCGATCCAACGGCTATGATTACGGTCTGACGATCAAAAAAATACAGGAGTATATGGAGTTGTACGCACCGGACGAGAGTATTCGGAAAAGCTATACGATTTCACCACTGATGGCCGAGGACCTTTCAAATCAGCCGGCGACTTTAATTTTGACGGCTGAATATGATCCGCTCAGAGATGAAGGCGAAGCATACGGGCAGGCACTGAGACGAGCCGGCAATGGAGTCAAAATCCACCGGATATCAAACAGCGTCCACGGCTTTATTACCTATCCGAAGTTTACGGATCCTGTCGAGGAAGCTGTTGATGTCATGAAAGGGTTCTTGAGTGAGCCGTGAATAAGGAGCGAAGTGGGTTGATGCACGAGCTTTAAGGATAAGGAGTGGATGAAATGGAAAAGAAGCGCTGGATCAGACTGGATAATGCGTCCAATATTTTTCTGGCTGCCAGAAACGAAGTCGATACGAAAGTTTTCCGGTTTTCTGCCCATTTGACAGAAGCCGTGGACCCGGCTTCTTTGCAAAAAGCACTGGTCAAGACTTATGAAGCTTATCCGCTGTTTCAGAACGTCCTGAGACGCGGGGTGTTCTGGTACTACTTGGAGCAGACGGATCAGATTCCCTACATACAGACGGAAACGTCACCGCCCTGTAGAGCGATTTATCACTATGACCGCAAGGAACTGCTGTTTCGAGTCATCTACAGTCAGAACCGCATCCATATCGAAGTCTTTCATGCACTGACGGATGGTACGGGGGCCATGTGGTTTTTTGAAGACCTGATCACTGAATATACCCGTTTGAGGCATCCGGAAGCTTTTGACAGGGAGGCTAAAACCAGTCCGAGGGAAAAGCAGGATCTGGAAGACAGCTTTAACCGGTATTTTAAAAAGAAAAAGAAGAGAAGAGACTGGATCCCGTCGCGCAAGCCTTTTGAAGAGGCGTATGAACAAGCAGACGATATCGATAAAAACCTTCAGCCTTATGAAGAGCAGCCAAAACAGAAGCGGGTGCATCGGGTCAAAGGCACAAAAACTCCGGATCAGCGGCCAAGAATCATTGAAATGACGGCGCCGGTCAAGGAGGTGCTGAAGCTGGCCAAGAGTCAGCAGGTCTCACTCACCCTTTATCTGACAGCCATTTTCATGATTGCCGTTTATGAAGGTATCGAAGACAAGCAAGAGGAGGAGACGGTAACGGTGTCGATTCCGGTCAACTTGAGGCAGTTTTATCCGTCCTTTTCTGCCCGGAACTTCTTCTCGACCACGCTGATGGCTTATACCTTTAAAAAAGACCAGCCAGCCGATATTCAGGATATTTGCCAGGTTATCGACCAGCAGCTGAAAAAAGAGCTTCAGCCGGAAGCAATCGAGCGTCGTCTGAAGCGGTTCATCGGCTTTGAGTTTCACCCGGCTGTTCGGGTCGTTTTCCGTCCAGTCAAAGATCTGGTGCTGAAAATGGTCAGCCTGCACACAAACCGCAAAATAACGGTGGCTATGTCCAATCTGGGACGTCTGGCTTTACCTGAACAAGTGGAACCTTATGTGACCAACATCAATTTCTATACGGCCGTTGTTCGCCCGCAGTTCTGTGTGAACAGCTACAGGGATACGCTCAATATCCTCTTCACCAGTCCCTTTGTGGAAATGGATATCCAGAGGCGTTTCATCCGGCATCTGACTCAGGCCGGTGTGCCAGTACAAGTCGATGTCAATAAGGTAACGAAGGAGGAGTTCGAACAATGAAATACTGTTCTGCCTGCCGAGTCGACGTCCGCGACAACTGGTCGGTCTGTCCTTTGTGCGGCCGCCAGCTTACCCTAAAACCATCTCCAGACAGTGCGGGAGCGACTGGAATGCCCGGAAGTACCGCTTCTGGAAAAGAGAAGATAAAGGAGCACACGGCTTTCCCTGAAATCGGCCTACGCTTTCAGCGTAAAAAAGTGAAGCAGCTGCTGACCGTTGTTTCTCTGTTTGCTATTCTGCTCTACTTTGTCAGTCAGTCGATTTGGCGCTTCCGCTTCTTTGGCCTGGAGTTTGTGCTTTTCGGTCTGATGGTCACTTGGATCATGGCCGTAGTGCTGATCCGAAAAAGGCGTAATATTGTCAAAGGGATCGTATACGTCCTGGTGATTTTCTCCCTACTTAGCCTGTACTTTGACTATATATTTGGATGGCTGGGCTGGTCCTTGACCTTTGCGATCCCTATCCTCTGTATAGCGGCATTACTGGCCATGTTCGTCATGATACAGGTCGTCCGGCTGCAGGCAGGGGATTATATCCTTTACCTTCAGCTGGCAGCGCTGATGGGCCTGCTGCCGCTGCTCTTTATCTTAATGGACTGGGTCGTCATCGACCTGCCGAGCTGGTTTTCCGTTTTGTTCAGTTTCCTTATGTTCTGGTCGGTCCTGCTTCGGCATAAAAAAGCCATATGGGAAGAGCTGACCAAGCGTATGCACGTGTAAATTTAATCAAAGTTAGGATGTTTTAAATGAAAGATATACATGTAGTGGGTGCCATCATCATTGAAAATGGTAAGATCCTCTGTGCTCAACGAGGCAGTGAAAAATCCCTACCTGACCTCTGGGAGTTTCCTGGCGGGAAAATCGAGGAAGGGGAGTCTTCTCAGGAAGCGTTGCTGAGAGAAATTAAAGAAGAGCTGCTGATTGAGGTGGAAGCTGAGTCAGAATATTTTGATCTGACCAGCTACCGTTACGATTTCGGGACCGTTCATCTGACGACCTATCTCTGCATACTGAAAAAAGGGCGTCCGCGTCTGACTGAGCATAAGCAGGTCAAATGGCTGAAGCCGGATGAACTGCATACACTCACATGGGCACCAGCAGATGTGCCTGCGGTAGATAAACTGAGAAATAAAGGGGATGATTTAGGATGGAAAACCAGCTGGCTCAGTCGCTAAAAAAAGCATTTATAAATCAGAAAATAGTGGGCTCTCATTATGATCCAAAACTGATTGTGAATGATCAAAAAAAGAAAGAGTTCATGCTGAACGTTCTGCATGACGAACTCAAGCACTGCAGTCACTTCTTCTTCTCTGTTGCGTTTCTGACCCAGGACGGTCTGGCTGCACTGAAAGCACAGCTGGCAGATCTGAACAGGCAGGGTGTACAGGGGAAAATATTGACCTCTGTTTATCTGGCGTTCAACCAGCCAGCTGTGTTTAAAGATCTACTGAAAATTCCTAACATCGAGGTGCGCTTGTCTCAAAAGCAGGGCTTCCACTCAAAAGGATATCTTTTCAAGCAACGAGATTATTATTCCTTTATTATCGGCAGTTCTAATTTGACGCTGTCTGCGCTCAAGGTTAATTACGAGTGGAATGTCCGCCTGACTTCTCATGATCATGGACAGCTGCTTCAAGATATAAAGGACCACATGCAGCAAGAATGGCAGGAAGCAGAACTTCTAACACCCAAGTGGATTGAAGATTATGAGGCCAGCTACCGACCCTCGACTCAATGGGTTCTCGAAGAAAAGCTAGAGGGTAACGTGGCCGGCGATACTTCCTCGGCTGAATACATTAAACCGAATCTCATGCAGAAAGAAGCACTCATTAGTTTGGCTAATCTTCGTTTGAGGGGTGAGCAAAAAGGTATGGTAGTGTCTGCTACTGGAACGGGTAAGACTTACCTTTCAGCCTTTGATGTGGCTCAGGCAAAACCTGAACGGGTCCTGTTTGTTGTACATAGAGAGCAGATTTTAAATAAGGCAATGGCTGACTTTAAAAACATACTAGGTGGTGAGGCTAAAGACTATGGAATCCTATCTGGAACGTCCAGGCAGACGGCTGCCCGCTATGTCTTTGCCACTATACAGACCATCTCCAAAGAGCATACACTGAAAGCTTTTGCTGAAGATCATTTCGATTATATTCTGATTGATGAAGTACATAGGGCTGGAGCGCAGTCTTATGAAAAAGTTATTGATTACTTTGAACCGACATTTATGCTGGGTATGACTGCAACACCTGAACGTACAGATCATTTTAATATTTTTAAGCTTTTCGATTATAATGTGGCTTATGAAATACGTTTGCAGGAAGCATTAGAAGCTGATTTATTGTGTCCCTTTCATTATTTTGGTGTGACTGATTTTGAAAAAGACGGTGAGTTAATTTCTGAAGAAACCGATATTAATCAACTGGTCGAAGAAGACCGAGTCCGGTACCTGATCGAGAAGCTCGATTATTATGGTTGCTCAAATAATGTTCCTAAAGGGCTGGTCTTCTGTAGCCGTAAGGAAGAAGCCAAAAAGCTGTCGAGCTTGTTTAACAAAGAAGGTTACTGGAGTACTTATCTTTCTGGCGAAGACTCTCTATCCGTTAGGGAGAGAGAGGTAGAAAGGCTTGAGAAAGGTGAAATTCAGTACATCTTTACTGTAGACATCTTTAACGAAGGGATTGATATTCCTAAAATCAATCAAGTAGTCATGTTGAGGAATACGCAGTCAAGTATTATATTTATCCAGCAGCTTGGACGAGGCCTGCGTAAGGATAAGTCTAAGGACTATGTGACCGTGATTGACTTTATCGGAAATTACAGGAATAACTATATGATCCCTATGGCATTATCCGGAGACGTTTCAAGGAATAAAAATCAACTTAGAAAAGATACCTATGACACAGACTTTATTTCAGGTGTTTCAACCATCAATTTTGAAGAAATTGCAAGAAAGCAGATTTTTGAATCAATAAATAATGTTAATTTGTCCGGAATGAAAGAGCTCAAAAAAGCATTTGACCTTTTGAGAAACCGTTTAGGCCGGATTCCCTATTTACAGGACTTCCAGATCAATCAGACGATTGATCCGTATATTTTAGCGAATAAAAAAGGAAGCTATCATGATTTTTTAGTATCAATGAAGGTGAATGAGGGTAGCTTGAATCACATAGGATCAATTTATTTGAAGATTGCTTCAAGTGAATTTTTATCCGGGATGCGGCGACATGAACTAATCCTCTTGAAACAATTTTTGTCTCAGCCGAAGCGGATCTATACAGTGGATGAAGTTGAACAGCTTTTTGATAACCAAGGTCTGCTGTCTGATAGGCATACTCTTGAATCGGTATTCAATACGCTGGATCTCTCTTTCTTTACAGGATCAGAAGCAAAAGTGTACAAACAAAAAGCCTTCATTGAAAAGGGAGTACACTCCGTTTACCTGACGGATGAGTTTAAGCAACAGCTAAAAGATCCTTACTTCAATAAATTACTTACTGATGTAGTTGAAACTGGGCTACTGAAAGCCGACGCCTTTAATGCAGATACTCCCCTGACCCGGTACCAAAAATATAAACGGAAAGACGTTTTACGTCTGCTGAATTGGGAAAAACAATTAAATGCTCAAATTGTCAGTGGCTACCGTGCAGAAAAAGGCAAATTTATCATATTTATCACTCTCGAAAAGGGTGAGGACTTTGCCGGTGCGCAGATGGCCTATGAAGATGAATTGCTTGATCCCTCGACCTTGAAGTGGTTTACACGTGCTCCAAGAACACTGAAGTCTCCAGAGGTCAAGAAGCTTCAGAATTATGCGGAATGGGATATTTACGTTTTTGCTAAGAAATCAGATGATGAAGGAGTAGATTTTTATTATCTGGGCGAAGTGATTCCGAAACTGGATACGATTAAAGAAGTACACAAGCCGGTACAGGATGGGACAGAAAAATCAGTAGTCGAGATGCAGCTGACTTTCGAAACGCCCATCGAAAAAAGTTTGTATCATTATCTCACAGCCGAAGAATGACCAGCAGATCTTTAGACCCCGTTCCCGATAAAGGAGCGGGGTCTTTTCAAGTATTCAATGATAAAACAGCAATCATGATGGCAATTAATTGGAAAAAACCAGGAAACCTTTTAGAATAAAAGTATCTATTACTATACTGTCAAGTGAGGTGAATAATATGCATATTCTATTTTATATACTGGGGCTGTCTGTGACCCTGCTGGGGGTCGTGGACCTCATCTGGACTACTCTTTGGGTAGACGGCGGAGCAGGGCCTGTTTCTAAACGTACGGCCCGCTGGACTTGGACAGCAGTTAAGAGAATCAGTGGGGATAAAGACGGTCTGTTCAATATTGTAGGCCCCCTTATTTTGATATTCACGATCCTCAGCTGGGTTTTACTGATTTGGCTGGGTTCGGCACTTTTTTTTGCGGGAGACCCAGACTCTATTATCCAGACCACTTTTGAAGGACCGGTTCGCTGGTACGAGCGCCTTTACTTTACCGGTTTCACGCTTTTTACACTCGGTGTGGGGGACTATTCGCCCCGTCCCGGCTTTTGGCAGATTGTGACAGCTGTGAACTCGGGCATGGGCATTCTGCTTTTAACGCTGGGGGCATCTTACGTCATATCTGTAATCGGAGCGGTCGTGAACAAGCGGGCACTGGCCCGAACGATATCGGGCCTGGGAAACAGCAGTACTGAAATTATTAAACGGGCCTGGAATGGAGAAAATTTCTATCAGCTGGATCAGATTTTGATGAGTATTTCTTCTCAAATTACACAGTTAACGCAGCAGCACCAGGCGTACCCCTTACTGCATTATTACCACTGCCACCAGCCAGCAGATTCCTCGGCTGTCAGCATTTCTATCCTTGACGATGTCCTGACTTTGATGCTTTCGGGAATGGAGGGCAGTGATAAAATCAATAAAGCGCTGGTGTATGAAGCCAGGTCGAGCATCGGGACATACCTGGAGACGATGACATCTGCTTTTATCAAGGAAGCCGATGAGACGCCTCCGCCGCCGGTGATTGCCGAGCTGGAAGGGAAAGAGCTGCCACTGGTAACGGATGATGTGTTTTTTGAACGTATAGAAAACATCAGTAAGCGCAGGCGTCAGTTGCTGGGCGCGGTGCATGCGGATAATCACTCCTGGCCCAGGCAGGATAGGCAAAACAGCTGAGCAGCAAATAATTGAAAACAGGCCTGCCGGCGAGAAGCATACTGCCGGCAGGCCTGTTTCATCTATAAAAGGAATTTAGACTGCCAGTGGATAGCGGGAGTCTTTCATGTGAAGGTTCAGGAAATGCTTGACGCGGTTCTGATACATGACTTTGTCAGCAACGTAAGCATAGCCGTGTTTGGCACCGACGGCAATGTACAGCTCCTTGGGTGAAGCAGCCGAATGATACAGCTCGTAAGCCATATGTGTGGGGACAAAGTCATCTTCGTCCCCATGAATAAAGAGCATAGGCGTGGTAGCTTTTTTGACCTGCTCTTCGGGACTGGCTTCTCCGAACCAGTAGCCGGCCTTGACTTTCGTAATCAAACTGGTCATGGGAATGAAAGGGTACTGAGGCAGCTTGTACATTGTTTTTAACTGATGGGCCATTTCCTTTGAGACAGAGCTGTAGCCACAGTCTTCGATAATGGCTTTCACATTTGATGGCAGTGTTTCTCCGCTGACATTCATGACCGTAGCTGCGCCCATGCTCAAGCCGTACAAAATGACTTCAACATCCTGGCCGAACTTTTCGATTATCTGATCAATCCATTTCAGATAATCCATGCGCTCATGCCAGCCGAAGCCGATATAGTCGCCTTCACTGTCGCCGTGACCGCGGGCATCTGGCAGGAGCAGGCTAAAGCCCAGATCATAGTAAAGCTTGGCCCATGGAGCCATATCCTTGTTGCTGCCGTTATAGCCGTGAGCAATGATCGCGACTTTTTGTGTTTCTTCTGCTTGCGGGATAAGCAAGCCGGCCAAGGTCAGGTTATCTGTTGAACGGATAGTTAAGGTTTTTTTCTCTACAGACTGATACCACTGTTTTTCTTCCGTCCATGGATCGTCAGCCACAATTTCTTCCATATCCATATCGGCAATAAAGTCTTTCTTGCTGATGGCGACGGCTGTCTTGTAAAAGTACGAGCCAGCATAAGCCAGTGCTGTTGCAGCAATACCAGCTGAGCCGAGCAGTCCCCATTTAAGTTTTCTGTTCATGATTGGTTTTCTTCCTTTCTTTCACTAATACGTGTCTGTATATTGTACCGCAGAAAGGTGAATAAAGTAAGAAAAGAACTTTTTTCACTAAAAGGTTGACAAAAGGATAGATCTATTGTTTAATATACCCCAGAGGGTATAAAAAACCTTTATAAAAAAGGAGGCACGCATATGTTTGGGTTATTTAACCGATCAAAATCGATTTCCACTAAAGAACTGGAAACAAAGCTGAATAGCCGGGTAGAACTGTTGGATGTACGAATGCCTGGAGAATACCGTGCCGGGCATATACCTGGAGCAAAAAATATACCGTTAAATAAAATTGAGCAGTACCAGGGCAAGACGAATGAACCTGTTCATGTGATTTGCCAATCTGGCATGCGTAGTCGGAAGGCAGCAAGTGTACTGAAAAAAAATGGCTACGACGTTGTGAACGTCCGTGGCGGCATGATGCAATGGAATGGAAAGACTAGAGGAGGAAGCAAGTAAAAATGGAAAAAGTGATTATTGTGGGAGGTGTTGCAGGGGGGATGTCCGCTGCGACCCGTTTAAGAAGATTAAAAGAAGAGGCTGAAATCATCATATTTGAAAAAGGACCTTATGTGTCTTTTGCCAACTGTGGGCTGCCTTATTATGTATCCGGTGAAATTGATCAGCGGGACAAGCTGCTGGTGCAGACACCTGAAGCGCTGCATGACCGATTCCGTCTGGATGTTAGACCAGAACATGAAGTGGTAGACATCGATTCAAAAAATAAGACTGTAACGGTCAGACACCAGGGTGAATATGTGACAGAAACGTATGATAAGCTGATTCTGTCACCAGGGGCACGAGCATTCATTCCACCAATCTCCGGACTGGAAGAGGCTGAAAGCGTCTATACGGTGAGAAACGTACCGGATCTGGACAAAATCATGCAGCGCATTGATGAAGTTGATCCGCAGCGTGCTGTCGTTGTCGGTGCCGGCTTTATCGGTATCGAAATGGCTGAAAACCTGAAGCATCGGGGAATCGCTGTAACGCTTATCGAAAAAGCACCGCATGTCTTACCGCCATTGGATGAAGAAATGGCTGCTTTTATTCAAAACGAACTGACCGATAAAGGGGTAGAGGTCATCACTTCACAATCTGCCGTGGCCTTTAAAGACAAGGGCCAGACCATCGTCCTTGAAGACGGCACAGAACTGTCGACTGATATGACCGTTATGTCTGTCGGTGTCCAGCCTGAAAGCAAGCTGGCCGAAGCAGCTGGAGTTGAACTGGGTCTGCGTGGCGGTATCTTGGTGGATGAATCTTATCAGACGAGTATCAAGGACATTTATGCTGTCGGAGATGCCATTGTGGTTAAAAACCAGATTACAGGAGAAGATGCACTTATTTCTCTGGCTTCGCCAGCCAACCGTCAAGGTCGGCAGGTTGCTGACAATATTGCAGGCGTCAAACGCGCCAACCAAGGGAGCATCGGCACGGCTATTGTACGGGCTTTCGAAATGACCGCTGCGTCTGCTGGCTTGAATGAGCGTCAGGTTACCATGGCCGGTCTGCCGGTAGCATCCGTGCATACCTTAGGGAAGGACCATGCCGGCTATTATCCTGGAGCAACAGATATCACATTGAAACTGGTCTTTGATCCGACCAGCGGGAAAATATACGGAGCCCAAGCGGTCGGTATCAAGGGAGTCGATAAGCGAATCGATATCATTGCAACAGCCATCAAGGGTGGGCTGACTGTTTATGATCTGCCGGAGCTGGAATTCACCTATGCGCCGCCATTCGGTTCAGCTAAAGATCCGGTCAACATGGCCGGATATGCGGCCTTGAACATTATGGAAGGCATGAGTGAGTCAATCCAGTGGCACGAACTGGACAGTGAACTGGAAAAAGGAGCGATTCTTTTAGATGTCCGTAATGCCTCCGAACTGGAAGCCGGACGCTTCCCTGATGCGTTGAATATTCCGCTTAATGACTTACGTGACCGCATGCATGAGCTGAATAAGGATCAAGCTTATATTATCAGCTGCCGAAGCGGTCAGAGAAGCTATATCGGTGAGCGTATCCTGAAACAGGCCGGCTTTGCCGTCAAAAATCTGGACGGTGCCTATGCCTTGTATAATACTGTAAAGCCGGAGGACTTAATTTATGTATAGATCAGTCAGTATCAATGAATTTGAGCAAAAACAAAAAAGAGAAGCCTTGAGCATCGTGGATGTCAGGGAAGCCGATGAATTTCAGGCTGGACATATACCTGGAGCCGAAAGTATGCCCTTGAGCCAGCTGGGACAAGCATATGATCAGCTGGAAAAAGGCAAGGAGCATTACGTAATCTGCCTGTCCGGTGGCCGTTCGTCCATGGCAAGTGACTTTTTGGGCAAACAGGGGTATGATATAGTTAATGTGATGGGCGGGATGTCCGCCTGGAGAGGAGACATCGAGTAAAATGGTACAATGCGACAAAAGTATTCTGAACCGTCTGAAACGGACGGAAGGCCAGCTAAGAGGTGTACAGAAAATGCTGGAAGAAGGCAAGGAATGTGAGGACGTTGTGACTCAGCTGTCAGCAGTCAGATCCAGCGTGGACCGTATTATGGGCGTGATTGTGGCTGAAAACCTGAAACAGTGTGTGGAAGATGCAGAAGCTGATCCTGAACAGCAGGCAGCGAGTATCCAGAAAGCTATTCAGCTGGTTATCAGAAAATAAAAGAGCAAAGCTCATGTAGGCGCGAAGCGCCGCATGGGTTTTTTTGCGCTGAATAAGGACAAGATTAGAGGCTCCATAATCGGATGTATCACAAGCCTTTCAGTCGTTTTCAAGACAGGATTCTGCTACTATACAGGAGAACTACAGAAGATAGGAAAGGGATAGAATCAAGATGAATATTCAACAAACTAATGGAATCAAACGGGGGCTGCTCTCACTGTCTGCCTTGCTTTTACTGGCAGCCTGTGTAGATGGCCAGTCAGATGAGTCAATAAACACAGAAGATACAGCTGGGCAAAACGATGATATGAGCGATGAGACAGTTGGAGAAGATCTATCAGCAAACACAGTTGAAGACGATGTGGCAAACGAGACTGAAGAAGAACCGGTAGATGGACAGAATAGAGAAAGTCAGACAGATAGCCCTGGAATCGAAGGCATGACTTTTTCGGTTGATTTAGATGAGGCGATCGCCCTGTTCTTTGAGACTTTCGGCAGCGAGGACATCAATATAAGCGAAATCCAGTTTACCCGTGATGATGGCCGTTATTTGTACGAATTTGAAGGTTGGGATGGTCAGTACGCATACGAGCTGGATATCGACGCTGAAACAGGAGCAATCGTCAAGCAAGAACAGGATGATGACGATGACACCGACGATACCTTAGAACTGGATGGCATCGTTACTCCTGAAGCAGCCATGGAAGCAGCCCTTGAAGCAGCCGGTTCCGGATATGTCGAGGACTGGGAGCTAGAAGTGGAAGGGGGTCGCACCGTCTTTGAGATCGATATTGAAGGGGGAGCGGACCAGAGAATCGATGCACAGACAGGTGAGGTAATGTAAAGTAAGGAAGCAAAAGGAAAGGTCCTGAGCTTCGGATCCGGATCTTTCTCAGAACTCGTTTAGGTCAGAGTGAAGACAGGTAAGGTGAAAGAAAAGCAAGGAGACTAATAATGAATAAAGAGTCAATTGTAGTCGATACAAAAGAAATGGTCAGGAAAAAGCTTCAAAATGAAGGGACAGGTCATGATTGGTATCATATCGAGCGTGTATGGAAGACGGCTTCCAGAATTGCCAAGGATGAACAGGCCAACAGTTACATCGTTGAACTGGCCGCTTTGTTGCATGATCTAATCGACGACAAGCTGGTATCTGATAAGCAGCAGGCAGTGCAGGAAGTGGAGTACTGGCTGGAGGGAGTGGGGGTTTCTGCCCGTGACAGCGAAAAAATCATGGATATTATCCAGTCAATCTCATTTAAAGGTGGAAATGGCCAAAAACTGACCGGCCTCGAAGCCCAGATTGTTCAGGATGCAGACCGATTAGATGCTATCGGTGCAATCGGGATCGCCCGCTGTTTTGCTTATGCCGGAAGCAAGGGTCATTTGCTTTTTGATCCTGAATTATCGGTAAGAGACGACATGTCTGAAGACGAGTACCGTAATGGACCGTCCAGTGCTATTCATCATTTCTATGAAAAGCTGCTTAAGCTGAAACATTTGATGCATACTCAAACGGCCCGGCAGATGGCAGAAGAAAGACATGCCTTTATGGAAGATTATCTGGTCCAGTTCTTTCAGGAATGGGAAAATTAAAAAGATTACAGTAAAAGAACCGGAAAAACTGTTTAAAAACAGCTTTTCCGGTTCTTTTCTAGTTGAATAAATTTCAAATTGAAGCACTGGACTTCACTGTCACAAGTAGCCTTCACGTATCCTGAATTACGCTTAACTGAAGCGGCTAAAGACAGCCTTTGACCGGCAAATATCACTATCAGCAAAAGCTGCACTAAAAATGAAACGTGTAAAAGGAAAAAGTTCAGCTTTTTCCTCCTTTTTTATTCCTAGCTTTTCTACCCCAGTTGAACTGCTTTTACTTGGACAACCCCAGCTTCAATATGGCACTGCAGGAAGCCTGGATACCCCAGTAAAATTCCTTGAGCCCCATGTTCTCATTGGGTGCATGATTATCTTCATCAACGTTGGCGTATGGGACGGTAATGGAGGGAATGGAAAGGATGTCGGTAAAGACATACATCGGTCCGGTACCACCTAAAGCCGGTAGGACTACTGGCGGGATATCATAGGCTGTTTCCACACTCTCAATCACTTCCTGTACGAGGGGGTCTTTCAGGGAGGTTTTGGATGGCTTGACCGCTCCTAGCTTTTCTACTGTCAGCTGGCAGCGGCTGTCAAAGGCTGCGACATGTTTTTCAATGGCATGGTAGATTGCTTCAGGATCCTGACCGGGAGCCATGCGCATATCCAGCTTGACTTTGGCTTTGGACGGAATAATCGTTTTGGTTCCTTGCCCTGTATAGCCGGTTTCAAAGCCAGCGATGGTAAACGTCGGTCGGAAGCACAGGTTAGTATAGTATTCTACACTAGTCATGGACAGTGCATGGACGCCAACGACAGTTGCTGTCTTGTCTGGGTAGAAAGGGAGCTGTTTCAAATGCTCTTCTTCTTCCCAAGTTGGCTGGAGCAGGCCATCGTAAAAACCGTCAATTAAAACGTGGCCGTCCTTTTCAACCATTGTGCGGATTAGTCGGATCAGTGCCATACCTGGATCGGGAGCGATATTGCCCTTGTTCCCGGAATGGTTGTCATGGGAGGCTCCGGTTGCTTGTACTTCAACATATAATAGGCCGCGATTGCCGAGAGTCACGCTCGGCTGATTGTCGCCTTCCATTGGACCGTCAGCTGTATAAGCCAAATCAGCTTGGAGCAGATCCTGGTGTTCTTCAACAAAAGAAGCCAGGTTAACACTGCCTTTTTCTTCCTCGCCTTCAAAGAGAAATTTGACGTTTACCGGGAGGGATCCGTTTTGTTCAAGCAGGGTTTTGACGGCCAGAACGTGTGCAATCAGCTGGCCTTTGTTGTCACCGGTACCCCTGCCGTAAATTTTTCCGTCACGAATCACTGGGTCAAAGGGGTCTGATTCCCATAATTCCATCGGATCAGGCGGCTGAACGTCATAATGTCCATAAAACAGGACGGTTCTGGTATTTTTGGGATTCATGACTTCACCGTAGACGACCGGGAGGCCCTTGGTTTCCATGATCTGGGCATCGATACCACTGTCAATCATGATTGATTTCAGGAGTTCTGCACATTCGCTGACCCCTATATTGAGTGTACTGATACTGGGCTGGCGCAGTAGGGTAAAGAGAGTATCGAGATGCTCTTCCTTTTTCTGGTCCAATATTTCCTTGGCTTGTTGGTAGTGTGTTTTCCAGATGGACATAAAATCTAACGCTCCTTTATTAAAATTAAATGAGATTTAAAACCTTTACCTCATAATATACACATGCAAAAGGGATGTCAAAAGGAAAAACTAGTTTGCGCGGCAACTCAGGGGAGACAGGCACTCAGTTGCGCCGCAAACGCCATTTG
>NZ_JANL01000034.1 GCF_000585255.1 Alkalibacterium sp. AK22
GCGACACGCTGAGTAGAATCGCCCGCGACAACGGAACAACCGTATCGAGCCTGCTGGCTTTGAACAACTTGAGCAGCGACCGGATCTTTATCGGCCAGTCATTGAAAGTTAACAGCACAGTTGCGGCGCCAGAAACAGGCCAGCCTGAAGTGAAAGAGTCGGTATATACCGTACGCTCCGGTGACACATTGAGTAGAATCGCCCGCGACAACGGAACAACCGTATCGAGCCTGTTGGCTTTAAACAACTTGAGCAGCGACCGGATTTTTATCGGCCAGTCATTGAAAGTTAACGGCACAGTTGCGGCGCCAGAAACAAGCCAGCCTGAAGTGAAAGAGTCGGTATATACCGTACGCTCCGGCGACACGCTGAGTAGAATCGCCCGCGACAACGGAACAACCGTATAGAGCCCGCGACAACGGAACAACCGTATCGAGCCTGCTGGCTTTGAACAACTTGAGCAGCGACCGGATCTTTATCGGCCAGTCATTGAAAGTTAATGGCACAGTTGCGGCGCCAGTAACAGGTAAACCAGTTCAGGAAGCGGTTAGACCTGTACAGCAGCCTGCCCAAGAGTCTAGAGCGTCCGCCTACACGGTTAAAGCTGGGGATACGCTAAGTGGTATAGCGCGTTCCCTGAGTGTGACAGTGAATGAACTGAAAGAGTGGAATCAGCTTTCCAGTGACATCATTTTCGTCAACCAGAGACTGAGTATTCAAAAAGCGGATCAAAAACCGGTTGATAATACAATAAAAGTAACCAGCTACACTGTTCAGCCCGGCGACACACTCTCTCATCTAGCCAGACGCTTCAACACGACAGCCCGTGAATTGATGACAGTGAATAGTTTGTCGACCGACCTGATATTTGTGAATCAGCAGCTGCAGCTCCCACAGTAAACAGAAGCAGTACAAAGGACCAAGGCTTTGCAGTAGTTGCTGATACGCTTTTGACTGCAGTATTGCAGAAGGGGTCTGGCTCTGGTAAAATGAACAAGAATAGAAGAAAAAACAATACAGTGCGCAGGAGTATTAGGTCAGACTTTTTTCTAGAGAGTGTATGGGTGGTGGAAATACACAAAAAGTTAGCTGAACTCGCCTGCAAGTTGCTTTCGGGAATTAAAGTACCGTTAGCCGTTCTCCACGTTAAAGAGAAGAGGCTGTCGCCTTTTTTTATGAAGGTCGGCAGTGAACTTAGGTGGTACCGCGATGAATAACGCCCTATGGACGACAGGAAACTGTTGTCTGTAGGGTTTTTTAATATAAAAGGAGTGTTAGGATAATGACGTTTGATCATAAAACAATAGAAAAAAAGTGGCAGGACTTCTGGGATAAACACCAGACGTTTAAAACGACAGAAGAGGAAGATAAGGAGTATTTTTATGCACTGGACATGTTTCCTTATCCATCCGGTCAAGGTCTGCACGTAGGTCATCCAGAAGGGTATACGGCAACAGATATCGTATCACGAATGAAACGGGCTCAAGGCTATAACGTCTTGCACCCGATGGGGTGGGATGCGTTTGGCTTGCCGGCTGAGCAGTATGCACTGGATACCGGGAACGATCCGGCAGAATTTACTGAGCAGAATATCCAGACATTTAAGCGTCAAATCAAATCGCTTGGTTTCAGTTATGACTGGGAAAAAGAAATTAATACAACGGACCCTGACTATTACAAATGGACTCAGTGGATTTTTACGAAGCTGGTAGAAAAGGACCTGGCATATGAAGCAGAAGTTCCAGTCAACTGGTGTCCGGCATTAGGCACAGTATTGGCTAATGAAGAAGTCATCGACGGGAAATCAGAGCGTGGCGGACATCCGGTCTACCGCAAGCCAATGAAACAGTGGATGCTGAAAATTACGGCTTACGCGGACCGCCTGCTTGATGACTTGGAAGAAGTCAACTGGCCTGAACATATCAAAGACATGCAAAGAAACTGGATCGGCAAATCAGAAGGAGCGGAAATTACCTTTAAGGTTAAAGATTCCGAGCACACCTTTGATGTCTTTACTACGCGTCCGGACACGCTGTTCGGCGCAACCTACGCCGTACTGGCGCCAGAATCCGATCTGGTCGATCAGATCACCACACCAGAGCAAGCAGAAGCAGTAGAAGCTTACCGCAAAGAAGCCAATCTGAAATCTGATCTGGAACGAACTGACTTAAACAAAAACAAAACCGGAGTCTTTACAGGCGCGTATGCAGTCAATCCTGTCACTGATGAAACAATGCCGATCTGGATTGCCGACTATGTTCTTGCTTCCTACGGTACGGGTTCAATCATGGCAGTGCCGGCGCATGACGAGCGCGACTATGAATTTGCCCAAAAATACGACCTTGAAATCCGCCCAGTCATCGAGGGGGGGGACACGGATGAGGAGGCCTACACAGGTGATGGTCTGCACATCAATTCAGATTTTATTAACGGTCTGAATCAAAAAGAAGCGACTGATAAAATTATTTCTTTCCTTGAAGAAAAGCAGCTTGGAAGTCAGAAGACAACTTACCGTTTGAGAGACTGGCTGTTTGCCAGACAGCGTTACTGGGGCGAACCAATCCCGGTTATTCACTGGGAAGACGGCACGACTTCGACCGTTCCGGAAGAGGAACTGCCGGTTACTCTGCCGAAAACAAAAGAAATCAAACCATCCGGCACTGGAGAATCACCACTGGCGATCATTGACGAATGGGTTAATGTCGTGGATGAAAAAACTGGCCTGAAAGGCAAGCGGGATACCAATACGATGCCACAGTGGGCAGGCAGCTCCTGGTACTTCCTGCGCTTTATCGATCCGCATAACCCTGATCAGTTGGCAGATCCGGAAAAAATCAAGAAATGGCTGCCGGTCGATCTGTATATCGGTGGAGCCGAACACGCTGTACTACATCTCTTGTATGCCCGTTTCTGGCATAAATTCCTGTACGATCTGGGAATCGTGCCGACAAAGGAACCGTTTGAAAAGCTTTATAATCAGGGCATGATCCTGGGCGAAAATAATGAGAAAATGTCCAAGTCCAAAGGCAATGTAGTTAATCCGGATGTGGTCGTGGAAGCTTACGGGGCGGATACTTTGCGTTTATATGAAATGTTTATGGGCCCGCTGGATGCGGCAATTGCCTGGAGCGAAGACGGCCTGGAAGGCTCGCGCAAGTTTTTGGACCGGGTATGGCGTCTGTTTATCGATGAAAACGGTCGGGTAAGAGACCGCATCACGACCTACAACGACAAGTCCTTGGAAGTCGTCTACCACCAGACCGTCAAAAAAGTGACGGAAGACTACGATAACCTGCAGTTTAATACAGCTATTTCGCAGCTGATGGTCTTTGTCAATGCAGCCTACAAGGCCGATGGACTGCCGCTGGAATACGTGAAAGGCTTTATCCAGCTGCTGGCCCCGATTGCCCCCCATGTATCTGAAGAATTGTGGAGTCTGATCATTCAGTCGGGACTGAGTTTGGCTTATGAAAGCTGGCCAACTTATGATGAAACCAAGCTGGTCACAGATGAAGTGGAGGTTGTTTTCCAGGTTAATGGCAAGGTTCGTGCCCGGGCTCAGGCATCCAAGTCCGTGTCAAAAGATGCGCTTCAGGAAATGGCTATGCAAGACGGCAAGATCCAGGAAATGTTGGAAGGAAAAACGGTCCGTAAAGTGATTGTGGTTCCCGGTAAGCTGGTCAATATTGTTGCCAATTAAATAGAGGATAGAAAAAGGGGAGGCCATGTTCTTCCCTTTTTTATCCAGCATAAAGTGAGGAAAAGAAATGAAAAAGCAGGAAGGCTTGAAAACACCGACTAAGCAGGACCTGAAGCAGTTTGTGGAACTGGTTTGGTCTACCAATATATCAAAAGCGCTGATTGCTGTAGGACTGACCGGCAGTCTGCTCACTACAGCGACACAACTGGCTATTCCGCTGATTACGCAGCGCTTCATTGACGGGATTGCATTCGACCAATTTACTCCCTGGATGGCCATACTGATTTTGGGCATATTTATCGTACAAGTCGTATTCAACGGCTTTTCAAATTATGTACTGCATAAAATCGGGCAGAAAGTTGTTGCGGGTCTCAGACGCTTTTTATGGGAAAAAGTTATCAGACTGCCAGTTGATTTCTTTGACCGGCACGCATCCGGAGAAGTTGTAAGCCGGATCACCAATGATACAACAATCGTCCAGAATTTGATCTCGTCCTTTTTCCCCCAGTTTATTAATGGGATCCTGTCCTTAAGCGGTATCGTCATTATCCTAGTTCTGATGGACTGGCAGATGACTGTGGTGATGCTGACGGCTGTCCCCCTGGCTTTCGCCCTGACACGCCCCTTGGGTAGACGAATCTCTTTGGTTTCGCGTGAAATGCAGGATGAAACGGCAGCATTTTCTGGTAAAATCCAACAGACCATTGCTGAGATCCGGTTGATGAAATCATCGACGGCTGAGCAGTTTGAAAAAGAACGGGGCGAGGAAGACATTGCCCGCTTGTACCGCCTGGGTCTTAGGGAAGGAAAATACATGGCCATTATTGGGCCGCTTATCTATTCCATGATGCTCGGGGTAATTGTCTTTGTGATTGGATACGGAGGGGTGAGGGTTGCGCAGGGAGAAATGTCGACTGGCCAGCTGGTTGCTTTTTTACTGTATCTGTTTCAGATCACTTTTCCCATCACAGTATTCATGAACTTCTTTATGCAGATGCAGAAGGCAGCCGGGGCAACTGACCGCATTTCTTCGATTCTTAAAGAAGAGGAGGAAGTCAAGCAGCAAGGTCAGGATGCATCCTTGTCCGGTCAACCGATTATATTTGACCAGGTCAGTTTCGGCTACGCAAAAAACCAGGAAGTGATCCGGAATATATCTTTTGAGGCAAGGCCAGGTGAAAAAGTGGCTTTTGCCGGTCCCAGTGGTGGGGGGAAATCTACCTTGTTTGCTCTGCTGGAACGTTTTTATACACCGGACAGCGGAGAGATTCGACTAGGGAATCAATCTATAGAAGGTATTGCTTTGTCTTCCTGGAGAAAGCAGATTGGTTATGTCTCGCAGGAAAATGCCATGATGTCGGGCACAATCCGTTCCAATATCTGCTATGGTTTGCCGGCGGCCGATAAGATACCGGATGAGCGACTATGGGAAGTATTGGAGATGGCTTATGCCAAAGAATTTGTTGCCGGCCTTCCCGATCAGCTGGATGAAGTGATTGGGGAACGTGGAGTAAAACTTTCTGGCGGTCAGCGGCAGCGAATCAATATCGCTAGGGCCTTTTTAAGAGACCCGAAAGTGTTGATGATGGATGAAGCAACAGCTAATCTGGACAGCCGTTCAGAGAAAAAAGTGTCTCAGGCACTGAATAATCTGATGGAGGGCCGGACGACCTTTGTCATTGCCCACCGTCTCAGCACGATTGTAGATGCGGACATTATTCTCTTTGTAGAACAAGGAAGACTGACCGGTAAAGGAACACACCAGGAACTGATGGATTCACATAACATTTACCGGTCATTTGCTAGTCAGCAGCTGTCGGACGAAGTATAAGACAGTAATTTGTCAATCCATAGACAATTGACAAATTATCCTGTGAAAAGATTGCACCAGGAAATATAAAGCAGTAAAATAGAGTCTGCGATAAAAGGAGCATCAGGCTCCTTTTTTCTGTGAAAATAAATTGAGCATTTTAGCCTGCAGCAACTAGTCAGTAGGCATCATGTGAAAAGAGGGTACAAAATGGACGTGGAATCACCAAAAACAATGACAGACAAACGGTCCCATGATCAGAAAATGGTCAGTGGGACGGCCTGGATGACAGCCGGTAGTATGGTGTCAAGGATTCTCGGCGCACTATACATCATCCCCTGGTTCGCCTGGATGGGAGGTCAGGGTCCGGGAGATGCCGCTAACGCGCTTTATCAGATGGGGTATACACCATATGGTTTCTTTCTAGCGCTGGCAACAGCAGGAGTGCCCAGCGCGATTTCCAAGCAAGTCAGCTATTATAATGCTTTGGGAGAGTATGAAGTATCCAAGTCGATTTACAAACAAGGTCTGAAAATCATGGCCTTCACTGGCGTCTTGTCAGCAGTGGTGATGTTCATCATCGCTCCGGTTCTGGCTGAAGCCAGTCCTTCAGCTAATGCCGGTGAAGCGGTGCTGGTCATGCGGGCGTTGACGCCGGCTTTGCTGATCATTCCGGCGCAAAGTGTGACCAGGGGCTTTATTCAGGGGCATAATACTATGGCGCCGTCCGCGATCTCCCAGATTTTGGAGCAGCTGTCGCGGATCATCTTCCTGCTTTCCACAGTGTACTTGATTCGTCAGGTATACGGGGGAGAAGTTGTTACAGCTGTAGCCTTTTCGACTTTTGCTGCCTTTATCGGAGCTGTCTTTTCCCTGATATACCTTGGCTATACACTGAAGAGAATGAAGACAGCATTTAATTTTGACCCATCTGAGAGCAAAGGCGAAGTGTCGGTATCGCCCAACGAACTGATTGTCAACATCATCAAGACATCGATCCCCTTTATTGTAATCGCAACAGGGATTATTGTGTTCCAGATTGTAGACCAGCTGACTTACGGTCCGCTGATGAATCTGTTTTCTGATATGGATGAGGGGATGATCGAGCAGACTTACGGGATCACTCAGGCCAATGCGCATAAGCTGATTATGGTGCTGACGTCCTTCGGGACAGCGATGTCGATTGCATCTGTTCCATTAATCAGTGACCTGATTGCCAAAAATAATATGAATGAAGTCAGAAGGCAGTTTTCCAAAGGCATTCAGCTGCTGCTGTTTGCTATGTTCCCAGCGGCGATTGGTATGGCCGTCGTAGCTGAACCGCTGTACACGATTTTTTACGGTCATAACCCGTTGGGTACAGGCATTACTCAGGTTTCGGCCATCATGAGTATTTTTGTGGCCTTGTATGCAGTCCTGGGTAATATGCTGCAGGCAGCGAATTTGACGCGGCCCGCTATCAAAGCTTTATTTATCGGTCTTATCGTTAAGCTAGTCACACAAGTTGTCTTTGTCGGGCTAACGGGTCCTTACGGTATGCTGCTGTCGGCCATTGCCGGCTTTGGCGTCAGCTGTTTCCTGATGATGCGAATCATGCATAAGCACACACACTATTCGGCAAAAAGGCTGTTTAGACGGTCGCTTCTGATTCTGATCCTGTCTTTGGTGATGGGGTTAGGAACCTTTGCTGCCAAGCTGGGTCTTGGGATGATATTCAATTTCCAGATCCCGTTGCATTCACTCATCAGTCTGATGATACTGGCAGCGGTAGGCATGGCTATTTACGGCTATTTATCTTTAAAAACGAAACTTGCTGACCGGTTGATCGGGTCTCAGGCCAATCGTGTCCGGCGAAAATTGAGAATGAGCTGATTCTTTTACTGACCGCCCTTTCAGTCCTGTTTGTGGCTGAAAAGGGCGGTTTTTACAAAAATATGTGTAATGAAAGGTGTTTGTATGAGATTAGATAAACTGCTCGCGCATAGCGGGCTGGGGACAAGAAAAGAAGTCAAGAAACTGATGAAGACTAAGATTGTAAAAGTCAATGGGGAAGTCGTGACGGATCCGAAGGTCCATGTTGAACCTGACCAGGATCAGGTCTCTGTTGGAGGAGAGCCTCTGGATTATCAGGAATTTGTTTATTTTATGATGAACAAGCCTCAGGGTGTCATCAGTGCAACTGAAGATCTGATGCACGAGACAGTCCTGGACTTGCTTGAAATGCAGGACAGTCTGCAGGAGCCGCACCCGGTCGGAAGACTCGATATCGATACGGAAGGACTTTTGATCCTGACTAATGACGGCAAGCTGACACACCGCCTGCTGTCTCCCAAAAAGCATGTCGACAAACTTTACTATGCCAAGGTTGAAGGAGTTGTAACAGAAGCAGACGTAGACGCTTTCAAAGAAGGCGTCACCCTCGATGACGACTATCACACACTGCCAGCTGACCTTGAAATCGTCAGCATCGATGAGGAAAGGCAGCTGTCTGAGATCAGACTGACAATCAGGGAAGGTAAATTTCATCAGGTCAAGCGAATGATGCAGTCAGTCGGCAAGGAAGTTGTCTACCTCAAGCGCCTGTCAATGGGACCGTTGGAACTGGATGATAAGCTGGAACTGGGAACTTATCGCGAATTAACTAAAGAAGAAATCAGGCAGCTGAAAGAAGCCTGAAGCCTCAGGAACTGATCATAGAGCCGCACATAAGCAAAAGAGTCTGAACGATTCCCTTGGGGAAAACGTTCAGACTCTTTTGCTTACATAAAGAAGGTACTCAGGATCAAGGCAGCAAAACCGGCAGCGATATAGGTAAATGCCAAAGCCATCGTCCAGCGCATTTTTTTCTTGTCCTGTTCATGTTCCTCATGAGTCACATGGGTGCTGGCCTGGGGCATCGACCAGATAGAGAAGAGGAAGAAGCCGGCAATGCCAAAAAAGTACAGCAGCTGCAGATCCATTATCATCAGTAAGAAGCCCAGCAGGAAGACCCAGAGGCAGTTGATCCAAATATTCGTTTTCATCGTTCACAGTCCTTCGCTTGTTACTTGCTATCCTTTATTGTACCGTGCCGTCTGCCGGATGACAACTCCTTTAAAACAGGATCAACTGAGCTGGTTCTAGATAAAACTCAGCCGGCTTGAGCGCCTGGTGAATTCCTTCATCGTAAAGGGAATCTGGCGGATGATGTCGGTAGGCAGGGTAACGTACTGATTCCTTGCCAGTTCATCGGCGATATAGCTGTGTAGGAAGACGGCGGACAAAACAGCATGCTTCTGATTGCTGAATTGCGCCAGGAAGCCGGCTGTCATACCTGCCAGGGTGTCTCCCATGCCACCGGTAGCCATGGCGGGATTACCGGCAGTATTCTGCCAGATTTCATCACCATAGTAAACTTCCGTACGGCTTTTTTTAAGAACCACAATCGCCTCCAGTTCTCGGGCTTTGGCATGATTGGTCTCCAGATACTGCTCATCTATGGACAGCCCGGTCAAAGTCCGCCACTCTCCCAGATGAGGTGTAAAGACTAGCTGAGCCTGGGGCTTGGGCAGATCCTCGTTTACATGAAGATATATGGCATCCCCGTCCAGAAGCAGGATCTGATCCTCTTCAACGGATGCATAGACAGCTTTCAGAACTTCAAGCGACCGCTCATCCCGTCCTAGTCCGGGACCTACTACGATGACATCCATCGTATCGACCGTTTCCTTCAGCTTCTTTAAATCGTGCATGGACAGAAACATGGCTTCCGGCAGACGGGCATGCAGAGCGGACTGGTTGCTAAGGTCAGTCGCCACAGTCACCAGACCGGCCCCGCTATACACACCGGCCGAGGCTGACAGGATGATCGCCCCGCCCATCTGCTGATTGCCTCCGACAAACAGCACCCGTCCATAAGTGCCTTTGTAGCTTTCTTTTTTCCGCTTGGGAATAAAGCCCTCGACTTTTTCCCGGGTAATCTTATCCATCGAAAACCCTCCTTTCACTCAGTTTACTCCTTCCCAAGAAAACAGTCACGCCATAACACCGTCTGGAAAAAAGGGCGGACTGGCTGCCTAGCGTGAGCCGGGGGATTAAAAGGGTCTGGGTGTATGAGTGGACAGAAGCAACGCTGTCGTCAGCTTGAATCAGGTGTCACAAAGCAGGAGCCGCCTTTCTTTGATTGGAGTTTAAAGCGATTAATGATAAAATAGATAAAGAGACACGACTTTGTTTAGGAGGAATTAGAAGATGACAGAACATAAGATTGACTGGAAAGCGGAAGCGGCGAAGCGCAAGGAAGATTTCCTGAGTGATTTGTTCGACCTGCTGAAAATCGACAGTGTGCGTGATGATGACAAGGCGACGGCGGATGCACCGGTGGGGCCGGGTCCGAAAGAGGCGCTGGAAGCTTTTCTCAAGATTGGCGACCGAGACGGCTTTGTGACTAAAAATGTCGACAACTGGGCCGGCCATATCGAATATGGTGATGGAGATGAACTGATGGGTGTGCTCGCTCACGTGGACGTTGTGCCGACTGGAACAGGCTGGGATACGGATCCTTTTGAACCGGTCATCAAGGACGGACGTCTGTATGCGCGCGGATCAAGTGACGACAAGGGTCCTGGAGTAGCCGCTTACTATGCAATTAAAATGATCAAGGAACTGGATCTGCCAGTATCGAAAAAGGTCCGCTTCATAATCGGAACGGATGAAGAAAGTGAATGGAAAGGCATCAAGCATTATCTGGAAACTGAACCTGAGCCGGATTTTGGCTTTTCACCGGATGCGACCTTCCCGATTATCAATGGAGAAAAAGGAAACACAACGGTCTTCATTGAAACGCAGGCTGACGGCAGCGGAGCTGACAATGAACTGGTTCAGTTTGAATCCGGCTTGAGAGCCAATATGGTACCTCAGGATGCGGTAGCTGTCGTTCAAAGCAGCCAGCCGGAAGTGATTCAAGGTGCCCTGGACAGCTTCCTGAATGGCCTGCCGGTCAAAGGGGTAGCAGCTGTTGACGGAAACAGAGTGACACTGGAATTCACCGGTCAGGCGGCTCACGGAAGCAAGCCGGCAAGTGGAGTCAACGCGGCCACTTATCTGGCACGCTTCCTGAGCGACTTCTCTTTCGGCAAGGATGCCAAAGCTTTCCTGGAAATCATTGCGCTGTACTTGCATGACGATCCGGAAGGCAAGAAAATGGGGGTTGACCATGTCGATGCAGTGATGGGCGAGCTGACCTCCAACCCGGGCGTCTTCTCCTACAAAGCGGGAGAAAGCGGCAAAATTACGGTCAATATGCGCTATCCTCAAGGAACGACAGAAGATGAAATTTTCAGCACTTTCGAGAAGAAACTGTCCCAGTACGCTGTGACCTTGTCCCGATCAGAAGGTAAGGAGCCGCATTATGTGCCGGCCAATGATCCGCTGGTCACAACTCTGCTTGACGTCTACCACCGTCAGACCGGGCTGGAGGCACACGAAATGGTCATCGGCGGCGGAACCTACGGCCGTCTAATGGAGCGTGGAGTGGCTTATGGCGCGATGTTCCCGGACAGCGTGGACACAATGCACCAGGCCAATGAATTCATGGCCGTAGACGACCTGATGAACGCGATGGCAATCTACGCCGAAGCGATTTATGAACTGATCAAGTAAAAGGTAAGAAGAATAGGGAAAGAAGAGTCCGCTGGCTCTTCTTTTTATTTTTGGAAGGCTATGAGAAGAGGTTAGGAAGAGGCAGCGAGCCAACTTAAGAGGTAAAAGGTAGGCAAGCTGGCCCGCTAACGTGCTAGTGAGCTGACTCAAGAGGAAAAAGGTTGTCGAGTTGGCCGGCTGGTGTGCTGGCACGTCAACTCAACAAAAGCAGAGAATTATAAACGGCAAACAGCAGTGAGGTCTAGTTTAAAGGCATCTTTAACTGAGTAGGCTGCAAAGTAAAAATCGCCATGAGACGATTCTCAATTCAATTCAAACATCAAGTAAACAAAAGAGAAAAACCGCCTACATCCGAGCAGGCGGTTTTTTACATCTATGGATTAATATTGTTAACTGTTTTTTAGAAGTGAAGTCAGTCGACAGAAGCGATACCATCATTTCTCAGTAGCATCCGGCTGATTTCCTGCATTTTTTCTACACCGGGATCCGCATCAT
Organism: Alkalibacterium sp. AK22; assembly: GCF_000585255.1. Taxonomy (GTDB): domain Bacteria; phylum Bacillota; class Bacilli; order Lactobacillales; family Carnobacteriaceae_A; genus Alkalibacterium. The sequence goes on from NZ_JANL01000034.1 coordinate 11,646, forward strand.
TTATGTGTTCACTCCTATTTATCTTCAGTCAGATTAGTAAGCAGTGTGAAGCGCGTGCAAGTAGATTTCTCTGGAAACGTCGAGTGTCTGGTCTCCTCTTTCGGAAATACTTACATTACCATGTTTTTCGAGCTGGTTGATCAGCGTATCGATGTCTGCTTCTGTCACACCGATTTCTTTAAGGTTCACTGGCATGTCGATAGATTTGAAGAAGATAATCGTCTTCAGGATGGCTGCATCGATTTTTTCTTCTTCTGTTCCCTCAGTGATGCCCCAGACATTCTCAGCGTACTGAACCAGTTTGTCCCATTTTTTAAGCTTACGCACAGTCATAACTGACGGCATCAAAGCGGACAGGGTACGGGCATGGTCTGTTCCATTCAAAGCTGTGAGTTCGTGTCCCAGAGCATGTGTAGACCAGTCTCCCGGTACACCAACTGACAGCAGGCGATTCAAGGCCATAGTCGCCGTCCACATAAAGTTGGCCCTGAGGTTGTAATCCAGACGGCGTTCATCGGTCACATCAGGTCCAATCTTAATCAGTATGCGCAAGAGACCTTCTGCCATTTCATCCTGCACCATACCGCCCACTGGATACGTAAGGTACTGCTCCAGAATATGGGTAAAGGCATCCATGACTCCATTCGCTAGCTGGCGCTTGGGGAGGGAATAGGTCAGCTCAGGTTCCAGGATAGAGAACTGGGGATACACTTTTGGACTGCCGAAGCCGACTTTGGACTTTTTCTCTTTAAAGGAAATGACAGAGCCGGAGTTCATTTCTGAACCGGTGGCCGGCAGGGTCAAAATCGTTCCAAATGGAAGGGCGGACTCGATGGGCTTGCCGGCTCCGATACCTTTGCCGAAGATATCAATCGGGTCACCGTTAAATTCGGCAGCCGCCGCAATAAACTTGGCTGCATCAATAACCGAACCGCCTCCGACGGCCAGCAGGTAGTTATAGTCTTCTGCCTTGATTTTCTCAACAGCTTTCATGCATGTTTCAAATGTCGGATTAGCTTCAATACCACCAAATTCTCCGATCGAGCGGTCTTTCAAGGCATCTTTGACCCGGTCGAACGTACCGAAACGCTTGACACTTCCGCCTCCATATAAGATGAGAACTTTCTTATCGGAAGGGATATGTGTGCCTAATTGTTCGATTTTCTGTTTCCCGAAGACCACTTTGACGGGATTGTGAAAAGTAAAGTCTGAAATGTGAGTGTTCATGAAATTCCTCCTTAAGGGTTGTGCTTCAAGTATAGCATATGCGTCTTTGAATGAGAAAAATGACGCTGGAAAGAAAGGAAATGAATAAGGAGCGCTACCACACGAACGTTTTAACCTTAATATTATTAAATCATTCGTTATATAAAAATGTAAACGGATTCTTTGTGCGTTTTGATGATTTTAACTGTTTGATAACGAATTAAATCATGTTAGAATGTAGGGGAAACGTGCTGGTGAACAGTACAAAAGAAGCAGTGGAGGGATGGCATTGGCGAAAGAAACAGTACAACTAAAACGGACACCTCTGTTCGACTACTATACAGACAAAGGAGTCAAGCTCGTGGATTTTGGGTCCTGGGCCCTACCGATCCAGTTTACGAAACTGATAGAAGAGCACCATGCAGTTAGAGAACATGCAGGACTGTTTGATGTCTCTCATATGGGGGAAATCGACGTCAAAGGCGAGCAGGCAACCGGCTGGCTGAATCGTTTGATTACCAATGACTTGTCAGCCATCACAAACGGTCAGGCGCTTTATACGCTTATTACCAATGAAGCAGGAGGCATTTTGGATGATGTCATCATTTTCAAGCGCAGCGAACAAGACTTTTTAGTAACACCCAATGCATCCAATACAGGCAAAATCAGAGACTGGTTTTTAAAGCATCAGGATGGCTCGGTCGACATTTCGGACCAGTCACTGGAAACAGGGCTGATTGCTCTTCAAGGTCCTAAGGCTGAAGCTGTAGCGGCAGAAGTGTTTGGTGAGTCAATCAGAGAGCTGAAAAATTATCATTTTCAGGCAGAAATAAATACTGCTGATTTTAAAAATGTACTGGTTTCCCGTACAGGCTATACCGGAGAAGACGGCTTTGAGTGCTATATCAGTTGGGATCAGACTGAAAAACTCTGGCTGGCTCTGCTGAAAGCGGGAGAAGCTTATCAGATTCAGGAATGTGGTTTGGGTGCGCGGGATACCTTGCGTCTGGAAGCCGGCATGCCTCTTTATGGACATGATTTGAGCGAGTCAGTGACGCCACTGGAAGCGGGCCTGAGATTTGCAGTCAAATGGGACAAGGAAGTTCCTTTTGTCGGACAGAAAGCTTTGGAAAAACAAAAAGCAGTTGGTGTAGAATACCTCTCCAGAGGCTTTGAACTTACCGAGCGGGGGATTGCTAGGGAAGGTTACCCTGTTTTCAGCGAAGCTGGAGAAGAGATTGGTGTCGTTACGTCCGGGACCCAGTCTCCAACTTTAAGCAAGAGTATTGGCTTTTTGCGCATGAAAAAAGAGGCTGCTAGGCTGGGGGAGACTGTCTTGATTCAGGTCAGGAAAAAGCAAATCCCGGCTAAACTAGTTAAAAAAACGTTTCTCAAGGTCTGACATGTTTTAAGGCCGTCACTGACCAACCACATGACTAAAACAACTTAAAAGAGAAAGCAGGAAATGATATGACAGATAAAGCCAAGCTATATTTTACCGAAGAACACGAATGGGTTGAGATTGTCAATGATACACTCGTGCGCATCGGAATATCAGACTATGCCGTTGAGCAGCTAGGAGATATTGTTTTTGTGGAATTGCCGGAAGCAGACACGGACTTGGGAGCCGGCGACGAATTTGCGACTGTTGAATCCGTCAAGTCAACTTCAGAAATCTATGCTCCAGTAGGCGGGGCAGTAGCCAGAGTGAACGATGCCCTGGAAGATGAACCAGAAAAACTGAATGAATCCCCGTTTGAAGACGGCTGGCTGATTGAGCTGAACGTGTCAGCAGATATAGATGTTTCCGGTCTAATGGATGCCGGTGCCTACGACGACTACGTTTCCAGCCTGTAAACATATGCAGAAAGAAGCGTATGCTAATGATACGCTTCTTTCTGCTCTTTTTTGATACTATCCAAATAAAAGGAGTGGCCTTTTTGACTAAACAACACCGCTATCTACCGACTACTGAACAGGACCGCAGGGAGATGCTTGATACTATTGGTGTCTCATCAATCAAGGATCTCTTTAAGGATATACCTGAATCCACCCGTGCGACCAAGGACAAGGCGATTGCTCTGGAAGACCCCCTGAGTGAACAGGCGCTCGTCAGACAGATGAAAGAACTAGCCGGCCAGAATGTGACCACCGATTCCCATGCTTACTTTCTTGGGGCCGGTGTTTATGACCATTATGCACCGAGCATCGTTAACCACGTTATATTAAGATCAGAGTTCATGACGGCCTATACGCCTTACCAGCCGGAGGCCAGCCAGGGTGAACTCCAGGCTCTCTTTGAATTCCAGACGATGATGTGTGAGCTGACAGGCATGGATGTGGCCAACTCAAGCCTCTACGACGGTTTTACTTCACTGGGAGAAGCCTGCAACCTGGCTGTATCCGCTACAAAAAAACAGGAAATCCTTTATTCCAAAGCACTGCATCCGCAGGCTAAGGAAGTGATCGGGACCTATGCATACGGCATGGAATATTCAGTCAATGAAATTGGACTGAACGGGACCCGGACCGATATGGAGGCTTTAAAAGCCGGTATTTCAGACGAGACAGCAGCAGTCATTATCCAGTATCCAAATTTCTTTGGGACAGTAGAGGACCTTAAGGAGATAAATGCCCTTATGGAAGCATCCAAAGGTCTGCTGATCGTCATGTCCAATCCGCTGTCCCTGGGCGTGCTTGAATCTCCCGGGAAACTGGGTGCGGACATCGTGGTCGGCGATACCCAGCCGTTTGGCCTGCCGATGAGCTTTGGCGGCCCGCACTGCGGCTACTTTGCGGTGAAGAAAAAATACATGCGAAAGATCCCGAGCCGAATCGTCGGTCAGACGGTGGATGCAGACGGCCAGCGCGGCTTTGTCATGACTCTGCAGACCCGGGAACAGCACATCAGACGGGAGAAAGCAACGTCCAACATGAGTTCCAACCAGGCGCTCTTTGCCCTGGCCACCTCTGTTTTTCTGGCCGCACTTGGTAAAGTCGGTGTCCAGGAAATGGCGGCCCAGAACATTAGTCATGCTCATTACCTGAAAAATCAGCTGAAGCAAAAAGGACTGACGGTCCTGTCAGAAGATGACTTTTTCAATGAGTTTGTCGTCCAGCTTGACCGCCCGGTAGCGGAAATAACCGAACAGCTCCTTGAAGAAGGCATTGTAGCCGGCCTGGATGTCTCAGAAGAACTGGGCTGGACTAATGCGATGCTGCTGTGTGCAACTGAAAAACGGACCAAGGAAGAGATGGACAAGCTCGTCTCACTGCTGACAGGGGAGGACAAGTAAATGACAACATACAACAGCCTGCTTTTTGAAATTTCCAAGCCTGGGCGTAAAGGATACAGCCTGCCGGAAACCGAAGTAGATCAGACAGCCGTCGCTGATATCTTACCGGCTCATTTAGTCAGAGAAGAACCGGCCGAACTGCCGGAACTGTCTGAGCTGCAGATCATGCGTCACTATACCGGTTTGTCAAATAAAAATTTTGGGATCGAGACCGGCTTTTATCCGCTCGGATCCTGCACAATGAAGTATAATCCTAAAATTAACGAAGATATTGCCCGCTACAGTGGTTTTGCCCATATCCATCCACTCCAGCCTGAACAGACTGCGCAAGGAGCTTTTGAGCTAATGCACCGGCTGGAAGAGAACCTTAAAGAAGTCACAGGAATGGATGCCATCTCCCTCCAACCGGCAGCCGGTGCCCAAGGAGAATGGGCCGGTCTTTTAATCTTCAAGGCCTATCATCAAGCAAACGGTGAAGGCGATAAAAGGCGCAAGATTCTGGTGCCGGATTCTGCGCACGGAACCAACCCGGCTAGTGCCGTTGTGGCCGGCTATGATGTTGTAGAAATCAAATCCAATGAGCACGGACGGGTCGGAATAGAAGCCCTCAAGGCTGCCGTTGGCCCGGATACAGCCGGCCTGATGCTGACAAATCCTAACACACTGGGTCTATTTGAAGTCGATATCGTGGAAATTGCCGAAATCGTTCACGAAGCGGGCGGCCTGCTTTATTATGATGGCGCCAACGCCAATGCCATCCTTGGTAAATCGACACCTGGGGAAATGGGCTTTGACGTAGTGCACCTGAACCTGCACAAGTCCTTCAGCACCCCGCACGGTGGCGGGGGACCCGGCTCAGGACCGATCGGCGTGAAAGATTACCTGAAGGCTTTTCTCCCGTCACCGCGTATCGAAAAAACAGCTGAGGGCTTCACGGTCAGCCGTGACCATCCTCAGGCAATTGGAAGGGTCAAAGGCTACTTTGGTAACTTTGGAGTGAATGTCAGAGCCTATTCCTACATCCGTTCCATGGGAGCAGAAGGACTGCAGCAGGTATCAGAAGATGCCGTGCTGCACGCCAACTACCTCAAAGCTCGACTGGCTCCTTACTATGACACGCCGTATCAGGACCACTGTAAGCACGAGTTTGTTCTTAGCGGGATGCGTCAGAAAAAGCAGGGGGTCCGAACGCTCGACATTGCCAAGCGTTTGCTGGATTACGGCTTTTACGCTCCGACAGTCTACTTCCCGCTGATTGTCGAGGAATGTCTGATGATTGAACCGACCGAAACAGAGGCCAAGGAAGAACTCGATGCCTTTGCCGATGCCATGATCGAAATCGCTAAGGATGCTGAAAATGATCCGGAAATCGTTACCGGTGCGCCGTATACCAAAGCCGTCCGACGTCTGGATGAGGTCACTGCCGCCCGCAAGCCGGTCGTGACGTTTCAGCGCAACTCTGCTGAACTGAAGAGATAGGCTCCGGGCTGTAGATAACAAGTTCCTGGTTAAGTTCACAGAGCACTAGCCAAAAGGTCAAGGTCAGCATGAGTGGAACCCTTATGCTATACTGAGATGACTACCCATTAAATTGAAAGACAGGTCGTTAAATGAAAATTTAAGGCCTGTTTTTTGCAAGGAGGAAATTATGGATCTTCAATTAAATGACAAGACAGCACTAGTGCTGGCATCCAGCTCTGGCCTGGGAAAGGCCATTGCCAAAGAACTGGCTTTGGAAGGTGCCAATGTAATGCTGACCAGCCGCAACAAAGACAAGCTGGTACAGGCCAAGAAAGAAATCGAACAAATGGCCAAAGGAAAAGTCGACTACATGGTAGCTGACGTTACGGACGCGGGCAGCATCAATGACTTGGTGGACGTTACCCGAAAAACATTCGGCAAGATCGATATCCTGGTTAACAATACCGGCGGCCCGCAAGCTGGAAGCTTCGACGACATGTCTGACTCAGACTGGCAGAAAGCTTTTGAATTGACTTTGCTCAGCTATATCCGCGCAGTCCGTGCAGTCCTGCCGGATCTTAAGGAGAATGGAGGACATATCCTCAATAATACCTCCTCCTCAGTCAAGCAGCCCATCGACGGACTCCTGCTGTCCAACGTTTTCCGGATGGGTGTTCAGGGACTATCGAAGAGCTTGTCTCAGGAACTGGCAGCTGACGGTATTATGGTTAATACAATCGGAGCCGGAAGAATTGAAACAGATCGTCTAAAAGAACTGGACGCCAAGCGGGCTGAAAAGCAGGGCATTTCTGTTGAAGAAGCCCAGGAAGCAATCAAGAAGCAGATTCCGGCCGGCCGTTACGGTGAGCTGAAGGAATTCGCCAAGATGGCTGCTTTCCTGGTCTCCGGAGTGAATACTTACATCACGGGTCAGACCCTTCTTGTGGATGGCGGACTGACCAAAGCCTTTTAAAAATAAAGTGGAAAGCTGGGAAAGATTCCCAGCTTTTTTTCTACCTTGCGTCATTTTAAAGAACGTCTAGCCTGCTGGGACTATGTCAAATAAAGAATTGCGGATGAACTCAGGAGATAAAAAGCAGCGAGCTAGCCCGCTAGCCTGAAGCGAGACAACTCAAGCAGCAAAAGAGCGACGAGTGGTGCCGGAAATACTGTAGCGTGCAAACTCACGGAGGAAACAGCAGCGAGCTGGCCCGCCAAATCCATAGCGAGACCATTCAAGCAACAAAAGAGGGATGAGCTGACCCAACCCAACCCAACCCATCCGACAGCGACTCTATCCAGGCAAATAAAGGCGAAAAGCAGCATCGTCAGCCGGCTAAACCAATCAGGAAGGGTGCAGAAATAAAGCACACACTAACGAGATAAGCAGAAACCAAACTAACGGGCGGGATTTCCAATCCATACCTTGAAATCTGTCCGGAAAAGGTGTATGATGTAAAAAGTTGTGAAAATTTAACAGATAGAGGCGCGAAGAAAAAGAGTACCGGTTTCGAGGAGGACATCCGAAGACGAACCGGGAAAGGGTTCTTTGCCGAAGGGCGGTCCGTTGTCAGCGGACTGTTCTGGGCCCGTGTTTAAAAGGCATGGGACTGTCACGATTTCGTGGAGCACTATCCTGATCTATGTGTAAGCATCTGGGACTGTGTGTGTCTGGGTGCTTTTTTCTATACAAAAAAAGAGGAAATGGAGAATCATTATGCAAAGAAAACTACAATGGTTTCTGCTGATTGGACTGCTGACATTTATTCCCAGTCCGGCTTTCGCTGCAGGTTCCAACGGCAATTTATCATCAACACTGGGGCCGGTCACGCTGATCCCGCCACTGGTAGCCATCGTTTTGGCTTTTATCACAAAAAACGTGGTTTTGTCATTATTTATTGGTATTTTTTCAGGCACAATCATTGCTCAATATGCGCAAGGGGCCAATATTCTTGGCGGGCTGATATTCGGCTTTACAGACATCGTCGACTACATTCTAGAATCCCTGTCCGACCCCTGGAACGCCGGGATCATTCTCCAGGTCCTCGTTATTGGCGGACTGATTGCTTTGATCACAAGTTCCGGAGGCGCCCGTGCAATTGCAGAAGCTCTGGCCAAGCGAGCCAAAGGACCGGTTAGTACCCAGCTGGTGACGTGGGCTCTGGGGTTGCTGATCTTTTTTGATGACTATGCCAATGCGCTGATCGTCGGTCCCATCATGCGTCCCGTATCGGACAAGATGAAAATTTCTAGAGAACGACTGGCTTTTGTCATCGATGCAACGGCGGCTCCGATTGCTGGAATTGCTCTGATTTCGACCTGGATCGGCTATGAAGTCGGCCTGATTAATGACGCCTACCAGTCGATCGGACAAAACGTCAATGCCTACGGGGTCTTCTTGCAGACCATTCCTTACCGCTTTTACAATATTCTGATGCTGCTCTTTGTTGTTGTGACATCAATCACTTTGAGAGAATTCGGATCTATGAAAAAAGCTCAGGAACGGGCACGGGATACGCACCAGCTGATTGCCCACGGGTCTTCCGCTGAAAGCCAGGAAGAAGAGCTGGAAGTCATTGCCAAAGGTAAGCCGTCTGTCTGGAGTGCTCTGCTACCAATCGGCGCCCTGATTCTGTTCAGCTTTATTGGCTTCTATACCAACGGCCGTCAGGCCATCATGGCGGGCGACAACGACTCTCTGATTCAGGCTATCCAGGCTGCACCGTTCTCATTTGTGGCCCTGCGTGAAACCTTCGGCGCGTCGGATGCGTCGGTTGTGCTCTTCCAGTCTGCACTGGTCGCCAGCATTATTGCCTTGATTATGGGCGTCGTTCAGGGACACTTCACATTCGGTAAAGGGATAGACATTTGGGTCACAGGCATGAAAACCCTGATGATCACCGGTGTGATCCTGCTGCTAGCCTGGTCTCTGTCCGGAGTCATGGGTGAGCTGGGAACAGCAGATTACCTGGTCTCCCTCCTGAGTGACCGCATGCCGCCGATCCTGCTGCCGACAGTGATATTCCTGCTTGGAGCCGTTATTTCCTTTGCAACAGGTACATCCTACGGGACAATGGGGATCCTGATGCCCTTAGCCATCCCGCTGGCTGTAGCCATGCAGCCTGAAAATGCGGACTTTGTGGTCATGTCTGCGGGAGCTGTTCTAACGGGTGCAATCTTCGGGGACCACTCATCACCGATTTCTGATACAACAATCCTGTCATCGATGGGAGCCGGTTCCAACCTGCTGGATCACGTCAAGACCCAGCTGCCTTATGCCGTCGCCATAGCCATCGTATCGGTATTTTTCGGCTACTTGCCGACTGCCTTCGGTCTGAACGTCTTTATCGTACTGCCCCTAGCTTCAGTAGTCGTTATCGGAATCGTCTTTGTTTTTGGTAAAAAAGTGGATACCACCGAGCACCAGAAACCTGTGGAATAAACAGACAGGTTATCGGCCTCTCCGGTCAAAACGGAGAGGCTTTTTTTCTACTTTTTCAACAAGACTCCACGTTTTTTCGTTTCTCTTGTATACGCCTCACAAGACCAGTTTGCCTCCTTGTTCTTTTCTGAGGATTTGGTTCTTTGGTAATGAAGCCTATTTAAAACATTCACCGGCAGTTGAATGCTGTAGCCTTGAATACCTCAACAGGCCAGTGAATAAGGGCGACTTTGCTGTTCATAGGTGAAGACAAGGGGACAAGGAGCGTATTGATTGCTTAATGTTAGCCGGAAGCTTACCCTTAAAAGGAGAAAACACTTGAACAAAAAAAGGGGTGACTGAGGATGAAGATAGAAGTGGTTAAAGGAGATATTACTGAACTGGAGATCGATGTCATTGTTAATGCAGCCAACAAGAGCCTGATGGGAGGCGGAGGTGTTGACGGGGCAATCCACCGGGCAGCGGGACCTGAACTAAAGGAAGCGTGCAGAAAACTGAATGGGGCAGCAACGGGTGAAGCCAAGCTGACTAAAGGATTCGACCTACCGGCCAAATACGTTATCCACACGGTTGGACCGGTTTTCAAGGATGGCAGACAGGGTGAAGCAGACAAGTTAAGGGCATGCTACTGGAACAGTCTCCAACTTGCTCACAAGTATCAGCTGGAGTCGATTGCCTTTCCAGCCATCAGTACCGGCATTTACGGTTATCCTATGGAAGAAGCTGCTCGGATTGCGGTAAAGACGGCGCAGGCCTTCAAGGAAAATGGCCCGTCAACAATCAAGACCATTCTTTTTGTGGCCTATGATCATGAGACTGAAAAAGTCATCAGACGCCACTTGCAGCTAAATAAAAACTGAAAGCAGCTGTATATGTAAAGCTCCCCCTGACCGTCAACTGAAAAAACGGTCAGGGGGAGCTTTTTTTACTGATTAGAAATCGGCTTGGATTCTTGGGGAATGGCCTCTGTAGAATCTTTTGTACGCCCTAAACCATAAGTCATGGCGTAGCAGCCGACTGCGAGCAAGAGGGCAATCAACAACCGGATAATTCCAGCACCTGTTAGCTGAGTGTGAGCCAGGGCTTGAGTGTTGGAGATGACGGCAATGGGTGAGGCCATGACCAGCCCAAGGATCCCGGCATAAGTGTAGCCAGGCTGTGTTTTAAAGAAATAGTCAATCAGCTTGCTAATCAGGATGATGCCGACGACCATACCTGCGGCATATGCTATGAGCAGAATAGTAAAGGGAATTAAAGCATCCATATCAAAGGTCCGAAGCGACTCTGTGAAACCGTTGATTGTATATATCACGGCATGGTAGTAGCCGATGATCAGCATCAGCAGGGAGCCACTGACGCCTGGAATAACCATGGCTGCAGCAGCAATCACGCCGACCAGAAACAGGGCCATCAGAGGACCGGCACCAAGTGAGACAGTCTGAACGCCTCCGCCGGCCACTTCAGCTACCCCCATCCAGGCTACAATCAGGAAGAAGACTAAAGCCAGTCCGATATGTACCGGTCCGATTGTTTTGTTTTCGGCCTTTAAGCTTTTAGTAAATGCCTTGTTCAGTATCGGCAAGCCACCGAGGATCAGGCCGACAAAGGCAAAGGTGGTATATAAAGGATAGCTGTCGAGCAGCCATTCAATCACAATGGAAAAACCAGCGACTCCAGCCAATGCGCCGACAATCAGAGGGATCAGTATTTTGAGGCTGGCTTTCGGTTCTTTTCGTATATGTGTGAAGGCATGAATCACATCATCGTAAATACCAAAAGATACTGCCATGGTCCCCCCAGATACCCCGGGAATGATGTTAGAGATCCCAATAAAAATTCCTTTTACAGCCATCCAAAAATAATTCATTTCAAATCTCCTTTGCATAGTAAGCACCTATTGTGCATCTTTAAGACTGCTTAATTTTACCATATATGAGAATTAATGATAGCAAAAAATCTATAAGAACCGAGCTATTGGCTGGTTAAATACTAAAAGAGCCCTGTAGTGACACTGGAGTCAAGAGGCTATGCCAACTGCTCCTGAAATATACTGAAAAAATTAGGCACAGCGTTCGCTAAACGGGCAAGGAAAATACAGAAACTAAACAGCCTTTTGAAAAGTTGCGAGTGGCTACTCTTCAAAAGGCTGCTATCTACATTTGGCCAAATCAGTTCAGCTTATCGATATATTTTTTGACTTGCGCAACAAAGCCCTGATCACAGGCGATTTGTATTTCATCTCCTGGCAAAAGGACTGTATCACGGTGAGGCATAAATTCATTGCTGTGGCGCTTGACCCGGATGCACTTGGCGTTATAGGGAAGGGCTAGATGATTCATCAGCATGCCGTCTAGGTAGCTGTTTGGCTCGACAAAAATATCCATATGAATCAGCTTGCCTTCAAAAACAGTCGGGAAGCGGTTGGTTTTATTGTACAAAGTGATTTCATCAATCGGTTCCAGACCCAGCAGATCGGCAAAAATATAGGCCGTTAGACACACGACAGCAATTGGCATCATCTGAGTGATTGAACCGGTAATTTCCGTAATCAAAACAATGGCTGTCAGGGGAGCTTTGGAAATGGCAGTAAAAAAGCCACCCATAGAAAAAATAACAAAATTGCGGATAAATTCATCTTCCATCCCGGTACCGGCAAGGGCCAGATTACCGAAAATACCTCCAAGAATCGCTCCAATAGTTAGCATGGGAATCAGCATGCCGCCTGGAATACCCGTACCGTATGCTATATGAAACGTTACAAAGCGAAAGACAAGAATACCCAGCAGGAAGACCGTAGCTGTCCGCACAGATGCAATCTCGCTGATGACGCCTGTTCCTCCTCCAAGCATATCGCCCCAGAACAAGCCCGTCGGGATGACCAGCAGGAAGGGAATAAAACCGAGCAGGTAGGAAGGAATCGGCATCTTCGCATACAGTCTCGGCATGACGAAAAGCATTTTCTGAAAGATCCAACCGGTTAGGGCTAAAATGATACCGAGGATGACCAGATAAATATAATGTTCCAAAGGAAACTCAGCCATTCGGCCAAGTGCCAAGGCTGGCTGAGAGCCGAAAATGTAAAAAGCCAGAAAATTGGCTGTGACTGAAGCGGAAAAGACAGTCAGAATCAGGATACCTGAAAAGCGGTGGTGGACCTCCTCCAAAATAATGACCAGGCCGGACAGGGGCGCGTTAAAAGCCGCAGACAGGCCGGCAGCCGCACCACTGGAAATCAAAATGTTTTCCTGAGACTTGTTGCCTTTCAGCAGCTTGTTCAGTCCCTGACCAACTACTCCCCCAATCTGGATTGACGGGCCCTCACGACCGACAGGAATTCCGGTTCCTAAAACAAGTGTGCTCGCAATAAATTTACGCCAGAGGATCGACCACCAGTTTAGGCTGAGCGTTCCTTGCAGCTGACCTTTCAACTCAGCGACACCGTTTCCCTGAATGTCCGGGTCGTCCCGACCCATGAGGATCACCAGAAAGCCAATCAACAGCATCACGAAAGTCCAGCCCGCGATGCGCAGGGGACTGTCTGCAATAGACCGGTAGACTGCCGGCATGAGGTCCAGTGTGATATAAATAGACATTCTAAAGGCACTAACGACTGCACCGGCAACCGCCCCAACTAGGATTCCTTTTAGAACATAACTGATTTTTGACCAGTCAACAAATGGTTTCTGTTGCATACAGATCTCCTTATTAATACGAAAGTCAGTTAATTGATTTTATTTAAATACTTTTTAACCTCGGCTACAAAGCCACTGTCGGCTGTAAAGAAGAGTTCATCTCCAGCCCAGAACACGGTGTCCTGATGAGGAATAAACTCATTTTGATGACGCTTGACCTTGATCAGGCGCGACCCATAAGGCAAGTGCAAATAGCGTGCCATCATACCGTCCAGATCACTGTCCGGCTCGACTGACAGTTCAAACTCAGTTACTTCTCCTTCAAACACTTTCGGGATCTGGTGAACCTTCTGCTGGAGTAGCTCTTCATAAACAGGATCTGAACCGAGGAAGTCAGCCACGACATAGGATGTCAGACAGACAACAGCCAATGGCATCAGCTGTGTGACGTTACCAGTCATTTCAGTAATCAGCATCACGGCTGTCAGTGGCGCTTTAGTGACCGCTGTGAGCAGCCCGCCCATGGCGTAGATAATAAAGCTGCGAAGCAGGATATCGTCAATACCCGTTACCCAAAGAGCTCCGTTTCCGTAAATCGCTCCAAGCAGAGCTCCCAGGGAAAGTACAGGGATGAAAATTCCGCCAGGCAGGCCCGAACCGTAGGAAATGTGCGAGTAGATAAATCGGAAAACAAAAATACCAATCAGAATCCCCGTCGTATAGCCATTGGAACTGATATTGGTGATTATCGTTGTACCGCCTCCCATCAGGCTGGGTAGAAAGAGGCCGACCGGAATCAGCATAATAAAGGGGACAAAGCCGTTCAGGTAAGGTGGAATTGGCAGTTTCTTATATAAAACAGGCATGTACATAAGCGTTTCTTGATAAGCCCAGCCGCCTAAAGCAAGAAAGATTCCCAGAAAAACCAGGTGAGCATAATGCTCAAGCGGGAAGATAGCCATGGATCCCAAATCTAGAGCCGGCTGCACACCGAAAATTTGATAAGCAATAAAATTGGCGGTAATGGATGCGGAAAAGGCGGTAAGCAGAAGCACACCAGAAAACTTGTGATGGACCTCTTCCAGAATAAACATGATTCCTGAGACCGGTGCGTTGAATGCAGCCGACAAACCGGCACTTGCGCCCGCGGAGATCAGGATATTCTGCTGCGATTTGTTGCCTTTCATAAAATGATTGACACCCTGTCCGACAGCACCACCCAGCTGGATGGAGGGACCTTCACGTCCCAGAGCCAGTCCCGAACCGATACTGAGGACGCCACCGATAAATTTTCTCCAAAGAATGGAAAACCAGTCAAGCTTCAAAACACCATGCAGCTGGCCTTCGATATCCTGAATCCCTGACCCTCTGATATCTGGCTCATCTCTGACCATGATAGCAATAATGAAGGCCATCAGCAGGATCACAAAAACCCAGCCGATAAGCCAGATAGGTTCAGTACGCAAAAAAGCATACACATCCGCCATGGTTGTCGAGAGAATCTCGATTGACACTCTGAACAAACTGACGATGATGCCGACCAAGATACCAACTAGGATACCTTTGGCGACATAAGATATTTTTGACCATTCAAATAAATTTAGTTTCTTCATAAAAAGCTCCCACTTGTATCAATAATTAATGCATACATAAGTAATAAGATAACTAAACTGAGATTGAAAAGCAACACAACTGACCCGATTTACACAAGAATCTGGAAAGATTTAGAATAAAAGGAAAAAAATATCAAGAAAGAGCAGTAAGAGCTCAAAAAAGCAGGAAAAAAGCAAAAAAATAAACGCTTTATTGCATGCCGAGAGAAAGCATGCTACGATTTATGAAAGTTTAGTAGGAGGAGAACGGGATGGTCCTGATGGGGGTAGAACTGACTCTGTTAATTTTTGATACGTATTCCTTAAAGGAAAAACGGAGTACAGTGAAAAGTATTCTGCACCGAACTCAAAACCGTCACCACCTTTCTACAGCAGAGGTAGATGACTGGGATATCCACAACAAGACGGTTCTGGCTTTGGGTGTCGTGGGCAGTGACCGCACGGTTTGCAGAAAGCAGCTGGAAGCGGCAATGAAAGAGATAGAGGCTAACTATGAAGTGGACATTATCGATACATGCTGGCTGGAAGCTTGACAGATTGATTGGATTAGATAAGCTGCGACGTATGCAGGAAAGAGCGGCTGGATGCAGCCTATACAGAACCAGGAGACAAGAAGAAAGTAAGATAGTATCTAGTGATACCACACCGAAGGAGGATGTGCATGTCAGAAGAAACACTCTACACAATCAGGCTGCCCAAAGACGAAATCAGCTTAAACGCTTTGCTTAAGGGCTATACTAAAACGAAACTGAAGGCTATCGGGGAAGGCCATGGTCTAATGATTTCGAGTAGCTGGACAAAAGAAAAGCAGGTAGATAGGTTAACGCCAGCCATTATAAAACAGGCACAAACGATCTACCAGGAAGTGCTGGAAGAAGTGGTTAGGACCCTTGTGACAGGCGAGGAACGTATCTTTGAGCTTGAACATTTAGATGCAGTGAGAGGGTTGTTCCCTCTGTTCCAAAAAGGTTTCTTGTTTGCAGCTAAAACGAACAAAAGCGTTCTGTTGGTCATACCTGAAGAAGTTGCAGAAGCGGTGAAACATAAACAGCATCTGTCAGCTGAACCAAGAGCGGATGATTTAGACGGACAACATAAGCGGCAGGCAGAAATGCCCCCATCACATCAGCTGCTTCGGGAATGGAGAGACCGTCTCGTAAAAATTTATGGAACCTGTTCACCGGACCACTTGGAAAAGGTATGGAATCGATTCTACCCTGATAAACTGAGTGCAACTGAAGTTCAGGCGATACTGTCAGAATAAACGATGAAAAATGAGGAGAAATCAATGATAAGAGTACTGATTGATTCTGGAATAGACCAGAACGCTTATATGAAAGAGCACTATGACTATGGTTTTCTGCCGCTGAGTGTGATTATCGACGAAACCGATTATCTGGACCAGGTTGAAATTTCGCTGGAAAAGGTACATGACTATATGAAAGAAGGTGTACTTCCGAAAACCTCCCAAGTTTCTCCTAGGACGATTTTAGAAAATCTTGATGCCTGCCGAGAGCGGGGAGAAGACGTTATTTATATAACCATCTACAGTCAGTTTTCCGGTACATACCAGGTGGCCCAGTCTACAGTCGATACTTACAAGCAAGAACATCCGGACATGAATATTGCGGTTATCGACTCCAAAGGTGGGTCCGGTGGAGGCGCTTTGCTGGCTTTGCAGGCAATGGAAATGGCCAGCAGAAGTGAAGACTTTGATAGGATTGTGAGCCAGACAATCGACAATACCAAGCATATTCAATATCATTTCACGCTCAATAATTTAAAATGGCTCGTAAAAGGTGGGCGTCTGCCTAAAGCAGCGGGTGCAGCGGGGGATGCCTTAAACATCAAACCCTACTTGTCCGTGAACGATACAGGCATTTACTTGAAAAAACTTGTTCGGGGTCAGGACCGGATATACAAGCGAATCATCAAGGATGTCAAAAAAGGGGTGGGAAGCTTCAATGATCAGCTGATAACAATCAGTCATGTCAATGATCCTCAAACCGCCCGCATGCTTGAAGCCATGGTCAAAGAAGCATTGCCGGAGGTATCCACGCAGATTTTCGATATCGGAGCCGTACTCGCTGCCCATCTGGGTATCGGTGGGGTCGGTGTGTTCTATTTTGACCGCAAGCCAGACCGTTATATGTATATAGAAGACTAAATGGTACACTGTATCACCGGGTATAGAGTGATATTAACGAGTAATAAAACTAGCCGTCAAGCGGGAAAGGGACTTATGTCCTTTAAGTGCCACTGCTGATCAGCCTGTAACCGTAGATGAGCCTGTAAAAAGCTTTCTTCACTATGAAGAAAGCTTTATTTTGTTGGA
The DNA here is from genome assembly GCF_000585255.1 of Alkalibacterium sp. AK22. Classification (GTDB taxonomy): domain Bacteria; phylum Bacillota; class Bacilli; order Lactobacillales; family Carnobacteriaceae_A; genus Alkalibacterium. The sequence goes on from NZ_JANL01000034.1 coordinate 28,631, forward strand.
TAGAAATAAACAGCCTGTATCCCAAAAAAGAAAGGAAGGGTTGACTTATTACGATTACAGTTGTAAACTTAAATTAGAAATTACGATTACAATTGTAAACAAAAAGGAGTGAGAGCATGCAGGAAAAGCATATTTCAGAGGCTGAATGGGAAGTGATGCGTGTTGTATGGACCACGCACCCAATTACTAGCAAAGACATAGGAGCTGTTTTAGAAGATAAAAGGCAGTGGAAACTGGCAACAACCAAAACATTGCTTGGCCGGCTGGTAAAAAAAGGCATGCTGAAAACAGAATCCCGAGGCCGTCAATTCGACTACTATCCGGCGATCTCAGAAGAAAGCAGTGTAAAAGAGGCGGCAGATGCTCTTTTATCCCAAGTCTGCACAAAAAAAGTAGGCAGCACGATTAAAATGATGATGGAAGACAGTGTTCTCAGTCAAAGTGATTTAAGCGAACTGGAACAACTTATTAAAGAAAAGAAAAAAACAGCACCCACTGAAGTAGCATGTAACTGCACACCAGGGCAGTGTTCTTGTAGACATTAGGAGGAAGAGATGATGAGTAAGCAAACTTATCCAGTAGAGGGCATGACTTGTGCGTCCTGTTCGGCTATGGTTGAAAAAACGGCAAGCAAAGTAGAAGGCGTCAAGCAGGCGACTGTCAACTTGGCGGCAGAAAAACTGACCCTCGAAGTGGATGAAGCTGTATTCGACCCGCAAACACTTGAAAAACAGATGGATGCCACGGGCTATCAGCTAGTCATGCCGCAGATGGTCACAAAAACCTTTGATATTGAAGGAATGACCTGCGCATCCTGCTCGGCAACGGTTGAAAAAACAGCGGGCAAACTGAACGGAATGGAATCAGCTTCAGTTAATCTGGCCGCTGAGAAACTGACAGCCACCTATGATCCGCTGACTGTATCGGTCAGAGACATAGCGGATGCCATCAGCCAGACAGGCTACAAGGCTGTTCCACGTGGCGAGGGAAAATCGCAGACAGAAGAAGGCGTTCAAGAGCCGGAAGAATCGAAAGAAGACATAATTAAAAGACGGACTATTCTGATTGCTCTGTTCACCATCCCACTGTTCTATATTTCGATGGCCCCCATGGTGGGTATCGGCATACCCGCTGTTATTGATCATATGGTGTATCCGGTCCGCTATGCGGTAGCCCAGCTTCTGTTGACCTTGCCGGTTATGTGGCACGGGCGGCCATACTTTCAGCAAGGATTCAAGACCCTATCCAAAGGTCATCCAAATATGAACTCGCTTATTTCTCTAGGGACTGTAGCAGCCTTTATGTACAGCCTGGGAGCGACTTACGCCATCATGTTCAACGGTGCAGATCTGGCTATGATGCTCTACTATGAGACAGCGGCGGTGATTTTGGCTTTTCATACCCTGGGCAAATACCTCGAAGAACGGTCCAAAGGCCGGATGTCAGAAGCCATTCAGAAACTGATGGATTTGGCCCCTAAAACAGCGCGAATCGTGCATAAGGGCAAAGAGGAAGAAGTAGGCATTGAAGAAGTTGCCCCGGGAGATATTGTCCGTGTGCGGCCGGGAGAAAAGATGCCAGTGGATGGGGTAATCATCAAAGGACGGACAGCTGTAGACGAAGCCATGCTGACTGGAGAAAGCATGCCGGTTGAAAAGGCAGAAGGAGACAGTATCATTGGAGCCAGCATAAATAAAAACGGCTCGATTGACTACAGGGCGACGAAAGTAGGCAAGGACACCACCTTATCTCAAATCATTCAGCTCGTAGAAGAAGCCCAGGGATCAAAGGCACCGATTGCCAAGCTGGCAGATATTATCACCGGTTACTTTGTACCGATCGTCATGGCCCTGGCGTTCATTTCCGGAGTGGTCTGGCTGATTGCCGGACAGAGTTTCGTCTTTGCGCTGACTATTCTGATATCTGTTCTCGTGATTGCCTGTCCTTGTGCACTGGGACTGGCCACTCCGACGGCCATTATGGTCGGGACCGGAAAGGGAGCGGAACATGGCGTCCTCATCAAAAGTGGGGATGCACTGGAAAGCATTCATAATATCCAGACGGTCGTGTTTGACAAGACAGGAACACTGACTGAAGGCAAACCAGTAGTGACCGACACCGTTTTATCTCAGCAAGCAACAGTTTCAGAAAATAGGCTGCTCAAAATCGCGGCTTCTGCTGAAAAGGGAAGTGAACACCCGCTTGGAGAGGCCATTGTCAAAGAAGCGGAAGACAAAGGGATCGATGCGCAAGAGGCTTCTGACTTTGAAGCGATTCCAGGCCAGGGATTGAAAGCTGTTGTTGAGGCCAAGACAATTTTCTTTGGAAACAAAAAGCTGATGACCGAACAGAAACTAGACTATCACTCCCTAAAAGAGCAAGCGGACCGCTTGGCAGATGAAGGAAAAACTCCGATGTATCTGGCGATTGACGGGAAGGTTGAAGGACTGATAGCTGTGGCCGACACGCTCAAGGAAAACAGCAAGGAAACCATTCAAGCCTTGCAGAAGCGGGGCATAGAGGTGGCGATGATCACAGGAGACAACACACGGACCGCCAAGGCTGTGGCTGAATTAGCAGGGATTGACCGTGTGTTGAGCGACGTTCTTCCTGAGGACAAAGCAAATGAAGTTAAGAAACTTCAGGCAGAAGGCAAGAAAGTCGCCATGGTCGGTGACGGCATCAATGATGCGCCGGCACTGGCTCAGTCAGACATTGGGATTGCAATCGGCTCCGGTACCGATGTCGCTGTTGAATCGGCAGATGTTGTACTGATGAGAAGCGATGTCAAGGAAGTGCTGACAGCGATTGAACTGAGTGAAGATACCTTGAAAAATATCAAGCAGAACCTGTTTTGGGCCTTTGCCTATAATATTATCGGTATACCCATCGCCATGGGTCTGCTGTTTTTGTTAGGCGGACCCCTATTGAATCCCGTCTTTGCAGCAGCAGCGATGAGTTTCAGTTCCGTATCGGTTCTGCTGAATGCCCTGCGTCTGAAAAATTTTCAGCCCACTTCGGCAGAGACAGCTGTAGCCAGCTGATCGCAATTGATAGAGGAGAGTGTTTATATGAAAGACACAGCCATCGTTGAGGGCATGAGCTGCCAGGGATGTGCAAACGCAGTCAAAGCAGCATTTACTCAAGTAAAAGGTGTTGAGAAAGTAGAGGTATAGCTGGATGCCAAAGAAGTGACCGTGACGTCTCAAGTAGGACTATCCGAAGCGGAATTAAGCCAGGCTCTCGAAGATACAAGGTATACGCTAATCTCACTAAACTAATAATATTGACAAGTAAAGAACATTCCTCAAGGGGGAATGTTCTTTACTTATATGATTAGCTAGAGAATTCATTTATATATTTACAGCACTGATGCATATCATTTGTCCTTTTTTAACCCTACTACTATACTTGGAGAGTAAGAATAAAAGAAAAAGGAGAGAATGTGTATGAACAATGTTGGAGATTCCTTCCAGCGCGGACTGGACAGTTTTTTAGAGTTTCTTCCACGACTGGTCATGGGAATATTACTTATCGTCGCAGCGTGGGTCGTAGCGACTTTGGTAATGAAAGCAATCAGTAAAGGACTGAAGGCTGCTGGTGTAGCAAGTCGCCTGCAGAAATGGGGGGCAGCCAATACAGAAGAACAGGGACACGCCCTCATCAATGCGTTAGGTAAAGTCGGCTATTTCTTAGTCTGGGTCCTCTTTTTACCAGGCATTTTTTATACATTTGGTCTAGAAGCCATAGGTCAGCCCATCCAGAACATGCTGGATAATGCCCTGTCCTTCCTGCCGAATATCATCTCAGCAGCTGTAATCTTATTCCTCGGTTTCTTTGCTGCCAGACTGGTTAAAAATCTGATTTACAATTTAGCTGTAGCTGCTAATCTTGACCGTTTTCTGGATAAAATTTCCGGAGTCGATACCGAAGCAGTAGAAGAAAACAAGGGCACACTGGCGTCCGTATTAGCCAATATCGTGTACTTTATTATCATCGTACCAATCATTCTGGTTGCTCTGGATGTACTGAATATTGACACAATCGCTCAGCCTGTCAGTGATGTACTGAACACCATTCTACAGGCGATTCCAAACATCCTGGTTGCCATTGTTCTATTGACAATCGGTATTGTCCTGGCAAAATTTGCCAAGGATATCATAACCGATCTGCTCAGAGGCACTGGCTTCAACCGGTATTCTTCTTACCTGAAAAAATCAGGAAACGTGAATATCGACCTGGCTAAAATTGCTGGACAGCTAGTCAGCCTGCTGATTGTTCTGTTTTTCCTCGTTGAAGCACTAAATGTCTTGAATCTGGCTATGCTCAATACAATCGTAGCAGCGTTCATTGCTTACTTGCCAAACGTTCTGTTTGCCGCCATAATTATTGCGGTGGCTTTCGTTGGAGGACAGGCGCTTGCTTCAGGTATTAAAAATGCAACAGGTAGCCCATTTGCCGGCCTTACAGTCAAGTATATTCTAATTGTATTTGCTGTCTTTATGGCTCTGGATCAGCTTGAGTTTGGTTCAAATATCGTAACCTTTGCCTTCCTGTTTATTATTGGAGGACTGTCCGTTGCCTTTGCTATTTCTTTTGGCCTAGGTGGCCGCGATTTCGCCAGAAAACAGCTGGAACGCGCAGACCAAAAAATAGATAAAGAAACAGCCAAGAATGATGCGCATGCAAGTATCGAAGCAAATGATCCACTGGATCAGTAAAGTGAAAGCCTGCTGAAGTTGACTGAAACAAGTTGATGAAGCAATTAAAAACAGGAAAAAGGTACCCCGTCTGCATTATAGACGGGGTACCTTTTTCTATGATTGTTGCTTCTTACCAGTTGATCATGCCAATAATCAATACAAGCAGGATAGCGACGGGAGCAACAAATTTTGCAGTCAGGACATAAAGCGGTCCCCAGGACTGATCGGCGACGTCACCGTGATCAAGAATTTCTTTCTTCGTCCAAGTCCAGCCCACAAACAGGACCATGATAAGTCCACCGAGTGGCAGAACTAAATTACCAGTAAAGGCATCCATAAAGTCAAGGAAAGAGTCACCTAAAATAGTGATGTCCATCGCTCCCTGACTTAATGAAGACGGTACGCCCAGAAGAAAAATCACTAGGCCGACAACGAGTGTCATTGCTTTACGCGACGCATTCAGACGTCGCATAAAATAAGCGACAGCGACTTCCAGAAGCGAGATAGCAGAAGACAAGGCAGCCATTGAAAGAAGAACAAAGAAAACAACTCCGGCGAGCGTACCGATGCCTCCCAGGGCTTCAAAGATATTAGGAAGAACCATGAAGACCAGACCAGCACCTTCTGAAGGATCCAGACCAAAAGCGAACAGGGCTGGGAATATAACCAGACCTGACACAAGAGCAAACAGCGTATCCAGTACAATAATGATGGCTGCAGAAGAGGTCAGGCGTTCTTCAGGATCCAGATAGCTCGCATAAGTCAGCATAGCACCCATTCCCAGGCTTAAAGTAAAGAACGCCTGTCCCATCGCTGAAATATAGACACTCGGATCAGTGAAAGCGTCCCAGTCAGGCTGGAACATGAAAGCGAAGGCTTCCTCTGCTCCACCTAGTGTCAGGCTGTAAGCAGCCAGTCCGATTAAAAGGATACTCAGTACCGGCATCATGACTTTGCTGGATAATTCGATTCCTTTTTGAACCCCTAAAAAGACGATACCGACGGTAAGAGCCATAAAGACAAACTGCCAGAAAACAGGAGATGCAGGGTCACTGATAAAGCCAACAAAAAAGTCCTGAGGGTCACCCGTGATTCCACCGGTCATATATTCAAACATATAGCGAAGAGACCAGCCGCCAATAACACCATAAAAAGACAGAATCAGAAAAGCAGCCAGGACGCCGAGTCCGCCGGCAACCAGCCAGCCTGATTTGGGTGCGAGCTTCTTGAAAGCATCGACCGCATCAGTCTGTGTTCGTCGTCCAATCGAAAATTCAATCAGCATGACAGGGAAGCCGATAACTAACACACTTACTAGGTAAATGATCAGGAAAGCTGAACCTCCACCTTCACCCATGGCATATGAAAATCGCCAGATATTACCTAAACCAACGGCAGACCCCATGGCTGCCAGAATAAATCCCCAGCGGGAACCCCACTGTTCTCTTTTTTGTTGCATATAAATCCTCTCCTCCAAAATATACCCGCTTAAATTAAAAATAAGTGAGAAAATGTGATGTCTCTCATTCTAATTGACATAACTCTAAAATACAACAGTTATTTTGGAATAAAATCAAAGAAAACGTTTTTATTTTTTGAAGAACTTTTTCAGACGGATACTCACCTATTCAGGTGATAAAATAACTGACGGGACGTCTCGTGATCGTTTATCTAACGGTTCAGAACGGTGTCAGTCTTAATTGGGAATAACTAAGAAAGCGGTAAGCTGGATAACTGATTATTTGTTAAAATAAAATCAGTTATCCAGCTAGCCTGCGCTTTTGAGCAAGGGAAATACTACGGCAAACATAACTAAGATTAAAATTTCACAATGGTGGGGTAAGTATACAGTAACAGCAAATGAACTGGATGATAATTGAAGAGTAAAATCCATCTTAAACCGGATGGAATTCCCGGATTATGTCATAAATATGGCTAAAATCCTTCTTAAAATCGCCTTAATTCAGACACAGACATGGCAGAATGAGTCTTGTATAATCAGGGTATAGCAATGATAGGAAGCACACGAATGGCCCTATTAATAGAAAGTGTACTTAAGGAAGTAGGGATGACATGAGCAAGCTGAAAAGGCGATTCGTCTACGTGATTGACACGCCGACGGAATCTAGGGAACTGCTGATCAGGGACAATGAACTGATTGAAAATGCTGACGGGGAACTGGACTGTCCGCTAGATCTAATCCTTAACCGCTATCACATGCAATGGGATGATTTGTTTCAAATGAACACGGCTTCTGTTTCGCTTGTGGAGGAGGATCCCGGGGAAAGAAAAATGATTCGGTCCATTTCATTTGAACATTTACGCTATTACAAAAACTGACAGAGAAGCCAGGAAGACTGTGAAGATCTTCTGGCTTCTTTTTTGCCGGCCAATACGCACAAGCTCACAAACAAGCTGAGTAGGGATTCATCTTGCTTTTAGTCTGATCAGCAGGGCAAAGGTTGAGGCCAAAAGAGCGGCTAAGCACTCAGTAAGGGGTCATATCAGGTGGGCAGAATTATTTCTTCTCCATGCAAGCTGAGAGAGTCTTTCCGCTCTTGTTCTATGATACAATAGTGTTACCATTTAAAACGTACAGTAGCGGGAGGAAGAAATATGATATGGATTGTTGTGTCACTACTGATTACAGCTTGTGTTTATCTTTATGTCCAAAATTACCTGATTGAGGTGTCCGAATATGAAATCACTGTGCCAAAGCTTGCCGCGGCCATTAAAGGGAAAAGAATCGTTCACCTGACAGATCTGCACTTACGCAGCAAAACGAACAAAAGTTATGTTGAAACAGTGATTTCAAAAACAAAAGCGCAGCAGCCGGATATGATCCTGCTTACTGGAGACCTGGTACAGGCCGGTATGAAAGATCTAAACGATACGCTTTTAAAGCATTTTGCAGAGCTGTGCAGTCAAATCGCACCGACCTATGCAGTAACAGGCAATCACGATATCGGCAGCGGCAAACAGGATCAGTTTAAAGAGATTCTGACCAAGGCAGGAGTTCGTCTTCTAGATAATGAGGCGGAAGTGCTTAGGGGAACAGACGGAAAGGAAAGTCTGGTACTCATGGGTTTGTCGGAAAGCAGAAATCGGACCAATCTACCCAAGCCTGCCTTGAAACACATCGAACTGTCTGCTGACATGGAAAGGCTGCCTAAGATTCTGCTGGCTCACCGTCCGGAATACTTTGAAGAGTATATGGACGACCGGACTAAGGCACCGGCTCTGGTCCTGAGCGGACATACTCACGCAGGTCAAGTTAGGGTCCCTTATTTTGGGGGACTGTTTGCACCTGGCCAAGGCTTGCTGCCTCAGTATGACTACGGTGTGTTTGTGTACAAGACAGATCGGCTGCGCAAAATGGTGGTATCGAGAGGTCTGGGTAATTCTACTTTTCCTGTTCGGGTAAATAACCGGCCGGAAATTGTTTCAATCACACTCAAATAATAAACAGATTCAGTTATTTGAATAAGCGCTGCAGACTTAGAGCGTAACGGTCAGACAAGTGACTGGAAAAAGAATGCAGTACCAACAGGTAGAGGAGAATGGCACATGGCAGCATTGAGGTTAGCAACAATTGGAACAAGCATGATCACTAAACAGTTTATCGAAGCGGCGATTGAAAGCGGCCGCTATACACTCGAGGCAGTATATTCACGTTCACAAGTTAAAGCGGAAGAATTCAAGAAAGCGTACCGTTCGAAAAAGGCTTATACTGATTTGACACAGATGCTGGAAGATTCAGAAATCGATGTCGTGTATATTGCTTCGCCCAACAGTCTGCATTATCCTCAAGCGGTCGAAGTGCTGAAGCATGAGAAGCATGCCATAGTGGAAAAACCAATGGTGACAAGGTCAAAAGACTGGGATCAGCTGATAAAGCTGGCAGAGAAGCAGGGGAAAGTAGTCGTGGAAGCTGCCCGGCATATCTACGAACCAAACTTTATCCATATCACTCAGGTGATTCGTACAATACCTGAAGTCCTGGGTGCTTCCCTGACCTACAGCAAATACTCTTCCCGGTATGATCAGGTCAAAAGCGGGGAAGAGCCACCCATCTTTTCTCCACGCTTTGCAGGAGGTGCCGCCAATGATCTGGGGATTTACGTCATCTATGCGGCCGTGGCCTGGTTTGGAGAGCCCAAGTCGGTTCATGCTTTCTCGCAGCAGATCAAAACAGGAGTAGACGGAAAAGGAACGGTTGTCTTACGCTACGACAGTTTTGACGTGACCCTTCATTATGGGAAAATTAACACGTCAATGCATTCGGTGGAAGTGTACGGGGAAGACCGGACGCTAATTCTTGACGCTGTTACCGGCTTGTCCAAAGCCAGCTGGCTCGATGCGTGCTCGAAACAAGTAACGCCAGTAGAGCTGGACTCTGCTGCCCCGAACCCGCTAAAATGGGAAGCCAAGGCCTTTGCTGATTTAATAGAAGAGCCGTCTGCACCGGACAACCACAGTCTGAAAGTTAGGAATCAGGAGCTGTCCCGGACAGTGCACCAGATACTGGAGGACATCAGGCAGCAGCACTAACGGCTTCCATGCGCACCGTGTTGCTTTAAAAAAAGTGACAAAATAGGGCACAGTGGACAAGGTTTTCTGATAGGTGTATGATGAAATACAGGAAGGACAGGTCTGGAGCGTTCAGTCTGTTCAATCATAGTATAGGGGGAATTGTGATGGCAACGAAAGGAATCATGCTGGTGTGTTCAGCAGGGATGTCTACAAGCATGCTGGTTTCCAAAATGAAAAAAGCGGCAGAAGAAAAGGGAATTGATGCAGATATTTTTGCTGTTTCTGCCAGTGAAGCGGAAACCAAGCTAGAAACAAGACCGGTGGATATCATGCTGTTGGGCCCGCAGGTCCGTTATATGAAAGACAAGTTCCGTCAGAAAGCAGCAAAGTATGATATTGCAATCGACATCATTAATATGAAGGATTATGGCACCATGAATGGGGAAAATGTCCTGGACAGTGCGCTGGCACTGCTTGACTGATCAGTGAAGCGGGAGGTGCAAAATGAGCGAAGGCAAAAGTAGCAAGGAAAACAGTATGGAAACGGTCATGACGTTGATTATGCATGGCGGGGATGCGCGCAGCAGTGCGATGGAAGCTGTTCAGGCGGCTAAAAAGGGCAGATTTGAACAGTCTCAGCAAAAGCTGAAGCAGGCTGATGCTTCCATCAGCAAAGCGCATCAAGTGCAGATGAGCCTTCTAAGCAGGGAAGCGTCGGGTGAGTCTGTGGAACTGAATCTGCTGATGGTGCATGCACAGGATCATCTGATGAACGCCATGACTTACCGCGATTTGGCTGAAGAGCTGATCGAGCTGTATGAGCGGGTCTAAGCTATTCACCATGACGGGCCACCTTTGGCATGTAGGAAGTGAAAGCACAGTATGGTCTGTTTAACAGCATAAAGGCCGGACATAAAGCAGGGTTATGACAGCTTGCTATAAAAATGGTCAGAAGATACAGCAGCACAGCGATACTTACTGTTTGATACAGGGGATGAAAGCCTGTTCAAACAATAGGCATCGCTTTTTTGCGATATATATGCTAACTTTGTTCTATTTGTCTTGTAAAGGCATTTATTTAGGTGTATAGTTTAAAAGACAAAAAGATGTCAGAAATTGACAAAGAGAAAGGGGCTGTGCATCATGCAGGCATTAATCAATGATTCATACGACACCAACTGCATAGCGGCAAGATTCAGCTTTAAGACTGCTGTCTAAGCCGCCTCTTCTCATCTACAATAGAACATGTTCCTGACAGTGAGGCAAATAAATTTCTGGACAGTCTATTCTCTATTGGGGTAGACTGTCTTTTTTTGTGAAAGGTTTGATTGAATGTTTGAAGTACTAATAAAGTTAAAATTTTTCTTTAAAGAAAACAAGTGGCAGTATATTATTTCTTTTATCGCTTTAGCCGTATCCAATATCTTTGCGGTGATTATTCCTTATATTATTGGCCGGTTTATTGACGCCATCATAACCGGGGAAATGAACCGCGACCTGCTGATGACATACAGCCTGCAGTTCGGGGCTCTAGTCTTTATTACCTATGCTCTGGATTTTCTTTGGGGCTACGGCCTTTTTTCCGGAGCCTACAAGCTGCAGAAGCAGATGCGCAGCAAACTAATGCACCACTTCCTTAGAATGCGGGCCCCTTATTTTGAAAAGTTCCGTACAGGCGATCTGATGGCCCGGTCAACTCAGGATACGAGTGCACTAGCTGATACAGCTGGCTACGGTATGCTTGTTCTGATGAGTGCCACGGGCTTCACCGCGACCCTGGTCATCATGATGGGGGTGTCGGTCAACTGGGGTCTGACTTTGGCAGCCGTTTTGCCGTTGGCACCAATGGCCTACGTCATTAAGGTAAAAGGAGCCCAAGTGGATAAGGCCTACGAAATTGCCCAGAAATCTTTCTCGTCAGTGAATGATGATGTGCTAGAGATGATTGACGGTATGCGCGTAATCCGCGCCTATGTCAAGGAAGAACATTTTATAGACAAATTCAAAGATCAAACGAGCGGTCTACTGAAGAAAAATAACCGCGTATCAGAAATTGCAGCGATTTTTTCGCCTACCGTAAAAGCTTTTGAGGGACTCAGCATTATGATTGCGCTCAGTTACGGCGCTGTTCTTGTTGCTCAAGGGGTCTTGTCTGTCGGCGATATTGTCGCTTTTCAGATGTATTTAGGCATGATGATTTGGCCGATTATTTCCGTTTCAGAACTGGTTCTGATCCTCAGACAAGGCAGTGCATCGATGCGCCGGATTGAGGATATCTCGCTGACGACCGATGACCTGGATTTCAAAGGACAGGTCGAAGCAAAGGCCGTCGACGATTTCCACTTTGACCAGTTTACTTTCCGTTATGGTGGCAGCGAAACAATCAATCTGGATGACATCGACTTGTCTCTGGATAAAGGCAAGACGCTGGGGATTGTGGGCAAGACGGGTTCAGGCAAGACCACCCTGATTCGCCAGTTGCTGAACCAATTCCCAATGGGATCAGGAACCTTTGACATGGGTTCGCGGGCGTATGCCGAATACCAGGATCCGTCTTTAAGAAAACTGATTGGCTATGTTCCACAGGACCATGTTCTGTTCAGTCGCAGTGTCCGTGATAACATCGCCTTTGGGAAAGAAGGCGCCTCGGATAATGACATACTGGAGAGTATCCGTCTGGCCGCTTTTGAAGCAGATCTGGACAAGATGGCCAAAGGTCTGGATACGATGATTGGCGAAAAAGGGGTATCGATTTCGGGCGGTCAGAAGCAGCGTATATCCATTGCCCGGGCCTTGCTGAAAGATCCGCAAATTCTGATACTTGATGATTCATTGTCCGCAGTAGACGCCAAGACAGAGCAGTCAATTATTCACAATATCCAGCAGGTGCGCGCGGGCAAGACCACCATCATCTCCACGCACCGGCTCTCAGCAGTCAAGGAAGCCGATGAAATCATCGTTTTGGAAAACGGCAGAATCATTGAGCGCGGAACACATGACGAACTGATCCGACTTAACGGCTGGTATTTTGAACAGTTCAGTAAGCAAGAAATAAAGGAATACACGGATGACCATAAAATAGAAAAAACTGATCCATACAAAAGGAGGGACCACTGATGAGAACCGTCAAACGGCTACTATCCTACATGAAATACTTTAAACTTCATTTTGCGATTGGGATCGGTCTGGTTATGCTGTCCATGGTCACTGACTTGGGAGCACCCATCATTGCCCAGCGAGTGATTGACCAAGTGATTACGCCTGCTGCCGCTGAAGGTGAAGCGGTTACGGAGGTGCTGGTCTGGCTGATTGCGATCTACTTCGGTTTGATGGTCTCGACCGTCATTACCCGCTATATATCCGCTCTTTACCGTATGCGGGCAGCTAATGGAATTATTAAGATCTTGAGAGATCAGCTTTACCGGCACGTTCAGGAGCTGCCGATCAGCTATTTTGACGACCAACCGGCCGGAAAAATCGTAGCCCGCATTACTAATGATACAGAAAGTCTGAGACAGCAGTTTTATGTTGCCACCGTTGGACAGATTCTAATCAACGTTTTTTATGTCATTGGGGCCTATACAGCTATTGCCATTTTTCATCAGGGACTGGCTCTGGCGCTTTTAGTGCTGATTCCGCTGATGTATTTCTGGAACAAATTTTATACCAAGTACGCGCGGGCCTTTCACCGCAAGGAGCGTGAGCTGAACTCGGACATCAATGGCAAGCTGAACGAATCGATTCAGGGGATGCAGATTGTCCAAGCGTTCGGACAGGAAGACCGGATCAGTGGAGAATTCGAAGAAATCAACGAAAAGTGGTACGAGGTGATGCGCAAGTATGTCATTTTGGATTCCGCCTTTCAGTGGACTTTTGCCGACTTCCTGCGCCGTCTGTCCTTGCTGCTTTTGATGGTCTACTTCAGTACCCAGTACATCAACGGGATGCTGGGAGTATCCGTAGGGATGCTGTTTTTGTTTGGCGACTATATTAGCCGACTCTATGAGCCAATTAAAGGTATCATCCAGCAGATGGCTTTCGTCCAGCAGGCCATTGCTGCCGGGGATCGGGTCTTTGAACTGATGGACATGAACAAGGAAGACAATCCCAAGGCTGAATTATCCGTCAAGGAAGGCCGGGTCCGCTTTGATCAGGTCACTTTCGGTTACACGGAAGAAAAAGATGTGCTGAAGCGTATTGACTTTGAAGCTGAGCCAGGTCAGACCATTGCTCTTGTCGGGCATACCGGTTCTGGTAAAAGTTCAATCATGAATCTGCTCTTCCGCTTCTATGATCCGCAGACGGGAAAAATTACTGTTGACGGGCAAAACACTAAGCATTATTCCAGACAGTCTGTGCGGGAAGAAATGGGTATTGTTCTTCAAGATCCTTTCTTGTTCACCGGCTCGATTTATTCAAACATCACCATGGACAATCCCGCAATCACCAAAAAGGAAGCAACCAAAGCTCTCAAGGATGTGGGAGGAGAAGACTTGCTTGACAAATTTGAGAAAGGCATTGATGAACCGGTTGTTGAAAAAGGGAGTACGCTTAGTTCCGGTCAGCGTCAGCTAATCTCCTTTGCCCGGGCGCTGGCTTTTAATCCCAAGATTTTGATCCTGGATGAAGCCACCTCCTCAATCGATACTGAAACAGAAGAAATCATCCAGCATGCCATGAATGTGCTTAAAGAAGGACGTACAACGTTCATTATCGCACACCGCCTGTCAACGATTCAGCATGCCGACCAGATTCTTGTTCTAGATCAAGGGGAAATCGTTGAGCGCGGCACCCACGAGCGCCTGCTCGATCAGAACGGCGCTTATGCCGAAATGTACGAGATGCAAAAAAAAGGTCAGGCTCTTGCTTCCTGAAAGCAGCCAAGAGACTATTAAAAAAGCGGAAAAGAGGACTTCGGTCCTCTTTTTTCTTTGTACAAAAACAGTGAGCTTGCTAACAGAAGTCACTGGATATGATGCGATGGTTTAAACAGAAAGAGGTGAGGCAGCTGTACAGCTGCCTTCCTTTAACCGCTCTGGTTGAATGGCTGAACAATTGGGAATTTTAGAAGCTGCGGCGCAAGTGGGGGAGAAGGTGGGCGGAGTTGCCGCGGAAACTTGATTTGCGGCGCAAGTGGGGGAGAAGGTGGGTGGAGTTGCCGCGGAAACTGGATTTGCGGCGCAAGTGGAGGAGAAGGTGGATGGAGTTGCCGCGGAAAATGGATTTGCGGCGCAAGTGGGAGAGAAGGTGGATGGAGTTGCCGCGGAAAGTGGATTTGCG
>NZ_JANL01000035.1 GCF_000585255.1 Alkalibacterium sp. AK22
TGCGCCGCAAAGACCGTTTGCGAGGCAACTCCAGACTTTCTGCTCCCCACTTGCATCATGTTATGCAGCGCTCTTCACTTATCGGTTAAAACAGTTCTGACCCTAGCCCCAGTAGTTAATGCATCTGGAAAATAATGTGAATAGTGGGCTGGAAAGTGCGTCAAAAAAATGTTCCATAGAAAAAGACTTCCAGAGCATTAGCCCCGAAAGTCTTTGAATAAAAACTATTAGTCAAGAATACGAACGTTAACGGTACGTCTTCCCCACTGCAAAGCCTCAGCTACAGTCTGGAAGTGAATGTCAATGATATTGCCACGGATTGCTCCACCCGTGTCTCCGGCAATGTAAACGCCCATGCCTTCTACTTCAACCATTGTTCCCAGTGGAATAATAGACGGATCAACAGCAATGACACGCGGGTTGACTCTTAAATCGATACCTGTCGCTGTATGTGTACTCAGGCTGGGCTGTCGAGTGGAGTAGCCTGTCGCTTGCATGCGCAAGGTTCTGCCTGAGCTCTGCTGGCTACTTGATTCTTCTGCTGGCGCTGAGCTGCTTTCTTGAGCTGGTGCGCTTGCAGTTGAGTTTGATGAGCGGCTGCTTGACGAGCTGTTACTGTTTGATGAGCGGCTGCTTGAACTTGACGCGCTCGCTGTCTGAGAAGATTCGGTAGGTGCCGAAGCGGACGCTTGAGCTGTTGAAGAACTTGTTGAAGAAATAGAAACTTCCTGTTCACTACTTTGCTGCTCAGCTGCCGCTCTTTCTTCTGCTTCTCTTCTAGCTGCAGCACGAGCTGCTTCTGCTCTCGCCACACGTCTGGCTTCTTCAATACGCGCTTCCTCAGCTGCTTCGCGTTCTACCAGCGTATTTAGCTGAGCTTCGTTGTCTCTGATTAAAGCTTGAAGCGAAGCCACCTTTTCATCATAATCAGCTTTCTGCTCCTGAGCCACTTCTCTGCTGTTTTGCAGTTCAGCTTGAGCTGTCAGTAGATTTTCATTTAGCTCGACTAAGACTTGAACCTCTTCTTGTGCAAGTTCAAGCTGCTGGTTACCTGCATCGGTCAGGCGCATAATAACAACGGCACGATTTAACAGATCGCCCAGACTTTGAGCTTCCAGTATAGTCAAAACAATATTCTGGTTGGTTTCGTTCAGCTGCAGGGACTGCAGTCTTTGACGAGCCTGTTCCAATCGTTCCTCAACAATTTTCTCCTGATCGTGTACTTCTTTCTCAGCTGTTTCGATTTCAACTTGCTTTCCATCGATTTCCTGATCAAGTTCAGCCATTTTAGTGCTTAATATGCTGACTTCTTCCATGACGGTATTCATTTCTCTCATCAATGAATCGATTTCAACTTGCTTATGTTCTTGCTGCTCCTTAAGAACTTCAAGGGTATCAGCTGAAGCAGATGGGGCATAGGCAAATGTTATCAATGCGGTCATTGCAACAACCATACCAGCTAAATTCTTTTTCATGGCGATAAAGAACAATCCTCTCTGTTTTGAATTTGAGATATCTTAAAATCAAATGTACAATGCCACGCTATTATACCGATAAATAAAATGAAGTACATTTCTATAATCTTACAATTTATTACAAGAAAGGGATAAATATGTCCAAAAAAACCTATTTATTCAAATTAATACATTGCCTACCAGCGATGTATTCGCTATCATTATTTTTGTAACATTCATGTAATCTTAGTGTGATTTTTGGACATACAGAGGTTAAATCAAGTAAAATAAAGAAGAATAAGTCTAGACAATCGCTTGAATGACTCAATAAGGAGTGTGTTTTAATGAAAAATGAACGGTTCAGTCTGATCGACGTCGGTTCAAATACAATTCGTCTAGTAGTTTTTGAGATGGACGAATACCAGGGTATCACGGAGCTTCAAAACATTAAGACCCCCGCTCGTCTAGTTCAGTATGTCAACGAGCAGAAAAACATGACTCAGGAAGGAATTGATGTTTTAGTCTCCGTCCTGAAGAGTTTTGCAGAAATTTCTCAGCGCTACAATGTGGACGGCTTTCGGGCCATTGCGACAGCAGCCGTTCGCCAGTCCGGCAACCGGAATGATATTATTCAATCAGTCAAAAATGAAGTTGGACTGGAACTGGAACTCCTTTCAGAAGAGAAAGAGGCTTTTTATGGAAATTATGCTGTCCGCCACACAATGGATTTGACCGATGGCATCAGTATCGATATCGGCGGTGGCAGTACTGAACTGACCCTATACAAGAATAAGGAGGTTCAAGCACTGCACAGTTTTCCTTTTGGAGCCGTCTCCTTGCAGAAGCGATTTTTTGAAGGCAAACAACACAGTGACAAAGAGGCTATCAGTAAGGCAGCCAAGTGGGTTAATGAACAGTTTTCCAGCTTCAGCTGGCTGATTGACGCTCAGGTCCCGCTGGTTGGAATAGGCGGTTCAGCCAGAAACTATGCTGAAATTAACCAGCGTCAGACTGACTACCCCATTGCTGGTATTCACCAGTATAAAATGACGCCCGATGAACTGACGGATACTTTTGAGTTACTCCGTTCTACTCCTTCAAAAAATATGGGCAGCCTGGACGGCCTAAGTGAGGACCGCCAAGATATCATTATTCCCGCAGGTATCGTCTTTACTGAATTGATGAAAGTCATCGGTGCCCCTATCTTTGCCATCAGTAATCGAGGTCTGCGGGAGGGGATTATCCTCGAAAGACTGAATAAGGAATACAGTGAACCCTACGATTTATATGGCATCAAGAGGCAGACCGTTCAGCGTCTGTTCAAGCAGTATGATATTCGGCCAATTAGTGCTCATCAGCGAATCATTCTCGCTGATCAGCTTCTGTCCCTTTTAAAAGAAAAGAAACTGCTGTCTATTGATGAGGAGCAGCTGTATTTGGTCCACTATGGAGCTACTCTCTATTATTTAGGCAGTTATATAGAAGATGATTCCAAATCCCAACATACCTTTTACATTATATCCAATACCAACCTCTTCGGCTTCGACCACAAAGACCGGGTCCGGCTGGCCCTAGTTGCCAGTTACAAAAACCGTTCGCTCTTCAAACAGTATGTTAAAGCGGTAGACAGCTGGTTTGAAGAAGAGGAAAAAGAAACCCTGCTCTATCTCGGTTGTGTCATCAAATTTGCTGAAGCTCTGAGTGATTCCCATGTTAACTTTGTCCAGGGTATGGATCTCAAGCAAACAGACAAAGAGAGCTTTGAACTGCATATCACCTATTCAGGCGATGCCATCGCAGAAAAGTATCGGGCAAACAAGCACAAGAATCACCTGGAACGGGTTCTGGGCAAACCCCTTGAGCTCTTTTTCCACAACGAAAATCAGCCTGCGGAAGCCATAAAGGGAGGAGACGCATGAACAGACCACTTCCTGATATCGAACATCCCGATTACTATCAGAACAGGGAGCTTTCCTGGCTCGATTTCAATGCCCGGGTCGTGGAAGAGGCCACGGATGACTCGAATCCTCTTTTAGAGCAGCTGAAATTTCTAGCTATAGGCAGTTCAAATTTGGATGAATTTTATAAAATACGTGTGGCCGGCCTCCAAGATCAGCTGAAGATGGGGGTAATGGAAAAAGACACGAAAAAGCAATGGTCTCCTAAAAAACAGCTGCAGGAAATCACGGCCAAAAATAGGCAGAATGTGGCCCGTCAGTACAGCTTGTTCGATGAGAAAAAAGAGCAGCTGAAAACACGTGGAGTCTTTTTTAAGAGGGTTCAGGATTTAGGAAAAAAAGACTATACGAAAGCCAGAAATCTGTTTGTCAAAGAAATCGAGCCGGCTGTCACTCCTTATGGTATCGATGCCTATCGTCCTTTCCCCCATTTAAGTGACGGGGTTCTCCACCTTTTTGTCACGCTGACAAAAGGCGGCCAAGACTACACGGCCATCATTCCCGTGCCGGCACGCCTGGCTAGGCTGCATTCTATCGACAGTGATGCGCATACCTATCTTCTAATGACTGAAGACATTATCCAATCATTTCTGCCGGACGTTTTTCACGGGTATGAGGTGAGCTGCAGCTTTGCTTTTCGGATTACCCGCAATGCCGATCTGGAAATACAAGAAGAAGGCGCAGATGATCTGCTGTCG
Source organism: Alkalibacterium sp. AK22 (assembly GCF_000585255.1). GTDB lineage: Bacteria > Bacillota > Bacilli > Lactobacillales > Carnobacteriaceae_A > Alkalibacterium. The sequence goes on from NZ_JANL01000035.1 coordinate 4,111, forward strand.
GTTATTGAAGATTATCTTGAAAAACGGAAAAACGGAATGGCTGTCCGCCTGGAAATTCAGCAGCCAGCTGACGGAATAGATATAGAAGCAGAAATCAGTGTGCTGAAAAAAGCTTTATCCATTAAACAGCGGGATATTTATGTATTGAACGGCCCCATCGACCTCACCCTTTTATTTGAGGGTGTCGACCTGCTCAAAGACAAACATATTACAGATACTTATGTCCCCTTTGAGCCTTACCTGCCTGACACATATAAAAGAAAGAGCGTACACGAACTGGCAGACCGCTTCGATCTCTTTTTTCATCACCCTTTTGACTCTTTTGAGCCGGTCATCCGCTTTGTTCAAGAAGCTGCCAAGGATCCGGCCACTGTGTCAATCAAACAGACTCTCTACCGGGTAAGCCGAGATTCGCCGCTGATCGAAGCCCTAAAATCTGCTGCCAAAAATGGTATCCAGGTGACCGTTCTTGTTGAACTTAAAGCTCGCTTTGATGAAGCGAATAACGTCCACTGGGCCAAGGAGCTAGAAGAATCGGGTGCCCATATTCTTTATGGTGTCAAGGCACTCAAAACGCATAGCAAGGCTACTCTGATTGTCAAGAAAAGCTCTTCCGGCTTCAGACGTTATGTTCATTTGGGAACAGGAAATTACAACGAACAGACAGCCCGACTTTATACCGATATGGGCCTGATCACGACCAACAAGGAAATCACGCAGGACGTATTCACATTCTTCAACTATTTAAGCGGCTATGTGGAAGACCCCCATTATCATCACTTGCGTGTGTCCCCATTTGATATACGGGATATGTTTATTGAACATATCGAAAAAGAAATTCGCCTGCATAAGCAGTTCGGCAGTGGCCACATTATTGCCAAGATGAATTCACTGACAGATAAGAAAATGCTGCTTAAACTCTACGCTGCCAGCCAGGCCGGTGTGAAAATTGAGCTGATCGTCCGAGGCATTTGCTGTCTAATTCCCGGCATTCCTGGTGTAAGCGACAACATCACGGTCCGCAGCGTCATCGGACGCTTTCTTGAACACAGCCGCATCTACTACTTCAATCATAATGGAGAAGAAAATCTCTACCTGTCCTCAGCTGATATGATGACCCGCAATATGATCAAGCGTGTAGAGATTGCCTTTCCAGTGCTTGACCCTAAACGTAAAAGTCATATTCTGTCCATTTTGAAACTGTATCTTTATGATAATTCTAAAGCCTGGGAACTGGGGGCGGATAGTCTCTACAGAAAAACCCATCCCGGACAAACCAGTGTCCATGTACAGGACCTTCTTATGAGCTTGAGCCGGGAAGTACTGGTCGAAACAAGTAGTGACCGGTTCACCAAGGTTCGTAAACGTAAGCAAACATGGCGAGACCTCTTCCGCTGAATATCCAGCAGTGGATTCTGCCTCACCCCCCATTTGCTGCCTTGTTGAAAACTGCTATATAACGTTTTGCTTCAGGCTTGTCTTCTTTAAGAGGCTCTGCCTGAAGCTTACTTGCGTTCAGAGTCCAATTCTATCTACCCCTCAAACTCTTGGATATTCAACTCAAGAGCTTCCTCTACTGGCTTTTAATCTGCTATAATAAAAACGAAGAGGAGTGGGTAAAATGCCGACGATACAAGACATTGCAGAATATGCCGGGGTCTCTTCCGCGACCGTATCCCGTGTCATAAACTCAAGTGGATATGTCAGCAAAGAAACCAGACAGGCCGTTCAGCAGGCCATCGATCTGCTCAATTACAGCCCCAACAAAAACGCACAGCATCTGCGGACGGGCTCAACAAAAAATTTGGGAATTGTCAGTACCCAGTTCAATGATACAGCGGTGGCACGAATCAATTCTTTTATCAGTACCGCCTATGCAGCCGACTATACAACGACTCTTTTCGTAACCAATGGTGACCGCAGGCGTGAACTCGAGGCCTTTGATATGTTAAAAGCCAAGCAAATCGATGGTATCTTTCTCATTTATCGGGCTAACGACTGGGCTACTCTTGAAGGCTATGCGGCTTTCGGACCGGTCGTGACCCTACATAATGTGGAGTCTGATCAGATTCCGTCTGTCTATATCGATCATTATCAGGGACACCGACTGGCTCTAGACTACCTGTGGCAGACTGGCTGCCGAAACATCCTAAACCTTTACGGCACGGCAGCCGGCCGCAATACAAGGCGACGGGTTCTAGCCTACCAGGACTTCTGCCAGGACAAGCAGATCCGCCCCCATCCAGCTGAACCCTTTATCCATACCCTATCTGCTGAAAAAGTTGACGAGATCATCAACTGGATCCTCCAGCAGCCGAATAAACCGGATGGTGTAGTGACCCACTCAGACTCGATTGCAGCCCTGGTCGTGTCCAGGATTAGGCGAAAAGGATTGCGAGTGCCTGAAGACATAGCCGTAATTGGTTTTGACAACCTCGATGTAAGTGAAGTCATGGACATGACCACCGTCGACTACGGTATAGAAGAACAAGGGCAAAACGCCTGCCGGCTGCTGCTTGAGAAACTGGATCAGCCGACAGAACCCTTAACTCCGCTGTCTTTCCGGCTGATTGAACGGCTGACTACACGATCGAAATAAGCTCCGGCTGCAAAAAAGCTGCGCACCTTTTACAGATGCGCAGCTTTTCTATTTGATTGAAACACATGACCTGTCTTGCTCTCTCGTCCAGCGTTTCTCTTTATCAACAAGACCACTTTTTAGTCAGCTTTTTTGAGCCTGCTTAATCTGACGGTCGATTTTTTTAAGCTCTCTTCTCCGGTTCAAGGAAGCCTTGATCAGCCCTTTTTTGGGAGATAATACAAAGATCAGGAGGGTTGTGAACCCTGTAACGGTGGCAATCATACCCGCTATCGTTGTATCCAGTGCAAAAGCCAGCTGGACACCCACTACACTGTTTACGATAGCCAAGACGATACTTAAGGCGATCATGATATACAGCCGGTCAGTCAGCAAGTAGGCCGCCAGAGGGGGACCAACCATGAAGCCAACTACGAGAATCGAGCCTACAGAGTCATACGCTCCAACAGCAGTCAGTGATACCAAAGTCATCAGTCCATAATGGACCAGTACCGGCGAAAAACCGACGGCTGCTGCAAAGGCAGCATCGAAAGTAGTGAGTTTCAGTTCTTTGTAAAACAAAAAGATGAACAAACTATTTAAAATCAAAATCACCAGCATCGTCCATAAGGCTCGTGGTCCCAGGTCCATCCCCATGAAGACGAAGCGTCTGAACGGGGCAAAGGCGACTTCGCCCATCAGTACAGCATCAACGTCCAGATGAACATTCCCGGCATAACGAGTAATCAGAATGATTGCGATACTGAAAAACAGGGGAAAAATGATCCCGATAGCTGCATCATTTGATAGCAGCTTGGTCTGCTGCAGGGCTTCAATAGCCCAGACAGTCCCTACCCCGACCAAAGTTGCTCCAATCATCAACCAGGGAGATCTCAGATCCTGGGTAATGAAAAAAGCCAGAACGATTCCTAAAAGAACCGTGTGGGTAATGGCATCAGACACCATAGTTGTCCCTCGTAAAACTAGAAAGACGCCGGGCAGGGCACAGGTGACTGCTACAACAACAGCTACCATAGTGATCTGTGTAATCATGCTCATCCTTTACCCTCCTCTAGACTTCTGATCTGCTTCATGAAGGCTCTTTGTCTTTTTTTATAGGCGAAGTGATTGGCCAGAATGCCCCGTTTAGGAGAAAAGAATAAACTGATAAACACAAAGAAACTCACAACGACCACAATGGTTGGCCCCGTTGGAATACGGGCAGCCAGCGAGCTGATAAAGGTTCCCATCACTCCGGAAATAAAGCCAATGACTCCAGCGATGATCATCATCAGACTTAGACGGTCAGTCCATTGACGGGCTGCTACAGATGGCCCGATCAGCAGCGCACTGATCAGGATCACTCCAACAGATTCCAGCCCTAAGATGATGGTGATTACAATCATTGTCGACAGGAGGGTTTCCGTTATCTTACTGGAAAAGCCCAAGGTCCGAGCAAACATCGGATCAAAAGTGAATACTTTAAATTCTTTCCAGAACAGAACAACCAGCATCAGCAAAACAGAGCCTACAACAGCAATCAGCTGAACATCCCGTCTAAGCATCGCGCTTGCCTGCCCGAAGATAAAGTTGCTGAGTCCTGCCTGCCTCGCATTGGGATTGTTCTGGATAGCTGTCAGGATAACCAGTCCTAGACCGAAAAAGCTGGAAAGTACCAGAGACAGGGCACTATCCAGCTTAACGACCGTTTTCCGGCTCATGACCTGAATAATCAGCGTTGCTAGCAAGCCAGCAATCATTGCTCCCAGTAACAGAAGGGACAGCTCTTTCCTTTGAATAAGCAAAAAGGCAATACCTATTCCAGGAAGAGCAGCATGACTCAACGCATCGCCCAGCAAACTTTCTTTTCTAAGCGTAGCAAATGTGCCGATCACCCCGCTTAGTAGACCGAGAAAACCTGTTCCTAATGCAACGACTTGAAAAGTATAGTCATTCAAGAGCAAAACAATCTGGTCGATCATGACGGGTGTCCACCTTCTCCCAGATTTCTGTCCTGATGGTAGGTCTGGTCGATTGCCTCTTCTGTAAAGGCCTCCTTAACAGAGCCTTCAGCAATCACTTCCCTATTGATCAGCACGACATCATCAAAATACTGCTTGACTGTCTGCAAGTCATGGTGGACAACGATTACCGTTTTTCCTTGTCTGACCAACCCCTTCAGTAGTTGCATAATGATTCGCTCCGTCTTCATATCTACACCAGCTAGGGGTTCATCCATGATGTATATATCCGCCTCCTGTGCCAGTGCACGGGCCAGAAACACCCGCTGGCGTTGGCCTCCGGAAAGCTGGCTGATCTGCCTAGAAGCAAAGGTAGGCAGACCGACCTTCAAAAGCATTTGCTTGGCAATTTCCTTGTCCTTTTTACCTGGTCGTCTGATCCAGCCCAAATGACCGTAGCGGCCCATCAGAACGACATCCATAACGGTTGCCGGAAAATCCCAGTCTACTGTCGTATTTTGCGGAACATAGGCGACTCGGTTTTTGACCGCTTTGTATGCACGGTCCTGCTGGTCATCGACGGAGAAACTGATACTGCCTGTAATCGGCTGAATAAAACTCAGCATGGACTTGATCAGGGTGGATTTGCCGGCGCCGTTAGGACCAATCACCGCTGTCAGACGCTCTTTTTTGAATTGGATAGAAATATCCCATAAAACGGGCTTGGCATCGTAGGCAACGGTCAGATGATCGACCCTTATCGCTTCGGCTTTATCCACAACAGTTCCTTCTTTCTCTAATAAATTCTTGCTTCTGCTTAGTTAGTCAGACCATCGACAATCGTGTCGATATTGGCTCTGAACATTTCAATGTAGGTATCTGTTCCGTCATCCGGACTTCCCAAGGCGTCAGAGTAAAGCTCCCCTGCATTTTCCACTTCGTGTCCTCGACTGGCAGCTGCTTCAATCAGGGCTTCGATTCCTCTTGGAGATACCGATGTCTCGACAAATACTGCATTGATTTCATTGTCTGCCAGGAAATCAGCCAGACTACTGATGTCTGCTGTCCCTGCTTCTGTCTGAGGGTTCAGACCCTGAAGTCCCAGCACTTCAAAATTAAATTCTTCGCCAAAATACTGGAAGGCATCGTGTGCAGTGACCAGGTATCTTGACTGTTCAGGTACTTCTTCAATTCTTTCTTCTATATATTCTCTTAACTCGGCCAGTTCGTCAAGGTAGTTTTCTGCATTCTCTCTGAAATAGTCTTCACTTTCCGGCTCTTTTTCACTTAAGCGATCAGCTACATGCTCTGTTACCGTTTCCCAGTGGGCAACACTGAACCAGATATGCGGATCGTATTCCAAATCTTCCTCGTCTTCTTCTGGATCCAGCAGTACTGAGGTGTCCATTGCGTCTTCAGCAGTGATGGTAAAGACACCCTGCTGTTCCAGCTGGTCAAACACTTCAACGAAGCGCTCCTCAAGCATCAAGCCATTATATGCTACGATGTCTGCTTCAGTCATCGCATTGACATCAGATGTAGACGGCTGGTAATCATGCGGGTCGATTCCAGGACCCATCAGGCCTGTGACCTCAACTCGCTCGCCACCAATCACTTCCATCAGATCGGCCATCATCGTGGTGGTAGCAACAACATTCAGCTCAGCTGCTTCTGCAACCTCTTCAGTTGATTCAACTGCTTGCTCATCAACCGCTTCTTCTGTTTCTCCATTTCCACACGCTGCCAGCAGCATGACACTTCCAAATAGTAGACTTGCTCTGATCTTTCTCATTACCTAACACTCCTATAATATTTAAATTTAGTCTTTAACTTTTTTTAGTCTACCCTAAAAATATTTTACAGTCAACCCTAGTTTATTTTTCAGGCTCATTTTGACCTTTCTGCTTAAATATGGTACAACTTTAGAATAGATGAATAATATAAAGGGGTAACTTTATGACACCCAATAAAGAAGATTTTATAAAAGCGATTCATGAACTCGGAGGCCAGGATACTGTGGTCACCAACAAAGAGCTGGTCCGTTCACTTTCCATCTCAGCCGCATCTGTCACGGAAATGAACAACCGGCTGCTCAAGGAAGAGCTGATTACCCACCTGCCTTACCAGGGGGTTCAACTAACTGAAAAAGGGCTGCTTATCGCCAATCAGCTGATCCGCAAACACCGGATATGGGAAGTCTTTCTGGCTGAAAAGCTTGGTTACGACTGGAATGAAGTGCACGCCGATGCAGACTTACTGGAGCACGCTTCATCGGATTTTTTGATTGAGCGCCTGAATATCTTTCTCGGCGAGCCAACTTTCGATCCTCATGGAGGCGTCATTCCGAACAAAGACGGGACTATTCCTGAAATTCACTCCACCCCACTCATTGAATGCCAGACAGGGGACCGTTTCAAAATAAAAGAAGTTGACGACCAAGAAGACTTTCTGGAGTACCTTTTGTACAAAAAGGTCAAACTCGGAAAGGAATATACAATCAGCGATATCGAGCCCTACGATGGGCCCTTTACACTGGAAGCCCTTAATGGAGAGCGGACTCTGATTGGACACAAGGCAGCTTTTAAAATACTTGTTGAACTTCTGAACTGACTGACAGAGGTCTTCCCTGCAAAGGTCAAACCGTTTAAAAAAAGCGCTCCTATGAGCGTTTTTTTTGTTATCCTGATAATATATAAGCATAAAAAGAGAGAGGTGGGGTTGATGTGACAATCATGAACCGGAAGATTGAACAAATAGACGCTCTAAGCTTGCTCAGCCTTCTCCTGTCACTGATTCTTCTTTTTTTCGTGTAGGAGAGTGGAGGCTTTGAATCTCGGGCAAACTTTGTTCGCTAGGTCAAAAGTTTTGGCTCTTGTGCTGTTGTCTTATTTATCCTGCTCCAGATCCTGCAGCTGTTTCTTCCTCTGCTTCCTTCAGCCATGACCGATATAGCCGGAGTCGTCCTTTTCATCCTTGTGATTGGAGTCGTCAATAGTTATGTAAGCATCAGCATGTGTTTTATCCTTGCTTTCCTACAAGTACGCCGCTACGGTGAAACAGCTCTCAGTAGCCTTGTCAGCCAAGCCAGACTTCAAAAATACGAGGCGAATCTAACCAACAGCAAGTCATTCTCACGTTGTTTCACTCTGATCACTTTTCTTCCTTTTGCTCCTGATAATGTTATCTGCTATTTGGCTGGACCCTCTGATATGAGCACGCATCGCGTCATCCTGCCCATTTTGCTAAGAAACCCTCTTTCCGTTGCTTTCTACAGTATCGGCTGGTTCAATCTGCTTCAGTTTATCGGTTTCCTGTGACGCATTAAAGAGACTTGCTCACTTTATTGTCTGGTCTAATTTCTTCTATATAAGTTCTTTCTGCATGGTATACTCTTGTTAGAAAGAGGAAAGGAATTTTGCTATGGATATCAAACAGCCCCTTGAATTGCGCATCCCGTATCTGGAAGACCGCCTGTATGAAAAAAATGATTTGGGTCTCAATTATCATCAGAATTATTCAACGTTTAAAGTCTGGTCTCCCCTTGCCAAAGAAGCCTGGCTCTGCCTATATGACTCCGCTGATGCCTTAGATCCTGTCCGCAAACTCCGCATGACTGCCAGAGAAAATGTCTGGTCTATTAAAGTCAGCGATGATTTGAACGGGTATTTCTATACGTATGTTTTTGTGCACGATAAAAAAGAAGTGGAAACAGCCGATCTGTATAGTACAGCTGTCGGCCTGAACGGTGACCGCTCGGCAATCATCAACTTAAGCGACACCGATCCTGAAGGATGGCAGGAAGATTATTTTGATCAGGTTGATGCTATTACTGAAGCCATCATCTACGAAGTGCATGTGGAAGATTTTTCGAGTGACGAAGCAGCTGATTTCAACCCGGACTTCCGCGGGAAATACTTGGCTTTTACTGAAACAGGAGTGACTGTGGAAGGTGTCTCTGACCAGCCAGCCGGCCTGGACTATCTGACTGACCTGGGTATCAATTATGTTCATGTCTTACCTGCCTTCGATTACCAGAATGATGAAGAATCTAATGCTTACAACTGGGGCTATGATCCTAAAAATTACATGGTACCGGAAGGCAAGTATGCCACAGATCCCGCTGACCCGACTGCACGCATCAGAGAATTCAAGGCCATGGTCGCCAGTCTGCATGCCCGGGGAATCGGTGTCATTCTCGATGTCGTCTACAATCACACCTTTGATCTTGGTCGATCCGCCTTCCAGAAAACCGTACCCGACTATTATTACCGACAGAACCAAGACGGTTCTCCTGCCAATGGTTCCGGCTGTGGCAATGAAACTGCCAGTGAACGACGAATGATGCGTAAATACATCATTGATTCGCTGATGTACTGGATTGAAGAGTACCACATCGACGGTATCCGTTTTGACTTGATGGGCCTGCATGATGTGCAGACGATGAACCTGCTGAGAGAGACGCTGAATGCCAATGGCCATGAAAAGGTCCTAATATACGGCGAGCCATGGAACGCAGGCAGTGTTGCTATATTTGAACCCAATAAGCCCGCGGACAAGTACCATGTGGGAGAACTGGCCGATGGAATTGCGATATTTAATGACGAATTCCGTGATGCTATTAAAGGTCCAGTTTTTGATGCCGGTCAAGGCGCCTTTCTTCAAGGAGCCAACGGTCGTGAAGGCAGTGCCTATTCAAACAGCGATCTGATTGCTAGTATTTTGGCCAATACCCAGCAGCATGTCGGCCGCTTCAGTCTTCCCCAGGAAAAGAACTGGGCCCGTACACCAGCACAGGTCGTTACCTATGCCTCGGCTCACGACAATCTAACACTTTACGACAAGCTGGTCGCATCGCGCACCGATCGCAGCTCCTACGGACGAAACGTCGAGCTGATTCAACTGAATAAAATCAATGCGGCCCTTTTGTTCACTTCCCTGGGCGGTACCTTTTTCCAGGCTGGTGAAGAGTTTGCCCGGACCAAAGCCGGAGATGAGAACAGCTACCGCTCTTCCATCAACATCAATCAGCTGGATTGGAGGCGTGCTTATGATAACAAAGATTTAAGAAACTACTACAAAGGTATGATTCAGATTCGCAGACACTACCGGCCACTTCAGGACAGGACCAACAAGACCGGTGACAATATCACTTTCTCTCAGTTGAGAGAAAACGTCATCGCCTACACCATTCCCAACACGTCGGGTGAAGGCGACTGGTCAATCATGGCGGTGATTGCCAATACAAGCGACCATTCCGACTGGGTCGAATTGAAAAGCAGTTTCCCGCTTCCCGATGAATGGACGATTTTAGCCAACCGGCATACAGCGGGAACCCGTTCTCTAGGAACAGTTATCGGCAATCTTCTGCTGATCAATTCGAAGGAAGTTCTGGTTCTCGTCGCCTGATTGCGCAAAAAACTTTAATGATGAAGGAGATCCTCAGTTATGGATATCAAGCAATTGTCCTATTTTGTAGCCATTGTCGAAGCGGATTTTAATATGTCGCAGGCTTCCAAGTATCTTCACTTGTCCCAGCCGGCTCTAAGTCAGACGATTTCTAACCTCGAACGTAATGAAAATGTCCAGTTGTTCGAGCGCTCCCACGGCAGACTTCAAAATCTAACAGCTGCCGGAGAGATCCTGTTTGCCCACGCTAAAGACATTATCAGCAAATACGAACTCATGATGGAAGACCTTCAAGAAGAGTCCTCCCAGCTTAAAGGCAATCTGAAAATCGGCATTCCACCGGTTGTGATTTCAGTCGTCTTTCCGGAAATTTTACCGAAGCTGCTGTCGGAAAACCCCAAAATCGGCTTCGAAATCAAAGAAGCGGGTGCCGTAGAGCTCAAAAAAGGTCTGCTTCTGCAGGAACTGCCCATTGCTGTCTTGCTAAAGCCAACGGAACTGGACAGCGAGTCTGTAGAAGAGGTTCAGCTGTCCAGAGATACCCTGTCAGCTTTTATGAGCAAAGACCATCCCCTTGCCTTGAAGGACAAGCTGGAGTGGGCCGATTTGCATAATGAGAAAATGGCCCTGTTTGATTCCACCTATATGATCCATCATCAGTTGCAGAAAAAGTTTGCCAGTTTGCAGATCAAGCCGCAGCTCTCCTTGCAGTCTGCTTCGTGGGATCTACTTTTAAATGCCACCCGTAATTCCAGTCTGATCACTATTTTGCCGACTCCAGTCGCCAAGTATTATTCCATGACCGATGTAATCCGAAAGGAATTTGTCCACCCCCTGTACTGGGAAGTGGTTCTTTGCCGGAGAAAGCAGAAGCGCTATTCAAGAGTCGAAAACTATGTCTTCAACTACATGCGTGACTACTATGCTCTGGACAGTCAGTTACAGGCCCGCGTCGGATCGGCAAAGAGCTGATGCAGAGGATCTGCCTCCGCTAAAACTCTGCTCCGAAAAAAAGGCGATACTTTCAGCTATAAACTGAAAGTATCGCCTTTTTTATTTTCGCTTTTAATATATGCCTACTGAAGCCAGTCCAATAGCCACGATAGCAGACAGAATGGGAATAATGATTCCGACGACGGCAATGTCCATGTAACTTTGCTTGTGTGTCAGTGTCGTAATGGTCAAGAGGGTCAATACTGCTCCGTTATGTGGCAAAACATCGAGTCCACCTGAGGAAATGGAAGCAATACGGTGGAAAGCTTCCGGAGCAATACCGGTTGTCTGAGACAGCTGGAAGTACTGTTCTCCCAATGCTTCCAGTGCGATTCCCATTCCCCCGGAAGCTGATCCGGTCGCTCCAGCCAGCAGGTTGACGGCTACCGCTAAAGATACCAAAGGATTACCCGGAATCGACATCAAAGCGGAGGTCAAAACGGCAAAGCCAGGAACGGCCTGAACAATCGTACCAAAACCGACAGCGGCACTGGTATTGATAATAGCGGTGACCGACCCTTTGGCTCCATCGTTGATTGAGCTCGTGATCCCAATACTTTTAATTCTCGGCAAGCTCAGTAGCAGGATCAGTAAAATCCCTGCAAAGAGTGCTACCACAATATTCCACTCAAGTACGTTTAGCGTAACCAGAACGGAAACCAGCGGAAGCAGCGACAGGAAGACATTAGGGACTTCACCTGCTACTTCTACTACAGTGTTGTCTTTAGGTTCATCAAAGACTTCGCCATTTTTAACCAGCTGACTTTGTCTCCACATCAGATAGAAATACCCCCCGATAGCCATGACCAGCGCCGCTGCAATCCCCATAACGGGGGCAGCTGTCGGTGTAGTCTGGAAATACGGCATGGGGATTAGATTCTGGATCTGAGGTGTTCCCGGTATAGCAGTCATCGTAAAGGTAAATGCTCCTAAAGCAATCGTTGCCGGTATCAAGCGTCTAGGCAAGTTCGCCTCTCTAAAGAGCGAAAGAGCCAACGGATAAACGGCAAAGACAACGACGAACAGGCTGATTCCCCCGTAAGTCAGCACAGCCGCTGACAGAAAAACACCCAGAATGGCCCTTTTCTTGCCTAAGAGTCTGGATAAAGTCAAGGCCACCGAACGTGCCATACCTGTATCTTCCATCAGCTTCCCAAAGATTGAACTCAGCATGAATACTGGGAACCAGGTCTGAAGAAAGCCGACCAAGCCGGACATGTAAATGCCGGTATACGCTTCCAACAGGTCCAGCCCGCCTGTCCAGGCGACAAAACCAGCCGCCAGCGGAGCCACCCAGATGATTGAATAGCCCAGATAAGCCAAGCCCATCAATATAAATAAGCCAACAATAATTCCTAATACTTCCACATTTCTCACTCCTCTTTCTACGTAGGTGATTTGTTCGATTCACTAGGCAGTCCCTTACCTAAAGTGTATTCTTTACACACGGAAAGGCCGGTGAAAGCCGACCACAGCCTGCTTCCACCGTCACTCTTTCGCTATTTACTGGGCAGTGTACCCGCCGTCAAGCACAAGTGCCTGACCGGTAATCCCCTGCGCTTTTTCACTGCTGATGAACATGGCATAGTGTGCAATTTCGGATACGTCCAGCAACCGTTTTTGCGGAACCAGCGGATAAATAACATCCTGAAGGACACTTTCCAGGGGTACATTGCGTGTCTGAGCCAGGTCATTCAGTTGTCCTCTGACCAATGGGGTATCCACGTAACCCGGGCAGATCGCATTAACCGTCACACCGTATTCAGCTGCTTCCAAAGCAGCTACTTTCGTCAGTCCAATAACTCCGTGCTTAGCACTGTTATAGGCGGATTTCCCAGCAAAGCCGATCAGACCATTAATGGATGCCATATTCAGGATACGTCCGAATCCCTGCTTCTTCATAATTGGCATAGCATGCTTAATTGCCATGAAAGGAGCCGTCAGCATGACTTTGATCATAAATTCATACTTGGCTGTAGGGAAATCTTCGATAGGTGACACGTGCTGTAAGCCGGCATTGTTCAGCAGTACATCCAGACGGCCGTATTTTTCAACTGTCTGTTCGATGGCAGACTTGATATCTTCTTCAGATGTGACGTCCACTTTGATCCCGAGACAGTCTTTTCCATCCTTTTGAAGTGCGCCGGTCACTTCTTTTACTTTCTCTTCATTGATATCCGTGAAAACGACTTTGGCCCCAGCATTCAAAAACTCCATCCCAATAGAGTGTCCGATTCCACTTGCTGCTCCTGTAATAAATACGACTTGTCCTTCTACCATATCTGATTCCTCCAATTTTTATTTGCTTGGTCATGATTTTCAAAAAGTGCATTTAGATGTCTATCAGACTTGCATCTGCTTGAGGTCTTTATCCACGTACAACTTGGCTTCTGTAGCCTCCTGGACGTCTTCGACCGTAAAGTCAGGATTGATTTCCGTCAGCAGCAGGCCTTCCGTTGTGACCTTGATCACTCCCATTTCGGTAATGATTGTGTCTACTGCCCCCTGAGCTGTCAGGGGAAGATTACATTCCTTCAAGATCTTGTGATTGCCCTTAGCCGTATGCTGCATGGCTACGATTACATTTTTCGCTCCATTCAGCAAATCCATCGCTCCACCCATACCTGGAACCAGTTTACCTGGAATCATGTAGTTTGCGATGTTTCCTTTCTCATCGACTTGCAAGGCACCCAGTACCGTCAGGTCCACGTGTCCTCCACGAATGATCCCGAAAGAGACCGCTGAATCAAAGAAGGCTCCACCCGGCTTGATGGTGACCGGCTGTCCACCGGCATTGACAATATTAGGATCGTGAGTCTCTTCCGTCTGCGATGGCCCCAGGCCAACAAAGCCGTTTTCCGACTGAAACAGCACTTCGATATCATCCGGAATGTAGTTGGCTACCTTAGTCGGCAAGCCAATCCCCAGATTGACGATTGAGCCGTGCTCCAGTTCTTTCGCTACCCGTTTTGCAATAAATTCCTGAATCTCATGTTTATCCATTGACTGCCCCTCCATCCACTATGCGGTTAACGAATACACCCGGCGTGTGCACGAAGTTCGGGTCAAGTTCGCCGTTTTCAACGACTTCGTCCGCTTCAACAATCGTCACTTTGGCTGCTGAAGCCATTACGTTACTGAAATTGTTGGTTGATCCCTGATAAACCAGGTTACCGTTCCGATCTGCCTTAGCTGCATGAATCAGTGCATAATCAGCTGTCAGAGGCGTTTCCAGCAGATACTCCACACCTTCCACAGTGATTTTTTGCTTGCCTTCTTCAACCAGTGTCCCTACTCCAGTTTCAGTTAGGAAGCCACCTAGGCCATAACCACCCGCTCTGATGCGTTCAGCCAATGTACCCTGAGGTACCAATTCGACATCGGTTTCACCCTCGTTCATTTGGCGGCCTGTTTCCTTATTTGTTCCAATGTGTGAGGCATAGAGTTTCTTGATCAGCTTGCGGGCGATCAGCTTACCTGAACCGGTCGTAATCATGCCCGTATCTGAGCTGATAAGGGTGATATCCTTGACTCCTTGTTCAATCAGCGCGTCAATCAGTTTTTCCGGTGCGCCATTAGCCATGAAGCCTCCAATCATCAAGGTATCTCCATCTCTGATATCCTTGATGGCTTCTTTAATGTCCATTACTTTATCCATACTTCTCCTCCTAGCGCTCAACTACCGCAGCGATTCCCATACCACCGCCGATACATAAGGTAGCCAAACCGGTTTTTGCATCTCTTTTAATCATTTCATGAATCAGTGTTACCAAAACACGGGCTCCGCTGGCTCCAATTGGATGCCCCAAAGCGATCGCTCCCCCGTTGACATTGACGATTTCAGTATTCAAGTTCAGATCTTTCACGACGCTGAGTGACTGGGCTGCAAAGGCTTCGTTCGCTTCGATCAGGTCCAGGTCTTCTACTGACATACCGGCTTTTTTCAGCACTTTTTGTGTCGCCGGGATGGGTCCACATCCCATGATTTCTGGACTGACACCTGCACTCGCATAAGCTTTCAGTGTGACAAGCGGCGTCATACCCAGTTCGTCAGCTTTTTCCTTGCTCATCATAATCAGAACAGCGGCCCCGTCATTGATTCCCGATGCATTCCCAGCTGTGACTGAACCGTCTTTTTTAAAGACCGGACGCAGTTTCTGCAGTTTTTCAAAGGTCATGCCGAACTTAGGGTATTCATCGGTATCCACGACTACCGGTTCACCGCGTCTCTGAGGAACCTCGACCGGAATGATTTCATCCTTGAACCGGCCGGACTTGACGGCCGCTTCTGCCCGGTTCTGACTGACTTCTGCAAATTTGTCCTGCTCTTCTCTGGTGAAGCCATACTTTTCATTGATGTTCTCTGCCGTATTTCCCATGTGATAGTGGTTGAACGCATCCACCAGTCCATCTCTGAGCATGGTATCAACGACTTTCATGTCTCCCATTTTCTGACCCCAGCGGGCATTTTCCATTACATGCGCTGCATTGCTCATACTTTCAGTTCCACCGGCGATAACGACGTCCGCGTCTCCCACCATGATAGCCTGAGCAGCCAGGGCTACAGACTTTAGTCCGGACCCACACAGCTTATTCAGTGCAAAGGAGGGCACTTCCTTTGGAATGCCGGAATGGATTGCAATTTGTCTAGCCACATTTTGCCCCAGTCCCGCACTGAGCACGTTCCCAAAAATCAGTTCATCCACTTGGCTTGGATCCAGCTTTACCCGCTCCATTGCTCCTTTGACGACTGTAACTCCTAAATCGACTGCTGATACATCTTTCAGTGCTCCTCCGTGTGAGCCGATCGCTGTGCGCGCCGCTTCAACTATGACTACTTCCCTCATTGTTTTCCTCCTATAAGATTAAGTATATGCAGACCTCTTGTCTGAACTGATTACTTGAGCTTATTCCCTTTTCAAGCAATCGCTTACAATATGATAATAATAGGTTTTTTAAGCTAAGTCTAACTCTTAATAATTATAGACTATATAAGTTACAGTTATATATATTAGCGTGCTTACTGACCGAAGACTTCCCTGATGTTTCTTTTTTATGCTCCAGTGCCCTCTTCCGTTCTTGTCGCCTCAATATCCAGCTGTGAGAGTAAAGTCCACCTTGATTCAAGACATATAAAAACTGGTCTGCTGACCACCTGAATACTGGGAATCACTTCTTGACACTGCACCGCTTTTAAAGCGTTGGCACGAAATATAGACTACCGCAATAGCAGAGTATTGTAAAAGCTGGTGCAACAGTCCGGATTGACTCTGCTAAGGGGATTGTTTATGCTTGAGTCGGTGGTATAAGCCTGTGCACAATTGTCAGGCTGCACATATCCATCTGCGGGCAAACCGTGCATAAGAGCCGCGGATGGTTTATGAAGAACAGACCGCCTCTCTCATCTTTGCACTCAAGCAGGAAGTCCAGCTTTCTATTAATCGGGAACCTGACAGACAATTCAGTACACAAAATAAACTATATGAGGAGAAAAAAATATGGGACTCTTTGATTTTTTAAAAGGAAATAAAAAAGAAGCAGGCACCCCTTATTCCGAAGCAGATGCTGATCCAGATAACCAGGCTCAGGCTGTGCAGTATGAAACCCGCCTGACTGCACACGAGCTACAGGCCGACAAAGAACGTGTTCAGACAATTGTTGAAAAGATGGTCGATGAGGATCCCTTCAAACATTATTATGGTGGACTCAGCTTAAAAGATGTGACTCCCCTGACCCGTCGTACCTTTAAATATGCCGAGGTTACTACAATGAATGTGGACTTTCAGCCGGACGGTCCACATGGTGTCCTAGTGGAAGTCGAAGGGCTGCCGCTCGGCCAGCTGTCAGGTGAAAAGGCAGAAGCAATTAAAGCCTACACCAAGAAGTATGTACCGACCGGTTTTGTTTATGTCTCCGGTGGTCCTTATATCGAGTACAGCCAGGAAGAAGAAGCCGGCATTGAAGGACACACCCCACTCGGACTGGATATTTTTGTTCAATTCAGCTGATTGGTCCTATGTGAGCACACGATCCGGCTGGCTGTCTGTAAAAAAATAGACGACTCCTTATAAGAGGCAACTCAGAGGAGATCACCCTCCACTTGCCGCGCAAACACACTTTGCGGGGCAACTCAGTGGAGATCACCCTTCCACTTGCCGCGCAAACACACTTTGTGGGGCAACTCAGAGGAGATCATCCTCCACTTGCCGCGCAAACACACTTTACGGGGCAGCTCAGAGGAGATCATCCTCCACTTGCCGCGCAAACACACTTTACGGGGCAGCTCAGAGGAGATCCTCCCTCAATTGACTAGTTACAACACTTTATAGGTATTTCTATATTGAATGAGATTGTTTATGTTGAGGAAAAGTCAGCGTGTCGAAACAACTCAGGGGGTGTCTCATAAAAGCAAGGAAAAAGAAGCAGCCCCTGTATGGTTCTCACTGACAAATAGGGGCTGCTTCTTTTTTGTAATCATTAAATAAGGATCTTACCAGATTCTTTCTGATTTTTTGATTCTTACTGGAGGGGCTTGCGTTTGAAAAGGGCCGCTCCTGAAAGAGAAACCACCAGGATCAGCAGACTAGCGAGTATAAAAGCTCTAACCAAAGAAGCGTCTCCTTCAGCCAAGATCAGGATTTCAACGTTACGGGTTGCGAGTTGCAGTGGACTCCACTCCTGAAACAGAGGGAAAAGATTGCCGATAAAGAGTAAGCCAACTAGGCCAGCGACCGCCAGCAGTGGAGCATAACTGCTTTTGAACAGGACGGCAGCTCCCATGAGCACACTTGCCAGCATCAAGCCAAAGGTGTACAAACTTACCGCCGGTAGTATAAGTCCGTCAAGGGGCCCTTCCGGAAAATAAAGGAGTGTATAGCCCAGTGTGACAGTATAGCTGAACCAGTAAGCTGCTGTCCAAGTCAGCAGAAGGACCGTCAGTTTGGCCATATAGATCGTTGTCCGAGGCAAACCTTTGGTCACCATATGGACCAGTGTGCCTTGACTGTATTCTTTGGCCAGAACCGGACTGAACAGCAGGACAAACACGACCAAACCAATCTGATTGATATTTGAAAAAAACTGCATCCAGGAATCGATGTGGGTCGGTTCGGCCAGTATGATGGTCACATTGTCATCGACCAGATTCTCAAGCAGTTCAGGGAGAAAGCGTGCACTCAATGGACTCAAGAGCCCGATAAAAGCAAAGACGATCCCCGTTATAAAGAATTTATAGTTGCGGAGCTGTTCTTTTAGTTCTTTTCTAATAAAGGCGGCATACCGCATCATTGGACCACCTCCATAAACACTTCTTCGATTGTTGGTTCTTTGCGCTCCAGTCTCAAAGGGACGACTGAAAGGGTGTGTACGATACTGAGCACTGTCTTCATAGCTGCTTTGGAATCCGGACTGGTCCCCTGGACCGTGCAGCCCTCAAGGACTGCATTCGCCAGCCTAGCATCAGATTTTAATACGCTGAACACGGTCAGTGCCTCTGCTTCATTTTCCAGCAGCAGGCTCCATTTTTCAGTTTCAGTCTGCGCCTTCAATTCCTGAATCGATCCCTGTCTAACAATCCGGCCGGCATCCAAAATAGCCACTTCATCACAGACCGTTTCCACGTCACTCAGTATATGGGTGGAAAAGATGACTGTCGTCTTATCTTTGACTTTTTTCAGAACCGTCAGGAGTTGCTGCCGTCCAATCGGGTCCAGAGCGGATGTGGGTTCATCACAGATCAAAAGCAGCGGATCATTGATCAAGGCCTGAGCAATACCCAGCCTCTGCTTCATCCCTCTGGAATAATGAGAAATCCGCTTTTTATTGTCCTCCAGGCCGACCATGTCGAGCAACTCCGCAATCTTTTGCTTTCCTCTCTTCCGCTCGATCCCGCTGACATCCAGACACAGCTTCATATACTCCCGGGCAGTCAGGAAAGAATAAAATTCCGGCACATCCGGCAGATAGCCGACTAAACGGTTGGTTGCAGTATCGCCATACTTGACTGTTTCTCCACCAATCGTGATCCTGCCCTGGTCAGCCTTCAACAGGCCGAGGGCGATGTTCATTGTCGTCGTCTTTCCTTCCCCATTTTTTCCAATAAAACCAAAAATCGACCCTTCCCTGACTGAGAAATCCACTCCATCCAGAACCACCTGGTCTCCGAACGCTTTTTTCAGACCAGACACTTCCAGCACTCCCATCAGTCCTCTTTCCTTCCAAAAATCAGGTAGATAATCGGACCAATCAGATTGACAAAGATGATGACCAGAGCCCAGATGATTTTATTGCTCTGATTCAGCTGCTCATTTCTTACCAGGTGAACCAGGGCTGTGATCAGCAGAACCAGTTGTAGTAAAACCAGTGGGATAATGATTGGCAAGTAATCCATCATATTCAGCATCATATCTTTTCCTCCTCATTAACTATTGTTGCCTTAATTAAACCATTTCCGGTTAATTATTTCCAGGGACTTGAGATGTATTTCACACAAGCAATCCCATTGTGGCCCGGTCGTTCTTGTCCTTATCCCTGCACGGATTCTCTAATTTCTTTCACAGGCAATTCAGTTGCTTTCCAGACGCTCTTTGGGGGAGAATGAAGCCAGTACAAATAAACCAGGAGGGGTATAATGAATTACGCTTACGAAGAAAAAAGTACACAGTCATTTGAAGATACACTGCACACACTGAAAGAGGCTATTGCAGACAATGCTTTTGGCGTCTTGTACGAAGTTAATCTGAAAGACAAAATCACAAGCAAAGGCTTTGACTTTGATTCCAATTTTACTGTGCTTGATGTCTGCAATCCTAAACTCGCCAAAGATTTTCTGGACAAGCAGATCGAAGTCGGTTATTTCCTTCCCTGCAAAGTCGTCGTCTATGAAAAAGATGACTCCGTTTATGCCGGCGTCCTGAAGCCGACTATTCTGATTGATATGGTTGAGAATCATGACCTGATGGGAGCAGCAAAGGAAGTCGAGGATATTCTGATTACAGCTGTTAAAACGGCAGTGAAGGCTGACTGATTCACAGAAGAGCTTTTAGCTTGATTAGAAAACCAAACCTTGCAGGTACACTTAAAAGGCCGGGACACTTTTCGTGTTCCGGCCTTTTTCTGTATGTCTGCTCCGGCTATAGTCCATCAGCCTGGAGCAGGAAACAAAGATCCGCCCACCTTCTAGACAGTCAGATCTCTGACACTGCTGTTCCAGATCATTTCGTGCGGAACCGTGATCTGGCGCTCCCCTTCCTTGCCTTCCATAATACGTTGGACCAGCCTGGCTGCTTCATAGCCCATCTGCTGGAAGGGCTGCTTAACTGTCGTAATTGTCGGATGGGTATAGTCAGTGATTTTCAGCCCGTCAAAGCCCGTGAGTGATATATCCTCCGGCACCTGCAGCCCGAACTCTTCAATAGCTTTGAGGGCTCCTAGAGCCATAATATCACTGAAGCAGATGAGTGCGCTGGGCAGGTTTGTCTGGTGTTGTTCTAAAAATGCGCGCACACTGTCATAGGCCGTCTGCTCTTTAAACTCACCATTGATAATTTTGCCGCCCAGATCGATCCCCTTTGCTTCCGCCGCCCGCATGATACCTTTGAGACGCTGACCGTTGACATCCGCTTCCCCTTCTCCTGAAAGCACCGCGAGTCTGGTATGTCCTCTAGCTATGACGTACTGAGCCATATCATACGCTGCCTGAACATTGTCGATGCTGACTCCTCCAATCAGTTTGTTTTCTGTTGGTACTTTCACATCAATCAGCACACACGGAATATTGGTTTCCAGCAACGTTTTGAAGTAGGGATCATCAAGCCTTATGCCAGATAAAACGACCCCTCTGATGTTTCTTTCCCGGCAGAATTTTGCATAGTCTTTTTCCTGCTGTTTCTCTGTTTCAGTAAAGTACATGGCCAGTTCGTAATGATCTTCTTCTGTAGCCTGGTAAACACCTTTTAGCAAATCAAATGAGTTACTGTTGTCCAGACTCTCAGACCTCAAGAAACCGGATGTGATCATCGCTATGGTTTTTTGATTTTTGGAGGAAAGGTTACGGGCCACGACATTGGGAGAATAATTTAATTTCTCAGCGGTTTGTCTTACTTTCTCTCTCGTTTTTTCACTGACGTCCGGATAGTTGTTTAAAGCCTTGGACACCATGGCCACAGACACTCCTGCAGCCTTCGCTACCTCTTTGATCGTCGTCATTGTACTTTCCTCCTTTCAGTATGAATTCAGGTAGATAGTTTCATTAACTTCGTTATTTTATCATAAAAACGGTCTCATCACCTGTTTAATCTTACTTACCGCCAACACTCCGGTCGTTTGCAGCAATAAAGTACTTGTTGAGGAAAATAAACAGTAGGAAGATCGGAATCACCGAGAAGATGGCCCCTGCCATAATAATGTCCCAAGCAGTTATGTTTCTGAACTGGTTGGATAGGGCATTCAGACCTTGCGTCAACATGAAACGGTCTGGACTCGTGATGAAGAGAAGCGGTCGCATAAACTCATTCCATACACCCATGAAAATAAAGATGGCCTGTGTAGCCAGGGCCGGCTTTGCATTCGGCAGGACAATCCGGAAAAATATGCCAATATGGGACAGTCCGTCCATAGAAGCGGCCTCCTCGACTTCCGCTGGAAAGTTGACAAAAAATTGCCGCATCATGAAAATATAAGCAATGTTGATCATCGAGGTCAAAATGATTGACCAGTGAGAATTGATCAGATTCAGGTTTGAGACCACAATGTAAAGTGGGATCATTGTTACCTGTGCCGGAATCATGATCAGCAGCAACATCAGGCTGAACAGAAATTTTCTCCCGAAGAAATCAATTCGGGCAAAGGCATAGCCCGCCATCGTGTTGAAGATCACATTCAGTACTGTCGTAATCAGGGCCACGACCAGAGAGTTTCTTACCCAGGTCGTATACTGTGAGGCAAACAAGGTTTCCCAGCCGGAAAAACTGATTGTTTCAGGAAAGAAGGTCCCCCCGCCGGCAATTTCTGCTGTAGATTTCAGTGAAGTCAGGATGCTCCACACAAAAGGAAACAGTGTAAGTAAACTGTAGAAAATAAGGATTGTGTAGACCGCTGCTTTCAATGTGAGGTTTTCTTTTTTCATTTTTTATCACCCATTCATCTCATCTGCTTTCATTACTTTGTTGATAATCCAGGTAAATGTAAAAATGATCACGCCCAAAATAAAGGACATAGCTGAGGCTCTACCCATATCATTGCTGGTAAATGCCAGTTGATAGATATAGAGCGTAAAGGTCAGCGTGGAGTTCTGCGGTCCTCCGGTTCCTCCCGAAAGGATAAACGCCTGATCAAAAATCTGGAAGGTGCCGACTACACCCATAGTCACCACATAAAAGAGGATCGGCATAAGTTGAGGAATCGTCACATGGAAGAACTGCCTTACTTTAGTAGCGCCATCGATGGCAGCAGCTTCATATAAGTTGGCCGGTATATCTTGCAGGCCCGACAGAAAGACAACCATGAAATGCGGAACAGTAGAAAAGATGTTCATGATCATGATTACGCTTAAAGCCAGATCCGGATTGGTTAAAAACTGTATCCGGGCACCTGTCAGCTGCTGGATCTGATTGACGACCAGGCCGTTATTGTTGAACAGCCACATAAAGATCAAAGTCATTGCTGAGGATGAGGTCAGCGTTGGAATAAACATGACGGTCAGAAACACACGGTTGAATTTGATTTTACTGTTCAAAAGGGCTGCCAGAATAAGCGCAATGGATGTCTGTATCGGCACCACAACGGCTACATAGGTGCTGGTATTTCTCAGAGCCGCCCAAAATCTTGGATCTCCGATTATCTTACTGAAATTGTCAAAGCCTATAAAGGTACGGGTACCTGAAAGAAGATTGATATTGAAAAACATCATAAAGAACGCATAGGCAATGGGGACGACGATAAAGAGAGAGGCGGTCAGAGTCGCTGGAGCCATAAACGTCAGGCCCTGGATATTATTTTTTCTTTTTTTATTCATTTTGACTACTCCCTAAATACAAAGCAACTCCAGACGGTTAGTATGTCCGGAGCTGATCTGTTTTATCTTCTGTCTAATTCTGCATTAGCTTCATTTTCGGCTGCTTCCATAGCTTCTTCCACAGTCATTGTGCCATTGACCGCTGCTTGGAAATAATTGTCGAAGGAAGCGGCGACTACAGGCAGACTCTCGCCTGAGCTCCAGACTGTTCCATATTCAGCTGCCAAGACGTGAGGTTCCAGTACTGGATTGTCAAACAGATTCATTTCTTCAGCGACAGACTCTCTTGGAGGAAGTGTCCCGGACAATTCACTCCACTGCTTTAGTCCGTCACCTGTCATGTAATTGATGAACGCAATGGCTTCATCCCGGTTTTGAGCATCTCTGGCGACGGTGTAGCCGACTGTAAACGTCATCGACTGTTCTTCGCCATTGATGGTTGGCGATTCCAGCACAGTGTAGTTCACGTCAGAGTACTCCTGATTTAATGCACTGATGACCCAGTTGCCTTCGATCATCATAGCTGCCCGGCCCGCGCCAAACGCTGCGCCAGCGGAGTCGATCCCCATATCAATCTGCGGATTTTGCAGAAAACCGGCTTCTGTTCCGTCAACGATAGACTGGAAATATTCCAGAGCTTCCGGGCTGGATGTAAAGTCAGCCTGGCCTTCATCGCCTGCTGGGTCCAGACCATTGTTGATAAAGGCACTGTAATGTCGCGCCAACGTCTGATCAACAATCATCGCTGCCTGATTGTCTTCCAGTTCTCCCTGCAGTTCCTCAGCAAAGACCAGCAAGTCATCCCAGTCACGCGGGATATCCTCCACGCTCAATCCTGCGTCTTCGATCATATCTTCATTAACGTAAAGGGCGAGCGTAGAGTAGTCCTTAGGCACCGCAAACAGCTCGTCCTCTTCTCCTCTAAACACATCAATAAGAGGGTCAAAAAAGTCATCTGTGTTATCCATTTCTCCGGATATATTCTCCAGAACACCACTCTCGATGAACATCGGTGCGGCGAAGGCTTCCAGATAAAAAACATCCGGGGCATTATTTGCCGCAAAGCGGGCTGTCATGGCGTCCTGGAAGTTGTCCTGAATGATCTCCAGTTCCACTTCAATGCCTGTCTCTGCTTCAAAACTGCTGATAGTTTCTTCCAGTGCATTCGTCTCAGCTGGAGAAGAACCCCATACAGCTAGGTTGACATTGCCCCCTTCCATGTTCCCGACTGTTTCCTGACCACTTTCACTGCTTTCATCTTCTGTTGCTGTCTCATTGCCGTTGGTGCATGCTGCCAGTAACGCCAGTGTAGAAACCATACCTAAAGATTTGACAAATTTATTCATTTTAACCCTCCTAGGTTGTGAGTTTTTATAGTGTAATAGCCTGGTTTGATGTGTATACTTTACCGCCTGATTCAAACGTGATTTCCTGATTATCCATCGGCGTCAGTGAGAAGCCGTCTTGCCTGACTTCAAGCTTGATAGCTTGTCCTTGCCAGTTGAATACAAAACTCAGCTCTTCCCATTCATCCGGCAAGTGCGGGTTGACCGTCAGCTTCTGACCATGTATGCGGATACCGGCAAAGCCGAATAAAATGATCTGCCAAATACCGCCAATGGACGCCGCATGAATGCCAGCATCAGAAGAGTGCATATTGGGTCCCAGATCAATCTGCACCGCTTTTGAATAGAGGTCATACGCCAGAGCCTTGTTGCCGATATCTGCTGCTATAATGGCATGGGTAGACAGACTGAGCGAAGAATCATGTGTGGTTCGAGGCTCATAGTATTCAAAGTTTGCCTGCTTCAGTGCCGGGTCAAAAGGCTGAGTCGTCTGGTCCATTAGATAAAGCAAGACCAGGACATCTGCTTGCTTGCTGATCTGCATCTCGTTGACCTGATCAAGATTGTAGTCATCAAACAATTTGCCAACCTTATCCGCATTCTTGTACTGCGTGATGTCCAGTTCCTTTTTAAGTAGGTACGTATCGTCCTGCGGAATAATCAGTGACTCTTTGTCAGGCTGCGGCAGGTAAAGTTTGTCCCTAGCTTCATTGATTTTGAAAATTGCATCAGAGACGGCTGTCTCCTGGTCCAGTTTTTCAAAGAGGTCACTGTCTTTGCTGCTCAGCTCTTCGTAATAATGAACAGCCAAAGAGAGATTGAAGTGAGCCATATAATTGGTGAAGGCGTTGTTATCGACATGCTCCTTGTATTCATCGGGACCAATCACCCCATTGATAACATAACGCTGCTGGCTTTCGTCCCATTCCACACGGCTGGACCAGAATTTCGCCGTCTCAAAAATAATTTCATAGCCGTACGTTTCCATAAAATCAGTGTCGTTGGTGGCTGAATAATACTGGTAGACGGCA
Organism: Alkalibacterium sp. AK22; assembly: GCF_000585255.1. Classification (GTDB taxonomy): domain Bacteria; phylum Bacillota; class Bacilli; order Lactobacillales; family Carnobacteriaceae_A; genus Alkalibacterium. The sequence goes on from NZ_JANL01000035.1 coordinate 29,439, forward strand.
AAGGCAATGTCGGCTGTAATGTGCTGCTCTATAAAACCGCTCCATATTTTGGTCTGTTCACCTGTTACAATATCAACTGCTCCCCATACTGGCGTGACTTCCCCATCAGAAGGATAAGCCGCTTCCCAAGGGTACATTGCCCCTTCATAACGGTTATCCGAAGCTTTCTTTTTTGCACCAGTCAGACCATGATACCGGTAGGTCAGTAGAGAACGGGCTATATCAGGATCAAAGAACGTAAAGAACGGAAGGATAAATATTTCTGTATCCCAGAAAGAATGCCCTTTATAGCCTTCTCCACTTAAAGCCTTGGCTCCGATACCCATTTTATCACTATGCGCCGGGACCATTACCGTCAGATGATAAATCGCAAAGCGTGAAGCCAGCAAGTCAAAAGCGTGTTTTGATTTCAAGCTGAAATCATAGGACTGCCAGACCTTGTTTTCCCATGCGCGTTTGTGGGCTTCAAAGCTGTGTTCATACCCTTTCTCACTGCTAGCTTTGAGATCTGCCAAAGCCACTTTTCTCATCTCAGCCAGCTGGTAATCTTTTCTTTCCCATTCCCGGTCCCGGCTGGTATGAATCACGCTCATTTTCTCCAGTTCAAGCGACTCATTTTCTCCAAGCTTGACTGCATAGCTGATTGTCATCTTTCTCCGGTCGATATCCATCTTCGGTTCCGGAAAAACCATCTGCCCCCTCACTTTTAACGTGTGCGCTGTCAGGACTGCAATATCGATTCCCGACTCCGTCGTGGTCTGAATCGTCTCCAGGTATTTCTTGTCATAGATACGCTTTTCGCCTTCGTGGAAATGCTGGGAGCCGGTATTGGTCATCTGCGCATCAATCCCTGATTCAAAACTGATCTCTGCTTCTGCTCCCAGGTTAGTCACATCCACTTTCATTCCAATCAGATGGAGGTCATCTAGCGATACGAACCGTCTGAATTTTAACCGCAGCTGCTTCCCTCTGGGAGAAGTCCAGTCAACTTCTCTCACCAGTTCCGCCTCTCTGATATTCAAATAACGGACATAATCAGTGTATTCCCCTGTCTCCAGAGTAAATCGCTCTCCGTTTACAGCTAGCTTAATATTGGTAACATCTGCTATATTCGGCAGTTCCGGCACTTCAACTGAACTGAAAGTATTGAATGTCCCGTTGACTAGCAAGTTTCTTTGTTCATCCAGGTAAGATTCTTCAGTCGCCGACCTCAGTCCCATGTAGCCATTTCCTAAGGAGAACACCGCCTCCACTTTTCCGAGTTGCTCTGCAGAAAAGCTTTTTTCTGCTACCAGCCAGTTTTCTAATTCATCTTTTCCGTAAGTGTAATCCATCATTATTTATCCAGCCCGCCCTTTCTTCGAAAACGTTTTCGTTAATTCCTAAAAAAATAGGCTCTGTTCTCGAAAACGTTTTAGTTAAATCGCTTACATTTATAATAATCGATGGCTCAAGCCGTGTCAACTATAAATAATGTATTTATTTAAATTTCAATTTTGCACCATATATATGAGCCGTATCAAACACCTAAAAGCGGCTGTTGCGTCTCTTTCAATTTGCTCACAAAGGAGGTGTTCAGCCCGCTCAGTCCCAATCTCTTTTTATTTACTTTTCTGCCTTATGCTATCCGTGCGGGGATAAAAGCCCACTGGCGTGTGCCCACTCGAGCAATACCTGATTCACTATAGACCAATGGGAACGCTTCGTATGCAAACAGTTTGACACCGGTAAGCAATTAAACAAAAACGTACTCTTTTCATGTGTCAGAAAAGAGTACGTGCCCAGAATGAGTCTGTACTTAAAGGTATTCAGCTAATTTTTATTCTGAATAGCCCTCCAGAGAGTGGTTCCTTACCTTCCCCATCACGGGCCGTGGTGACCAGCAAATAGTCCATACTCTTGCCCCCTATACAGCAAGAGGTCACGTTCGTAGCCGGCAAAGCGATTTCTGTCAGCTTGTCTCCTGTTTTTGGATCCCACTGGCAGACCTTCCCGCCGCCAAATTCGGCTACCCATAGTGTCCCGTCCGGTCCGACGCACATGCCATCTGGACTCCCTTCACCAGTGACTTCCACACAGATGCGTTCATTAGACAGTGTCCCCTCTTCAAGGTCATATGCATATTGTCTGACTTTGTTTGTGGGGGTGTCAATATGATAAAAAACCTGACCATCCGCTGACCAACCTAAGCCGTTAGCAATCGACAGGCCGGACAGCAGTTCTTTGTGCCCGTTCCCGTCTGCTGCTACTGAAAACAACGAAGCGGCGCCTTCAATCACGTCCTCTTCTCCCATTGTTCCGATAAGGAGCCGTCCCTTGGGATCCAGCTTACCGTCATTGTAACGCAGACGCTCATCCTGATTGGGCTGCGTTAAAAAAGTACGGGCTTTTGTATCCGGATTGATTCGGTAAATGCCGCTCTTCTCGGCTGATAGCAACTGACCGTCTGCATTCAGAACAGCTGCCCCAACCGGTCCATCTGTTAGATAGGAAGTGACTTCTGTAGTCTTTGGATCGAGCCGGTAGATGATATGATCGTCAATCGACACGCAGTAGATTAACTGCCGTTTTTCATCCCAGACCGGTCCTTCAAGCAATTCACTTCCCGCAAAAAAGATCAGTTCTGCCTGTTCTGTACTTACTGTTTTTAGCGCCATCTAATCTTCCTCCCTCTTCTCATTTACCCTTTACTATACAGGAGTCCAAGCTTTGCTCACAGGAAAAGGCTCCCGTAGACTTCATGAGCCTTTTCATCATCCCTCCCCTTAACCTCTTTCTCTACCAGGGTAGAGGCTGATCTTTGATTTCCCGTTTCCAGAGATTTTCCAGTCTTGTTTTAACACCTTCAGATATCTTCTTGTCAGCTGTCGACAGATTTTCCTGCAGCTGCTGAATACTTTTAACGCCCGGAATTACTGTCGAAACACACGGGTAAGCAAGGATAAAGTGCATCGCTGCCTCTGCCATTGATGTGTCCGGCCCAATAATGTGTCTAACTTCCTCGACCAGCATACTTCTCCGCTCAATGATATCCTGGCTCCACCGGCTTCGGATCCCTGTAAAACTGCTGTTTTTATGGTATTTCCCGCTCAGCCATCCTGAATCAAGCGGTACTTTAGCAATCAGGCCGACACCTTGTTCCTCAGCTCTCTGCATAGATAAAAGGGGCTCCTGATGAAAAATATTGAACATGATTTCAATAACCTCGCTGGCTGTTTCATCTACTATCCGGTCTATTTCCCTTCCTGAGTCCACTGATGCTCCATAAGCCTTTATCTTGCCCTGCTTTTTCAAGTCTTTAAGTACTTCAAACTGAGGCGAGTAGCCATTTAAACTGTCAAAAGGAGGATTATGCAGCAGGAGGCTGTCCAGATGGTCCGTTTTCAGCCTCCTTAAAGATCCTTCAACGGAATGTACCAGCTGCTCTGGCTCGAAAGATTGGACACCATCCACCTGGTGCCCGCACTTGCTACTGATTACGACCTGATCCCTTTTTCCCTGCAAAGCTTCTCCCAGCAGACGCTCACTGTTCCCCGAACCATAATTGGGAGCTGTGTCAAAAAAGGTAACGCCCTGCTCAACGGCCGCGTGTACTAGTGCGATGGCCTCGGCTTTTGTATGCCCACTCCAGTCCCTATCATTTCCTAACTGCCATGCCCCAAAGCCAACTGCTGAAACAATCAGCCCCGAATGGCCCAGCTTGCGCTTATCCATTTTAACTTCCTCCATTATTTTATTTTCTTTATGATACCGTTCTCTTCTTGTATAATCCACCTTCTCTTTTGCGCACAGGTCATGACCACTGTCAGCTGATTCGCCCCCCCCTCCACAGACTGATAGCTTTCGTATACTCTTATTTGCATAATTCTTGTCCGTCTAAACCAGTCTGATTATTTGAACATTTTTGACCTTATGTTACGTTCGGAAGTAATATTTTTATATAAATAAAATAATTTAATTTAAATTTTGCATTGTACAACTATTTGTGTTACGGTTATTTATGGAATGAAAGTTGTATGAAAATTTCATGAAAATCATTATTTACTAATGGAGGACATTAATTATATGAATAAAACGACATCAATCAAGCTCCTGGCATTGGCGTCAACGGCCTTGCTTGTTTCCGCATGTGGAGACAACGGAGATCAGGAGAATGCTGATGCAACAGTTGGTGATCAACTGAATTACACGATAACAGGAATCGAACCCGGTGCGGGTATAACGGAAACAACTGAGCAAGCCTTTAATGCCTACAGTAACCTTGAGGACTGGGAGTTCGAAACAAGCTCAACAGCTGGCATGATGGGAGAATTGTCTTCTGCCATTACCAATGAAGAGCCCATTGTGGTGACAGGCTGGACCCCTCACTATAAATTCGAAATGTATGATCTCAAGTTTCTTGACGATCCTGAAGGGGTCTATGGTGAGACGGAATACGTTCATACCATGTCCCGGATAGGATTTGAAGAGGACATGCCCGAAGCTTATGCTATCCTTTCCAATTTTTCCTGGGAAGTAGAAGATATGCAGGAAATTATGCTGGAAGCCCAGGATATTGAATTTGATGAAGCGGCTTCGAACTGGATTGAAGAGAATCGTACTACCGTAGATAGCTGGATAGAAGGCGTCGATGAAGTCGACGGAGATCCAATCGAACTCGGTTCTTTCCCGTGGGATTCGGAACGTGCCTCGTCCGCAGTCATCGTCCAGGTGCTGGAGGAGCACGGCTTTGACGTGACGATTTCTAACGTCGATCCCTCAATCCTGTTCCAAGCACTGGCTCAAGGTGAAGTCGACGCAACAGTCGCGCCATGGCTGCCAACGACTCAGGGCGCCTATTTGGAACAATACGGTGACGACATCGTTGACATGGGGCCGAATATGGAAGGAACCGTTATCGGGCTAGTCGTTCCAGAATACATGGATATCGATTCCATTGAAGATCTGAACGCATTAGACGAAGAGTAGAAACGCATTGACAGTTGACTAAAAAGAGCTTTCTGGATAACCCTTTAAGCTCTTTTCTTTTGGTCGAAAATCACTAATTTAGGTGGAAACACTCGCTCCCTTATGAACAGGGATTTGATTTCTGTCAGCAAACCCTCTACCATAGAACAGTCGGAAAAAACAGACAAATATAAAAAGGAGATTATTATTTTGCAAAACGAAGACATTAAAAAACCTAGTTTTTTATTTGCCTCATCCATGCTGCTAACAATCATCGCAATCATTTCAGTAGGGATCCTGGTCTTTGATGCCCCGATCCAGATACTAATGTTCATTGGTATGTTCGCCTTATTTCCATTCATGATGAAACTGGGCTACACTTATTCCAAAGTACAGGACGTCCTCTTCAAATCGATGGGTCAATCACTTGAATCGGTACTGATATTGGCCAGTGTTGGTATACTGATTGGAACCTGGATTGCTTCCGGAACGGTACCCGCGCTTGTCTACTATGGAATCAACATGATTTCACCACGGTTCTTCTTGTTGACTACGCTGCTCTTTACCGCAGTAGTCGCAACAACGACTGGAACCTCTTGGGGAGCTATCGGTACAGCCGGTGTAGCCATGATGGGGGTTGGTGCAACGATTGGTGTACCGGCAGGAATCACGGCAGGTGCTATCCTTTCTGGTGCTTACTTTGGAGACAAGATGTCCCCATTATCTGACACAACGAATCTGACACCGACAGTGACTGGAGCCACTTTGTTCGGCCACATCAAGCATATGATGTATACAGCCGCTCCAGCTTTTCTAATCACTGCTGTCCTTTTTACCGTCATCGGTCTGCAGTACAGTGTTGACAGTATTGACTCTGAACATGTTGATACGCTGCTCGTTCAGCTATCAACCAACTTTAATATTAGCTGGGTTGCCTTCACACCAATCATCCTGCTTATTGCCTTGATGATGATGAAGAAGCCCGCTGTTATCTCTATTTTTACCGCTGCCATGTACGGTGGTGTACTGGCTGCCTTTTCTCAAGGCTACAGTTTCTCAAATGTCTTTAACATTATGTATGACGGCTATACTGCCGACCTTGGAAATGAAACAATCAATGAACTGCTGCAGCGTGGAGGAATTACGGACATGCTGCCGCTAATTGTTCTGTTCCTGTTTGCACTCGGTCTAGGTGGCTTGCTGGCCGAATCTGGTGCACTGGAAGCCATTATCGGTTCATTTGCCCACAAGATCCAGTCACACTTCTCGCTGACTCTAGTCACGCTGCTAGTGGGTTACTTCTCACTGGCTATCGGTGGAGCCATTTACTTCTCATCTGTGATGACAGGTACAATTATGAAGCCACTGTATGACCGCATGAACCTAAAACCTGAGAATCTGTCCCGTACAGTTGAAGCAGCAGCTACCCTGTCTGGTACGCTTTTCCCATGGGTCGGAGCAGGTATGTTTGCTACAACTACACTGGGGATTCCGGTAATGGAATACCTGCCGTTCACTTTCCTGGCCTTCATTACACCAGTCATTACGCTGATTTATGCAGCGACTGGCTTCACGATGACTGAAAAAGAAGAAAGCCCCGTCAAGAAGAAAGAAAAAAACCGAAACAAAGCGACTGGAAAAGCGCACCTTGCGTAATGCTTTCTCGCTAAATAGCCGACTAAAATAACCAATCAAGTCCTGGAACTCTGATATAGAGTCCCAGGGCTTTTTTATATCAGCGGCTTCTAAGCAAGCAAAGCTCTCGCTCCTTTTCCTTTGTAGCGGGAGAGCTTCACCAAAGCTTCATCAGATGCCTCTTTATTGACAAAAAGTAAGGAAATGATATAATGGTATCAAGATAATACGAATTCGAAATAAGAGGAGACAGTCACATGAAAAACACTACAGGTATTCATCATATCACTGCAATCGTTGGACATCCTCAAGAAAATGCCGACTTTTATACCAAAAGCCTTGGCCTTCGACTCATTAAAAAAACCGTTAACTTTGATGATCCACACACCTATCATCTGTACTTTGGAGATCAGCAAGCCAACCCAGGCACAATCATTACTTTCTTTCCCTGGGTTGAAGCTGAACAAGGAAAAATCGGAGGCGGACAAGTCGGGGTCACAAGTTTTGCCGTTCCAGCAAACAGCTTGAGTTACTGGGAAAAACGTCTAGCTGAAAAGGGCGTGCCTCTGACACGCACTGTCCGCTTTTCTGAGCAGGTTCTTCAATTTTCTGATCCCCATGGCCTGAAGCTGGAGCTGGTTGAACGTAGCTACGACAACAGTCATTCCTGGTCGGAAAGTGACGTCGATCCGGCATATGCCATATCAGGTTTTGCTGGTGCCACCCTTTATTCAACCAATCCCGAGGCTACAGTCGAAACCCTGACTGAAACAATGGGTCTTAAGAAACTTGGGGAGGAAGACCGAGTCCTGCGCCTAAAAACTAATGGAGACTTAGCCAGTATCATCGATATTCCTCTTGATCCCGTCATGGCTGGTGAAATGGGCGTGGGAACAGTCCACCATATCGCGTGGCGTGCAGACGATGACGCAGATCATTTAAAATGGCACGAGCATGTGTCAGCCAATGCCTATCAAGTCACTGATATCAAAGACAGAAATTATTTTAAGGCCTTGTACTTCAGAGAATATGGCAATATACTTTTTGAAATTGCCACAGATACGCCAGGCTTTACGGTAGATGAATCGCTGGAAGCGCTCGGTGAATCCCTGAAACTTCCTGAACCGCTGGAAAAAGACAGAGAAAATCTTGAACGTATCCTGCCTCCTATTGTGCAGGACTAAAAAAGGAGTGTATTTATGAAACATGTATTTAAAAAAGGCAAAGATCTTAAAGGAACAACCCTGCTCTTGCTTCACGGGACTGGAGGATCTGAACGCGATTTGCTGCCTCTTGCCGATGCTATTGATCCAGAAGCGAACATCCTCAGTGTACTCGGCAATATAAACGAGAATGGGATGGCCCGTTTTTTCAAACGTCTAAGTGAAGGGGTATTTGACCTAGAGGATCTGAAGTTTCGAACAGCCGAACTCTATGCGTTCCTGAATGAGTCTGCCAGAGAATATGGCTTTGACCGCAGCAAGGTTGTAGCCGTTGGTTATTCCAATGGAGCAAATATTGCAGGCAGCCTGCTCTTTCATTATCAAGATGCTTTAGCAGGGGCAATTTTACATCATCCGATGGTTCCAATCCGAGAGCTTGAACTACCGGATATGACTGGCTTGCCCGTCTTTATCGGTGCTGGAACGAACGATCCTATCTGCCCTTCTGAAGAATCGTCCGAGTTAAACACGCTTCTAAGCGGGGCCGGTGCTGAGGTCCTGCTTCACTGGGAAGATTACGGGCACCAGCTGACTGCTCCAGAAGTTAAAGCTGCAGCTGACTGGTACGCTGAGTCCTTCTCACACAACACTTCAAACTGAAGGCAGCTGTTTTTTATCATAAATAAAGTATCCACCCCACTGCACATGAAAGCTCAGTGGGGTGGATTTGTCTTTTGCAGTATTTATTGTAACTATTTCACTGCTTCACAATCTTTTTCACCTTATCTGCCTGCTTACTTTTTACATTACCTGTATCAGACCGCCATCTGCTACAAATTCGGCGCCAGTCGAATAACTGGATTCATCCGACGCGAGGTAGAGCACCAGGTTAGAAATTTCTTCCGGTTCTGCTATCCGCTTCATCGGAATCTCCTTTTCCATCGCCTTGACCAGATCCCGGACATCTTCTTGTTCAGTCATCGGTGTACGGATGGTTCCAGGATGAACTGAATTGACCCGAATATTGAACTGGGCAAACTCAGCTGCAGCTGCCTTGGTCATTCCTCTGACAGCAAACTTGGAGGCAATGTAGGCAATATTATTTTCAGCCCCAACGATGCCGGCAATGGAGGAAATGTTGATGATTGATCCATTTTTCGCCTTTTTCATAGACGGCAGCACATGTTTCATCCCTAAAAAGACCCCATCCTGATTGATCATGGTTGTTTTACGGTAGTCTTCAAGAGACGTATCTGCAATCGACTGAGACACAACGATGCCGGCGTTATTAATCAGCACACTGATAGGACCGAATGTTTCCTCTGTTTTCTGCACGACCTTATCCCAGTTGTCTGGATCCGTAACGTCCAGCGCTATAAACAGCGCATTGTCTCCTAGCTCGTCAGCTAACTTCTGTCCATCGGATGTGTCCAAGTCTGCGACAACAACTTTTGCTCCTTCTCTGACAAAAAACTCACTGTGCTTCTTGCCCATCCCGCCTGCGCCACCTGTAATCACTGCAATTTTACCGTCTAAGCGTCCCATGTCAACAGCTCCTTTGCAGATTTTTACCTCTATAACAAACATACCAATCATGTATCAGATAAGCAAGAGAAAGGGCTTTCAAACACCCATAGCCTTTTCCTGCCGCTCTCAGAAAACATTAGTTCCATTCACAGCCTATTTGTTCAAGAGAAGCCTATCTCCCCTGCTCCTCTATCAGTCTTACTGTCGCTGAATGCTCTCCTGCTTCTAATCCATTAACTCTGGTTAATCAGCGGAATGATCACTTGCAAAAAGTAAGCTTTTATTTAATAATGAAAGATGGACAGAAGGATAAAGGAGCATGCTGATTATGAAAAAAGTAGTCATTATACATGAAAACATGGACTGGACGAAGCATTTGATAGGCCGCTTGGAAGAACTGAAAGTGCCTTATGAAGATTGGGACTTGTCAGAAGGCTTAGTGGACTTGGAAGCCCTGCCGGAAGAGGCCATCTACTACAACCGCATGAGTGCTTCCTCACACACAAGAGGCAACCGGTATGCACCTGAACTTGCTGATCAGATTTTAAGCTGGCTGGAATATAAAGGTGCACGGGTCGTTAATGGAACAAACGCTATTGGTCTTGAAATTAGCAAGTTAAAGCAGTATCTCGCGCTTCAAGCAGCCGGTATCCAGACCCCTAAGACTTTCGGGGCCGTGGGGAAGAAACAAATCATTCAAGCAGCTGAAAAGCTTAATGAGTTTCCATTTATCATCAAGCACAATCGCGCAGGAAAGGGGCTCGGTGTCCGTCTGCTCTACACACTTGACGAGCTGAAAGCTTATATCTATGGGCCTGAATTTGAAGATTCTGTCGATGGTCTCTCTCTTATCCAGCAGTATATTCAGTCTCCAGATGGCCATATTGTTCGCTCCGAGTTTATTGGTGGCCGCTATTTCTATGCTGTCAAAGTTGATTCAAGCGACGGCTTTGAACTTTGCCCTGCAGACGCTTGCCAGATTGATCCAGATGGTGAGGTCATCTCTGAAGAAAGCAAGTTCAGCATCATCGACCGTCTGCCAGAAGAGCAGATCAGACGATCTGAAGCTTTCCTGAAAGAACAGAAAATTGAAGTCGCTGCCCTGGAGTTTATTGTCGACGGGCAAGGAGACGTTTATACCTATGACGTCAATACCAACACCAACTACAATGAAGAGGCCGAACAGGCTGCTAACCAATTTGCCATGCTCGAACTGGCTAAGTATCTGAAAGCTGAACTTGCCAAGTTAGGCTAAAATAACCGTCAGAAAAAGGAGACACAGCTCCTGGTTCTGACGGTTTTACTGTTTTCATTTTTCCTTAATGGCGCACCCCTGTACCCGAACACCAGGCTGATTTTACCTTCTTTGCTCTCGCATCAAAAGCCGCTTGCGTTATGTCTCTGTTCCAACAGCTCTTATGGGTCCTTTACTCTACAATATTTTCAGGATGGCCTTCAAGATAAGCCAGGGTGTTATTGAAGACAATCCTGGCCCTCGCTTCCATGGCTTCATCTGTCAGATAGGCCACATGCGGAGTTAGGACAGTGTTTTGGGCAGACAAGAGTGGATAGTCAGCGGGCAGCGGGGCTTCCCTGTCAAATACATCAATACCGGCCCCAGCAATTTCTCCAGTATTCAACAGGGTGGCAAGCGCTTTATTGTCAACGATGGGCCCACGTGCACAGTTGATGAGGACTGCATCAGATTTCATCAACTTCAGCTTTTCTTCTGACACAAAACCTTTAGTCTGCTCATTCATAGGCAAATGAACGGAAACGATATCACTTCTGGATAAAACGTCATCGAGTGATGTGTACTCCAGTCCCATTTGCTTCGCCTCCTCTTTCTGTGAACGGCTGAAGCCAATCAGTTCAGCCCCAAAAGCCTTAAATAGCTGTGCCGTCTTCAGACCAATCTGTCCCGTTCCTATGATACCGACAGTCTTCCCTCTGATTTCTCTTCCCTGGATCAGTCCAGGAAAGTTTTCCGCCTTTTTCACATCCGAGTCTCCTCTGGAAATTGACCGGTACACATCAAGCGTCAGGCCCAGGACCAGTTCAGCTACAGACTGATCCGAATAGCCGGCAGCATTGGCCAGCTTGATTCCCCTGCGATCAGCTGCTTGCTTATCCACATGATCGATACCCGTAAAGGCAATATTGATTAGCTGAGTCTTTTCCAGTCTGCTGATTACTTCTTCGGGGTAAGAGGTATTGGCTATCATTACGATATCAGCATCCCGACTTCTGCTGTAAAGTTCGTCTGAATCTGTTGTTTTCTCGTTATAGTAAACAAACTCGTGGCCTTTAGCTCTAAGTGGCTGAGCCAGTTCTTCTATCAGCTTTTCACTCACTCTCAATGGTTCGAGTAATGCAATCTTCATTTTATCTGCTCCTCACTAAATGCTCTCTACTGGTTACTATATCATTTATGAATAAAATGATAAAACTTCTCATTTCTTTTTAATTAAATTTGCTCATCTATATTACTACTTGTATTCTAATATGATACAATGTGAAAACTAGCTCAGGTGAGCTGGAAAAAGGAGTATTTATTTATGGAGGAGATTGAATATGAGAAAGTTGCCATTTGTTAAACTCGGCCTAGTGCCGAAACTGTTAATAGCCATCATACTCGGAGTAGCGGTCGGCCAGTTGACCTTTATTCCTGAATTTGTCCTGCAGATTCCCATAACCATTTCCGACTTGTTCAGCAGCCTGTTAGGGTTTGTTATTCCGCTGATGATTGTCGGTTATGTAGTCAAAGGGATTGCCGATCTGACTCAAGGCGCCGGCAAGCTTTTAGGGCTAAATGCGATTTTGGCTTATGGTTCGACTCTTTTTGGAGGTTTTGTTGCCTACCTGCTGGCTTCCAGTTTGTTCCCGCTTTTTATTGACCCCTCAGTCAGAGACACGGTCCAGGAAGAAACAGCGGCGCTGGAGCCTCTGTTCGAACTACCTCTGGAGCCCCTGCTGGAAGTGACATCCGCAATCATCTTTGCCTTTATGTTCGGCATTTTCATTTCCTGGTTACGGCAGGAAGGGAAAGGCGAAGTCATGTATGGCTTCTTTACTGAATTTGGTGATATTATTACAATGATTTTGAAAACAATTATTATTCCAGGATTGCCAATCTATATTTTCGGTAATTTTCTGAATCTCAGCTATACAGGAACTGCCTTTTCACTGCTTTCCGTTTTCTGGCGTGTTTTCCTCGTTGTGATTGGCTTGCAGCTCTTGATGATCACAGCGATGTTTATTTTAGCCGGTCTCTATACAGGCAAGAATCCGCTGACGTTAATGAAGAATCAGATCCCAGGATACTTTACTGCTCTAGGTACACAGTCCTCAGCGGCTACCATCCCAGTCAATATGGCTTGTGCTGAAAAGAACGGGGTTTCTGAAGAAATTCGGGAGTTTGTTATTCCTTTGAGTGCAACCATTCATCTGATGGGCAGCATCATTACCATTATTTCCTGTGTCACTGCCGTCCTACTGATGTTCGACATGCCGCATGGTTTTGGCATGATGGCAAGCTTTATTGCCACATTAGGTGTTGCGATGGTTGCTGCCCCAGGTGCCCCTGGTGGAGCCATTATGAGCGCCTTGCCGTTTGTTTACATGGTCGGTATGGATCCGACAGGCACAATGGGGAACTTGCTGATTACATTGTATATCACTCAGGACAGCTTCGGTACTGCCGCCAATGTTTCTGGAGACAATGCGATTGCGCTCGTGATAGACAAAGTTTACAACACTTACTTGAACAAGGGTACAGCTGAAGCCTCTCAGTCTGCTCAAGGCGTAGCTGTCCGCAATGAACAGCTTGTAAGAGACTAATCCTTGACTGATCGCCTCAACATTGAGCCGCTACTTCCAGTCCAATCTATAGCAAGCTGATATATAAAAGCCGAATGCAACGTGTCTGAAAACACGGGGCATTCGGCTTTTCTGGCGAGCGCAACATCTACAATGTTCTCTGCCTGAGTTTATCTGGACAATTCTTTCAACAGGCGCTCTGCACTCTGCTGCCCGGAACGCACAGCCCCTTCCATAAAGTGCGGAAATCGGGGAGCTAGTTCCGTTCCCGCAAAGACTATCCGTCTGAACGGCTGACTGAGCTGCTGATTCGCTTTGCTGTCGCCTTCTGGATGAATCATCGCACCGTATCCACCTCCTGAGTAGCGGGAGTTGACCCAGATACTTTCCTCAATATCCTGAAAGTTCTCTGCATCATCTCCAAAGACTTCAGACAAACGGTCCAGTGCATAATTTTCTCTCACCTCAGCTGTAACATGAACCAACTCACGCGCCTTGTCCCCGCCGATGAACAGCGTTAGCCGATTCTCGCCTTCCGGCTGAGAGGCATCCATCAGGTTGACTCCCTCATTTCCTGCATAAATCACACCAAATATTTTTCTCTCTTTGCCTCTTACTTTCTTGTGACGCCAGAAATCATCATCATATACCAGCGTCATTTTGATTACTGCACCGTCAATATAACTGCTCAGCGCCTCTTCAAAATGTACTTTAACCTCATCTGGCAAGGCGATGCGTCTGGCTACTGTCGGTGGAATCGCTAGAATCACAGAACGGGCATGGTACTGATTACCGTGCTCGGTCGTTGCCTTGTACATTCCATCGACTGTTTCAATCGATACCACAGGCTCACAGTAGTAAATCTGATCACTCAGTTCATCCTCTAAAAAATGAATCACATTATTGAGAGGCCCACTTGCCTGATACTTCAGCTCATTCTCCTGTGTGGTGACCCGGCTGATCATCCTATTGGCCGCTGCTGCATTGATTTGATCTGTATTGACTGTCGTTTCAGCTGCGATATAACTACTAATCATTTTCTTTTCCCACTTGTCCTTTACGACTTCATCGAGGGCGCTAGACAATGGTTTGTCACTGTCTACAGTATACTGATTCAGCAACGCCGCTCCTCTGGTTGAACCCAAATCAATGGCTTTGGCATTTTTTTCATTGATGACAATCGAATCCTTATCCAGGTTCGTCTGTTTCAATTCCATGCCTGCTTCCTGAATAAGGCTGATCATCTCAGTCATATCCCGATTGACATACTGTGCACCCTGTTCAAAAAAACGCTTGCCGTCAGCTGAGAATTCCGTCTGAACTTTCCCACCTCCACGATTGCTCGCTTCAACGACCGCAAACGAGATCCCTTCTTGCTTAACTTTTCTGGCAGCAGACAGCCCTGCTAGCCCCGCCCCGATGACCAGTACATCGACCGGCTGATTTTGATTTTCACTCATACATGATTCCTCCCAAAAGGCATTCCCTTACCTTATTAATTAATTGCGCTTGATGATTGCATGTGTAACATATTTTTCAATTTCAACAACGATAAAAACCATGATCCCTATAGCTACCGGGAAAATCCAATACATGGCTTCAATGGGATACAAACCTATTGCTCTAGTCAAGAAAGGCACATAGGTGACCGTCAGCTGAAAAACAACCAGCAGAGCAGATGCAGCAAATGCTGCCTTGTTTTCAAAGAAGTGACGGTTCAAACTAAAGTGCCGTTCATTCCTTACATTAAAAAGATGGAAGAGCTGAGCAAAAACAATGGAATGCAAGGTAACTGTATTGACATGTTCAATGGAATAGGTTGCCTGGAGAGCCCCATTCATCCATATAATGGAGCCTCCGATAAGTAAAGAAACAAAGAGGATCCGAAAGACGTAATAGCGGCTGAGCAGCTGCTCTGTGGGCTTCCGGGGTGGACGGTCCATTGTTCCTTCTTCCAGTGGTTCAAACGCCAGCGCCAAAGCGACAGTTACCGCAGTGACCATATTGACATAAAGGATCTGAACCGGTGTCAGTGGCATCTCCAATCCTAAAAGCAAGGCGGAAAGCACAAGAAAAGCTTCGGCACCGTTAGTCGGTAGAATAAACAGAATCGTCTTTTTCAGATTGTCATAAACTCTTCGCCCTTCACGTACAGCATTAATGATAGTAGAAAAGTTGTCATCTGCCAAGACCATTTCAGAAGCTTCTTTGGCGACTTCAGTTCCTTTGATTCCCATAGCAACTCCGATATCTGCCCGTTTCAATGCCGGTGCATCATTGACACCGTCACCCGTCATTGCGCTGATATGTCCATGCGCCTGCAGTGCTTCAACCAGCTGGAGCTTGTTTGCCGGACTCGTCCGGGCAAAAACGTCGGAAGCCAGAACCGCTTCTTTCAGTTCCTCACCCGTCATTTGATCTAGTTCACGTCCCTCGATTACATCATCATGATCCGTTATGCCAAGCTGCCTCGCAATGACCAAAGCGGTTTCTTTATGGTCACCCGTAATCATTTTGACTTGAATGCCTGCTCTTTTACAAGTTGCTATCGCATCAATCACATTTTCCCGCGGAGGATCGATAATGCCGGTCAGCCCCAGGATCGTGAGTCCATGGGACACATCCTCATGATCTATATTCATACGGTCATTCTCAACATCCTTGACAGCAGCAGCCAGGACCCGCTCGCCTTTTCTGGACTGCCGACTCATTTGCTCTTCCCAATACTGCCTGTCATGAGAGGTTGGGTGCAGCCCAGCCATGTCAAATAAACGGTCCGGAGCGCCTTTGATATATATTTTTTTCTTTCCATCAACTTCAACCAGTCCGGCCATATACTTGTACTCTGAGTCAAAAGGAATTTTTGCAATTAGCTCAAGGGACTCGACTGGCTCACTGGCCTTTTCTGCCAATGTAATCAGGCACCCTTCCGTCGGATCTCCCCTGACGAGCCAGTGGCCGTCTGTCTGCAGAATATCTGAATCATTTACTGAACGCATGGCCAGCAGCAGCTCCTTTAGCTCTTTATGCGCTGACAGCTCCACCTCTCTTTCCTTGCAAGAGATACTCCCTTGAGGGGCATAACCAATTCCAGATACTGTATAGTAGTGCTTTCTGGTCATAACAGACCGCACAGTCATTTCATTTTTAGTCAGTGTACCTGTTTTATCGGAACAAATCACCGTCACCGCTCCCAGCGTTTCAACAGAAGGTAGGGTACGCATGATGGCTTTTTTGTCTGCCATAGTCTGAACCCCAAGTGCCAAGATGATGGTCAGGATGGCGGGCAGACCTTCAGGTATGGCGGCCACTGTGAGTCCAATGACGGCAAGTAGCAATTCGCCCCACTGATAGTCATGGAAGAGCAGACCGAAAGCAAACAGGAGCACAGCTAATGCTAGAATCACCACTGAAATGATCTTGCCGAATGTTTCGATCTGCTTGAGCAGCGGCGTCTTCATACCTTGCACTTCACTCATAGAGCGGTTGATCTGGCCGATTTCTGTTTCTTCACCCGTCGATACAACAACACCTATACCAGAGCCGGAAGAAACAGCCGTGCCAGAATAAGCCATATTAACTCGGTCTGCCAGCACCGTATCTTCAGGCAGGCTAGCCGTCTGTTTCTCCACTGAAGTCGACTCCCCTGTCAATGGGGACTCCTCGACTTTCAAATGATCAGCCTGAATCAGCCGGATGTCCGCCGGGATTTTATCTCCGGCCTTCAAAAGAACAATATCTCCCGGAACGACCTCTGTTGAGGCAATCTCTTCTCTTGATCCATTTCGGATCACCGTAGCCTGGAGAGAAAGGAGCTGTCGAATCCCTTCCAGAGCCTTTTCAGCTTTATTTTCCTGAACATAGCCAATCAGTGCATTGACTACAGCCACCAGCAGAATCACGACCGTATCGACATAATGCCCTAGAATCAAAGTAACGATTGCAGCCACCAGCAGGATATATATCAGGATGTCATTAAAGTGACTGAAAAACTTGACCCACTTCGGTGTTAATTCCTTTTTCGGCAGCTCGTTCAGCCCGTATGAACCAAGGCGACGTCTAGCTTCAGCTGTACTCAAGCCCGTATTCGCCTGTGTTTGAAGCTTTTCAATCGATTCTTCTCTAGATAAGTGAAACCACAAAGTGTCAAACATACATACACCTCCGACTTGTTCCATACTGTTTTCGCACTGGTCTAATCAGACTTATCGTCCATCGTTCCTCACTTAAAGAATACCATAGATGCCGGGCTTTCTCCCTTCAAACCATCAGAAAACAGCTAGTTTGAAAGAGAGCACCGTATGGACTGACCGAAAATAGATAGTTTCCCCTTGGCTGCTTCACGTTATTTAAATGGATCATGGGTTATCAGTATATACACTACAGCCTAACAAGCTATAATAGAGCTGAACAACTGATTTTCATTTCATAATCGGTCGTGCCCCCTCCACTATCGCGCTGCACCCGTATGTGCGAAAAGAGCCCAAAAAAAGGAGTGCTCCTACATGTCCGCTATCATCCAGGTAAAGGATTTGACAAAGTATTATGGTAATGTGAAAGCGGTGGACGGCATCAGCTTTCGCGTTGAGGAAGGCCAGCTGTTCGCCTTTCTCGGCCCCAACGGCGCAGGTAAGTCCACAACAATCGATATCATTAGCACCCTCCTCAAGCCTGATAGCGGAAAAGTAAGGGTCAACGGCTATACACTCGGCGAGAACAACCAACTGATCAAGTCTTCTATTGGAGTCGTTTTCCAAACCGGCCTTCTGGATCATCTACTGACAGTCAGGGAAAACCTTCGTATACGCGGTAGCTTTTATTCTCTGGACAAGGAGCAGATTAATAGTCGGATTGAAGCCGCAAGCGAAGCGGTCTCCCTCTCTGACTTTATTGACCGGCCTTATGGAAAGCTCTCAGGTGGACAGAAGCGGCGGGCCGACATTGCCCGGGCCCTGATCAATCAGCCGAAGATCCTGTTTCTGGACGAGCCAACGACTGGACTGGATCCTCAGACGCGAAAGAATGTGTGGGAAACTATCCGTAGTCTTCAGCAGCAGACTGGCATGACTATTTTCCTGACCACTCACTATATGGAGGAAGCTGCCGCAGCTGATTATATTGTCGTGATTGATCACGGAAAGGTTGCTGCAGCCGGCACCCCCGAAGCACTGAAAGAGCAGTACAGCAGCGACCGGCTGATCCTCTACACTAAAGATCCTAAGGCAGTATTCAAGAAACTGTGTACATGGGGACTCACTTTTGAGCAGAAGGGCGCGGTCTTCAGCGTCCCTGTCGCTTCCACTTTTGATGCGCTACCGGTTGTATCCGCACTTACCCCTTGGCTGGATAATTTTGAGATTCACATGGGATCGATGGACGATACCTTTATTCATATCACCGGAAAGGAGATGCGCTCATGATTCCTTTAATCCGCCGTAACCTTCTTATGTTTTTTCGCGACCGGGCTGCTGTCTTTTTCTCTCTGCTAGCCGTACTCATTATTTTTGCCCTTTATCTGCTGTTTCTGGGAGACAACTTACGCATGGGGACTTTAGGCGAACGGGAGGGCTCCCGCTTTTTGACAGACAGCTGGCTGATTGCAGGGCTACTTGCCGCCGCTTCGATCACTACAACTCTAGGTGCTTTTGAAATCATGGTCAGCGATCAGTCGAAGCTGATCATCAAAGACTTTGCTTCTTCACCTATTACTCCCAGTAAATTGACCGCTGGCTATTTGCTTAGCGCCTTTGTGGTCGGTTTAGCGATGACCCTGCTTACCTTGCTGTTTGGTCTACTGTTTATTGTCGTTAACGGGGGCAATTGGTTGTCGTTATGGCGTACCCTGCAGGTTTTGGGTATCATTTTTTTGTCTGTTTTAACTAATACCGCACTTGTTTACTTCCCTATCTCTTTTATTAAAAGCGACAATGCCTTCAGCACCGCTACATCGATTATCGGGACCCTGACCGGTTTCATTGCCGGAATTTATCTGCCTATAGGTGTATTACCCCAAATCGGCCAGCGTTTCGTCATGCTTTTCCCTATTTCACATTCTGCCAGTCTTTTGAGACAAATCATGATGGCTGAGGCTCTGGACACTGTTTTTCAACAAGCCTCAACGGACATGCAGACAGAATTCATGACCTTCATGGGCGTTCAATTCAACTGGGAGGGAACTCTTATTTCTCCCTGGATCAGTATTCTTTACCTGGCCGGGACTGCCCTTGTCTTTTACCTGCTGTCCGTCTGGCAGTTTGCCCGTCGCCACTGAATCAAAAGGCACTGCTGACGGTATGCTAAAAAGTACAGCCCCCGTATGCACGGGTCTGTACTTTTTTCTTTATTGAACTGATTCTATCCTGCGTCTACTCAAGTTCCAATCAGATTTGCCTTGTTCATGCTTTCCGCAAATGCTTTAATCGCTTCCTCATCGACTGTAGACACATCTTTATTCACCTTCGCCACTTTTTTCGTAATCACTTTTTCCATCAGACTCATCCGGTCGAAATGGTACTCTCCACCAAAGCAAGCTCTCGTTTCAGCGATATCCAGCAGCTCTTTCGGATAATTGCTTTCGATCTGCTCTTTGGCTCGCCACTGATCCTGCATGCCGCAGGTGAACAGCCCCAGTTTCTTCTGCTTCAGCTTATAGCTTTCACTTTCTGCAAACACCTTGACTTCCTTAGCGATATTCCCGTAATATACCGGACTGCCTAAAATGATGCTGTCATACTTCAGTACGTCGACATCTGATGCTGAGCTTCTGCTCAAATCGATAAAATCGATTTCACTGTCAAGATAATCAGCCAGTATACCGACACATTTCTTGGTACAGCCGTGCCTGCTGAAGTAAGCAATCAGCGTTTTCATGAGCCTCTCCTCCTTCGGTCCGTCTGATGAGCGACAGAAATTCTTCTGTGATTAAGTGTACCCTCGTCTGCTTTGAACGGTCAGGACGAAAAACATAGTCATTTAGCTTATATTTTAGCTGGTTTCTACACTTTTTTCAGCACATAAGACTTGACTAGGCTCAGCACGCCCGTAAGCAGCATTCCCCCTGCAATAGAAGCAAGGATAATGGCACCAGAAGAAGCCGGTATGCCACTCCACTGTTCATAGTTGTTCTGATAAAGGAAGGGGAACAGACTCATGCAGACCCCAATAAGCAAGGGCCAGAGATAAACAATCGGGTGATATTCAAGAGCAACCGCATCTCCTGCTTTCACTTCCAGCTTGTTGCTTTTATATAAACCGGAACGCACCTGTAAAACGGCTGTTTCCTTTTCCATTTTCAGTACAATACTTTCCCCGCTTTCTATTTTATGGACCAGCTGCCCACTTAGCTTCAACTTTAAATCAACGTTCCTATTATAATATTCGTCTGCCCGAATGACTCTGATCTGCATCCGTTACGCCCCCTGTCTTGTTCTTATGCCTCTCTATGCCGAAAGTAAGTTTCATGAATAAGTCAGACTTTTCTCAGCTGATATGATGCGAACAGGCTGAAGGGGACACTGACCATGACTCCCGTCAATACGCCTGTTAAAATCGGCATGATAAAAATCGACTCAAACAGCCAACTGACCTCGCTGAATAGCCTTGAGTAAGCGATGGGAGACACGCCTCCTATCAACCCTACTGCCATGGGCAAAAAATATATCCATTTTCTCGTATCGATCACCACTGCATCACCTGCCTGCACGTCAAGCTTGTTACTTTTGGCAAACCATTGCTTGATTTGAAGGGTTGCTGGTTGCTGATGCGAGTCGAGTTCGATGGTTTGGCTGTCACCATTTTTAATTTTACAGACTAGTTCCCCGTCCAGTCTGACTTTTAGTCTGCTCAGCGCTGCATAGAAACGGTCCGGTCGAGTAAGCTTTATGTACATTTTTTCAGTCTCCCTTGTTAAAGATTAACCTGTATTTATTTCCGTTAACTCTTGCATTAGTCAAGCACGTTCGCGTCACTGAATCAGGAAAACATAGAGCATAAAGATACCCAAAGCGATAACTGTCAGCCGGGCAGTCAGCCGCCCTTCCCGAGTCTGCGTATACCATAATAACAGCAGTATGTGAATATTGATAACTGCCATCAGTTCAGAAACATACTCTCCTTGCAACTGTCTGAACAGCGCAATACCAATCGTAAAAAACATCACAGCCTTATGTGCACTTTTATAAGCCTTTCTTTCTTTCAGCAGCTCTTTTTGATCCACTCAGTCCCCCCCTTGTCTTTAGATCAATTGTACAGAATTCCTTTCTCTTCAGCAAATATAATCATAAACTTGTTGTCATCACTATTTATGTGCGTAAGCACTGCTTCTATTATACTAATACCGCACATGTGGTCATCAGCCTTTATCGGAGCACTCACAACTACCTGGCCTAATTAAAAGCACACAAGTTGAACGGGAAACAAACGAACGGGCTCCTGCAGGTTTTAGATTGTGAAGTCCAGCATCACGGCCAGCTGATCCGATTTATCTACGGCAACCCACTCTCTTTTCTTAAAAGCTGGCATCAGCGCTAGACGGCCCAAATGATTTTCAGGTAAAAAATGGTCTTATGTAGCAGGATTTGCGCTGTTTCCCAATAAAAAAGCAGCCCCCCCTCTTAAGGTGGCTGCTTTTGATTATAAGCTGAAATCTAATTCTGGACCAACTGGGACAATCCCTGTCGGATTGATGTTTTTGTGACTGCGGAAATAGTGTTCCTTGATGTGGCGGAAATGAATGGTATCGGCTACCCCAGGCATATTGTAGATGGTTCGGGTCAAGCGCCACAAATGCTCATAGTCAGTAATCCGCTTAATATTACACTTGAAGTGGGTGTAGTAAACACTGTCAAAGCGGACCAGCGTTGTGAAGAGCCGGATATCTGCTTCAGTCAGCTGATCGCCTGTAAGGTAAGGCTGATTTTCGAGTAGCTTTTCCAGCTCGTCCAGGGTACCGAAGAGTTTAGTAACTTCTTCCTCGTAGACGCTTTGCCTAGTTGCAAAGCCCGATTTATATACGCCATTATTTACCGCCTCATATACCTGACTGTTGATTTCATCGATGGCTGCTCGCTGATCTTTGGGATAGTAGTCGCCGGCCTTTGCCCCAATGTCGTCAAAAGCGGTATTCAGCATACGCATGATTTCAGAGGATTCATTGTTTACAATTTTATCCTGTTTCAAATCGTACAATACCGGAACCGTCACCCGACCGCTGTATTCCGGTTCGACATGCGTATAAATTTCATACATATAGCGGGCATCGATAAGCGGGTCTTTGACGATATCCGGATCATCGTCTTCAAATGTCCAGCCATTTTCAGCCATTAGAGGATGCACAACTGAAATCGAAATTATATCTTCCAGCCCTTTGAGTTTGCGCATAATCATCGTGCGATTAGCCCACGGACAGGCATTGGACACGTACAGGTGATAACGCCCAGCCTCTGCTTTAAAGCCGGCTTCTCCACTCGGACCGGCACTGCCATCCGGTGTGATCCAGTTTCTGAACTGAGACTCTTCCCGAATGAATCGTCCGTCATTTTTTTCAGTATCGTACCACTTGTCGTGCCATTTTCCTTCTACTAGTAATCCCATAATATCCTCCTTGAATAAATGTGTTCACTCTGCCATGATCTCAATCCGGTTGTCTTCGGGCTCCAACATGACGGCTTCATAGTAGCCATCTCCTGTTCTTCGTGGACCGTTAAGCAAGGAAAAACCGTCAGCTTGAAGCCACCGCATTAAGGTATTCACGTCTTGTTCATTACCGGCCGAGAAGCCCTATGCACATAGCCCAGGCTTTCCTGTCCTTTTCGGGCTATGTCATCTCTATGCATCCGTTCCAGCTGGCTTCCAAAATTAAATGTCAGAAAGTAGGACGTAAACTGATTTTTAGAATTGCAGTAAAGCGGCCCGCTTGCTGCCTGGAAATACGTTTCGTAAAAAGATTTTATTCTTTCCAGATCCTTTACCCAAAAGCCGATGTGCTCGATTTTCACAGCTATCTATCACTTACTTTTTGTCTTCTTTTTTATTATAGACAATTTCAGCAGTTGGAACGAATCATATGCACTTCTTTTTTGTCAGTAACGGGTTCTTTCAATCTGGTCCTGCGCACCTGTGCCTTCTCCCTGTCCCCTCGTACGCTAGGCTAAAATGAACCTTCTGTGAGGAGTTTGACTTATCTTTTGATTCTCCGTCTGACGATAAAAATCAGTGCCCCAATGACCCCCGCAATGATCAGATAAGGTAAGGCATAGATGAGACCGATAAACAAATCCTGCATGATAAAGTAAAAGGCAAAAAAGGAATCAGCCAGTGCTTCCTGTAGCCTTCTGAGGAAGGATACCTGGTCTCCCCGTTCCCTCGTCAGCCGAGCCCGCTCGGTGACTGTTAGGCGGACAACCGTATAGTCGATTAGATCATCATAGTAATCGAGCTGCGACTGCAGGCTTTCTCTTTCTGCAATGGTTTCGCTTAAGCTGTTTTCGATCTGAATGATCTCCTCAATGGTGTCTGCCTGTTCCAGCAGTTCAGTCAGCCGTCCTTCCTTGCTGGTCAATACCCTAACCCGAGCTTCAGTATCCCGGTAAAACTGGGTGACATCTTCAGTCCCTCTCTGCTCACTGATTTTCTGTGCCTGAACGCCCTCCAGCTCAGCCAGAAAGGTATCCAGCTGGTCTATCGGAACTCTCAGTGTATAGTTGATCATCCGATAAGAACGGGACGTTTGGCCTGATGGGGTGTAACTCGTTTCATAGGAATGCTCGATAAAAGCCCCCTGCTTGGCTACCGTCTGCCGGATATATTGGGTCGTCTCTGTAAAATCCAGTGTTTCATAGTCCAGACTGACATTGCGGATCACTTTCTCCCCAATCAGTCGCCCACCTTCACTATCCCCATCCTCCATTCTGCCCATCTCCATGTCTCCGGCATCCGAGAACTCTTCCATCACAAGTCCGCCTCCGGGCCTCGTCACACTGTCCTCGGCTGTATCTTCTCCTGTTTGGGTACATCCTGAAATAAAAAGGATCATAGCTGTCAATATACTCAGCCAAAGCGCTGCAGGTGCTTGCTTCATCCTCGACACTCCCCGTCCAGACTCTTTGTTAAGCTGATTTTACCATATCCTTTCGAATGAAAGATATCGATAACCGGTGTTCTCTCTTCCCCTCTGCTGTTGAATACGTTTTATTTTTTATAATACAGGATTTGACTTTATGCTTGTCTGTAGCAGCTACACCAACTTTTATCCACGAGATCAAGCCGGGCATAAATCCCCTGACCTAAAAGGAAGCTGTAATTCAGACAGACCATCCGAACTACAGCTTCCCTTTTACTCCCTCTTGTTTTTCATGTCGCTGCTTCCGTTTCAGCAGCTGCATTTCTTTAGGCGAGCTGTTCGATCAGCTGCTCAGCAGCAAATGTTCCGGCTCGGGCAGCACCTTCCATAAAGCCAGGGAAAGCTTCGGCCAGTTCTGTGCTGGCAAACACACACTTTTCAAAGGGCTGTCTCAGCTGCTCAGGCGCATCAGCTATGCCGTCTACATGAACCTGAGCGCTGTAACCTCCGCCGCAGAAGGGATGATCCACCCAGATGCTCTCCCGGTAGTCCACATACTCGGCTGCTTCTTTACCGAGCACTTCATGCAGCCGGTCCAAAACAAACTGCTGGCGGGCGGAAGCGGGTTGCCCAGCCAGATCTTTGGCCAGATCGCCCCCGATAAAAGCTGTCAGCCGAGGCGTATCTCCCTCTTTAGAGGAATCCGAAATACTCAGACCCTGAAAGCGGCTAAAGACGATTCCTTCTACAGGTAGCTTTTCTTCTTCCAGTTCAACTGCGGTCCAGAAAGACTGATCATAGCTGAGGGTCACCTTGATTACCGACCCATCCACAAAGCTTGACAGAAGCGGAGCAAAATGCGCATGCAGGTCTTCTGGTAAAGATAGTCTCGACGCAACAGTCGGCGGTACTGCAAGAAGCAGACCTTTTGCTCTGTACCTGTCACCAGATTCAGTAGTCA
Source organism: Alkalibacterium sp. AK22 (assembly GCF_000585255.1). Classification (GTDB taxonomy): domain Bacteria; phylum Bacillota; class Bacilli; order Lactobacillales; family Carnobacteriaceae_A; genus Alkalibacterium. The sequence continues at coordinate 54,550 of NZ_JANL01000035.1, forward strand.
CTTCATAGTGATCTCCCTGCTTTTCTACTTGCCTGACGGGCTGACTGAAATGGACTGGCACTTTCAAATTGTCCACGAGATAAGCGATGACTTGGGAAAGTTGACCAGACGCCTGATGCGTCAGGTCATCCTGCTCTGACGTGTAGCGCTCGCTTACGTCGATGTAACTCTCTGCCGACATATAATCGGTATCGACTGTTGCTTCTTCAGTGATGAAACTTTTGGCCACAGCCGCTTCCTCGGTAGTATCCGTCAGTTCTTCGATGACCTCTGACAACGACAAATCTGAACTCTCCAGATCCCCCAGCAGATCCTCGTCTACGGCTTCAATCAAGTCTCCCACCGGCTCCATAGTCTTGGCATGTAAAAAAACACTGTTTGGTTGGGCATGCGTCTTGACCAAAGACATCCCACTCGCTTCAATAAAGCGAACCATTTCAGTCATGTCTGTATTGACGAACTGGGCCCCCAGTTCAAGCCAGTATTTACCTTCTGCATTGGTCCCTGAATCCACTTTCCCTCCGGCCCGACTTGCTGCTTCCAGGACACAGTAGTTAAGGCCCGACTGATCAATCCTTTGTGCAGCGGCCAAGCCAGACAGACCTGCACCGACTATAAGCACATCGTATATAGGCATCTCTTTTTTCATATTAAACTCCTCCTGTTGACTGAACAATTTTTAATCTATTTTTTTTATTTTATCACAGGGAAGTCCCCGTCCGCCTTTTTGAAGTCTGTATCTGCTTACTAGATGCTGCAGCCTGATAGGGTGGAACGGCTCGCATTTTTTTGACTACGACAACTGACTAAGAACGATTGCCTTGCTGAGCCAACTTATATTCAAAAAAACCCCTGACCAAATGATCGATCAGCACATGCAGGCCGATAAAGGATTTATGCTCGACACCAAACGCAAAGCCAAAATCGGTCGATTGGAAGTACAACTGATAGGTACTCAGCTCGGCCAGATTGTTGTTTTTGAAGCTAGTAATCGACAGTGTGGGAATCCCAGCATGGCTGATTTTCTTGAGATCACTAGTAATATCCGCCAGGTCTCCACTCAAAGAAGCAAAAATCACTAAATCAGCCGAACACATGTGCCGGCAGGACACTTGCAGCTCCTTCAGGGACGGAATCAGGTAGACCTGCTTTCCCATCGATACAAGGTAGCGGTTCAGTTCCTGCAGGGCATTCTGCTGTCCCCAGCCCGTCCCGTAAGCATATATCGTCTGAGCCTGATCGATGCGCTCGTAAATTTTTTCCTTGGCCTGACTTTCAAAAAGCTGTATTGTCCGTTTGATATCCGTTTCGCTGGACTGAAAAGCACTGCCTGCTGCTTGTTGTGCTTTATCCGTTTGAGCGTCTCTCAAGTAAAACTTAAATTCGCTGAAACCGGAAAAGCCAAGTTTCTTGGTTAGCCGAAGAATAGAAGACTTTGAAATATTGCAGTGTCCGCTCAGCTCCATGATGGTCATATCCTTGACCGCTTCTGCATGGCTGTCTATATAATCAATGATGTGGTAGTCGTTCTCAGATAAATGCTCGGCATATCTGTTGACGAGTTCGTACAGCATAATGGGCCCACCTTCTTTATAAGAGTCTGTTCTCTTTTATATTATCACAGTTTATGTACTTCCTGCTCAAGTTGGTATAAAAAAGGACGCCGGCCAAGCCCTGCGTCCTTTTACCGGACTTCTTGCCGGCTTTCTATTTTGAGTTTAAAGCGTGTACTGTCGCTGTCTTCTTTGACTAGCTCCATGCCTAGCGTTTCCAGAATCATTTCCGTATAAATATCCTCTACTCGACAGTCTGTCACAACGACTTTAACGCCTCCAAAGGTAAAAATCCAGTTGAACAGTTCTTGCATCGCTTCTACAGCGTAGCCTTTATTTCGGGCGTAAGAGAGAATTTCAAACTGCATTTCGACTGTTGCTTCTGTTTCCACACAGCCAGCCAGTCCAATATCTCCTATAAGAGTACCTTCACTTTTTTCAATCAGAAGCCAAGTCTGACTGTTTACACACTTCCCACCTGCGTTGATTTTATCCAGACATTTTTTTATGTTGTTTGTAACATCTGATGTACAGCATACGTACTTCAGCACCGACTCCTCTGAACAGGGAACCAGCTTAAGTCGATCAGTTATCAGTTCCATTTTTCTACCCCTTTGAATAGTTTCCCTATCTTGCTTCATGCTTCTATCTATGTATTAAGACTACTGTTCCTACTTATTTTATTTTAACCTTTCAGACTGTCAGCTGCTAATTATTTGCTCAAAAATCAGTGATTTCTATATCCAAAAACGGACTTGCTTCCTGAAGTGGACTTGCTGTGCTTTTTCTGATAAAAAATCCTTGCAAGCCGTCAAGCGGCCTGCAAGGGTATCTCTTTTCTACTAGTTCATGACCGGCCAGAATTCTCCATTGGCTTCGATCAGTTCTTCCATCAATTCTTCGGCGACACGTCCGTTTGGAACGGTCCGCGAAAGAGTCAGTGCCTGCCATAGTTTCTGGCGCGAGCCCTCTTCCCAGGCTTCTACGACCAGTTTTTCGACGGCAACTTGCTGCTCCATCAGACCTTTCTGGAAACGGGGGATTTCTCCCTGTGTGATAGGCTCCGGTCCGTTTGAGCCTACGATACATGGGACTTCAACCATGGCTGTATCATCAAAATTGGCAATGGCCCCTTTGTTTTCCACGATCAGGAGCATACGTTCACCAGTATTGTAGGCAATCGCTCTGGCCAGGTCGACAATGTAGGAAGCGTGCTCGTCAATTTCAAGTGTAGATCCTTCTGTCGTCTGATTAGCTGCAATTTTTCTGCATTCGCCGAAGACATGCTTCTCGCGGCCATCCATGACTTCATTGGCCCGAGTATAGGTCGGGTCAGCCTTGGCGACTTCGTCCTGCGGATACATGTAGTACTTCAGGTAGGTGTTCGGCAGCGTATCCGGATCCAGGGCATAGACATCCTTCACTTTTTTGAATGTATCCTGCCAGCTGCTGTCCACGTGCTGACCGGAATCATCAAAGTTGACGGCATAGCCATTTTCACTAACGTGCTGTTTCAAGGCCGGCATCAAATCATTGCCTTCTTTATCTGTAATGGATGTCCACCAGCCAAAGTGGTTCAGGCCGTAATAACGGACATTCAAGTCTTTACGGCTGTTCATACCAAGGATTTTCACCATCAGATTTTCGATGGATATCGGCATGTCACAGATATTCAGGATGCGTGCATTTGGCCGAAGCTTGCGTGTCGCTTCAGCAACAATCGCTGCAGGGTTGGAGTAGTTGAGCATCCAGGCGTCTGGAGAATACTCTTCCATATAGTCAATCAGTTCAAGAACGCCGCCAATGGAACGCATACCATAGCTCATCCCACCGGGTCCACAGGTTTCCTGCCCGACCACGTCATATTTAAGCGGAATTTTCTCGTCCATTTCACGCATCTTGTACTTGCCGACCCGGATGTGGGCCATGACAAAGTCGACGTCAGAAAAGCCTTCTTCAGGATCAGTGGTTTTTACAAACTGGATATCTGGAGCTTTTTCTTTGATGATGACCTCACAGGCATCCGCAACGGTGTTCTGTCTTTCTTCATCATTGTCATAAAATTTGATTTGTCTGATCGGGAAGCGGTCCAGATTTTCAAGGAGCATCAAGACGATGCCTGGGGTAAAGGTGCTTCCGCCACCTGCGATAACGATTGACTGTTTTTTCATATTTTCCATCTCCTTAAGATGCATTTTTATAGTTAGCAGCCACTTGCATGGCTACTGTTTATCCAAATAGTTGATTTCGTTTCTGTACGGAGCCACTCAACAGTCTTATACTGACTGAGCTGGCACGCCTGACTCTTTGCCAGGCCACTCAACAGCCTTGTATTGACTGAGTTGGCATGCCTGACTCTTTGCCAGGCTACTCAACGGCCTTGTACTGACTGAGTGAACCTCCGTCCGCCTTTTACAGCACTAAAATGCCTGTTTTATATTCCGGTGAGTGACTCAACCGCCTCCCTTACCTGAGAAACGGACAGCCCAACGATGACTTGGAAAGACTGCTTGTTCCGAACGACTCCCATGGCTCCCCCTTCATTGAAGGCTTCGTCATCTTTGACCTTGGTGGCGTCCTTGACCCGGACTCTTAGACGGGTGGCGCAGTTGTTGACGGTTTCGATATTTTCCGCTCCACCAAATGCTTCCACAAAAGCCAGCGCCTGGTCTGCATACTGATCGGCCGGCGAACCTTTCGCCGCTCCTTTTTCTCTTTCACGGTATTCTTTTTTACTGTAAAGCTTAGCCCCTTCTTTATCTGAACGTCCCGGTGTCATAAAGTTGAATTTCACAATCAGATAACGGAACAGGAAGAAGTAGATGATTGTAAAACTGAGTCCGATCAAAATTTGAGCGATATAGGTCCCAGCATGATTGTTGAACAGCGGAATCCAGTTTTTGGATGCAATCTCGATCAGTCCGCCACCCATATCTCCAACCACACCGAAAGAGTACATAACCGTTGCCATGGTTGCAGCCAGAAAAGCGTGAATAAAGAACAGAACGGGTGCGACAAACAGGAAAGTAAATTCCAGAGGCTCTGTGATCCCTGCCAGAACTGCAGTCAGGGTAGCTGGAATGACCAGGGCCGCCACTTTCTTGCGGTTTTCAGGCTTGGCTGTAAAGTAGAAAGCCGCTGCAATACCCGGTGCCGCAAACATTTTGGAATTGCCATGCAGGGCAAAGGCGCCTTGTGGAAACACTTCTGCTAAAGACGCTTCTGTGCTGGCCAGAACAGGCAGATTTTCAATAAAGGAGGTCACGATGCCCCCTTCAACAATAGCCGGTCCGAACAGGAAAGGCGTATAGACAAAGTGGTGCAGGCCGGTCGGAATTAAAACACGCTCCATAAAAGTATAGAGCCAGACTCCAAAGATACCGGAGTTGGTCATGAAGACCTGGGTGGATTCGATTCCCGACTGGACATTCGGCCAGACAAGAGCCGTCAGATAGCTGACTGGCAGCATGGCGAAGAAGCCGACAATCACCACAAAGGATGATCCCTGAAAAATCCCCAGCCAGTCAGGCAGCTTTTTGTCAAAGTAACGGTTATGCAGGAAAACAGCTAGGCTAGCAATCGCAATCGCCCCGATGATTCCTGTGTCCAGCGTACGGATCCCCGCGATCATCTTCAGACCACTGGTCCCGCCGACTTCCTGTGTGAAGTCCACACCGAAAGTGGAACCGTACAATTCCAGCATACTGGATAAAAAGTAGTTAAACGTCAGATAAATAACGACTGCTTCCAGTACTGCCCGGGCATTAGCTTTTTTAGCCAGCCCCAAAGCGATCCCGGTTACGAATAAAATCTCCATCTGATTAAAGACCGTCCAGGCCCCGTTTTCAATAATCGTCCAAAAGCCATGCCAGAGCGTCCCCTCTTCCGCAATGGCACCCACAATCTGTGTATTATTGAACATCAAGGCAAAAGCAACCATGATTCCTGCAAAAGCAAACAGTAGTACAGGCGTAAACATCGCCCCACCGAAGCGCTGTAATTTCTCCTTCATCAACTCGTCCTTCTTTCTTTATCTTTTTGTGCCTCTTTGTATATTCATTAAAACATCAGAGAAGAGCGCTTACAACCGGGTAAGTCTTCTTAGGAAAGGAAGCGCATACATTGGTATCTGTCCCTCATCTCGGGAAATTTCCCGCGCTTGCACAGACCCCTAAACCTTGAGGTAAAACAACTCCGGTAAGTCAGAGGCTAAAGCAACCCTTTGAATTGATGTCTGATTCCATGCCGTCCGGTTGGCCGAACAGATCAGGGGTACCCATGCTTCCTCCCCATAAGCCTGCTTAGCTGAAGACTGACCTATGCAGTAGACAGCAATAAGCCCCTGCCTGAAACCAAACCGGGCTTCAGACAGGGGCTTATTCTTGTCCACCTTTACTTTTTACAATTCAAATTTTTCGACGATCTGATTCAGCTCTTCTGCCAAGCGGGACAGTTCCTCCGAACTGGCTGATACTTCCTGCATGGTCGAGTTGGCCTGCTGAGCCGACGCTGACGTCTGCTGAATGCCCGCTGCTGACTGCTGGCTGACGGACGCAATTTCTTCCACATGTGCATTCATCTGAACAGTCTGTTCTTTGTTGCTTTTTAGTTTCTGACTAATAATCTGGATTGTCTTTTCCATCTTTTCAACAGAAGAAGCAATCGTTTCAAAGGTCTGACCCGTCTGGTGGATCTGAGTCGTCCCCTTCTGCACTTCGCTGTAGCCGTCTTTTAAAGCGGTCGAAACAGTAAGCGATTCAGCCTGCATCCCCTTGACAATCGACGTGATTTCGCCAACCGAACCAGATACCTGCTCGGCCAGCTTTCTCACTTCTTCAGCTACTACGGCAAAGCCCTTACCCTGCTCGCCTGCACGGGCCGCTTCAATTGCTGCATTCAAAGCTAGAAGATTGGTCTGTTCAGCAATTTCTTCAATAACGGTTACCAGTGAGGAGACTTCTCTGGACTTGGCATCCAGCCCCTGCATGCCGGAAACTGACTGCTGAAACAGCTTGTCGATCCGCTGCATTTGCGTAACGGACGAATCCATCATCGCCTTTCCCTCTCCGGTCAGCAGTCGGACTTTGCTGGAATCAGAATGTACCCCGGCACTGTCCTTTACAGACTGTTCAATAGTCTCCACAAAAGTCCCCATGCTGGCCGACAGGTCATTGGTATGGATCGCCTGCGATTCTGCTCCTGATGTCAGCTCCTGCATAGTCAAGGCAATCTGATCAGACCCCTGAACCACTTCCGTCGTCGATTGCATCAACTCCTCGCTCGCACTCAGAACCTGATGCGTTGCCTGAGATACTGACGAGATGATGCTTTTCAGTTCTTCTTGCATCTTGCTGGTCGCCTGTTCCAGGAGACCAATTTCGTCTTTGCGCTTCGTTTTCAGTACCTGCCCAGTTAGTTTACCTGAAGCCACCTGATTCAGCTTCTCAGAGACTCTGGCTAGCGGCTGCCCGATTACTTTCCCCATTGTCAAACCGACAATCACTGCAAAAACAGTCGCCAATAGACTAGCTCCTATAATTAGGGTGACCAGTCTCATGTAAATGGCCTGGTTTTCTAGATAGGCTGCTTGAGACAGGCCTTCTTTCATATCCAGCAAGTCATTCAAGTACATGTTGGCTGCTCCGTACCAGGATCCCCCCTGCCGGATACCGACCAGAGAATCCATATAGTCCCCTTCGGCCAGTGCCTCTGACGTTTCCACAATGATTTCAGAATAGTTTTCCCAGCTGCGGTTCAGCTGGCCCACCAGTTCCGCCTCCTCTTCCCCCATCACCCGGTTATTATAAGCCACCAGCAGCTCGTCAATCCGCTCCACATTTTCGAGCGCCGGTTCCCCTCTGGTCGCATCCGAATTGATGACCCCCGTCAGCATATGGACCCGGGTGTTTTCCATCAGCTGACTGATTTCTGCCAACAGTAAAGTCGGCTGGAGTCTGTCTTCATAAAGCTGTTCCGCATTACTGTTCATACGCCTGATTCCCAGAAAAGCTCCCGCTCCCAGTAGCAAAACCACGATTGCCAGAATGATATAGGATCCCAGTATTTTTGTTGTTATCTTCATTCTTTTTCCCCCATGCTATGTATGTATAAAGGTAAGCAATCTATGCCCCCTCCCTTTTTATTATCGGAGAATCCACCGGTAAATTAAGTTTCCTAGGATATATTTTGTATCAAAAGCTCATGCGTATACGTTTTCATTTATTTCCATAGCATTTTTTTCAATTTGTGTTACTATCTTAAATAAGAATTGTTACGATTTAATAAAGGAGACTGAGAAATGAAACACATCCCCGTTACTGTATTATCCGGCTATTTAGGATCCGGAAAAACGACATACTTATTGAATGCCTTAGAAAACAGAACACACCAGCGGTTAGGTATCATCGTCAATGATTTTTCTCAAAAAAATGTGGATGCAGATATAATTAAACGCTCGCCTTATTTCAAAAAAACGGATGTCCTCATTCCTTTATCGGACGGCAGTATCAGTTCCGATTTACTGCCTGAACTGGAAGCTGCCCTGTTTCAGCTTGCCTTGTTTGAAAACGTCGATCACATCTTTATTGAAGCTTCCGGTGTCGCAACGCCTAGAACGCTAGCACAACTCGTGACGCAGGCAGTCAACGCAGAAAACGTCAAACTCAGTGATCTCACACATCTGAGAGCTATGGTGACCGTAGTTGACTCCGCCAGAATCAGCCAGCAGTTTGATCAAAAAAACGGCAAGTACAATCACGCCTTTCTTGACAGCAATCAGCTGATCATCAACCAGATTGAATACTGCGATTTACTTGTTTTAAATAAACTGGACCTGGTTACTAAAAAAGATCGCCAATATATCCTGGACCTGCTTCAGACCCTCCAGCCCAGTGCCCAGCTGATCCAGACCACCTTTTCTCAGGTCTCCACTGATCTGCTGTTCGATACCCAGCTTTTTGATCATAGCCAAAAACTGCTGGATGATTGGGATACAGAAGACTTGTCCCAAAGAGAGAGACAGGCTAGAGGCGGGATAGAGTCTTTTGTTTACCACAGAAGACGCCCATTCCATCCTGAACGTCTCGATGCCTGGCTTGACCGCTGGCCTCAAGCCGTGACCCGCTGTAAAGGAGTTTTGTGGCTGATTACTCAGCCTGAAACTGTAATCAAAATTTCTCAGTCAGGCAGAGCCATGGATATTGTCCCTGCCGGCTACTGGATAGCCTCTTTGAAGACCTGGGAAATCGAAAAGATGTTCGATGTCCGACCTCATTTGAAAGACATCTGGCACGAGCGCTTTGGTGACCGGATGACCGAGCTGGTCTTCATCGGTAAAGATATGGACAAGGATCTCATCACTGAAGGCCTCGATCAGTGCCTTTACAGGGATGACGAAAATCCAGCAGACATTCAGGATGTTTTTAAAGCTGCACCGTAAGGCTTCCCTAAGTGTGTACACATAAAACGTCTGCTTATTTCCAAAGTCATGTCCCCGACGTAAGCAACAAGCCTGATGCTATTTTCTTCCTGAAGATTAAACACACCCGCTATCCTGCCTTAGCATGATACACTGTACTTGAGCTATTTACCGTTTCCTTACATCCCTTTCCTTCCTGTCACTGGAGTCTGCTTGCGTCTCTTCACTGTCACGGATTGGATGTCATTTTAATAGGAGGTTTGTTATGCATACATCTGTGTTGACTGTTTCCCATCTAAAAAAAGATATCAAGAAGAAAACCATTATCCACGATGTCAGTTTCGACATCAAAGAAGGAGAAATTTTGGGTTTTTTGGGCCCAAACGGTTCCGGCAAGACGACCACTCTCCGTATGATTGTCGGCCTGTCCAGACCCACAGCTGGTGATGTCGAGATCTGCGGCTATTCTTTGAAAAAGAACTTTGTTCAGGCCATGTCTCAGGTCGGCTGCATCATTGAAGGCCCTGACCTGTACGGCTACATGAGCGGCTACAAGAACCTCGAGCTTTTAGGCAGCATGTCACAAGGGGTCACGAAAGAAGACATTGATTCGACCGTCAAGCTAGTCGGCATGGAAAATCGGATCCACGACAAAGTCGATGTCTACTCAATGGGTATGAAACAGCGAATCGGCCTGGCGCAGGCTTTGATCCACAAACCTAAACTGTTGATCCTGGATGAGCCGACAAATGGCCTGGATCCACAGGGGATCCATGAATTCCGGGAAATCGTCAAACGGCTGGCCCGCGAACGCGGTCTGTCCGTTTTGATTTCCTCCCACCTGATTAGTGAAGTGCAGTTGATGTGTGACCGCGTCAGCATCATCAACAAAGGTCATATTATTCAAAATGCCGATATCAAAGATATCCTGGCAACCGGCGAAGCAGTCTGGACCGTGAATGAGCCGGAAAAAGCCCAGCAGCTGATTAAAGACCGCTTCGGGCTGGAGACCACTCGGGCGCCGGAGGGCCTCAAAGCCCTGGTCGATATGGATACGCTACCTGCAATTAACAAAACACTGATTGAGGCCGGTTTTGAGATCAGCTTTGTTGACAATAAAAAACGGACGCTGGAAGATCTCTTTTTGGAACTGACAGAAAAAGACAAAATATAAGAAAGGGGTTTGACCATGATCAAGCTGACGCAAAATGAAATACTGAAGATCCTGCTCAAGAAAAAACTGTTTCTGATCCTGTTGCTTTTACTAATCTTTGTCTCCCTCTTCTCCTATGGTCAGCAATTTGCCTATGAACGGACAGTCCAGCAGTTTGAAGCCGAAACCGGTGAAATGGACTTTGACTGGCGGGTCCTCGCCAGCCAGCGCCTAGAGGATCTGGAATCCAGAAGTGACAATGAGTTTATTCCTGAAGGCGTACGGGCTTCCTTTGATCGGGAAATCCAGCAGTTGAGCTACTTTATCGATAATGATATCAACCCAATCACCCCAACGGCTTTTGGCTTCAATGCTGAATTTGCCGAGCAGGGAATCGGTCTGTTTATTCCACTTCTGGTAGTGATTTTGGCTGCCGACCTGGTCTCAGGAGAATTTTCCAAGAAGACAGCCAAGATGTTACTTACTCGGGCTGTTCCCCGTTGGAAGATCCTACTCAGTAAATATCTGGCTCTGCTGATGATGACAACGTTGCTGATTTTCATGGTCGCCGTGCTTTCGACCCTGGTCTCCTTTCTCTTCTTCGGTGAGCTAGGCGCGGGCGAACCGGTCATTACCGGCTTCAGTGTTTTTGAAGGCACGCTGGTATCGGACTCGACCATCCTTATTTCCCGCTTCCAGTTTTCCGTTCTGGTCTACTCCCTGGTCTGGTTTGTATCAGTTATCATTGCCTCCATCACCCTGCTCGTCTCAGTCGCCGTGGAGAGCAGCTCGTCCGCTATCGGTATCCTGATGGCTTCAATCATCGGCGGACAGTTCCTGCAATTTTTCCTGGCTGACTGGGAACTGGTCAAATATTTCTTTGTAACAAATCTTGATCTGCCCAGCTACCTGACCGGCTCCTATCAGCCGGTTGAGGGCATGAACCTGAGCTTTTCGATCCTGACCCTGGCGGCATGGGGCGGCCTGTCCCTTTTAATCAGCTTTATCCTGTTCAACCGCCGAGACGTGCTGGTCTGATTGACAATAAAGGAGGAACCTATGTACAAAAAAATCATCTGGCCACTGATTTTAGTCAGTGCCTCGCTATTGTTTCTGCTTTTTGCCTCCGGCTTTGTCACTTCCCTGGTGATCAGCCGTAGCGAAGAGCCCGAAGAAGCTCTGACGGAAGAAGAAACACCCGCCTTTATGGAAGAGCCGACCGACCCGAGCCTGCCGATGGAAGACATCTCCGACATCCTAGTCCTAGGGGATTCCTTGGGGGCCGGTGTCGGTGACGAGGAAGACCTGGGCTTTGGACAGCGCTATGTCAACCTGGTTGAGCAGTCAACCGGTGAAAACCTGAGCCTAAACAACCTTTCTGTTCCCGGCTACGTCAGTTCAGAACTGGCCGAGCAAATAACCAGCGGTACGACCGATGCGGATATCGCCCAAGCTCAGCTGATTATGATCTCTATCGGCGGCAACGACTTGAACCCGCTTTACTTTGAAGACGAAGCGACCATGAGCCTGGAGTTTGACGGCGTCCTTGAGGCCTACTTGAACGACTTGACCCTTATCCTCGAAGAAATCCGAAGTCTTAACCCTGAGGCCCAGCTGGCTCTGATTGGTCTCTATAATCCTTACAGTTCAGACGATCCGGATACCGCCCGCTACTTGCTTGAATGGAACCACCAGACTCGCCTGGTTGCCAACACCGATCCGCGGATCGCTTATATCCCAACCTATGAGTTTTTCCAGTTCAATCTGGAGACCTTCCTGTCATTTGACCGCTTCCACCCCAGCGGTGCCGGCTATCAGTCAATCGCTGAATCGATTTACAAGGTCCTCAACTGAATATAAACAGCCAAAGGCTATCCCCAGGAGGCATCCGGTCCGTATTGATGGCCGGCTGCCTTCTTTTTTATAATACAGCCGGCTCTCATCTGCACTGATGCACTTTTGTATCCGGAATAATTGGTTTAATTTTATCTTTAACAAGCATTATATTTGGTTTATCCGTATGAGTTTTGCATAATGGGGGTACCAACAAGGAGGAGAATATTTTGACTAAACACACACTTTACTACAACGGATCATGGCAGGATGCGCACTCGACAGATGTTGAGGATGTGCTGAATCCGACAACGGAAGAAGTGATTGGCCAAGTCGTGAATGCTGACCAGACGGATGTAGACAAGGCGGTGGCTTCGGCCAAAGCTGCTTTTGACAGCTGGAATGAACTGAAGCCATCAGAACGTGCAGACTATGTAAACAAAATCCTTCAGGGAATCACGAAGCGCAAATCCGAGCTGGTCGATGTGATGATTAAGGAGCTCGGGTCATCCCGTCAGTTCTCTGAAAGTACCCAGGCAGCCATTTCTGAACAGGAAATGCAGGGAACACTGGAGGAAATCGAAAACTTCTCATTTGAAGAGGAAGTGGACAATGCGACCGTCATCAAGGAAGGTTATGGTGTCGTGGCCTGCATCACGCCATGGAACTATCCACTGAACCAGATCCAGAGAAAAATCACCCCGGCTTTACTGGCTGGAAATACTGTCGTGGTCAAGCCGGCCAATCTGACCCCTTACACGGCTCTGCTGCTGGCAGAAATCGTGGATGAAGCAGGTCTGCCGGACGGTGTCTTCAACCTAATCACTGGTAATGGCAGTGATACAGGCGACTACCTGACCAGTCATGATGACGTTTCGGTTATTTCTTTTACCGGTTCAACTCAAGTCGGTAAGAGCTTGTATGAAAAAGCGCAAAAAACTGTCAAACAGCTAGTACTGGAACTGGGCGGCAAGTCTCCGATGATTTACTTGAAAGGCGGCGACCTAGAGCTGGCTGTCAAAAACTCAGCGGATACCCTGCTGCATAATCAAGGTCAGACCTGTTCCGCTTTGTCCCGACTCTTTGTTCCAAAGGATGAGCTGGAGCGGACCAAGAAAGTGATTAAAGACTACTACACAGACATTAAAGTCGGGGATCCGAATGAAGCAGACACGATGGTCGGACCGATTGTCTCTAAAGAACAGATGGAACGCGTTCTGGAGTATATCGAAAAAGGGAAAGAGGAAGGTGCAGAAGTCCTAGTCGGCGGCAACAAAATCGACCGCACCGGCTACTTTGTGGAACCGACTGTGTTTGTCCATGTCGACAATGACATGACGATTGCCCAAGAGGAAATCTTTGGACCGGTATTGGTGGTCATCACCTACGATTCGGTTGAGGAAGCCATCGAACTGGCCAACGACTCCATCTACGGCCTGTCAGGCGGTGTTGTCGGACCGACAGACGAAGCCATCCAAGTCGCCCACAAGCTAAAGACCGGCAACATCATGATCAATGATGCCGAAGAAACACCTAAAGCCCCATTCGGCGGCTACAAACAGTCCGGCCTCGGACGTGAAAACGGCCTGTACGGCGTAGAAGATTATGTAGAAATCAAGGCTATCTTTAAGTAAGAACTGAGTAGTGAAGAAAAAGAGGGGCCCCTGAGGGCTCCTCTTTTTTACGTAATTTATTAATCTGTTTGGCCCTAAGATTGAGGAGTTTCTTGTCGTGCACTATAGATTAATTAACAGTGCACCTTTCAGTGTTAAGTTTGAGTACTCATCCTTTTTCTGTCCCAGTTGCCGGAATCATTCCTTTTTTCCGGCAGCTCACCATTGTCACCATTTAAGTCGCCAAGTCAATAAATAATACACTTAAGAGCAGCTAGGACTATATGTTGAAGGACTGACAACCTGATTTTAACTTAATTTAGTCAATTCTGATTCTATTAACTTAACTATTGCCCTCTCGTATTACTCTAATCTCCTCAAGATCAATCAGCCCTCCACCTATATTCGGCCGCTCTTGTGTATGGAAAATAGCGGAGTCCTCTACTCGGATAAAGACACCTCCGGTTGAGCTTTCTTCCACAAGGGTGCTGCGGGTACCGTCAAGGTCAGCTGTATACACGCCATTTTCATTAGGGAAACCTTCTTCTCTTACATGATAGAGCAGGCCAAATTCTGTAGCCAGGAAAGTGGACACCGGCTGTTCCGTCAGCTGTTCAGCTTCAGCTTCTTCCAGCTGCACGTCCCGTCTGTACAGCTGATAACTGTCACCGATATAATAGTAATCGCCCTCATGGTACTGGGCATGGAAGCCTCCTTCAGCTATGATCTGACGGTTGCGGCCGTCGGGATCTAGACGCTGAATATTGCCGTTCTCAAACTCTCCCTGACTGATCAGCATGCCGTCAGCGTAAACCGTCAGTTCCCGGCCTCTAACCTCTGGAAAACGCTCCAGTTTCAGACTGGCAAGATCCATGCGGTATACCCTGTAATCGTCACCTGCATTAACGAAATAAAGCCCGTTGTCCATAATTTGAAGTTCCTCAGACCATCCCAGACTGTGCACTTCTTCCAGCCCACTGCCGTCTGTCCTTACCCGGCTGACCCCTTGTTCACTGCTGAAATACAGCCACTCATCAAACAGACTCAGGCCGGTCAGAAAGCCAGTGTTTTCCTCCAGACGAATGATTAAGTCTCTTTGACCCGTTTCTAAATCGACCCCGACGATATCCAGCGGCCGGTCAAGCAGAAACAGTGTCTGTCCGTCTGTGACTGCGTAGCCACTGTTTTGGACAGTGTGGCTTCCTGATTCCTGGCCGCTCTCCCCGGCATGGCCTGACCCTTCAGCCTTTACATTGTGCAGCCAGACTTGCCCTTCTCGATACAAGCCACCAACAAAGACTAAAGGAGCCAGCAAAAGTAGGGCCGTCAAGGCATGCTGAACATAAGCAGCTGCTTTATACTTGCGTTCTTCCTGTTCATCAAGGAGAATCTTCCTTAAATCAACAACAAACAACGAAGGGCCTTCAATTCGAATCCAGTTTTCTTCTTCCGTAAGTGTAACCTCTCCTTCGCTTACCCACCCAAACAGCCAATTTCTTGCGGACTTGACCCGGTAGCCCGTACTGAGTGTTTCGGTAATGTGATACGCCGCTGAATCCACTACTGTTTGGATTGGTTTCGCTTCTGTCAGCTGGATATGGGCAATGTGATGTTCAAAGCGACTGCTTGTCCAGCTGGACAACACAATGCCGTATAAAACCAGCAGCCCCCAGCCATACTGGATCTCCATTCCTAAAAAGCCGATGACCACTAAGCCAACCAGCAAAACCAGCGGCAAATAAAGAAACAGCAGGGTTCTCATCACGATGTTTACTTTGTTATTCACTATCTTCATTCCTTCCTGTCCTGACCGGTAGCTTTTTATGCTGTCACACGCATGCTTTCCAATACCGGCCGGCTACTTGGATTATAACCGTTTATAATATCCTGAATAATTCATACTTTTTCTTTAAAGCGTTTGAAACTGCCTAACGGCAGTCTAAATAAACTTTTTTTGTTTTCACCTGTTAAGTGATGAAAAAAGAACCCCATTCTGATA
>NZ_JANL01000036.1 GCF_000585255.1 Alkalibacterium sp. AK22
GCAAAAACTCCCTTTATAGTGTCAGAGAATTTTTATTATTTCTCTGTCTACTATAAGGGGAGCATATCAAGCCAATCTTTGGCACTTGTCAGTCGGGGTCTTTTTTATACTGCTTTTTGTGCCAGAATCAGACAGCCGGTAATGCCGGCATCATCTTCCAGTCCTGGTGGAATAATATACTCGTTCAGGTCGGGAGTTTGAACGTAATCATTCAGTAGACGTGCAAACTCTTGCCTGATCAGCGGAAACAGCTGCTTCTGTTTCATGACTCCTCCGCCCAGGATGATTCTTTCCGGGCTGAGTATCAGCGTATAGCTGAGTAGGGCTTGAGCCAGGTAGTACGCCTCGATTTCCCATACTTTTTTGTCTTCTGCAAGCTCCTGGGCTTTTTTCCCATAACGCTTCTCAATTGCCGGTCCGGCTGCCAGTCCTTCCAGACAGTCTTTGTGGTAAGGGCAATTCCCCTCGTAAGCATCTTCAGGGTGTCTTCTCACAAGGATATGACCCATTTCAGGATGGCCGAATCCCTCAAGCGGTTCTCCATTGATGACGGCTCCACCGCCCACTCCGGTTCCGACAGTCAGATAAAGGCAGGATTTTTTCCCAACCGCAGAGCCTTTCGTTAGTTCTCCCAAGGCAGCTGCATTAACATCCGTTGTCCAGCCTATCGGCACAGCATATCTGTCTTTCATCTTGCCAATAAAATCGGTATGCTCCCAAGCTGTCTTGGGGGTTGACGTAATATAGCCGTAAGTGCTGGAATCTTGATTCACATCGATTGGTCCAAACGAACCAATACCGATAGCGTTCACTTCAAACCGGTCGAAAAACTCAAAAACCTTTTCAAACGTTTCATCCGGCGTAGTTGTGGGTACAGACACTCTCTCGACTATATTCAACTGGTCATCACTGACTGCCAGCACAAACTTTGTCCCGCCGGCTTCAATTGCTCCTAACATGCTTGTCCTCCTATTTATCCTGATAAACAGGGATTATTTAGAAATAGTCACACTTTCAATTGTGACATCCGTATGAGGCTTGTCCATCGCATTACGCTCCACATTCTGGATTGCTTCAGCAACGTCCATGCCATCAATCAAATGACCAAACACTGTGTGTTTCTGGTCAAGCCATGGTGTCCCACCTTTTTCTTTGTAGGCAGTGACAATTTCATCCGGGAAGCCGGCTGACTCTAATTGAGAGACCATCTGCCCAGGCAGTTCATTCATGGTGACGATAAAGAACTGGCTGCCGTTCGTATTTGGACCAGCATTCGCCATGGACAAAGCCCCGTTTAAGTTAAAAAGGTTCGGACTAAATTCATCCTCAAAGGAACCTCCAAAAAAGCTTTCTCCGCCCATACCACTTCCTGTTGGATCTCCTCCCTGAATCATGAAGTTAGGAATGACCCGGTGGAAAATCACACCATTATAGTAGCCTTTTTCAGCAAGCCCAACAAAGTTCTCCACTGTCTTGGGAGCCTCTTCAGGAAACAGTTGGATTGTTAGCTCACCCATCGTTGTCTTGATTACAGCCTTTGGACCTTCACAGTCGCTTAAATGCAGTTGTTTGAATTCACTCATTTATTTTCCTCCTAAAGTACATAGATAAGTCAAGTGTACCCTAGTTTTGCCAATATTCCAATAATTTTCTAATTGCCAAACTTTTTTATCAATATTTCGCTTTATTCATGTTATTATTAGGAATAGTTTGTACATTATTATAAAGGACGTTTGATATGATACTATTTGACAATTATCCGCTGTTTGCCGCTTTTTCTGCGATAATCATTTCACAGATTATCAAGGTCCCCGTGGCACTCTTATTGAAGCGGCCGTCTTCCGTAGCTTTGGCTACTTCGACTGGAGGAATGCCTAGTTCACATTCGGCAGGCGTGACTGCTCTGATTACCAGTTTGATTGCCGAATATGGTATCCAGTCCCCTTATGTCGCCATCGCTTCTACTTTTGGTGTGATCGTCATGTTTGATTCCATGGGCGTTAGAAGGCAAAGTGGAGAACATGGTATTCTGATTAATGAACTGCTGGCAGATTTTGAAGAGCTGCGCAAAACGTTTACTCATTATACGCAAGAGGATATCAAAAAAATGGAAGAAGAACGTCAGTCAAGAGAATACCTAGGCCACAAGCCGATTGAAGTGTTTTTTGGAATTCTATCCGGAATCATTATCGCCTTGGTGATTGGTCTGCTTTACTGATGCAGGATAACAACTGGAGGGTTCGACTTGAGTCTTAATGAAAAAATATATGACATCACAATCATTGGTGGAGGCCCCGTCGGTATGTTTGCCGCTTTTTACGCTGGTATGCGTAATGCGCAGACTAAGATCATCGACTCTCTACCGGTTCTGGGTGGACAGGTATCCTTGCTCTACCCAGAAAAAACGATTTATGATGTAGGAGGCTATGCCGGGGTCACCGGCAAGGAGCTTATTCATCAGCTTACAGCTCAGATGCAACACTTTGATCAAACGTTGTGTCTGGAAGAAGAAGTGCTTGGTATTGAAAAACTGGACGATCAGCTGTTTCAAATCGAGACAACGAAAGGCGCCCATTTCTCAAAAACAATCATTTTAACAACTGGACAAGGTTCCTTCCAGCCACGAAAACTCACTCTTGATTCAGCTGAGCAGTACGAAAAGACCAACCTGCATTATATCGTTAAAAATTTGGAGCAATACCGCAATAAGTCGGTAGTGATCTGCGGTGGGGGCGATACTGCCGTTGACTGGGCGCTGACACTTGAACCTATCGCAAAAAAGGTCACGTTAATTCATCGCAGAGAACGTTTTCGTGCCCATGAAGGGTCATTGGAAATGATCAAGTCTTCCAGCGTGGAGATTCTGACTCCTTTCGTCCCTCACCGGCTTATCGGCGAAGAGAATCTGACATCTGTGGAATTCAAAAAAAGTCGGGGAGAGGACACGATAGAACTGGACCTAGACTACTTTATTGTCAACTATGGTTTTGTCTCTTCGATTGGTCCAATCAAAGACTGGAATCTCCAGCTAGAAAAAACGGATATTATTGTGGACTCCAGAATGGAAACGTCCATAAAAGGAATATATGCCGCCGGTGACAGCACAACGTTTGACGGTAAAATCAAACTGATAGCTACAGGCTTTGGCGAAGCTCCTACAGCAGTCAACCACGCTATCCACTCAATATATCCAAAAGAGCATGCTCAACCGATTCAGAGCACTAAGCTCTCATTTGAAGATTGACAAGTATAAAAGGAGGAATCACTATGGTAAGATCAGGATCAGAACTGCACAGGACTGCACTGGAAAAATTGGAAAAAAGAGGCGTCAGTCTCGGTGAAATCGCCGAGCTCGTCTATGACCTTCAAAAACCTTACCTCAACGAACTAACTATGGATCTGTGTCTTGAAAACGTTCAGGCTGTTATCCGAAAACGCGAAGTTCAAAATGCTATCCTCACCGGTATCGAACTGGATGTCCTCTGCGAGGAAGGTAAGCTATCTAGCCCCCTGCAGGAGATCATCAAGGAAGATGAAGGGCTGTACGGCATTGACGAAATCCTTGCCCTGTCCATCGTAAACGTTTATGGCTCCATTGGCTTTACTAACTATGGTTTTCTCGATAAAACGAAGCCAAAAGTGATTGACCGGCTGGATGACCATAAAAATACTGACGAGACGCACACCTTTCTGGATGATATCGTCGGAGCTATCGCAGCGGCGGCTGCCAGCCGCCTGGCTCACGACAACCCTGAAATTTCTGATGTAATGAAATAAATCAGCCCTTTACTTTTACTGATTACAAAAAAGACCGTTTAAGTCTGTCTATTTTGCCTCAATATTTTGAGCATTAGACAAAGCTTAAACGGTCTTTATTAAATTAAAAGCCTATATTTTACTGTATTTGTAGAAAAACAGGAAGGCTCCTTCAACCAACAGAAAAAACAGGATGAAACAGTACATAAAAAATTCCTGTGGTAAAGCCAGAATGATTGGATCTGTCGCCGGATTAAACAGCCAGGCATCGTTATTGAAAAACAGTTCGTGGAAAATAACAAACATCCGGTCAAAGTTGACTGCCAGAAAAAATAGCAGCGCCGGTGGAACCAGACTGGCCAGAAAAAAAGGCGTCCGCAGCGTCCACTTTAATTGATTACGCTTAATGTACTTGAGATAAATCACACTTCCTATTGCAGAGAGCAGCAGGAACCCATAATTGATATAGAACAAAATTTTGACTTCATAAAAATGAAACAAGCCGCTCTCAGAGCTTGGAAAGTCCGGAAGGTTCAACTCGGTTATCCAGGGAAAGTGCAAGTAGCGAATCAGCACATAATAGTTTTCCAATATAGTCTCAGCCGACATCCCTAGCCTCAGCGGAAGATCATGGAACCATACAGTAAAATGATAGAGTGGCGTAAAGAGTATGACAAAGGCGATACTTGAAGTAATAATCAGTAACAGCAGACTCGTTACTCCAGCCGCTCGCTTGAGTGCATAAGGCCTAGGCATCCCATTCCTCCAGCGATTCTATAATGTGTGTCGGTTGAGTCGAATACTTATTCAGATCTTTTCTTGCAGTGAAACCGGTTAGAACAAGCAGTGCATCTATGCCGTTATTGATACCGGCAAGAATATCTGTCTCGTAGTTATCACCCACCATGATAACCTCGCTTTTCTCCAGACCCATTCTCTCCAGGGCTGCTTCCATAATGAAACTCTCTGGCTTTCCTACAAAAGTCGGCTTGACTCTTGTGGCTGTCTCTATGAGTGCGACAAGTGAGCCGGCACCCGGAACCAGTCCTTTTTCATTCGGCAGATTGGTATCCTTATTGGTTGCTACAAAGCTCGCTCCCTGCTGAATCGCCAAACTGGCCTTCTCACACTTGTCATAGGTTAGCTTTGTATCCAGTCCGACCACCACATGATCGATCTGGTCTTCGACCAGTTCACAGCCTACACTTTCGAGGGCTTCAACCAGCCCCTTTTCTCCGACTACATAGACGCGATTCCCTGGCTTTCTGCGGATATATTCCGCTGCAGCTAATGAACTGGTATACACCTCATCGGCTTCTGCCTGTATACCAAACTGATTAGACAGTTTAGTTGCAACCTGGTCAGGACTGCTTGTCGAGTTGTTTGTCAGAAAAAGGTAAGGTATGTTTTTATCTTTGAGCTGCTTAATAAATCCTGGGGCTGCTTCGATTTTTTCCTTACCTTTGTACATCGTTCCGTCAAGGTCTATTAGATAGCCCTTGTAACTTTTATCTGCCATCCTTTTCTCCTTTCTGATATCCGCTTTTTTTTCTGATTTGAAAACGGGTATTTCCCTGCTCATTTTTTACTTCTTTTACCTTTTCGGTACTTTCCGTCTGATTTCTCGAACCAGACCGGCTCTTTTTCGTGAAGGACTTCGTTTCTTTTCCTCTAGTCTTGCTATCTGAAGTACTTTTATTTCGGCTTTCCTTTTTGCGGGACTGGCTACTTCCAGCCTTTTTCCCTTGCTTAGGCTTGGCTTGTCTCTCTTCACTGGAACGCTGTCTGCCAGTAGTATTGCCTTTTCTTTTAGACGGTCGTCTCCGACCTTTGTCCTGCTTTTTTTGCTGAGGTTTACGGGTAGTTTTCTCATAATTGACATCAGAGTCTGGATAAGTCCGGTTTTTGTTCTTCGTCTCAAGACTTTCCAGAACAAAATAAGCGCAGCCAAAGCTGCAATACTCAGTCAGATAATCTTCCAGATGAGCAATTTTCATATCGATGGGTGCTTTACTGTTGCTGTTCTGATAGAACCCGCGAAGTCTCAGTTTGCCGTATGACATATCTCCTACAATAAAGTCATACTTTTCAAGCAAATCACTGTATCGCTCTTCAAGCAGTTCCAGATCCAAGGCATTGCGGTAGTCTGTATTGATCCGATACTTGTCGGCATTTATCTCTAGCGTACTGGCATCCAGCCTCTTAACTATTTTTTCTTTCTCAACTAATGTTTCGATTTCATTCTTTATTTGAGGCTTGCTTGTTTTTTCTTCTTTTTTCTGAGGCACTGTGATTATCCTTTCCTACGTTGATCTTGCATAATATTTGCTGACGTATCCCCCAACAATGTCTCTTAGAAAGTCCGAGCTGATTAGTCTCACCTTACTCTGTTTCTGGAGAACGGGGAAATAAGGCACAAACAAAAAATAATCTACGGTAATTAAATGATAGACCTGTTCTTTCTGGACTATTTTCTGATTTGCTGTCCATCCCGCAGCCTGTTTTTCTATTCCACTAAAAAAAATTTGTCCGAATACCTTGCCTCTGAATCCGTAGCCTCTGGCTTTTAGATGCCGCAACCGGTCTTTCTGCTTGTCCATTTGCTCCAGCATCAGCAGAAGGTCTGATCCACTGAGGGTAATTTCTACCAGCCGCATGGGATGCGGAAGCGACTTGTGCAGCTCTTTATGGTTCAGTACGCCTTCAGGAAGCGACTGAAGAAACAGACCTGAATTGATTGCAGCCAGGCTATCAGATTTTCTTATTCTCATGGCTTCAAGCGTAATGGAAATGAGATTAGGCTCTTTAGTCCATTCATTCATTAAAGGAGACGCCAGACGCCCATATGTCTTTTGAGAGAGCAGCTTCAAACCTGCTTGTATGCGCTGCTCTTCTTTTTCTGCTTCATCATGGACCGGCTGCAACTCATTTTTGACGTCGATAACTTGGGCACGGGCATTGAAGCTTTGATTCCCATCAAGAGAAAAGGTTATCTTGCCTATGTGACTGCCGAACTTTCCAGCTCCCGCAATGAGGGTGTTGGCTACGGTTTCTCCTTCTGGCAGCAAATGGTGCGTATGTCCGCCCATGATCACCAGTATCTCCGGGTACAAGGCTGCAATCTTGCGGTCAGTGTCCAGTCCCAAATGACTCAGTAGAATAAAGCCATCAACTTTTTCATGGTAGGCTTCAATGAGGTGACCGATAGTCTCCAGAGGATCCTCTATGTCCCAACCTAGTGAGTCATAGCTCATTGGCAGGGGAATAGTGCAGCCAATCAATGCTAAACTTCGTTTGTCTTGCGTTTTCAAGATTTTGATCTGTTCCGCCCAAGATGGACGCTGCCCGGTATCCTTATCGACAATATTAGATACGACAACGCTATAGTCGGCTGTGGTGAAGAGATCATTCAGCTGCTCTTTGGTGTTTCCGATTCCTTCGTTATTTCCGATAGTCACAGCATCATAACTGCCTTGCTGCAGAAGAGAGGCGACAGCCTTACCGTTTGTCGCTTCAACTAGTGGATGAATCCGGTCCGTTGCATCGCCACAGTCAAAAATAAACACCGTTTCTCCACTGCTTTGATGCTGTTGTTTCTGGCCAGTCAGGTAAGCGGCTATTCTTGGCCAGTAAGTGAGCTGTGCATGCAGATCGTTTGTATGGTAGATTGTAATTTTGTCCATTATACTTCACCCACTTCAATAGTATCATACCACCAAGAATTGCACTATTACCCTGACTGAGGTTTTAATCATTCAACTCAATCGGAAGATTCGACGGTTTGGTGCATTTCAGGTGCCAGGTCATTTCTCTGGTTTCCTTACTGTACTTTGCCGCTCTGTAATAGGCATCGTGATAATAAAGAAAGGTCCAGTCCTGTTCAATCCCTTCAGTGATCCACTTTTCCTTTGCTTCAATTGATTCAAGAGGATAATCGTCAAAAGCTGTTACCCAAAGAGGATTGAGGTGTGCATGCGTTGGAAAGACATCAGATAAATAAACAGCTGTCTCAAAACCTTGAGTAATTTTGACAAAGCAGTGCCCGGGGCTGTGACCCCCTGTATGCCCCATCTGGATTCCTTCTTCAACTTCAATTGTATCGTCAAAGATTCTAACTTGTGCTTCAATAGGCTGCCAGTTGTCTGCCCAGTATGTCCCTTGAGTACGCTTGCTCGGAAAGCGGACAGCTTCCCATTCTCTTCGCTCTATAAATATGGCAGCTTTGGGAAATAACGACAGCAGCTTGTCTCCACACCGCTTGACCAGCCCTGTCACATGGTCAAAGTGCAGATGAGTCATTAAAATCCCATCTATATCAGAAGGTTTCAGATTCAACTTCTTTAAATCTTCTTCTATTCGAGACTCTTCGGTGGCGCCAAATATCTTTTTCTGCTTATTGCTGAGTCTTCCTCGTCCGATACCAGCATCCAGCAAGTAATGTTTACCGTTTATTTCCAGCAGCATCGGGTCTGTAGGCAGCTCGATCTGATTGTCTGCATTTGCTGGATAGCGTCTACTCCACAACTTCTTAGGCACTGGCCCAAACATGGCCCCCCCATCCATTCTCGTCTTGCCTCCATCTAGCCAAGTAATGCTGGCTTTGCCTATTTTCAATTGATCCATCTTTTCTTTTCCACTCCTTTACATCAGTGGAGCAAAGATTCTCAGCACACTTTTGACGAAACGAACTCCTTTTGAGTGATTCAGTTTTTGTGCTGTGATTCGTTCGCTCACTGCAAATGTCTTCGTCATATCTTTTTTTATGTCTGACATGATTGTCCCCCCATAAATAAGGACTGCATTTTCAAAGTGCAGATAGAGGCTTCGGTAGTCAAAGTTGATTGTGCCGACAAGTGCTACTTCATCGTCAACCAGTACGGTCTTGGCATGCATGAAGCCAGGACTGTATTCGTAAATTTTGATACCTGCATCAACCAGCTCCTCATAGTAAGACCGTGTAGTTAGATGCACTAAATACTTATCCCATTTCTTTGGAGTAATAATTCTAACATCAATCCCACTCTGAGCAGCTAGAATAAGAGCTGTTTCAAGATTTTCATCCAGTATCAGATACGGGGTGTAAATGTAAACCGATTCTTTTGCCGCATGAATCAGCTTGATAAATACATGTTCTCCGTAATTAATCTGGTCAGTCGGGCTGTCTGAAAAAGGCTGGATATACGCAGCAGACGTGCCTTTGATTCTTTTCTCTTCTTCGAAAAACGGCATCAGCTTTTGCATTTCTTTCTCGCAGCTGCTTTCATCCATTGTCTGCCAGAGCTGCAGAAAGATCAGTGTAAGCCCCCAGGCTCCTCTTCCCACCAGTTTGATTCCATTATCTTTCCAATGCCCGAAACGCTTTACTGCATTGATGTATTCATCAGCAATATTAACTCCTCCAGTAAAAGCTACCTTACCATCTACAGACAAAATTTTACGGTGATCTCTATTGTTTTGAGACGACGTCAATATCGGATGAAAGGGATTATAGATCCGGCATTGGATCCCGCTGGCTCTCATATCTTCTGCTGTATTTTTGGGTAAGGTCACAAAACTCCCAATATCATCGTACATCACTCTGACGTCTACCCCAGCCTGGGCTTTTTCTTTAAGCAGGTCAAGTATTTCCTGCCACATAATGCCTTCTGCAACAATAAAGAACTCAAAGAAAATATAGTGCTCTGCTTCTTTAAGTGCCTTCTTCATACCCTCAAAAAAGTCCTCTCCGATTGGATAAAACTCAGCCTCAGTTTGACCATACAACGGAAATCCTCCTGTATGTTCCAGGTAGTGCATAAGTCTTCCGTGGTTAGGGAAATCACTTTTTGCTGACGTTAATGCAGCCTCATCCGGCTGAGAAAAAGGTTTATGTAACCTGTAAATGTCTTCCAGTCTGTGCTGCAGTTTATTTGTCCGTGTTTGTCGGTTGAACATCAAATAGAACAGTGTGCCGTATACAGGAAAAATAAGTACTTGAAGAATCCAAGTGATTTTGTACGCTTCCTTGCCTTTTTTCCACACCACATGCAGGGCGACCCCAATCGATAGGAGGGTAAACAGAGTTTCCCAGAAGATTGAATAGGCAAGCGACTGATTGATGATGAAGCCAAAAATTGTAAACTGAACGATAATAAATAAAGCGAGCAGAACCCGCCTTTTAAATAAGTACATTAGCCATTTTTTACTCACAATAATCACTCCTTTGCTCCCCTATAAGACTACCTGTTTTCATCCCTTTTGTCACTAGCGGACAAGCCGAAGACATAAGTTTATCCTCTCACAAGATTGTAACAGGTTGACTGTCAACGGATTGTCTTAAAGGAGCTTTTAGATGAAGCAGTCGCCTAGAATATATCCTTCCTTACTTTCTCAGGTCTATCAGTATTGATATTTTGGGGACTGTTCGGCTTTTCTGCCCCTGCATCTTAAGCAGTCACAGCCTTGAGTATCATAGATCAGTGGAAGATATTGAGCCCGTATGTGCACCTTATACTGATGATCAGTATGGGTTCAGTTTGCTAGCATGCGGCCTTTATCGCTATCATTACTACCAGCTAGCTGTTGTCTGTTCTCTTTTCACTCTTTACTTGTCTGGGCGATAGCTTACTTTGCTTCAGTCACTGTACTTTAAAAAAAGAATCCGGCTTTCAACCTGACTCCTGCTTATTTAAGCCTCAAAAACACAGTAGTTGAATAGACAGTGGCAGCTGCTGCCTTTTTATCATCCAATCCCACCAAAGCCTTTGGGCGGTCCTGTTGACAAATAGCCCCTGGTCTTCTAGAGTATGAAAGATAATAAATAGAATAGAAGGAGTATATATGTCTAAAAAGTATTATGCAGTAAAAAAAGGGCGTCAGATTGGTATATTTACAGACTGGGCGTCTACTCAGAAAGTCATCTCAGGTTATTCCAATGCTGAATTTAAATCGTTTACAAATCGAAACGAGGCTGAAGCCTATATCAGTAACGATGAGCAAGCTGCACCACAAGAAACGGACGATACCGTGATTGCTTACGTCGACGGTTCCTTTGACAAACAAACGGCCCGCTACAGCTACGGTGCTGTCATGATCAAAAGGGGCACCGTTGTAGCTGAATTGTCCAATGCAGACGATGACCCGAAATATGCTGAAAGTTTCCAAATTGCGGGTGAATGCTTTGGCTCGCTCAATGCCATCAAATGGGCTATAGCTCATGGTTACCGCTCAGTAATCATACACTACGACTACCTTGGTATAGAAATGTGGGCTACCAGAAAGTGGCGTGCAAATAAAACAGTCTCTCAAGACTATGTCAGACATTTTGAGCGCTATGCCTCTCAAATCGATGTTCATTTCGTCAAGGTCAAGGCTCACTCCGGCATTGACTACAATGAGCGTGCTGACGAGCTAGCCAAAGCAGCTTTGCGATGACAGCTGCTTGTTCTTGCCTTAGACAAAGAATCTGGCAGCCTATCTGCTAAGCAAATACCGTCATACCCGCTTGATGCTGGTATGACGGTATACTTATAGGATTTGTGCTCTCTGTCGTTGGTTTGTGGCCACTTGATAACTGAACATCCTTTACAGCTGATCAATTTTTTCAATATCTTCATCTGACAAGGTGAAATCAAGGCTACTGAGGTTTGCTTCCTGATTGTTTCGGCTATGGGATTTGGGAATAACAATAACTCCCCGTTGTGTCTGGTAACGCAGCAGAACGTGCGCCCAAGTTTTTCCGTATTTTTCACCGATGTCTGCCAGCACTTGTCTGTGCGCATCTGTTGTTTTCATCGGACCCCAGGCTTGCGGGCGAATATTTTCTGCAAACATGTACTTGATCCATTCATTGTTCCATTTAGTCGGATTTGATTCAATCTGATTGACTGCCGGCTTGATTGTGGCGTACTGATCAAGCTTTTTTAGATCTTCGATGGAAAAGTTCGACACTCCTATGGACTTGATTTTACCCTTACCGACATATTCTTCCAATACTTCCCATGTCAGCTTAAGTTTATCTTCATCTTCGATTGGCTTATGAATCAGATACAAATCGATATAGTCTGTCTGCAGGTTTTTCAGGCTCTGTTCAAGCGTATGTCTAACAGTGTCTTTGTCTTTAATATACTGATTGTCTGCAGGTATTTTTGTTGTCAGGTAAAAGGCTGACCTGTCAATCCCACTTTTGCTAACTGTCTCCCCTACTCCCGCTTCATTTCTATATGAAATAGCCGTATCAATCAGACGGTAGCCAAGATCAATCGCTGACTTCAGAGCTGAGAAATCACCATTCAAATCGCCTTGATATTCATTGTTTTCTTTGCCGTAAGTATTTGTACCTGTCCCTAAATAAGGCAAGGAAGATCCATTGTTTAAGCGTACTTTTTCCATGCTTTTCTCTCCTCTGTTTTAGAATTTTCGGTTTTATTGTTTAAAAATCAAGTTCCAGCAGCTGTTTTTTCAGCGCTGCCATCTCCTCGTTGCTAAAGGTAAGCCCCTTGCTCATCTTACTGTGATCCGGACTCCAGTCTCTGATATCAAACTTGGCCGGCCGATCATTCCAGCTGACCAGATTAAGCTCTTTTTGCCACCCCTTTGGTGAGACCGACAGGACCGTGAGGTGCTCCAATACTTCAAAAGACAGTTTATCCATTTTCCACACTCCTTTCAAAGTAACGTCCGATTTCATCTGGATGATGTGCATCTGACCCGTGGGACAGTTCAATTCCTTGATCAAGGGCCTGGCTGACCAGTTGAGCCGAAGGATATGTTTGCCCGTATAAAGGCTTATCCAGGCCGGCAAAATTATAATCAAGTCGGTAATGGTTTTCACTGACCTTATCCAAAAGCGCTGTCCAGTCCAGTAACACTTTTCTCCCATGCGCTTTGTCAAACTTCTGAATTAAGTTTAAATGCCCCAGCGTTTTAGGGGTCACGTCTCCAAAAGGCAAGGACAACGCTTTATGAAGCGTCCGCTCATAAGTCTGAGTAAGCGTGTCAAATCCAACCTGGTCTATTTTTTCCATAAATGACTCTTTGCTGTAATCAATACAAAAATAGGTGCCGTCTGGAAGCAAAATGAAATGAACACTCAGGATTGAGTAGGGTACGAGTGAACTGTACTTCCTTAAAAACGCTTCTGTTTCTTTTTCTTTTCCTTCTATATAGTCAACTTCAAGTCCGATACGGATATCGATGTCATGCTGGTAACGTTTTTTCAGCTTTTCACCCTCTTTGATGTAAGCCGATAAATCCTCCAACGACATGGCACTGTCTTTCTCAGGTACCGTGTCGTCGATCATCAGTGGAGCATGCTCCGTGAAGGTCAGTCTGGTCAGGCCCTTCTTGACAGCTGCCTGTACATACATCTCCATGACTTCTGGACTCCCGTGCGGACAGTATTGGGTATGAACATGATTGTCAGAAAACATACTTTCCTCCTGTTTGGGACCTGAACAAGAAAAAAACTTTTCAGATCAACTAATTATATGTTAGTATTTTTTAATAAACTGGTATGATAGTTTTATTGTATCAGACTCACAAAAAAATGGAAATGAGGAAACGACTAATGCATTTCGATCAGAACAATCAAAAGATATTGAAGAAAAAAAAGAAAGAGTGGGAGTTTCTTCATCATTTCAATCAATTAAATTACGATCTGCTGGATTTATCCATCCTGGAAGAGTTTCAGTGGGACAGCCTGTCTCCTGATGACTTGAAGACTATGACCAACCGCTATACTTGGCAGTCCAATGATATGCTGCTGTCTTTGCGAAGTGACTGGACAGACGCCATTGTGCGCTACCGTAAAAAATATAAACTGCAGACTGATAAAATCGCTTATTCTGGACCGGTTTATCCCTACAATGAGGAAAGAATGCAGTTCGGTATGGAGATTTTTTCTCAAGATGTCGTTCGGCAGCAGGCAGCCATGAAAGATCTGCTGGCATTCATAAAGCAAAATCTTGAACAGAAACTTTCAGTTGCTGTTATCAGCCATTACTCGCTGTTAAAAAAAATGTTGTCAAAAGATGAACTCGAAGACCAGGACATCAGGAACCTTTTGAGAGAACGCAACCTCGATAAGCTAAAAGACAAACTGGGAGGGTCTCATCCGGTTGTACTGCTGATGAGCCAGCCCGTACTGGACCAGCTTGAGTATGCCCGAGCGCATTTCCCTGACTTGAAAGAACCCGTGGAAGCCATTATTGACTGGACAGCTCAACTGGAAAAAGAGAACATTCCTACCGTCTACAGTGACCTGTTCTCATTGCCTGCTCAATCTTATTACAAAGGTATTTTTCTGCAGTTCTATACGGACCATGTCGTCGAGCCCGTTATTACAGGTGGGCAGTATTCCAGCCCGTCCAAGGCATTCGGCATGGCTATCAATCTGGGCGAGAACAATTACTAAGCTATTAGTGGAGGAACTTAAATGATAACTATTGCACTGTCTAAAGGACGTCAACTGAAAGACTTTATCGCATTTTTAAACAGCAAGCAGATGACTCACTGGAGCGACGCTTTGAAGTCTGTTTCCCGGGAGCTGGTTGTAGAAACCGAATCCGTTCGCTTCCTGCTCGTCAAGGGAGAAGATGTGCCGGTTTATGTTGAAGAAGGTGTCGCTGACTTGGGTATCACCGGCAGCGACGTGCTTTACGAGCAGAAACGGCATATCAATAATCTAATGGATCTGCCATTTGGCTATTGCCATTTTGCTCTGGCAGCTAAGGAACCTAAAAACACCTATCCAGTTGTAGCAACAAAGTATGTCCGCTATACTCAGGATTACTTTGATTCCATCATGCAGCCGGTCAAAATCATTTACCTTAAAGGGTCAGTGGAGCTGGCTGCGACAATCGACATGGCTGATGCCATTATGGATATCGTTCAGACCGGTACCACACTCAAGGAAAACGGATTGGAAGAGCAAATTCAGCTCGATAACATCAATGCCCGGCTGATTGCCAACAAACATGCATTCTTTTCAAAAAACAGCGAAATACAGGCAGTTATTGATGCCTTTAAAAAAGAAGGAGCCTGACATGTACACAACACAATCATTTAAAGACAAGTTTAAAGACCTCAATTCTGTGGACTGGACCAAGACCCAGTCGGTTATGGACATTATTCAGACCGTTCAGCAAGAGCAAGATGCTGCCTTGAGGACATACAGCGAACGCTTTGACCACGTTACAATCGATCAGCTAGAAATCCCGTCTTCCCAGTTTGATGTAGCCCTCTCCTCTATTGATGAGGATCTGAAAGCTGCAATGCAAGCGGCTCACGACAATATCCAGGCCTATCAGCAGTCGATTAAACTGACCGATGGTCTTGAAGGTGAGCTTTTTCAGAAGGTGCATCCTCTGAGCCGCGTTGGCATTTATGTTCCCGGCGGAACTGCACCTTTGTTGTCTACTGTTTTGATGACGGCTGTTCTGGCCAAGGTCGCCGGTGTAGGTGAAATCATCGTTACGACACCTCCCCAAGCGGATGGCATTCACCCTGCTATTCTGGCTGCCTGTTCGATTGCCGGAGTCGATCGGGTTTTTCAGGTTGGAGGTGCTCAGGCTGTTGCCGCTTTAGCTTATGGTACAGAGAGCATTCCTAAGGTCGATAAAATTGTTGGACCTGGTAATCAATATGTAGCCCTCGCCAAAAAACTCGTTTATGGTGATGTAGGGATTGACTCTATTGCCGGCCCTAGCGAGATTGTGGTTGCCGTTGACGAGACAACCGATGCCAGATGGGCAGCCTTTGATATACTGGCTCAAGCTGAGCACGATATCGAGGCCCGTACATTTTTAGTGAGTACAGATAAACAGAAGCTTGAGGAAATCTACACCCATGTTCAAAAAGAACTTAAAAATCAGCCACGTGCCGACATCATTCGTAAAAGTTTGTCTGATCACCACTATAGTATTTTAACTGAATCAACTGAGGAAAACATGGAGATCATCAATCTGATTGCTGGAGAACATGTGTCCATCCAGACAAAAGATGCCCAGAACTATGTTGACCGAATCACAACTGCTGGAGCACTTTTCGTGGGTAGCTATGCACCGGAAGCTATCGGTGACTACGTAGCCGGTCCAAGTCACGTGCTGCCGACCGGTGGGACATCGCGATTCAGTAACGGACTGACCGTCAACGACTTTTTACGGACCAACTCTGTTATTGCACTTGAAAAGAACAGCTTTTTAAACATGGCTAAAAGCGGTATGCGGATGGCTAAGGAGGAAGAGCTGCAGGCTCACCACGACTCTATGGCTTGCAGAATGGAGGATCTGTCATGATACGCATTGATAAAAATGAAAGTCCCTATAGAGCACTGACTGAGTCAGAAATTGCTCAGATTGCTATCGACACACACTTTAATGAGTATGCAGAAAATGAGTATGAACATCTCCAGCAAAGCTATGCTGCTTACAACAATTTGGATCCTGAGCTTCTGGCTTTTGCCAATGGTTCAGATGAATGGATTCAGAAAGCTATGATTGTACTGGGTGAAGGCCCTATTCTAATTCTTGACCCTGACTTTGTCATGTATGAAGAATACGCCCGACAGTTTGACCGAAAACTGGTTAAAGTCAGCTGCCAAAAAAACTGGACTTTTGATTATGAAGAAGTATACAAGCACATAAAAGAGTTGCGCCCTTCCGTGTTCATCTTTTCTCAGCCTAATAACCCGTTAGGGACTCTGCATCCACAGGCTTTTATTGACAAGGCCGCTGAACTGATGCAGGAAGCTGGTGGTTACTTTATTATTGATGAAGCTTATGGTGAATTTATAGAAGATCAAGTCTCCTATCCTCAAGGTGATCACGTCATCCGATTTAGGACATTGAGTAAAGTCTACGGTCTAGCTGGTCTAAGGGTCGGTGTGGCTATTTCAACAGCTCTTACAATGGAGCGGTTGAACTCCATCGCCCACCCTTATCCTCTGAATACTTTTTCGTTGAACATGGCCAATTACCTGCTTAATCAAGGAAACCGGTTGACTCGGTTTATCGACATGAATCGAGATCTTTCCAAAAAGCTGCTGCGTATTTTCAAAGAAGAAGTTGGCGATGTCATCGACATTCTGGACAGCCACACTAACTTTGTTTTCACCTATGGGGACAAAGCAGCTGATTTAGGGAAACATGTGCAAGCTAACGGCTTTCGCCCCCGCATGTACCCCGAGGCAGAGCTTACTGATCTGAGAAAGACGGTCCGTTACTCTATTGCCAAGGACGAACAGTTGGATGAATTGAGACAAATTATAAAAGATTGGAGAGCCATGCAATGACGGTTCAAAAAGAACGACAGACAAAAGAAACCCAAATTAAACTGAGTATAAAAAAAGGACTTGAAGCGTCACACATTGATACTGGTGTGGGCTTCCTTAACCATATGCTGGATCTTTTTGCCTTCCATGGACATTATACAATTGATCTGAAAATCAAGGGCGATACGGTCGTTGACGATCACCATACAACAGAAGATGCCGGTATTTTATTAGGCCAAGCTATTGCTGAACTAATGTCTGACAAAAGCACTATAGAACGCTACGGAACTGCTTACGTTCCGATGGATGAGACCTTGTCCCGAACAGTGATTGATGTCAGCGGACGTCCTTTTCTGCACTTTGAAGCGGATTTCTCCAGTGAAAAAGTCGGCTCGTTTGATGTACAGCTGGTTCGGGAATTTTTCCAGGCACTCACAATCAATGCTCGACTGACTGCACATGTCGATCTGATTCGCGGCGGAAACACCCATCACGAAATTGAAGCTCTGTTCAAGTCCTATGCTCAGGCTCTCAGAAAAGCCAGTGCCGATTCCCATGTCAATCGCCTACCTTCTTCCAAAGGAGTGATTGAATCATGATTGCCATCGTAGATTATGGATTGGGAAATATTGCCAATCTGACCAATGCTTTGAACTACTTGGGATATACTGTTAATGTAACCAACAACATTGACGAACTGGAGGCCGCTGATCAGATTATCTTGCCTGGTGTTGGACACTTTAAGGATGCCATGGCCCGACTAGATGATCTGGACCTCGTGCCGGAACTGATACGGCTGAAAGAAACCAAGCCCTTTATCGGCATTTGTCTGGGCATGCAGCTCTTGTTCGAATCAAGTGAAGAAGGAGATGTCAAGGGACTGGATTTTCTACCAGGCGTCGTCAAGAAAATGACCTGCCAGCTACCCGTGCCGCACCTGGGATGGAACAAACTGAATGCAGATTTACCTTCTTTAGATGAAGATGTTTATTTTATCCACTCCTACAAAGTGCATACAGAGGAAAATGTTGTGGCAACTGCCGAGTATGAAGACAAGGTTGTCGCTATTGTTCAAAAAGATAACATTATAGGGATCCAGTTCCACCCGGAAAAAAGTGGAGATAAAGGACTGCAGATTCTTAATCAAGCATTAAAAGGCGGTTTTAATCAATGATAGAATTATGGCCGGCAATCGACCTCATCAATAATCAGAGTGTCCGGTTGACTGAAGGGGATTATGACACAAAAGAAGTGATGTCCCGCACCCCACAAGAAGCAATTGCATTTTACAATACATTCAAGCAAGTCACCCGTATCCATATCGTTGACCTGATGGGTGCTTTGCATCAGAAACCTGCTGAGGAAGCTTTTATTAAGGATTTGATTCAGACAAGCGTCCGGCCGGTTGAAATCGGTGGAGGTATCCGCTCTACTGATACAATCACTCATTATCTTGAAAGCGGTGCGGCTTACGTTATCGTTGGCACACGTGGGCTTCAGGACCTGGATTGGCTAAAGGCTGTAAGTGAAAAGTATCCTGGAAAAATCTACCTGGGTCTGGATGCTAAAAAAGACCAAGTAGCAGTCAACGGCTGGACTGAATCCACTGGTCGTACCATTTTCGATGTTGCCAGAGAAACGGCCTCACTAAAGCTGGGCGGAATTATTTATACAGATATTTCTAAAGATGGAAAAATGGAAGGCCCCAACTTTGAACTGACTCAGCAGCTGGTTGACAGTACTCCTCACCCGGTCACTGCATCGGGTGGAATTAGAAGTCTTGAAGATATGGAAAAACTTGAAAAGGCCGGTGTAAAGGCAGCAATTGTTGGAAAAGCTGCCAATACTGACCAATTCTGGGAGGGGATCCAGTAATGATAAAAAAAAGAATAATTCCCTGCCTGGATGTCAAAGATGGCGTCGTCGTCAAGGGAGTTCAGTTCAAAGGATTAAGAGAAATCGGTGACCCTGTCGAACTGGCCAAACGTTATAATGCTCTGGGAGCTGATGAACTGGTTTTTCTGGATATTTCAGCTACTCAGACCGGTAATGCTCTGATGCTTGATGTCATCAGAAAAACGGCCAGAGAACTCTTTATTCCCATGACTATCGGAGGCGGTCTTAAAGCAATCAGCGATATTTCTGACGTGCTGAACGCGGGGGCGGATAAAGTAAGCCTCAATTCAGCTGCTTTGAGAAATCCTGATTTAATTAATGAAACCAGTGAGAAATTTGGTGCTCAGTGCATTTGTATTGCCATTGATGCCAAATGGGAAGAAGCAGAACAGGACTGGTTCTGCTATACGCATGGAGGCAAACAGAAAACAGATATTCGAACGCTTGACTGGGTAAAAGAAGTCGAAGTCCGTGGAGCAGGCGAACTTCTCGTGACCAGTATGGACTATGACGGCATGCAGCAAGGCTTTGATCACGTGCTGCTATCAAAAATACAGGACCTCGTTTCTATTCCAGTTATTGCTTCGGGTGGTGCTGGAAGTGCGGAAGACTTTGTTTCTTTATTTTTAGAGACTAATGTATCGGCTGGACTGGCTGCGTCTATTTTTCACGATGAAGACGTGACAATTCAGTCAGTAAAGGATTTATGCGATAAGAAAGGAGTGCCTGTGAGACATGTCTGATGACCAATCACTTAAACCGGACTTTTCCAAAGGTATGCTGCCTGTAATTCTCCAGCATCATGCTAGCAAGGAAGTCCGCATGTTAGGCTATATGAATGAGGAAGCTTTTGAAAAGACAAAACAGGAGAAAGTTGTCTGGTTTTTCTCCCGATCTAAAAACAGATTATGGAAAAAAGGGGAATCCAGTGGTCATGTACAGCGTGTCATTGATATGCACCTAGACTGTGATCAGGATGCGCTTTTAATCATGGTGGACCCAGCCGGTCCGACTTGCCATAAGGGTACCGAAAGTTGCTTTAATCTGACCCCCTCATTTACGCTCAGAGATATTGAACATACTGTCTCTAGCCGCCAGAAATCGACTGATGACTCCTCCTACACCTCCTATCTACTTAAAGAAGGCAGGGACAAGATTGCCAAAAAATTTGGTGAAGAAGCCTTTGAGCTCGTAATCGGCGCCAAGAATGCAGATAAGAATGAAATCAGAAGCGAAGCAGCAGATGTCCTGTACCATATGGGTGTATTGTTATATGAAGCTGGTGTAAGTGTAGAGGAAGTCGAAGCCGTTCTTCATGCCCGCCATCAGAAAAAAAATAACTTCAAGGGTGAACGCAATCCGGTAGACAACTGGTAGCTCTATTAAGCAAGGAAGTGAGCGCTATTAAGGTTCTCAAGCGTCATATGCAACACTTTACAGGCGGGGGCTCCCTAAACCGGACAGGTTTAGAGGTCACCCGCCTTGTTTAGCCTGCCTTTTAACAAACCGAATACAGCAGCACATTGCATAAAGCTTCTTTTCTTATCCAAGCTGATTCTGTTTTTCTTTTTGCCTAAAAAATAAGGATAGTATGAAGGTTTGTTTCCAGTCATTGCCTGAGGGCTTTAAATTTTATATGATAATAGAGTTAAGAACGAACGGAGGAAATATACATGTCTGATCGAATCGACCGGGTCAAGCTTGCTGAATGGGGAGCAGTTACCAGCACGACTGTCTATATTCTGCTGGCAGCTGTAAAACTATTTGTAGGCTTTTTGCTCAACTCATCCGCCCTCTCTGCGGACGGTTTTAATAACTTGACCGATGTTATGGCCTCGATCACTGTTCTGATAGGTCTGAAGACCGCCAGGATCCCGGCCGATTCTAATCATCCCTATGGTCACTGGAAAGCGGAACCTATTGCCAGTCTCATTACTTCCTTTATCATGCTGCTGGTTGGCTTTCAGGTTCTGCAGAGCAGCATCCAGTCTATTCTGACTGGAGAAACGGTGGTTCCCAGTCAGCTTGCGGCTGTCGTTTCGCTTATAAGTGCCCTGC
Organism: Alkalibacterium sp. AK22; assembly: GCF_000585255.1. Lineage (GTDB taxonomy): Bacteria > Bacillota > Bacilli > Lactobacillales > Carnobacteriaceae_A > Alkalibacterium. The sequence goes on from NZ_JANL01000036.1 coordinate 20,960, forward strand.
TTTTATTTTTGCTTTACCGCTACAATCTTTATCTAGCGCAAAAATCCAGCAGTACTGGACTAAAAGCTGTCGCCAAGCATAATCTGGCAGACTGCCTGACGAGTCTAGCCACCGCAGTCGCCATCCTTGCTACTTCCTTTGGCCTTGCGTGGATGGATGGACTCATGGCTGTTCTGGTTTCAGTGATCATTATCAAGAACGGTATTGATGTTTTCAGAGAAAGCAGTTTTTCACTGTCTGACGGCTTCAAGAATAAATACCTGTCAGACTACAAAAAAGCTATTCTGGCTGTGCCACATGTTCGGGATGTGGCGACAATCAAAGCCCGCATGTATGGAGCCAATACTTATGTAGATGTAACGATTTTGGTTGATGGTCATATGACTGTTCAGGAAGGGCATGATGTGACGGAAATCATCGAAAAAGTTTTGTATGAACACTTTGATGTCATGCATACTGACGTCCATGTTGAACCCGATAGCTTGAAGGGGCAGTTCAACCAGGATCAGATGTAGCATGAAAATGTTTTAAAAGGCTGTAACTTAAAAAGCACGCTTCTCTTTTTCATCTTATGAGAAAAAGAAGCGTGCTTTTTACATGTGCTTAGACTGTTACTTTAAAATTATAATTCACTTGTGCTTCTATCGGTGAAAACTGACTGAAAAAGTCTCCCATCAGTTCGTTCATGGGTATCGTCACCTCTCTGATGATCTTAGAGGCATCAAACATGCTATAATCTCCTCCTCCAACGGCCCGGTATTGATTGATGACAATTTCCAGACTGTCTTCGGGCTGAATGCTTTCGCCCTTGTACAAAAGCTCAGTTATTCGCTGTCCCTGTGGTCGAGAAACGTCGATGGTATAATCTATGCCCTCATACATATCGTAATTGTACATCTGGGGCTTAGGATGAAGAAAGGTCGGATTAACGGTAATCTCTCCATCCTGATCCAGGTCAAAATAAGTAGCAGAGCGTTCAAGAGCTGCCTTAAGATCGCTGCCGCTAACTTTTAAAACAGCTAGAGTGTTAGGATAGATGTAATTAAGTACCACGTCCCGCATGGTCACTACCTTCTCAAATCCCTTGGCCTGATTGTTGAACAATGCAGTGCCTGAAATATCGCACTCAGCATAATGCATCTGGACTCTGTGAACAAATTCAACGTAAGGGTGTTCTTTTCGGCGTGCCTGTTCTGCATCAAAGATGGTCATATCGCCGGCTACATGTCCAATCGGCTGGTCCAGCCATTGCTCCACTTCTTCATTGATATTCTGGAGGCTCTCTTTTAATTTTTCATCTGCCGGCGCATCTGCAGCTGAGAGCAGCTCCGGATAACTATCTTTCAAGTGATATGTGCCGTCAATGTGCTCAAAATCAAGCGTAACTTTTCCCAGATACCTGCCTTTGTCGCCAGGCATCACTACAGCTGTACTGCCCACTTTCTGAGCAATCACCCGATGCTGATGTCCCGTCAGCAGTACATCGATTCCTTCTACTTCCTTAAGTAGCGCATAGCCCTCATTTTCACCGGTCTGAATTTCAGTTTCTTCACCTGTTTCAAGATCTTTCTCAAAGCCGCCGTGGTAGCTGATGACAACAACATCTGCTTGCTCCTTTAAATCAGGTACATACGATTGGGCTGTTTCAACAGCTGTTTTGAATGTAAGCCCCTCGTAATTTTCCGGGTGCTCCCAGTTGGGAATATAAGGGGTAGTCAAGCCAAGAACAGCAATTTTGATGCCCTCTTTTTCAAATATCTTGTAAGCTTCACCAAACGCCGGTTCACCTTGCTCATTCAAAATATTGGCGCACAGAATCGGGTGAGCGGCCGCTTGCACAGCGGACTCAAGGTAGTCCATGCCGTAATTGAACTCATGATTCCCAAGTACGCCAGCATCATAATCTATAGCATTGACAGCTTCCATAACGCTCTCTGCACTCTGTTTTTCCTTGACGATGTAATGGGTAAAGGGGGACCCCTGGATTAGATCCCCATTTTCAATCACTAAGCTGTGCCCACCTGTTTTGGCTTTATCTCTCTCAAGCAAGGAGGCAATTTTGAACAGCCCAAAAGCCGCCCCCTGTTCTCTTGACTGATAATCTGTGGGATACAGATACCCGTGAATATCACTTGTTTCATACAATGTTACTTTCATCTTCTCAACCTTTCCTCTGTGCTTTTCTTGTCTGGTCATTCATTAATAACGTTCATCAGGCCTTCAATATTGTCAGTCATGATTCCATGGGCCCCCAAATCGATCAGCTCCCGCATGGTCTCTTTCTCGTTAATTGTCCAGTAGTATACGTGCAGCCCCCGGTTAGAAGCACCACGTATCAACTTCCAGTCCATCAAATTAAAGCCGTCCTGTTCAATCGGGAGCTGATAAGCCTGCGCACTTGGTCGATAGAGCAGATTTGCAAAAGCTTTGTGGGCAATGACAAAACGCCTGGCCTGTTGCTCTCCAGCTCCTATCGCCACCTGACCTCCAGCCACTTCATCAAATCGTGTATTGATGTCATGATCGAAACTGGCAATCAGTACACATTCATGCATGTCATAAGCTTCAATCAGGCGCCACATTTCCTGAATCATTTCTTCATAGCGCTCAGGATCATTAGTCGCTTTTAGCTCTATCAGCTGCCTTTTGTGGCCAAAAGTCTGAAATACTTCCTCCACTGTCGGTACCCTTACTCCTATTCCTCTGTATGAAGTATTGCCCTGTTCATCTACAAAGCGGTAGCCAGCATCTAGTGAACGGATGTCCTCCAGCTTCAGATCATTGACCCGTCCTGTACCATCAGTCGTTCGGTCAACTGTATCGTCATGTATGACGACTAACTCTCCATCTGCGGTAATAAACACATCATACTCCAGCATATCCACTCCAAGCTCATCTGCATGCTGAAAAGCTTCTAGCGTATTCTCCGGACGGTGAGTCATCCCTCCTCTGTGTGCAATCACCAGAGGTCTGTCTTTATCCTTTAAAAAAGCATGCTCACTTTCTGACGACAATGGAAAAAGAAACAGCACCAGCCATACTAGAAAGATCAGACTAAAGACAAATCCTAAGCCTTTGAACCACTTTCTCATAATTTTCCTCCTTCAGCATTTTTGTATTAGTCGATAATTAGAAAAACGACGGCAAAGGAAACAGCTACAACAGTACTGGATAAAAGCATGGCGTGAATAAATGGCTTCCAGCCGGTTCGTGCAAACAGGCGAATATCCGTTTTCAGTCCAATCGCAGCCAGGGCCACCACCATCAAAAAGCGGCTGATTTGTCTTAAGACATCTGCCAAACCTAAAGGCATCAGTCCAATTGTATTGATCGCAGCCATCAGAACAAAGAATACAATAAACCAGGGAATCAGTCCCCTCAGTGAAAGTTTATCTTTTCTGCGTTCAGGACTGGTGATTTTTCGGTTAAAGTAAATCAGAGAGAAGATGACAACTGTTGGAATGATCGCTAGTGTACGCGTCAGCTTGACCATAGTCGCAATTTCACCGGCTGTCTCGGAAAAAGCAAATCCAGCTGCCACGACACTGGAAGTGTCATTGATTGATGTTCCAGTCCAGTAACCAAAAAACGTATCGTTCAAAAGCAGCAGTCTTCCGGCTAGTGGATACAGGATGACCATCAGCATGTCAAAGACAAACGTAGAGGATATAGCATAGGAAACATCCCCGTCTTCTGCTTCGATTACTGGCGCCATGGCCGCAATAGCCGATCCTCCACAAATAGCTGTACCTGCAGCAATCATATTGCTCAACTTCCAGTTCACGTTAAATATTTTCCCTAAAAGATAGCCACCGCCGAAAGCTGTCAGCAAGGTGAAAATCAGTACAAACAGTGTGCGGCTGCCGACTTCCAGAATAATGGAAAAATTCAGCGAGGCTCCCAAGAGTACGATAGCCAGTTTCAAAATACGTTTAGAAGTAAACTGAACCCCCGGATCTAAGAGGGTCTGCGGATAGTAAACAGACCGGATCAGTATGCCTATAAACATTGCCAGCACTGCAGATCCTATGTAATGTCCCGGCAGTGCAGCTTCAGTCAAAATAGCTGCTCCTGCTATAAGTACAGCCAGGCCTGTCCCCGGAAACCGGTCAATCAGTTTTTTCATTTTTGGTTCATTCCTTTCCTTGATCACCTGGACTATTATACCATTTTTTTTCCGTAAATTAAGGACTGCTGTTCATTTTAGCTTCCGGCTAATGTAAAGATTACGTAAGGAAAAGACTCTTTCCTCTGCTATTAAGACTAGTTTCTTTGTAGTAACGACAGCAAATAAAAAACCGCCCGCATCTTTTCCCGGTCGGTTTTGTATCTTTATTTATCTGTGATACCTCAGGTGGTAGCAGGAGTGTGCCTGTTGCTAACTTTCTGTTTCAAGCGGACAAAGGCGACAATCGTTGAGGACAAAACTTGAAAAACAATGGCCATGGAACAAATGACCATGAGCAGAAACAACTGATTTTCATGCTCCAGGATAATTCCGACATACGTCCAGACAAAGACCAGCGGATAAATCCAGTCCAAATGAACGAGGGAGACAAACATGGCAATACCTGTAGCAATCACCAAAAGTATGAGTGTCCACTGGTATTCATTCAGTCCCATCAACTCTTCCACATCCCTATCCAGCAGCCAGCGGAACACATTCACAATAGTCGCAACTGTCCCCCAGGCAAAATAAACAGAAAAAGGGGCCCGATTGAACCAGTGAAGAGGATCCTTGTCAATTTTTTTGTAAATCACAATGAGTGTAAGCAGTAAAGCAGCGATAATCATAACGGAAATGAGGAACCATTCCTGAGTGAATGCAACGATCCACAGGCCGTTGAGGACAAAATTGGCAGGCGGCCAGTAATGCAGCCTACGGAGCATTTTCTCCCCGCTTCTGGATACAAATAAACGAATCAGCCAGATCAGAAGCAAAAGATAGATCAGCCCCCAAATCGAAAACACATAACCGGCTGGCTGAATAATAGCCTGTTCCTGGTCTGCAATGTCCCCCACATCCGTAGATGAAAGGTAATTCAAGGTCAGCATAAGAATAAATGACAGGGTGTATATCATACCGAATTTTTTCTTGAGCGTCATAAGTCTCTCCCCTTCCTTTTTTTATAATTCAAAATAATAGCTTGACAGCAGGCTGTCTGCCTCATACTTCACAGCCAGTTTTTTCAAATAACGTTTGGCTTTAGAAAGCTCATTTGTATCCTTAGCAAGCTTTTGCTTATAAGCCTTTGTTGTTTCTCTTTCCTTAGCCGTCGCCTGCTGACTGATACAGTCCCAAGCATACTCCAGCCCCTCGATGAGATTGCCTGCATCCAGCGGCAGCTGAATTGCTTCTTCGATAAGAGAATAAAAGCGTTTGACCGGATAATGGTCTTTGTTATTGAGCAATTCTGTGATTTGGCTATATATTTCAGGTGACCGTTCTAGGATCAGGTGCTTGTAGCAGTCCCATTCCTTATACAGCTCACTAGTCTCCTGCTTGTCTGAAGTGGCTAGTATACATTTAATGGCAGACAAGTTCTTGTCCTTAACTTCCAGCATGATGTCGATGTCAAAGTCTTTAATTTTTTTAAAATACGTCAAAAAAGGCTCAATCTCGATCGTCAGAGAGTGTGCCCCCAAGCGGGCACCTTTTTGCTGCTGGGCATAGTGAACCTTTGGACGGCCGTCCAAGGAAGACCAGGTCTGAATTGCTTTTTCTATCCAGTAAGCGTCTGAATCATTCAACTTTTCTCCATTAAGCTTATGATGCAGGTTGTCATAAACGACTGGCGCTCCTGTTTCTTCACTGATAGACAGGACATCAGCAATAGTGAACAACCGGTCGTCATTTTCAATAATCAGCCGATCTTTAATGGTCTGGTCAAGTTCTTTGTAGTTGGCCACGAAACGTTCCATTGCCTTTTCCTTGTCTCCATACAGACCCCCTATGTGCAAAACAAGCTTGCCTTCGCGTCCAACTTCTAAACTGTCGAGGAAAAGACAATGATACCGGAGATCTTCCACTGCCCGTTTAATGACATCCTGTTTAGGTGAATTCAGTACCGTATACTGACCCGGATGCATCGATACTCTGAGAGCATATGCCTGAATTTTTTTAGCGATTCGAGAGAACGTATCAGCAAATATTTTCGGCCAGTTTAAATGATTTACTTCAAGGTCTGAGCCGAAAGGAATAATGTCCGAACTGATTCTGAACATTCGAATCCCTTTAGCGTGATTATAATCAATCATCTGCTCCAACACATTCAGGTTATGCCCAATCAGTTCAATCAACCGTTCCTCTGTGGCATTCTGTTTGCGGCAGGTTTTATACTGCTGGCCGTCAAGCCCCCTAGTAATACATGGATATCCTATTCTCATGATACTTTCCTCCACCTAATAATTTTTTCTATATCAATTTTAACACTATAGCTAGTATATCCCTACTGAAGTGATTTCCTGTAAGTATTTGAATACTGGAGCTTATTACTAGTCTTATGCTCTATCAATCTGCTATACTTAACTTATAAATAAAAAGGAGTGAATAAATATGTTGTGGACATTAATTGGGTTATTGATTTTGTTCTGGATTCTCGGTCTTGTATTTGAAGTTGCTGGTGGACTTGTTCATATTTTACTGGTCGTTGCACTTGTTGTCTTTATCTTTAACATGATCACTGGTAGACGAACTTAACTTCCTCTACTTAGTTTTATAATTATTAGACTTCCCTGATGATTATTCATCGGGGAAGTCTTTTTTTTTATTTGCGCGGATTTTGAGCTCTCTCTAATTAATGTTAAGATATGACTAGATTAATAATGGAGGTAAAGATATGACTTGTCCAAATTGTACAGTTTCCAAGCAACGCATTACTTTGAAATTGCCTGAAGAGGTTGTCCCCCCAATTCTTATTCATTTTGCACAGAAAGATTACCCACATAGGCATCACAACAAAACACTCGCGACTACTGAAGAGGCTGCCGCTGACGTAGCCGACTTCTTGACAGCGACTAGCCAGACGGCAGGCGCCTATTTCAAAATTCATGAGCATGGCTGGCAGCCTATTGAAGAACTGGCCAATTACATAGAGTCTTCCTGGGTAGACCATATTCTTCAGGAGAAATACATTAGAATGCATTTTCAGCCTATCATCATGCCGGACGGTACTTTGTACGGTTATGAGATGTTGGCACGTTTCCAGGATCAGGATGGATCAATGATCTACCCGGATCGGTTGTTTCCTGCAGCCAAAGCGCGTGGCCGGTTATTTGCACTGGACCGCCTCTGCCGCATGAATGCAGTCAGGCAGATCACCCGTCTGCCTGAACAGCTGAAAGCCTTCATCAACTTCGTTCCTACAGCTATATACAATCCTGAATACTGTCTAAAAACAACTTCTGATATCGCCAACCAGCTATCAATAGACAGTAGCCGTTTTGTTTTTGAAGTGGTCGAGACTGAAAAAATCGCTGACTTGGATCACCTCAAGTCAATTTTGGAGTATTACCGCAGTCACGGTTTTCATTACGCCCTGGATGATGTCGGAGCGGGCTCCAATACCTTATCCATAGTAGAAGATTTGGAGCCTCCTTACATGAAACTAGATATGCAGTATGTTCAAGGAGTCAGTAGCTGTCTGGACAAGCAGGAGGTAGCCTTAAAATTTCTGGAAATCGCAGATACTTACGGGGCCGTTACACTCGCAGAAGGTGTTGAGTGTTTTGACGATTTTGAATGGCTCAAATCCAAAGGATATCAGTTATTTCAAGGATATTTTATTGGAAGGCCTCTACCGGAACCGTTGGATACCTGCAAAATCGAACTCGCTAACTTGATGATTTGATGTTCTCTTCCAGCCGGTAATCTGTCAAGCACTCAATTCTTTTTCTGCACAAAAAACTGCCTGAGAGAGTCGTTCCCAAAGGACTCTCTCAGGCAGTTTTTCACTCACAGATAGGCTAATCATCTTCCAGATTCATTCGTGAGCGCGTTTCTTCTAGCGACTGTCTCAATCGATTATTGATATCTTCATTGAATTCCCCTGATTCAAGAGCAGATTCTACAGGAAGGATGCGGTAAGTGTAGTTGGCATCACCAGAGTACCGGTTCCGGTATACCCAAGTCGGTGTATAGTCTACTTGCGTTACACTTGTTTCACCGGTCTGATCATTTTTTTGAATGTCGATGTTCAGTATGACTCCGTCTTCAGTTGGTTCATAACCCGCACCTAACGTTTCTCGGCGCTGATTAGAGACAAAATTACCAAGAGAATAAGCCACAACAGTTTCGTTCCCATCCACTTCAAGAAGCGTCGTTTCATGAATCACATGAGGATGACTTCCAATAATAATATCGACCCCTTCTTTAGTCAGAAACTCTGCCCACTGATTCTGGAAGTCGTTAGGCTCTCTCGTATATTCCTGACCCCAATGCATATAGGTGAGGATGAGATCCGGCTCAGCTTCTTTCGCCTCTGCAATATCTGCCAAAATACGCTCTTCACTAATGACATTGACCATGGCATCCAACTGCTCAGCTGAATAACTGGCTTCCAGACCATTAAGATGCTCAGTATAAGCCAGTACCGCAATCTCTATTCCTTCGACATTTTTCAGGTGCACACGGGAAGCCGGTTCTTCTGCATATGTGCCGACCGGCTCCAGTCCTCTGTCTTCGATGACTTCTACGGTGCGTCTCAAACCATCAGGACCAGTGTCCAGGCTGTGGTTGTTTGTCGTAATCAGTGTATCAAAGCCCGCAAAATCCAGTGCGTCTATAATAGCATCCGGTGTATTGAAGGCCGGATAGCCGGCATAGGTACGGGCTGACCCTGCCAAAGTGGTTTCTAGGTTTGCAATGGCTAGGTCTGCTTCTTCTATATAGGGTTTCACATCAGCAAAGACCGGGGTAAAATCATAGGAGTCGGATTCAGCATCATACGCACTGATTATTTGAGACATATGGCCCATGACATCTCCCACAGCAGAGATTCGGATGTCTGTGAATGTCTCTTCCGGCTCTTCTGTTACTTCTTCTGCGCTGTCGTCTGTTTCCCGTGCTTCATCTTCTCCTGTGCTCTGTCCCTCGGATGCTACCTCTTCTGTTGAATCAGAAGCGTCATTATCTCCTTGGGCAAGGCCCATACCAATGACAACCGCTGCAGTCAAAACGAGCAGCAGAGTAATAATCAGTCCAAGTAATTTCCATGATTTATTTCTGTTATTCACCGGCTTCAATATCCAAACCTCTTTCCATTAAGTATTCTTCATAAGTCAATCCGCTTTCATATATCTCCTGAGCCAGCTCTTCTCCAAAATACCTTAGGTGCCAAGGTTCAAACTGATAACCAGTCACGTCTTCCTTTCCTCTCGGGTAACGTATGACAAATCCAAATTCATGGGCTCTTTCAGCTACCCACATTCCCTCCTCGGTATCGCCAAAAGCTTCGGACAACTGGTAATTAGCACTTTCACTGGTCACATCCATAGCCAGTCCGGTCTGATGTTCACTTTCACCAGGTCGCGCACTATATCGGTTGGCTGCTTCTTCTCCATGGTTGGAGACATAGCTGTCGAACAGCTGAACTTGAGTCTGATAGGAGCGGTAACCGGAGCGGGCATAGAGTTTGATTCCCTCTTCTTCAGCAGCCTGAAACATGTCAGACAAGGCTATAGAAGCCGCTTCTCTCAGCTGGTTGACCTCTGGATTTTCAAGAATGGTCGGTACCTCAACCGTCACCAGATCTTCGGGAGAATAATCCTCGGGCAAGGCATACTGCTTGTTCACCAATGCCTTAATACTCGAAGGTTTCAGCAGATCTGCCTCATAATCGACTGTCACACTAACATCCTCAAAAGTTTCGTCTTGGTCTTCCTCGTCACTAACTGAATCTGATTCGTTTAGACCATCTGAGTTACTGTTATTTTCAGGTGTTTCCTCACTATTGTCCTGTCCGCTTTCTTCTGCAATGTCTTCTGACGGATCTTCTGATGCTTCCTGGCAGCCTGAAATCAGCAGGACACTGGCCAGCAAGCCAATAGACTGTATTATTACTTTTTTTTTCACATTAATGACTCCTTCGTATTCTCTTGAGACAAAACCGGCCTGTCTCGGATATTAGTCATAGATTACCATATTTCACCTTAAGCTGCTATCTTTACTCAAATCAGTTCACCAATCATTAGCGATTAACTGCCTAATAGCTGAATATATTTAACCCTGATCTAAAGGTTAATCATCGGCTAATTGCTGATTAAAAAAATTTGTTACTGCCTGTACCGTTAAGTCATGCTGCTCCTCCCTTGAAAGGGTATTTTCCCCATCTCCTGACTGAAAACCGTAGTAACCAAAATTGGAGTGATTCCCTCCCTCGATAATGACACTCGTCAGGCTTTCTTCAGGCAAGTTTAACTGAGCCTCTTCATAACTTTCCCAATTTAAGATGTTGTCGTTTGTTGCCGTTACCGATAAGACCGGAAGAGCATATTTTGACAAGTCGCTTCCAGAACTGGGATAGGCAGCCAGGAAAAACAGGCCATCGACTGCTTCTGAGTTGCCGGAAACAAAAATGGATGCACTGGCTCCTCCCAGAGAATGGCCACCGAGCAACCAGGGTTCATCAGATGGATAAGTGCTTTGAATATCTTCAAACGCAGCCGTGTTTAAAATTGCCAGATTCAACGGCATATTCGGAATAAATACTCTGAACCCTTCCCTGCTCAAACTTAAAGCTAGGGGAAGATAGGCAGTCGACTCTACCAGTCCACCTTGATAGAATACAAGATTTCCCTTGTGCTCATCAGTATTTACAATGATGACGTTATCTTCAACGGTCACCTGTTCTTTTTCAATCATCCTCTCCGCCTCTAACATAGCTCTGTAAGTATTTGCCGAGAGCACGTAAAAAGAGCCGATCAGTAATAGTATCAGGATGATTCCCATAATTAGTCCGATGCGTTTCCAGTATGTTTTCAGTATATGCATGTACAGTTCCTGCTTTCTGACTAAAATGTCTCATTGCGCCTGCGCGTGTATTTTACTCGCTTTTTCTGGCCGAGTACAGACCGGTCAAACCGTGCCCCTTCAAACTCGTTATCAGCGGTTTCCATCCATTTCTGGATAAATCAACAGCTCTACCAGACGCAATATTTTTCATTTGCTGTTCGTAATAACTGATAGCCATAAGACCACCGATTTTCTTGTCCAAATGTTTAATACCTGTCGTCAGTCTGGGAAGATCTGCCCCAGTCATTTCTCCATTCATTAGCTTCCTCGGTAAATCAGGATAAAGAGCTAGTGGACGGGCCAAACCAATCATAGATGTACTTTTTTGTTCCAATGCTTGTTCCATACGCTCAAGTGTCCGAAAACCGCCAGTGACAACTAGCGGTATGTCGACTGTTTCCATGAGCTGCTCAGCATAGTCCAGAAAGAAAATAGTCTCTCTCTCAACCGACTGAAACATATGTGGATTTTCATAGCTCCCGCCAGATATTTCCACCAAATCGATCCCTGCAGTTGCCAGTATTTTAATAGCTTCAGTTGCTTCTTTTCCAGTAAAGCCTCCAGGCGAGAAGTCTGAACTATTCAGCTTTACACTGATAGAAAAGTCTTTCCCCAGCGTCTGACGCATCCCATAGTAAATGTCTATTAAAAAACGCAGCCTGTTATTCAGACTGCCGCCGTACTGGTCCTGCCTCTGGTTCGTTAAAGGCGATAGAAACTGGCTCACTAAATAACCATGGGCAGCATGAATCTGTACACCCGTAAACCCTGCTTTTTTGGCCACCAGAGCTGTACTGACAAACTTATTGACCAGTATATCAATATCCGAAAGCGTTAAGGCTTTGGGGGAAGCGAAAAATAAAGCATACGGCTTTCTAAGCGGAACGGCACTTGGCGCCACCGGCTGGCTGCTCATCGATTTAGGCGACTGACGTCCTGGATGATTAATTTGCATCCACAATTCGGTCTGCTCAACAGTCGCTGTCTGTGCCCACTCTTTGAGTTTAGGCAAGTCTCGCTCATCCTCGACTACAACATTTCCCGGCTCACCCAGTGCCGCCCTATCAACCATTACATTCCCAGACACAACTATACCCGCCCCTCCTTCAGCCCACTTGGAATATAAATTCAAATGGGCTTTTGTCGGACTGTTGTTCTTGTCAGCCATCGCTTCGCTCATCGCTGATTTAAAAAATCGATTTTTGATTACTCGGCCGTTAGGAAGCGTCATCGGCTGTTTTACTCTTAATGTCTCCATCGACTCCTCCTCTTACTGTCTTTTTGTTCGTTTCCACCAGGAGTGGATGTAATAATTATCCTGGTCCCGCTCAGTGATGTAGGCTGTCCATTCATACGTTTTAGGCCAGTCTTTATAGACTGGGGTAGTACGGAACAAAAACTTCAAAGCAAGCCGATCAGCTACCGGAGACCAACCGCCCGAGGGAATACACTTAATTTTGATGAGCTGATTTTTTTTTGTCACCCGGTACTGTCCCGAAATCACCCCTGCTGTCTTATCACAGCTGATTTCAAATGTTCCTTCAAAAAACTGGTTAGGCTTCATCGTAATGACGTCTGGAAAAGCCGGTGCAAAGGAAAGGGTCAGCGGACAGACCCCATTAATGTTTCGCATATGCTTGATCCCGACACCTTGACCTGTCCACTCGAAAAAGAGTTCTTCTGTATAGGTCAGCAACTCCAGCTGTTTTTTCCTGAGTTTGAGTACAGGAATGTAGTCATCCGCTGAAGGATTGAAGTCTACCATGAGCGGACGGGGACTATATCTTGCTGCTGACATAGCTGATCCATTGATTAAGACGGGTAGATTATCCGTTTTATGAAGACGACTATTGATGTCCACTTCAATAACCGTCTGCTTTCTTCTGACGAAATAAAAATCATACAGCATAACTAAGGGGAAGGAGGAAGGATTGGATGCATTAGCTCCCATAGGAGCAAGGATATTGAAAGGTTCACGCTTCTTGTGGTTTTTTTCGTTGATTTTTATCTTTATATTTCTGCCGTACTTATCGTTGAACCGGTAAAGGGCCTGGACTCCTTTGCTGGTGATATCAAAGGAACTTACATCAAACATACAACGGATAGTCTCGCATAAGCCCCGACCGGCAGAATTAAAATGCTTTTCTTTGATATTTATATCAGGCTGATGATAGACATCGACTTGACCGTCTCGTCGCCAAGCTATGATTAGATGCCCTTTGCCTACCTTGTGATCATTTACATACTGAATTTCAAAGCCATTATACCGACTGTCAGGATCTTTTTCAAAACTAATCATCAGTAGGCGTTCAATAGGATCTACTTTAATTTGAAAAGGATTAATTAAAAACCGCAGATCATTTGTCATAAGAACCCCCTCCTTACTTTTCAATCCTGCTTAGGCTCCACTTTTTATACCTTTTAAAGTTTATTTCACTGTACGCCTCAAATCTCAGACTCCTACATATAGAATCTTTCCGAACCGATAGCATGGTCTGTGCAGAAAGCTAGCAGCTTTTCACTTTCATTATAACCTTTTTGTACTAGAATATGTAATTATAAATGCAGACTTCCTTCTTTAACGATATACCTCTATAGTCCACACTATCCCCGCTGCTATATCAGCTTTGACAAACGTAGACAAACAAAAACAGACACTGGCCGTTTCGGGCCAGCGTCTGTCACTGATCAGAATCCTTTTTACTAATCAATAGTGCTTACTTAAGGACTTCTTTTACCCTACCTACTGTCTGGTCTTCCAGCATGACTTTAATTCCATGCGGATGGGTGGGTGAGTTGGTGAGTAGCTTCATGACCACGCCTTCTGTCAGCTTACCCGAACGCTGATCCTGCTTCTGAACAACCTTTACTTTGTCCCCCGGTTTGATATTTTGTCTTTTTGTTCCATCCATATATATATCCTCCTTGTCGGTAAATAAATAGAATAAGCATCCTTATACCCTTAGAGCTTATCGTCTGCTAATAATCAGACTCAGTTGTCTTCATATAGTATACACTCTTTCAGCTGTATAAGATACTAGTCCCATTTTGAAGCCTTAGATTGTTTCCCCTTTAGATACATGCCAGCAGGAGGTCCGAATCCTATTTTTAGTGAATGTATGGTAAAATAGTCCTAAACAAAGACAGTTTGATCCGCTTTTTTCTTCAGACAGAAAGGGGGGGAGTTGGTCCGTAGATGATTCCTGCAACTGCTTCATACCGAAAAGGAGCGTGTGTATTATGTCAAAAGCTATCACGTATGCATCTTTGAAGCGATTCAACTTAATTATGGGTGTTCTGCATCTCATTCAAGGCTTATTGATGTTGGGATTTGCCCTCTTTATCGAACGTATTGCCGATTTTCGGATTCCGATCTTATCCTATTTTCTTACTTTTGATGAAAGTCAGATGCGCCTAGTCACCGACCCTGGTCAGATTGGCGAATTGCCTTTTGGAGCTGCTGTCTCCATATTCTTGTTTCTTTCTGCTCTAGCTCATTTTATTATTGTCAGTCCATGGGGAAATCCTATTTATAACCGCGATCTTAGTAAAGGAATCAATCGCTTCCGCTGGTATGAATATGCTCTAAGCTCCTCCATCATGATTGTGCTTATCGCTTTGCTGTTTGGAGTATACGATATTGGTGCTTTAGTAGCTATTTTTGCGGCTAATGCCGCCATGAACCTTTTCGGCCTGGACATGGAAGAAATCAATCAGTATACGAAAAAGATCAACTGGAAGCCTTTCATTTTTGGAACCATTGCCGGACTGGCCCCCTGGGTCGTGATCGTTCTTTATGGCTTTGGAAATGCCGATCCATCCGAAGTTCCCTGGTTTGTCTACGCCATTGTCGGGAGTTACTTTGTCTTTTTCAATCTTTTTCCAATCAATATGATTCTACAGTATAAAAAGATTGGAAAATGGGAAAACTACCTTTATGGTGAGCGTGGTTATATTATCCTGAGCCTGGTTGCCAAATCTGTACTAGCCTGGCTGGCTTTTGCCGGTGTCATGCAGCCTTAATGTCTGACCATTAGCCTAATAACTGATTTTGACTAAAAAAGTCACTCCCACCAACTTTTTGATGGGAGTGACTTTTTTAGATTATCGCGGCTTGCTATACGTCAATTAAAACGAGAGCACCCCGGCAAGACTAAGCAGCTGGGTCAGAAGATATAATACGGGAATCGATAAAATAGTCCGGAAAATAAAGACTTTGGTAACATCCCAGAAGTTGAGTCCAATTTCTGTTTTGACAAGGATCATACCTGTTTCCGACATAAATACCAGTTGCGTGAAGGCGAGTACTCCAATAAAGAAACGGGCTGCTTCAGATACTGAACCGCTGATGAAAAGCGCCGGCAAATACATATCTGCAAAACCGGCCAATGAAGCCGGAGCCATTTCAGCAGCAACTTCTGAACTGAAACCAAGTAGCTGATATATATAAATAAAGGGAACACTGATTACATCAAAAAAGGCTGTATACTCAGCAATAATCAGCGATACTGTCCCTACTGCCATAATAATCGGTAGGAAGCCTACATATATGTGGACAATATTTTTGACAGCTTCAATAAACGCTCCACCCACTCGAGTCGCTTCCGCTTCTTCTACAGCTGAATCATAAGCGTGCGTCACGACCGTTTTTTCATCCGGTACATCATTTGATTTGGGCTCCGTATTTTCATAATACGTCGGCTCAAATTTTTTCAAGGGCATCCGGGCAGTTATAAAGGCAAGAATCAGGGTAACCAGCAGAATTGTACCGTAAAAAATAGGGAAAATGGAACTGAATCCGAGTAGATCAGCTACGGCTGCAGCAAATGCGATACCCACAATAGAGAAACTGGTAGAGATGATATAGGCTTCTCTTTTATTGTAATAACCCCTTTGGTACTGATTGTCAGTGACTACGATACCAATCGTCCCGTCGCCGACAAAAGATGCAATACCGTCAATCATCGCATACCCTGGAACTTTGAAGACTTTCTCCACCACAGGGCCAAGAATAATACCGATAAATTCTACCATACCGAAGTGGGTCAGCAGTGGTAAAGCCAGCAGGCCCACAAAGAAAGTGATATAAAGTGTCGTCAGCAGGCCGTCCCCTCCAGCCATCAGCCCTCCAGTATCTGGGTCCAGAACTGCATCAACTAGTGTATTCCCCGCAAACCATTCATTGATGACCATCAGGTAGAGAAAAGATCCTACCAGCCTAAGCACAACATTTATGGGTGATGCCTTGAACACATTGTTCAAAAATTTGCTGCTTGAAGTGTAGAAGAGAAAAATAACCGTTCCTAAAAGTACAATCCAGGAGGATACTTCAGTGAACAAAAGAAATTCATCCAGTATATTGTCGGTAACCAGATAAATGATGTGTGAAATCATTATTCTGCTTTCTCCACCTATTTCAAAGGGGACCAGAAAAAACACTACCCCCAGAAGGGATAATAATATAAACTTTAACTTATTAATCATGTATAATACTCCTCCAATTTTGTCGCTTTTCAGGATAGCACAAATATGAATATTATACAATTTTTTTATCTTTGTCTTGTCAAATAGAAAGTGTTATTGTTGTATAAATAGTACTTATGTAGTTATTTTATACATATAAAGCTCCTTTTTTCGAAAGCTTCTACCCACTATCCTGTAAAACAGTATCAAAAAAAAAACTATTATAAAAAAAGACTCTAAAGACAGTTTTTGTAAAAAAAAAGTTCTTTAATCTGCCTATAGACGACAGTATATTTATGAAGCTATCATTTTGGCTCTTCCCTTAAACTTAAACAGGGACAAAAAAAGAGGCATGGAGTGATCCATGCCTCTAGTCAGTGATTAAGCTAGGTGATTAAGCCTTAGTAACGTTTGCTGCCTGAAGTCCGCGTGCGCCTTCTTCAGTGTCAAAGTTTACTGCTTGACCTTCGTCAAGAGACTTGAATCCTTCTTCTTGGATTGCTGAGAAGTGTACGAATACGTCATCCGCTCCGTCACGTTCGATAAATCCAAAACCTTTTTCTGCGTTAAACCATTTTACTGTACCTGTTTCCATAATAAAATTCCTCCTTGTGCCTTTTGCACATATTTACATTATTGCTTAAGGTCCAATTCGGAATGCATTACACAGTTCGTAAAATGTCTCTTACAATATGTTATACACAGTATAGCACACGAGTCACTAATTACCTAATTTATTTTTCAATTGCCTTATTATTGACTTATTTGATGTCCTTACTGATTTTTTCTCTGATATGTCGGCCGTATACCTTTCATTCCTCAACAGGCTGACCGTTTTTGCGATATGTACACAAAAAAGAGGCATGGAATGATCCATACCTCTAGTCAGTGATTAAGTTAGGTGATTAAGCCTTAGTTACGTTGGCAGCCTGAAGTCCGCGTGCGCCTTCTTCAGTGTCAAAGTTTACTGTCTGACCTTCGTCAAGAGACTTGAATCCTTCTTCTTGGATTGCTGAGAAGTGTACGAATACGTCGTCCGCTCCGTCACGTTCGATAAATCCAAAACCTTTTTCTGCGTTAAACCATTTTACTGTACCTGTTTCCATAATAAAATTCCTCCTTGTGCCTTCTGCACGTATTTACAATATTGCTTAAGGACCAATTCGGAATGCATTACACAGTTCGTAAAATGTCTCTTACAATATGTTATACATATCATAGCACAAGCAGAGCGGATTGCCAAATTTATTTTCCAATTGTCTTATTTCTGACTCATTTACTTTTGTCATTTTTGCAAAATAACTTGTTCTCCTTGAATCAGATCACCTGTATATAGCGCTCAGGTATGTTTCACTCTAGCTTTTAGTCGCTTCATTACCACCTTCTTTAGATAGAAAGAAAGGGCAAATAAGGCAACTAGACCCAAAAGCTGTAGCTCTAAGGTCGCTTTTATCCAAAGTTTCATCGAAATGAGAATCACAAAAAGCAGGATCCCCAGCATCACAGCTGTCTCTTTTTTCATGATACTGCCCCCCTTCTACTTCAGGAACGGTTCAGATACTGCTCTGATTTTTTTAAGGTAGCTCACAACCTAGATCACTGTTTCGACTTTTATATTCCACCTTTATTATACTCTTGTTTTTGAAAGCCGGGAAGCTGGACGATTTGAAGGATTAAAAAACCCGCGTAAGCGGGTTTTCAATCAATTACTGTATGTGTCAGCTGTTTCTTCAACAGGCTGATTCAGCTGCTCTTCAAATTGATCGAGCAGCACTCGAACTTCATCAGTTGTGACGGTCTCCATCAGTTTTTGTCTCAATTCACTTGCCCCTCGCATGCCACGGACATAGATTTTAAAGAATCGTCTCAATGGTTTAAAGGCTCGGCCATTCACTTCACCGTACTGGTCGAATAAGTCGAGATGCAGACGCAGCAAATCCAGCATTTCCTGACTGCTGTGCTCCCTTGCTTCTTTTTCAAAAGCAAAAGGATTGGTGAACACACCGCGGCCGATCATTACTCCGTCAACTCCAGTCTCTTCAACGATTTTTAGGCCTGTCTCACGGTCAGGAATATCCCCATTGATCGTCAGCAGAGTGTCCGGCGCGATTTCATCACGCAGTTGTTTGATTTCCGGTATCAGTTCCCAGTGAGCGTCATATTTACTCATTTCCCTTCTCGTACGAAGGTGTATTGAAAGGTTTACGATATCTTGATTGAGTAAGTGGGTAATCCAGTCTCTCCATTCATCCAGTTTGGTGTATCCCAGACGGGTTTTCACGCTAACGGGTAGACCTCCAGCCTTGGCAGCTTCAATCAGTTCAGCCGCCACTTCCGGTCGAAGAATCAGCCCGCTTCCTCTCCCCTTACCGGCTACGTTAGGGACCGGGCAGCCCATATTGATATCCACACCGCTGAAGCCTGCTTCAGCCATTCCGATACTCATTTCTTTGAAATGCTCCGGCTCGTCTCCCCAGATATGGGCCACCAGCGGCTGCTCATCTTCAGTAAAGGCCAGTCGGCCACGTAAACTGTTGCGTCCTTCCGGATGGCAGTAGCTTACAGAGTTGGCAAATTCTGTAAAAAACACATCTGGACGGCCGGCTTCGGCTATGACATGTCTGAAAACGACGTCCGTTACATCTTCCATCGGTGCCAGAATAAAGAAGGGTTTCGGCAGATTTTTCCAGAAATTCTCTTTCATAATAAAGTAAATCCTTTCATTATTTAAATTCGTGTATAAGCAGCAGCCTTTCCAGTCTCAACCCCACTGCATTATTGATGATTGGCTTGCGCTATTATTTAGTTTACCGGTTAATTCTTAAAAAGATTTAAATAGCAGTGAAAAACTAACTCTATTTATTTTAACGATTACACGGCTTTTGTCAAATACTCCTTTTCAGCATATAAAAACACCTTCAGCTAGTAACTGCCAAAGGTATTTTTCAGTTTGTACGTTCGGCAGTCCTTTCATTGCTTAGGGTTATAAGTATGCCTCCCAGCAAATAGTATGGTTTATTCAACCCTTCACTTTTTACTGATAAATAATTAGACCGGGCTGTGGATCAAGATCCATGACTTCTTCTGGAGTCATTAACGGACGATCATAGTGAACGCCAGGTCTATCCGAGAAGTGGTACCACAGCTTGAAGCCTTTGTTGGGAATGTTCGTTGCTTCTGCAACCCGGTCATGCGTCGCCCGTTTACCTTCCGGTGTGCCCCAGCCGGATGTGTTATGAACCAGTAGGACCGGATCAAAGTCACTGGACGCCGCTTCAACATCACGGATCATCTTTTCTACAAACTGATGGAAGACAAACTGACGTGTCCCCTGAATTTCATTGTCTTCGATATAGGCTTTCATTATTTCCTGTACTTCATTCAGTTCTGTACCGGTGATGTGGCCGACTTCCTGCATCGGTCTTTCCGTACGCCATTCCGGATCGAGTGCCAGATGAACATTCGGGTATCTCAGAAAAGACTGGATTTCCTGAATAGAATAAGTCGGGTGATGTCTGCCCATCTGATGATCGATATAAACGAGGATCCCTCTCTCGTAAGCCGCCTCAATATAAGAAAGAGCCAGATCATAGTCCATTTTGAATACCTCGCCCCCAGGCTGAACGGTTCCGTACACCAAGTATACGGCAGGGATTGTTTTTTTGTCGTTTAAAAGCGCATCGTATGTTTCAGCGGTTTTTGTTACCAGATTTAGCAGTTCCTCAACTGGATGACGCCCTACTATACCCATGATTTCAGAATTAGGGTGTCCATAGTATGCCACTACCGTATGGTCTTCAAACAGAGCGGGCGAAGCAAAGAAATCATTCCGTTCCTCATCACTGAAGTCTGTCAGCTGGTGCAGATCGTTCAGATCGCCTGTTGTAAATTCAGATGAGACCCAGCCTTCGTTCAGTGCCAGATTGTGGTGTTCGATCTGATACCAGGTCAGGTCCTCTTCTTTTATTTCATCGGTAATCCGGACTTCATTTCCTTTTCTTAAAGAACCTAACTCAACACTTTCAGCTGATCCTTCTGATCTGATTGTCAGGCGGTCAGCAGTAATGTACCTGACGTTCTCCTGATTTCCAAAACTAGAAACGGGTGCTTCCACTTCATCTTCTTCAGGAACCTCTTCCCCGGACTCCTCACCTTCATCATAATCAGCGTCTTTTTCTTGCGTTTCTGTCTCGTCTGATTCTGAAACTGTCTCACTCCTTGCTTGCTTTTCCTGTTCCATCTGGCCAGATTCTTCCTGAGCAGGTTCTTCCTCAGGGCATCCTGACAGTGTTAGTACAGACAGCGAGAGCAGTGTAAGTAAACGTGCATGCCATTTATTCGTCATATTTTTTTCCTCTCCTATTTTCCTATGTTATTCAGTACCGGTTTTTTCCTGCGGATAGACCAGCCCCATCTGTCTGCGGCACTCATCCATCAGTTCCATGACTGCCAAGGTACTCTCAGCTGAAATCTTCAACCCTGTTTTTCGACCCGACCTTATTTCTTCGGCTACATTGGAAAACTGCTGCCCATATAGCAGATCATTTGTTGTGAAGGCTTCAGTCTGACCCTCGACTTCCAGTATGGCTTTATGTGCTGCATGAAAATAAGGCACATGAATGCTTCCTTTTGTCCCTTTAGCCTCAAAGTAGTGGCCACCCTCTTTTTCCATGGATACAAGAAGAGTGGCTTTGAAGTTCCCATAATTCATGACTATTTGATCGGACAAATCTACTTCCTCCATATGCCCTGCACACTGAATAGACAGCGGCGGTCCAAAGAGTTCATAAATGTAGCGAATAGTGTAGATGCCCAGATCAAGCAGTGCCCCGCCCAGCATTTCAGGTGTCGTCAGTCTTGGATTATCTGTCTGCTCAAGCAGGGGGATTTCAAAGGCACAGACGACGTCTTCCATGTCTCCGATTGCCTGGGACTGAATCCAGTCTTTTACTTTCAGAGCCGGTTTGTTGTGCCAGGTCCACATGGCCTCGGACACATAGACCTTTTGCCTGTGGGCATAGTTAAACAATTCTCTGGTGACTGCTGCATTTTCAGTGAACGGTTTTTCGCACAAGACTGGCTTGCCTGCTTCGAGACAGAGCCGGGTAAAGTAAGCATGCTGGTCTCCATTGACATTAATGTATACGCCTTCCACTTCAGGGGCCCTAATCGCCTCAAGGGCGGTATCATAGACTTGACCACCGTAGATTTCGGCAAACTTTTCCGCTTTTTCTCGGGTCCGGTTCCACACGGCAGTAATCTCATTATCTGCTGTCTGAATCAATTCAGCAGCGGTGATCTGAGCAATCCCGCCGCATCCAATATATGCCCATTTAAATTTATTCATGTTCTTCTACTCCTTCTTTTATCGGTCGGTGCACCTTCTATTCTGCCGGCTTGATGTAAGGTCTTAGTGGGCTAACAAGTGGGGTTTGCCCTTTTTTCTAATAGATTGACACATCCTGAACCTTCTGCAATCAAGTAAATACAGCCACACCATCGGCTGTATTTACTTGAAAAATTTTGCTGTATCCACTGTTGAACAGTGTCCCCGTGCCTGACAGGTACCAGAGGAGTCTTTCACAAATTACTGATAAATAATCAGGCTAGGCTGCGGATCAAGTCTGAGTACTTCCTGGGGAGTCAGGACTGAACCCGCCTGATCGATACTGTTATACTTGAGTTTGATGCCTTTATAAGGAATATGCGCTGCTTGCGGCGCCCACTCATGCGAGGTAAGCTGTCCTTCCGGTAATTCTCTCTCATTCGTGATGTAAACAGGCAAGACGGGTTCAAAATCATTGGATACTGTTTTAATGTCCTCTACCCTCTCTTCAACAAACTGAGGAAAGACAAATTGCCTGATTCCGGGTATAGCCTGCTTTTGTATATAAGTCTGGACTGTCTGCTGAACCGTATTGATTTCCTCCCCACTCAGCTGTCCTATCTCCTGCATCGGCAGGCCGATCCGCTGTCCGGGGTCAAGGGCTAGATGAACATTCGGATACCTCAAAAAAGGCAAAAGTTCCTGGACCGAAAAATTAAGATCTTGCCTGCCTATCGGATGCTCCAAATAAACCAAGACACCTTCCTGGTAAGCCGCTTCAATGTAAGTCATCACCAGCTCATGATTTATTTTGAAAACATCTCCTCCAGGCTGGACAGTCCCGTAAGCGAGATATACAGCCGGTAATACTCCTTTTTGTTCATCTGATTCATCATAAGACTGGGCTGTTTTCTTAAGGGAAGTGATGAGTTCATCTAACCCATAACGCCCCACAACGCCCATGCTTTCAGTATAAGGATGACCATAGTAAGCAACGACTCGGTTGACTTCAAACAATTCAGGCGAAGTGAATAAGGCATTTTGTTCAGCCTCATCAAATAGGTCCTCAGAAAGCTCCGTCAGCTGCCGGGTCAGGTGCTCCGCTTGGATCCATCCTGAACCGCTTTCAACTGCATGATGGCTGATTTGGACCCAGGTAGATGCTTCAGTTTCCCTTATGTCAAGAATTCGGACTTCATTTCCTCTCGCCAACCGACCGATTTCCTGGCTGCGCTCTTCGTCCTCTACTCTCAAGCTCACTTGGTCAGGCAGAACATAAGCCATGTCTCGCTGATTTCCAAAAATAGCCTGTTCCTCATGTGCATCCGCTCGTTCATCTTCATTTTGACTGAAACCTGTCTCACCCGTTTCGAATCCAGGAGCAAGCTGCTCCTCCTGACGGTTTTCTTCTGATTCTTTCAGCAGAGCATTGTCCTGATCACTATGTCTACTGGCTGCTGCATAGCCTGCCAGAATCATAAGTGCAGCCATAAAGCCTGTCAGCCTGTAACCGTATCGTTTAGCTTGCATTTCCTTTTCTCCTTTTCTATCCATTATTCCCAGTGCCACTGTTTTGATAAAGACGAGCTGATCCCGCTGTGTGCCTACCGGACTGCCTCACCGTATTCTATTTATACCTCGATTCTTAAATCCTGAGCCCAGTCTGCCACTATAAATAGAGCGATTACACATGCCTGCAAAAATATAGGGAAGGCCAGCAATAGACAACGAAATGAATTGAACCACCATACCTGTAACCTTTCCCGAGAATCGGCTAAGTTCCTTTAGCATTCAAATACCAAATAAGCAGTTACTACCTATATTGTATCAAACCGACTGGCTGATAGCTTATTTTTGTTTAATTTTTTAAAATCATTCACTCTCCTGATGTCAAGGCCGACTATAGTTCAGCATGCTTACATATCAAGATGTGTCTGAACAAAAAAATCGTCCCTGCCCTCATATTTTAGAGGACAGGGACGATTTCATATACTGCACACCAAAAGGTCAGCTTTCCTGAAATTTCAGCTGTGAAGATTTTTTGGGCATAACGCTAAAGGTATTTTTGTATAACTGTACGGCAGCAACACCGACGAGAACCGCGGCACCTGCGAGTGCTACCCACTGGATCAGAGTAAAGTCTCCCTGATACCCTTCAGGATCGAACAGGTTGTTATAGATGCCAAAGTATCCCCAAGCAACCGGCAACGGGAAGACCGCATTCTGCAGGTCCAAAGATACGGCCAGGGTAATCAGAACAGCCACAATAAGAATCACGATGCTCCAGACTTCGTCTCCAATGCCAAAACCGTTCCATTCAATCTGTACCAGCCAGGTCGCAATATTGACTACTGTTGCAATCAAAAGCCAGCCTCCATAGAGACCAAAGGTTACTGGCAACAGCCACCGTTTTTTGCTGTGTATCTTACCCAGCTGCTTGACAATCGTGACCATAGTCAGCAGGAAGATGAAAATAAACAGTGAGGACAGGCCAATCCACAGGTAAGAGAACAGAACGATCCATAAAATATTGAATGCACAAGTAGCCCAAAAAAGATAACTGATCTTATGAATGGCTTTTTCGAAATAAGGTGACTTGTGTTTGATGATCATCACAATGACTGAGATGAAAAGTAGGGTGTAAATCACGCTCCATATGCTAAATGTGGATGATGCCGGCGTAATTAGCGTAGCATACCGGTCGGATATTTCTTCCTGCGAGAGGCCGTTGATTACACCCATCGCCCCCATCGCGTTGACCACGAGAGTCAGTAGAAGTAGGCCTAGATTCACCCACGCCTTAGTTTTTGCTTGCATTCTTTTTCCTCCTTCTCAAAAATTAATCAATATGTCCCGGCAATATGCTGTCACAAATGAATTCACCAGGTTCATTTTTAATTGTATCAGACATAAAGGAAACAAGCCCCTGATATACACCCGCTCATGTCCATTTATTCTAAACAGCTGGTCCGTTTATAGTGCAAAAAAACCGCTGCCTTTCCGTTCAGGGGAAACAGCGGTTTCTTATCGTCTTTTTAATTTTCTATACAAGGCAGGTGCCGGTTCAAACCTCTTCTGTTGTATTCATGGATTACAGAAAGAGCAGCTTCCAGGGTCCGCTTCCTCTATACCTTCCGGATAATATCTGTCTTCATTGTGCCCGCATCGGCTGCAGGCATAGGTCAAAGCCAGTGTTTGTTGGGTCGGCTGCCTGCACCACCCGCAGGGGAGGCCCTTGATCCGTTCAGTCACCATAAAGCCGGGGCAGCTGCAGGCCGGGCAAAGACTGTTCATATTCTTGATTAAATCATGTGTTGCTGCCTGTATAGCCTTCATACGTTTGGGATTGTACAAGGCCCTCATATCCGTCTCGATGCATGCTGTACCGTCTATTGAGCAATCCAGGACTGTCTGTACCGCTTTTTGTAAGCTACATTCATCAGTAATTCCTTTGAATAATTTTTGTGTTTTCTCAGACTGTCCGGCTGATCTGACGACCATGCCCGCTTCTGGAAAGCCTGCAGCCAGGGCAAAAGCTAAAGCTTCATCGAAGTTCGCGACATGACCGTGCTTGAAGTTTGTTTCTGTACTAACCGACATACCACTGATTTCCAGGTCATTTTTCTGATCCAATAGTAATATCAATTCGCGGTTGACAGCAAAGAAAGGGATAGCCGGATGTGGCCCAAATGTTCCTTCACTCGACAAAGCCAGCGTCTGACCGCTTATTTCCATTGCACTTTGCGCTTTATACCTGGCTGCTTCTAGCTGGTCTCCTCTGCGCTTAACCTCCCTTGTAAACGTTCCGAACTGATCAGAATCAAAATTACTCGGCACAGTTACGTCTATGTCGAATGCGTGCTTGAACAGCGGCGCAATTACTCGCTCTTTTTTATGCATAGTCCCCAGTACGGCCGTTCGCCCACTGAATATATTTTGCTTTTCCTTCACCATGTTCACCTTATCTCCCATCCAGACTAGCAGACGTTTGTTCTTTACGATGAATAGATTATCATTTTTCCTGTACAGTTGCACCCGATTCTAATAAAAAATCGAAAACAAGTCGGGACTTTTCAGCATACTCAGCTAAATAAAAAGGAATCCCTCAGTGAAGTCTCCTTTAAACAGAGATACGAATACACATTTACATCACTCCGATCAAACCAGATGCATCACTAGTCAATGCTCTTTTGACATAAAGAGACTATTCACCGGTTTAAAAAAGATAAAATCTGTTCATTGAAGTCATTGGCTTCATCAAATGCTCCGTGCCCAAGACCTTCATAGAGGACAAGCTTGCTTTCTTTTATTCTTTCTGCCATCTCTTCGCTGCTGCCCTTGCCTACTACATGATCCGTATCGCCTCCAATGACAAGCGTGGGCTGAGTAATAAACTGAAGGCTGTCGTATGCATTATGCTCTATGCAAGCAGTGGCTTGTATCTTGAAACGCTCGAGAGATTTAGGTTTTCCTATTCTAGTCAGTATTGGATAGAGCGGTCGATATTTCTTCGCTTTTTCTTCTGTATACGTTTTTTCTATAGAATCTATAAAGAAGCTTTGATAATCGTCTCTTTCTGCACAGTCAATCCAGCGGCCAATCGTCTGATCTAGCGTCTGATTAGGTCTGGAAACCGAAACAGCAAGTACAAGCCGGCGGACCATTTCCGGGTGATCGACAGCAAGATGCTGTCCAATCATTCCTCCCTGTGAAACACCCAAAATATCTGCCTGACTGATTCCTGTTTTGATCATTGCCGTCTTCAGGTCATCAGCCATGTCTCGTGTAGAATACCCTTCTGACAAAGTATTTTTTCGGCTGAATACATATACTTTAAAGTCTTTGGCAAAGTCTCTAAACATGCGCGCTATGGTGAAACGCGCACCTTTGACTGTACGCAGACCGTCCGATAAGCCCGGTATAATTACCAGCGGCTGCGCACCTTTCCCGAATGTGACATAATCCATCTCTGTTGTCCCGATCTTGACTTGTCCCTTTTTTGCCCCGTAAAACATGGCAGCACCTCCATAAAGTTTATGTATGATTACATCGTGTTATGAACCTTGTTTTCTGGTTTTTATCCTATCTCTTATCTGCTCATTTTTTCACATGTTTCTCCAGTCCGATCCTGGTTCTATAGAACGGACATTACCCTTAAATATATCTGGTCCAAGAGGCTCAGACCTAATCAGTCTGTCTTGCTTCAAGTTTATCATATGTCGTGTTCAACTATCAGCATCATTCTTCATCTCAGTCCCCATTCTTTTTTGCGTGCTTCAAGGGATCTGGTCTGCTCAACAATCGGTTTGTGCCAATCCGTCTTTTTCATTAGTGCATAAGGGTCATAAACGGTTTTTCCTGGCAAATCGGATGGCAGACCCAACCAGTGTTTTACATATAATCCTTTAGGATCATAACGGATTCCCTGATTGATTACATTGAAAGCTCTCATTTCTCGCGTGTCTGTTCCTACACCCGCTTGATAGGCCCAGTTCCCGTAATTACTAGCAGTATCAAAATCGATCAGCTGCTCTTCAAAGTACCTGGCTCCCCACAACCAGTTGACACCAAGATTTTTAGTCAGAAAACTCGCAGTATTCTGTCGGGAACGATTGCTCATGTAACCAGTCTTCTTCAGCTCAGTCATGGCTGCATCTACAAGCGGGTACCCCGTCTGCCCGTTTTTCCAGGCATCAAAATATTCGTTATTATGAGACCACTGCCTTTCATAGTCCAGTAGACCTCTCAGCTCGAACAGTCGACTGCCAGTGGCCACGAGCAGCCACTGAAAATACTCTCTCCACAGCAACTCAAAAAACAGCCAGTAGCTGGATTCGTTCCGCTTGGATTGACTCTCCATATCCAAAATGCGCTGATAAACTCTTTTCGGGGACAGACACCCTGAAGCTAGCCAGAAAGACAGCTTAGAACTATCGTCAAAAGACAGCATACCATCACGAGTCTCTTTATAGCTGAAGAGGCGGTCTGCTTGTCCCACATACGTTTCCAGGCGCTTAAGAGCTGCTGTTTCTCCCCCCTTGACTGGATCTGTTCCTAAGTTTTCCCTCTTGCTTTTTGCACTATAAGCTCTATTATTATCTGCATTAAGCTGTTTTTTTATCCAATCAGGAACAGGCGCTTCTTTGATCACTTCTCTTTCAACGGAATGGTAGGCACTATTTTTTTGTGGAATCTGAAGGGCCTTCTCCAACTTTTTTCTAAACTGAGTGAAAGACATGGGGAACTCACTAAGATCCATTGCTAGCTGATCCTTTCTCAGCAGCATATGTCCTTCCTTGATATGCCAGCGTACCTGAGGACTGCTCTCCTGGACCATAGCCAACTCCTGACTCTCTTCAACTCCTGGATGAGTATGGACATACACATCTCGGACTGACTGCTCTTGCAGCCACTCAGGCAGCAGTTTGCTGCCTTTTCCTCTTAGCTCAACTAGGTCAATGCCCAGAATGCTGAGGGACTGTTTTAAATCCTCAAGGCTTTCTTCCAGAAAACGTTGCCTGTGTTGTCCCATCCGCTTTAGACCAGGTGTCTGTTCCGCCTCAAAACGTTTATCCCATATATACACCCCCTGAACTTTCTCTCCTGATTTTACTGCATCATAAAGAGCCTGGTGATCATGTACTCTTAAGTCATTTCTGAACCATACTACACGCATACTTTTTCACTCCTTTATTAAATTATACACCATGGCCGCTCATACTGATGGCCTTCACGTTTCTGTGGTGGCTATGCAGCCTTTCCCTTCAGACCTTCCCCCTGATATCAAAGCAAAAAGGAGCCTGTTTAGACCCCTTTCCGGATGCTATTAGATTCACTGGACACCATAGCTATATTTGGGCGCCTATCGCAACCCCTTCTTTTCAAACCGACTATACGTTAAATGAACTATATCCCCTGACACGCTCACTTATTCCAGATGTAGCTGAAAGAATTCGGGTACAATGTCAGGCTGCTTGCGACCGAGCAGATGCAACACTAGTTTCGAAACCAAAACACCGGGGCCCAGTGCCTGTCCGACACTGATAGTCGGAATGGTTTCATTTAGAATCCATTCGGTAATTTTTTCTTCTGTCGCATAGGCCGGCAGGCTCTTGCTGTAGCCTGAAGGGGGGAAGGTGTGTCCCTTGAGCGCTTCGATCGTTATATCCTCGGGTATGCCGACATACTCTTCAAGCTTCATGCCAGTAGGCGAGAACGTCATGACAGAAGTCCCAAAACCTAAAGCGACAGCTGTTGTAATAAAAAGATTTTTAGGTCTAGCTGCACGGTGCAGCGCCACAGATTCCGGAAAAGCAAAATAATCAATGGCGTCGATGACATAGTCAGCGCCCTCAAGAAAAGCATTGGCGTTTTCTGCAGTTACCCCGTCCAGGTAACAGTCGATTTTCAGTTCAGGATTGATTGCCAGTAAATGACTTTTTAGCGCTTCAGCTTTTTTCAGCCCGACAGAAAGGTGAGTGGCGGCACACTGGCGATTGATATTAGATACATCAAATACATCCGGGTCTGCCAGGATCAGTCTGCCTACACCCATACGTGCGAGCAGTTCAGCTGAAAAACCTCCAATACAGCCGCATCCGGCGATGGCAACCGTTGAATCGTGCAGCTGCTGTACCTCTGCTTCTGACATGATACCTAAGTTCCTTGAAAATTGATCTTTAATCATTATTTTGCATCCTCCAGTGTATAATCTTCTTCAGTCAAGTAGTCGTACAGTTTTTTACGTTTGACTTTTAAAGTCTCCAGGCACTCTTTCAGATCCAGTAGACAAGGAATGGTCTTCGACCCTAGGTATACATTCGGTTCACCGATGACTTCAAAAGGAAATTTGAAAATACGGTGTAGATAGCGGTAAACACGTTCGTCAATACAGCAGACCCAGTGCGTCAGATTGTTTTTAATTGAGTAATTCAGTACTGTTCTGATCAGCCCCAATCCTACATCATGCTGAGGCATCTTGGTGAATGCACTGATTTCTGCATATTTATCTGCCTCAAGTCCAGCAAGCTTGAGCTTTTCGTCATCAAATATTTTAAAATGTCTGATGGACGGCAGCTCATCCATAGGCATAAAAATGAGGCGAGTGACTCCTACCACTTTCTTTTCAGGTTCAGTTTGAACAATAAAATACTTTGAATGATCGACATAAGGATCGTCTTCTCCCTGTTTAAAAAATCCGACTTCCTGGTAGCGTTGATGGTGCATGGTAATAGCGTCATTCAGCATCGTATCCCCTACGACACTGAAACAGTACTCTTCTTTAGCTTCCAACAAAAAACACTCCTTTAGCATTTTTTTCACATTACTCCTCTATTAAATACAATTTTGTCATGAATTAAAAGCTTTTTCTGAATTTTTTTGCACCATTATTTATATTTATGGTCTTTTTTCAAAAAAAGTGATACACTTTATGGTGTAAATAAGCGCCAAATACATAACTAGGATGAATGCCTAATGAATAATATAGAAAACGTCCGCAACAAACTGTTCAAAAATCTTGTTTCGGATTATGACCAGAGTCTGAACCGTCAGATTTTATTGATTGCCCTGATTTATATTGTCATGAGCATCGGCTGGAATTCTGTTTTTCAGTGGTACAATCTGCCCTATTCTAGGGCAGATTTGAGTATACTATTGACTATTCTAGTTGTAGGCATAGGAATTGTCCTGCTCTTTCGCTTTGCACACTTTCATACCCGAACCAACACGCATATTATCCTTATTTTTATTATCTATATTATTGTCAGTTTATATTTTGGTTCCGGCTACTCAGAGGCCTGGAGTTACTTTTTGCTGATTCCTATCATTAACAGTCTTTACGGTAAGCGTTCACTGCTGCTTTCCTATTCCCTGATTGGTCTGATCAGTCTCTCAACTGTCAGCTTTGTTTTCCCCACGTCCATCGATAACACGGCAGACAATATTGATATTTCAAACAGGATTTTACTTTATATTATCGTTGCGACCTTCAGCTATTTACTGCTGGCCAAATTAAACATGCTTTACAATAAACAAGTCAATACGGTAGTTGAATCGCTGGAGAAAACAATCGAGCAGGTTGTCAAAAGTTTTATCATTGCGATGGAAGCCAAAGACCAGTACACTTTTGGTCACAGCGAACGTGTCAGCAAATATGCGATGGCTTTAGGTGCTCAGCTTCCTGAGTTTCAAGATCCTCATCGGATGAAAAAATTGAGACTCAGCGGACTCCTTCATGATATTGGAAAAATTCATGTCTCTGAAAGTATTTTGACCAAGCCGGGTAAACTTACAGACATTGAATATAAAGAAATCAAAACGCATACCGTCCTCGGAACTCAAATGATTGAAAAAGTTGACGGTCTGGAAGACTTGAAAAATGGCGTACTGTACCATCACGAACGCTGGGATGGTAAAGGATACCCCACTGGCCTCAAAGGATACCTGATTCCGATTGAAGCGCGTGTTCTGTCCATTGCTGATGCCTTTGATTCCATGACGTCAACCAGAGCCTATAGAGACGGATTGTCTATGGAAGATGCCCTGTGTGAAATAGAAAAAGGCTTTGGGAGTCAGTTTGATCCGAGCCTTAAAGAGATACTTGAGAAAGCTAAACCACAGTTTTTTGAAATTTATACAGCTGCTCAGGATTCGCTTGATGAATTCGAAAAAATAACCGACTTCCTTTGAGAAGTCGGTTATTTTTATATTTCTTCTATAATCATTTTTTGTGACTGTGCTCTTTGGTTTTGAATCTACCACTATTGTCCACCCTCACATGATCACCCATAGGTAGTAAGAAAATACCGCCAAACAGAGTCACTCTATCATTCGACAGCGCTTTTCTTCTTATTTACGAAAGAAACGGAGTCGTGGTACACAGTTTAAATCAGCCGGCTTGAGTCAACACAAACAGTGATCTGACTAATTTCACCTGATCGTTCAAACAGCTGCTGACTTGTTTTTGAATCCAGCTTCTGCGTCTCGTCCATAGTCTTTTCTGTTCCATTAGTATAGATGACGGTTACAGACTGTTTGTCTGACAAAGTATAAACTACTGGTACGGCACAGAAAGTGAAGCCCAAAGACTGCTCGGGCAGTTTAACTGCGGTTGTCTCTGTGATGTCTTTGGCTGGAAGATTCCATATCGTCTCTTCTGTCAGAAATTCTGCTTTTCTTAGAAGAACAGGTTCGAAAGAGACTTGGCCTTCGGTGACTTTGACTCCCAGTTCGTCCAGTCGGGAAATAAAGTCTTCTTTTACTTGTCCAGTCATACCCGGCTGCTGAACTCCGGCAAAGCTTGGCGTATGAGAGTACGCTTCAGTTGGGAAGGCCCCGTATTCTTCAGGCGACTTCTCCAGTCCGATGCCGGCTTTTGTCTCTTCATAGTCCTTCATAAGCTCTTTCGCCTCTTCAGTCATCCCGGACTCAGCATGAACCGCATTGAAGTTTTCCTGAGTCACCAGTACCAATTTAGATACCATGTGCCAGTAGATAGAACCCAGCCCTTCGTATTTATAGAAGGTTCCGGAACGTCCAGTAAAAGCGTGATGATTGAAAAGATCAGAGAACAGTTCTTCAACCATCTTGATATCTGCTTTGGCAAACTCTCCAGTTGCCTTTAGAGCTGCTTCAATTTCTTCTCCATTTCTGAAGCGGCCATTAAAGTGATAATTGCCATGGACATCTTTTTCAACAAAACGCGACCGTTTAGCTTCCACTTCCTTTTTTAAGATTGAAGACGAATAAACAGCCTCCTCGGGAATCAGGTTCTTTTCAAGGAATTTCGGCAAGTCGCGGTTCGGATACAGCATATAACTGTTCTGATCTTCACGGTAAACTGCACTCTTTCTTAAAGCTTTCAATACAGCATTCGCTTCTGAACCGCTCAAAGCTTTCGAGCTGAGTACAGCAACTTGCCCTTCTAGCATTTCGTACAGGTAAGACAGACTGCAGGCTCGGTCCTTAAAGCGAATCAGGTTGTAAGAGTGGTAGAGACCATCTTCACGCTTGTTTTTACGAATAGAATCTTGCAGGTGTTCCATAGAAATGCCAATAAAGTTTTTGAGTTCCTCAAGAGACAAATCTACCTTGTCTCCGGAAAAGCCATTAGTATAAATAGCTTCTCTGTATGTTTCCCCAATTCTTCCTAGCGTTTCAACAATTTCAAAACGTGTATGATCTGTAAGCTGACTGCCCAGATGCTTACGGCTGTCTTTTAGAACCGCTTGGGTATCCTTAAACATCTTCAGAACTTCTGTTGAGACGGCAATGCTGTCTCTATCGATATCCTCTAGCAGTTCATTCATATAGACCTGGAAGCGGTGCATGTAATACAGTGTCACCATGGATAAGCCATTTCCTACTAGAGCATTATTAGCATCGTTCCATTCCGGACGCTGTGTATTCATCCAGATGCCGCCTTCAGGAACATAGTTCGAAAATTTGGACAATAGGGTAACCAACAGTTTTTCCATTAAGTTGACCTTATAGATATCATTTTGACTATATACCAGCTTGCCGTCTGAACCGACTTTATCTGTCCGGCTGCTGATGGCTGCTTCATTAACGTCATCATATTCGATACTGTTTCTCGGATCAGCTACTAAAGCATCAAACCCTTTAATACGGTAGGGAACATTAGCGTACACGAAGACTTCCTTGTGCAGCAGATCTTTAAGTTTTTTTGGATTGTATGCTTTAGACAATTCCATCAGCTTAAGCAAGTAAATGATCTGGTGATCTCCCCAGTAGCCGATATTTGACCAGGGGTCTTCAGGGTCCAGTGTTTCCCAGTCGATCCCGTCTTTAGTAATACGATAAGGATTATAGCCGTCTGCCGTTGAAGCATTGACAAACTTGGCGATGATACTTTCCGTATAAGCTGGGTAAGACAAGGATAAGGCTTCCCAGTTCTGGAAAATGTCCCGCCAGTTCCCTTCGTATTTCAGTTCTTTTCCGCCATCTTCTTTTACAACTTCTATATTGAACTTGTTCCACGGACGACTTGGATCTCCGTGACGCCGGCTGAATGTTAATGGCAGATATTCAAATACCAGTCGCTCAAAGTCAGGGCTGTCTAATTCTGCTGCTTGAGCAAGGAGCTCATTGTAGTCTATGGTTTCAGGCAT
This sequence comes from Alkalibacterium sp. AK22, assembly GCF_000585255.1. Taxonomy (GTDB): domain Bacteria; phylum Bacillota; class Bacilli; order Lactobacillales; family Carnobacteriaceae_A; genus Alkalibacterium. The sequence continues at coordinate 54,891 of NZ_JANL01000036.1, forward strand.
ATCATCCAGGAAGTCTTTTTGCTGCATATAGATGTCTTTGTTCCAGTTATGGACAAAGGCCTTGAAATCTTTTTTATCGATTGTATATCCATCCGCATAAATCCCGCCACGCATAATGTTATAGAGAGTATTGGAAAAGTGTCTGAAACTGGCTTTTTCATCAGCCGTTTGCTGAAAACCGTCTGCTTCAAAGACCAGCTTCCGCAGGTGGCGGTCGCCCTTGGATACATCGGCTTCCACCTTTTCAAGCAGCTGCTCATCTGAAGTGATGGTCTGAATCAATTCTTCGATCTGAGAGGCACTCTGATTCAGTTCAGCAATGATGGACCACGTTTTTGTCTCCTGTCCTGAAAGATTCACAGTTTCAGCAACATAGTAAGACCCTCTTCTACCTTTGACATCCTCTTCTGTTTGAATTGCCTCATTTTTCGCAAAGGTCACAATCTGCTGCTCTGACAACAGATAAGTCGGATTATCTAACCCTTTGGACCAGACCGTTGTAGCCGTGAGGGATTCACTTGGCTCTGCCTTGTCTGTCAAAATCGAGCTCAGATTATATATCCCCAGTCCTGCTTTTTCAATCAGCTCACAGCGTTTGTAACCGTCGACCAAAGTACTTTTGGTCGTCTGAAGCAAAGTGTTGACGCCATAAGGTAGGATGTTACGGATTCCGTCGAGGATACGAACGTCTGTACCGCCTTCTGTCAAGTTGGTCAGTTCAGACGTTTTGACAAAACCAAAAGCTTCCGTATTCTTCCAGGTATAGGCATACTTGATATTTAAGTCATGGTTGACTTCTTCAAACCTAATCTTGTTGCCGGTCGTGTTTTTATAAAGATTTCTAGTTATACGATAGACATCTTTGTTGTGTCTGGAAAAAGGCTTCCACAGATACTGCTTTTCATTTTTTTCAAGGATCAGTACTGTATGGGATCCCGTTGTTTCAAAACTGTCGTGAATCTTATCATCCGTATCATATGGGAAAAGGGCTGATTCAGCATTTTTACGTCCGCAAGTCAGACCTCCCGTGCTGGAAATGAACATCCAGTGGTCAACATCAGAAACAACGGTCATGAAAAAGGGATTCATTTCGTCGTAGTTTTCAATTTTAAAATAAGTTTCATCATTGAGGCTAACTGTTTCCAGTTCCACCTCTTTTTCCAAATCCTTTAGCGGGGTGTTACCCAGGTATACATTTTCTTGAGTCATAATTATTTCCTTTCTGTATCTATTTTGTCTACTCATCTTACTTTTAGTATCGAATCTGTTTATTGTTTAAAAAAAGTTGTCTGACAGGACGAAAGTTTGGTTTATCTATTTTGATAGAACTCATAAACCCGTTCCCACTTTTTTGTTTCGCCGGCTTTTAAATCGATGTCAATGAACAGTTCCGGGCAAACAACATGGGTATACCCCCAAAGCGCTACTTTGGATGGCGTCAAAACAGAAATATCTCTGACCCCCGCACAAATTTGTTTGTGATATAGATTCCAGTTGCAGTCGCCATCCTTGTGATTCCATTCAATCGCTGCGTAGAAATCAGCTTCGGGAGTCTCCCCCCAAGTCAACTTCTGTCCCTCTCTGTCAACAGAACCTACAGCGACATCAATAGCCGTCATTTTAGGCAAGCTCAGCTCATATTCAGGACCAATTAGCTGATTGTTGATTCCTATAAAATTATGTGAATATTCAGTCGTTACAAGGGGCTGGCTTCCCGTGTTGGTCAGTTCGTAGCTCAAAGTTAAGCGGTTAACTTCGAGCGTGACATCTTTAATCAGGTGGTACCCATATCCACTTGAACTGGAAGCCTCTGACTTGAATCGCAGAGTATTCTGATTTTTTTCAACCGTGGCATCCGATGGAATCAGCTCGTATGCCTTGAAAAAGTCATAGGCTTCTTCGGTTTCTTTCTTCAACAAGCCTACACCAATTTTCGGAAAAAACTCTCCTGTTTTAATAGCGTTGTAGCCAATAGGTTTGTCTATGCCAAATTCATTACAGAACCCCAGTCCACCCGTTCCTTTACCTTTTTTCTGTTGTTCCGGAACACAGTATGTCACAGTGTCGTCCAGGGTAATTTGAGTTATAAAACCTGTCCAGTCAAATCGGGACCCCGCATAGATTTCTCCGGGTTCCTGGATTTCAATCTCTAGTCGCTCATTTTTTAAATGTAACACCCTTATCCTCCTTGTCTATGTATCGCTGAATTCAATCTATACTTTTGAATAATCCCCTCTGTTATTACCTTTTTTTCAAAATGACACGCAGTTAAGGACAGCTGTAGTCTTCACCGTACATGTTCTAAGATAGCACAAAAACGAGTAAAAATAAAGCGCTTAACCCACTTGTAAAACATCTCCTCTTAACCTGGAGAGAGACACATTTTCGCTTATCTCTCGTTTCTGTGCACAAAGACCTGCGCCTCTTTTTCACCTTAGGACGCAGGCCTGCTGGCTTTTATTATAAAGACTAGAATGGAATCCTCTCACATGTAATAACTACATATAAAAGGAAATCCACATGCCTCTCTTCTTCCTGTGTTAACTATCAGCTGTGTCTATTTCAATTTTTTTAGTCGCTTTCTTAACAATCCACTGCGTATGCACATTGTCCGACTCCCGCCAGCTTCTCAGCAACTCAGCTGTGGGTTCTCGGTTGACTTTCAGCCAGTCAGTCATATGGTTGGCAACTGATCTTTTTACAAACATAACCTCATCTTGTTTAAGTAATTCCAGTACGGCAAACACTTTCTCTGGTTCTTTCAAAAAGACAGTCAGCTTGGTTGACCAGGGCAGCTTGGGACGGAGACCTTCGCTTGCAAGCCTTCTTAAGTGAAAGTTATCTGATTGGGCCCATTCGGTCATTTGTTCCAATGTCTGCTTTGGATACTGCCGCACAAACGCACGAATAGCATACTCGCCTGTATTCCGCTTAGTTATCTCCTCGATAGCCTGCATAGATAGCTCAAAATGTTGAAGTCCATATACTTCCACATATTTCCCAATGGGCATTACCCAATAATATTCTTTGAACATGCCGGTCTCATTTCGATTTTCCTCGCCTAAAATGGACAGTAGAATATTTAGAGCCTGCGGATACCCCACTGGAAGGTTATTGTGAAGTTCAGATGCATGCAGCTCTACTCTCTTTGTGTAGTTCAAAGGTCCACATTGCTTATTTATTGCTTCTACATAAGCCTCCTTGTCAAAAGTCGGATGGACTGCTCTTATTTTGTCACTTAAAATAACTGCCAATTCCGCGCCAAACAGATCCGTTATTTTGGTGCGTTCAGTCATCAAATCTCCTCCCTATCATGTCAGCAATATACTTCGGCTCGTTTCTGGATAAAATAATCAGGCTTTATGATGATGGCCTTGAACCGCTTGTTTATTCTCTAAATTGATACTTCCCAGCTGATGGCCGAGACGGAACTTTCCAAGCTCAAGCGTCCAACAACTTGTTCGAGCAATTGTCTTTCTCCTTGATTAACCAGTAAACGAGCGTTCACTTCAATTTTTTTCGAACTGATTCTATTATCTTCACTCGATAAGGACGTCAGTGCCATAGGGCCATTGCCCACCATGCTGAGCAGTAGAGAGCGTATATGACTTTCGTCTTCCTGGCTGCAAGTTAAACTAAGTTTATAAGGCAGTTCAACTGCTTCATGATGTATTTTATAATCACTGATTTTTCCCTGAATAGATCTCAGCAATATATTTGTATTTAATATTACTGCAGTTCCTATAGCAGCTTGCATGATGTATCCTCCCCCGGAAAGTACCCCTATAGCAGCTGAACACCACAGAGTAGCCGCGGTATTCAACCCTTGGATATTCATTCCCTGTCTCATAATTACGCCCGCGCCTAAAAATCCTATGCCTGAAACGACTGCTGCAGCAATTCGAGTCGGGCTGGAGTCAGTTTCCACCAACATTGAGAGGGTAACATAAAGAGACGCTCCTACGGCCACGAGGGCATTTGTTCTTAGTCCTGCCATACGCTGTCTCCACTGACGTTCTATACCGATGGTCATCCCAAGCAAAAGGGCTCCGATAATTCGTGTTGCAAATTCCATGAGTTCCATAGCTGTTCCTCCTATTTTTTGTGTAGACCCGGCAGTAATACTTAGTTTTGCCTGATCTTAAAAAAGAGCAAGGTATCAGAAAAGGCCAGAAACCTAAAGAAAAGAATCTTTTCTAAAAGAGGACCTTTGCGGATGAAAAGTTATCAATACTATAGCTGATACACTCGCCTTCATACATAATTGATCATCACTAACTTCCATCATCCTCACCTCCAATAAAAAAAGTTCCAGTCATCGATTGAACAATGACTGGAACTTCATGCAACACAAATATAAACATCACGTGTATACAAAGCCATCGTTCAAGTTTTAGCTTCACAGAGCAATGTTGTTACACTATTCCATACCTTGAGTCGATATGGACTGTTGGCCCACTCATAGTGTCTCCACTACTTTGCGGCAGTAACCCGTATCCCTGTGGTAGCCTCACCTACCGATAATTTCTACTCTAGAACTTTAGCTTAAATGGATTCTCTTGTCAAGTTCACCCGTATCAAATCACGCACACAGACCGGTCAGCACCTATAGTTATCACGACTAATTCACCAAAAACGTCGAAGCCAGTTTGAGCAGTAAGCTATCATCTCCTGATTGACTACATGAAAGTCCTCAGACAACAGAAAGTCAATATCTCCACCTGCTCTCAGATACTTTTCTTTCTGCCGTTCATAGAATAATTGTGCTGGCTCATAGGGAATATCCTCATCATACCTGTTATTCATGATTAGCATCGGACGTCGCTCGTATTTTAACAAATGATTTAAGGGGTTGAGTGTGCTTGCATAACTGAGCAGCTCCCGCTCCTGTAATGAGACAAAGTCCGCAAGAGACTCTTTTTCCATGCCGTACATGATGGCGCCTATAAAATCGGGGGTGCCTAGCATAGTAACAGCCGCATGAACATCCTTGTTCTTTGTTAAAGCATAGTAGGTCAACATCGCTCCAAGAGACACGCCCACAAGAATAATGCGATTCCTGTCAACTCTGCTGTCATTGCTGAACCGCTCGATCAGTTGTTCCAGATCTGTATAGCTTCGGTCGATGACGCGCATCATTGTCTGCCCCAAAGCCACATTTACTTCAGGAGAATCAGTTGACACGCCGCTTCTCTCCCCATGCTCAGCCAGATCATAGGTGAGAACGTGAAATCCTTCCAAGGCAAGCTGAAGAGCCATCGGGGCCTCTTCGTATTTATCGCAATTGTACCCGTGACTGATGATGACCAGCTGTTTTTCTTTCTGACTGCCTTCCATTCTGTAAAGCAAGTAGGGAATAGTTTTGAACGTTCGTTTCTCGACAACTATATTCATCCCAAGCCTCCTGAAACCTATTCTATTCGTTTGCCATGCTGTATAGTGCTTTCTTCGTCTAATATACTTTCCACTGCCATGCTGTATAGTGCTTTCTTCGTCTAATATACTTTCCACCATTATATACTTTCCTTCTGAGCACTTCTAAGAAGACGCTGGGACCTGTTCCTTTATATGACGATTCTTGAAAAAAATGCAAGTAAGGAATGGCTGAATTTATATTCATTTCACCCTCTGATATGTTTAATAAAACAGATCATAAGCACGCTCAAATTTAAAGTAATTTACTAAAAGAAATAATTACCTAATTAAGTTGCATAATGATACAATATAAGTAAATTCCCATATTTTAAAAATTGAGTCAAGTAATCCCGATATTACCCGACGGGCTTGCTTCACCTTGGAGACGAGGAATTATTTATGATGATACATATGCTCAGTGCCTACCTATTTTTTGCTGTTTTAATGACTCTCTTTTTCTGCTCCTATGTGATGATGCGTTCCAATATCTCTTACATGAAATATTTCTTCTGGTTCTGCCTGGGCCTCAGTATTTATCTGCTTGGCTACATGATGGAACTGCACAGTATTGAGCTGGCAGATATGATTTTCTGGAATCAGATCCAATACATTGCGATCCCTTTTATTCCAACCTTATGGCTACTGGTCTCTACGTCCTATCTGCAGCGAGATCGTTACCTAAACAGAACTCAACTCATTGTTCTGCTGCTTGTCCCCGTTCTGACAGCTCTGATCCGTCTGACCAACACCTGGCACCAGTTATTTTATTCTTCGATGGAAATAATGGCCTATCCAGCAGGACGCTTTCTGTCATTAGGCAAAGGTCCATGGTATTACATCCATACCCTTCACAGCAGTCTGGTCACTGGTTTGATCCTGACTTTACTTATTAAGGATTTTAAGAAAGGACACAAGGAAAATAACCGACGCAATCTGCTGCTGCTTATTGCTCTTGTGGTTCCATACGCCGGTATGACAATGATCCTGTCTGGCACCTGGATATCTGCTCTTGACTATACTGCCCTGGTCCTTCCACTTTCTTTGATTTTGATCATGATTTCTATTTATACCTACGACTTTCTGGAAGTCAAAAGCCTGGCTCGGGCACGTATTTTTGAAGAAGGAGCTGATGCGATGCTCGTTTTAGATTTGTCCAATAATGTCCTTGATTATAACCTCCAGGCCGTCAGCCTCTTCCAAAAGCTGGACATTGATCTCACTGGTTCTAGCCTGAAGAATCTTTTGCTTAAGCGTGCTTCTCTGCAGGAAAAAATAGCCAGTAATGTAGTCGAAACCTTTATGACTCCTGACCAGCGGATATATGAAATAATGACCTGGCCCATGAATAACCGCAATGAGCGTCCATTAGCCTATATCAAAATCATTTCCGACATTACCGAACGTAAAAAGATGATGCTTCAGCTTCAGCAAATGGCCCGGATCGATGAGCTTAGCCAGCTCTATAACCGGCGTTACTTCATGGAACTATTCGAAGAATCCTACAAGTTGTCAGAAGAAAAGTCCGAACCGCTGATCTTGCTGATGCTTGACTTGGACCGATTTAAACTGATCAATGATACTTGGGGGCACGGAGGAGGAGATCTGGTCATTAGAAAATTCAGCCGCCTGCTTAAAGAGCACTTTCCAGAAGCGCCTATTGGACGCTTAGGGGGCGAAGAATTTGCGGTACTGCTGAATAAAAGTTTAACTGTTGAAACATTTAACACAGTGGAACAATTTAGGATAGCTTTTGAAAATCAAACACTTTTTTACAATGAGCTGCCTATTCGAGCCACCACCAGTATTGGTATATGTGAGAAAACTGATGCGGTTTCAAGCCCCGGAGCCATGCTTCTGGATGCCGATAAAAAGCTGTACAAAGCAAAACTAGAAGGCAGAAATCAAGTGGTATGCTAGCTTTTCTTTGCTCACCCATTTTTTCTCCAGCGAAACCGCAAAGATTTTTCCTTTATGATACCCATAAAAGCGGCAGTGAGTTAACTCACTAGTTAACTCACTGCCGCTTTTATTATAGTTTTATCTTTTTTTAACCGATTGGCAATCAGATTTAAACGCCCATTTCAATCTCTAGTACTAAAGGCGTATGATCCTGACGGTCTCCCGAATCAATCATAGCCGAACGACTGACCTTGTCAGCGAGCCGTTCACTTACCAGCCAGTAGTCGATTCTCCAGCCGGAATTGTTGATCTTGCTTGTTTTAGCCCGTTGGTTCCACCAAGAATACTGGCCAGTGATGTCTCCGTGAAGGTGACGGAAGGTATCTATAAAGCCTCGGGAAAGAAGATGAGTAAAGCCTACTCGCTCTTCATCTGTAAAGCCGGCTGAGCGGCGATTGCGGTCAGGATGAGCCAGGTCTATTTCTTTATGTGCTACATTGAAATCTCCCGTGGCTAGCACAGGCTTTTTGCTGTCCAGCTCTGTGAGATAAGCAGCATACTTCTCATCCCATTTCTGGCGTTCATTCAGACGAACAAGATTAGATCCTGAGTTTGGCGTATAGACCTGAGTCACATAAAACTGTTCGAACTCCAGAGTAATAATCCGACCTTCTGCATCCATCGTATCCGGCGCTCCTATCTTTGGAAAATCGGCTGATGGCTGAAGGTCCTTTTTATAGAGAAACATAGTTCCCGCATAGCTTTTTCTAGCTGGTTCTTCTGACACGTTCCATACATAGTCATAACCAGGAAACAATGTTTCTAGAATAGCCTTGTGTTTCTTTGACGGTCCAGTCCTAGGCAGTTTAGTTTCCTGAATGGCCAAGATATCCGGGTCTTCTTCAATAATCGTCTGTATGACTTCTCTTGACATCAAAGCTCTTGCAGAGTCGCTGGTCAGTGTTGCATTTAGTGAATCGATATTCCATGTAATAAGTTTCACTGTTATTCCCCTTTTTCGCTGATAGTTTTCACGTGTTCTATTTTACCACAAAGAAACTACTCCTTTAAGCAGTGTACTCAGCAGCCTCATCTGGTTATCTTCAAAGTAAAATATCCTTATCAACTATAGATAACTACGGATAGTAAAAATAAGCGCCCCGTTTATCCAAGAGATAAACAGAACGCTGGCATCCACAGACCTACTTCGCTAGTTTTGCACTGTACAAAAAGTCAGTAAAGAAAAGGGATGACTTTTTTTGTTTCTTTTTGATACTCTTTGTACCTTTCCCCAAAAGAAGCAATCAGTATTTTTTCTTCTGTATGGATACGGTACAAAAATGCTGCTGCCGGGAGTAAAAAAGCCGACAAGGAAGCTACTGGATGAGAGTAAACAACTGCTACTCCCAAAAAGGAGACTAGTTCACCTGTATAGGAAGGGTGCCTGACTAGACCGTAGAGTCCATCACACTTCAAATCCGTTCCTTCCGGTACACCTACATTAACTGAAAATGAAATACCTAGCTGCCGTATAGCTGTAAATCTCAGGCCAACCCCAAGCAAAACCAACAGAACTCCAAAGTATCTGAACCAGTTAAATGAAGCCTGGAAAGCGGCTTCCGCTGTCGGATCAAGAAACACCGGCCCCATTACCCCAAAAATAATAAGGGTGAGAATGATCAGCTTACTTTTGTTTTCCTTATTGGCTTTACTTGTTCCTTTATTCAGTCCAAAGAAGACAAAAGTCTCCATCAGAACCCAGATCCCGACACTTACTGTAAATAATACATGTCCATCCACTCAATTACATCCTTTCCCCTTAAATATGATTATCTTGATTCTTCAATCCAGCCTTTACTGCACAAGCCGGGTATCTAATATATCGCTTTACAGGCACTTTTAAAAAAAATAACACGTTAGTCCTTTATTCAGCTTATGTTAAGTATAACCGACTTACTGGTCTTTGAGAAGGCATAATCAGCTTAACAAAAGAACCGCTTGAGTCCTATGCTTACTTAAAGTGCTGCATAACCAGAGTCGTCGAGTTATTAATTGTTTTTCCGCTGCCTTTTTTTATGTATATGACTTTAAACTTTACAATTTAATGAGAGTGTTCTAATATAAAGATAAGGCATACTCTTTTAGTGTCTGCCTTTACTGACTTATACTTGTCTGCCAACATTCAAAGGAGAGGATTAAAATGACTGAACCATGTACAAAACACGGTAAGCATAGTCATCAGCACAGTCTGGACTGCGGACATACAAAAATCAAGCACCATGACCACATCGATTATGTACACGATGGCCATCTCCACCATGCTCATGAAGGACACTGGGATGAATGTAAAATCGAAGTCAGTGACAAGAATCCAGACAGCTGCCAGCCAATGACGTGCGGCTGCAAACATGATGAGGACTGCGGGCACGAAGTTGTCCCCCACGGTGACCACTATGATTATGTCGTGAATGGGCGCCTCCATCACGTCCACGGAGACCACTGTGACGATCATGGTCCAGTAGAGCTTGTAGAAGTCACCTGAATGATCACATTTTAGAACAATGACTCAGCACATGACCGGTAATGAACTTACCCGGTTCATGTGCTTTTTTATGCACAGTGAACCAGCATGATCGCTTGTAGTTCAGCTGGACTATGGCTGAAAACCTTACTTACTAACTATCCTTTATAAAAGCGGTTATATCAGGTGTTCTCATATGATATGATAAATAAAAAACAGATTAAGGATGACGTCGTCTCATGCAAGCTAAACGTATCATACAACTCAATAAATGGATTACCTATTTTGTCTATACAATCTATCCGTTCGTTCTTGTCAGCTTGTCCTCACTCGGTGATCCTAGGATCTGGAGAGTCCTGCTCGCTCCCGCTTTGTCTTTTATGCTGGTCACCCTGATTCGCAAATGGATCAACGCTCCTCGTCCGTACGAAGTAGAGGGATTTGTACCCGCAATCCCAAAGGAAACAAGGGGTCAGTCTTTCCCCAGCCGTCATGTTTTCTCTGTATTTGTGATTGCATCCACCCTTTATAATGTGTACCGTCCACTGGGCCTTCTACTAATGCTGATGGGCGCACTACTGGCTTTTTTACGTGTGATTGGGGGTGTACACTACCCCCGGGACGTGATTGCCGGAGCGCTCATTGGCCTATTGTCTGGCTTTTTAGGTTTTTACCTTTTTTGACAGCCAAACCAAACAGCCTCTTTCTTCATAGACCGAACTGCTTTTCACTTTATCCAATCAGCATAGCCCACTGATAGTAAAGAGGGATGCCCAGCAGGATATTGAAAGGAAAAATGATGCCTAAAGCAATTGCTAATGCCAAGGATGGATTGGCTTTGGGGAAGGTATCTTTCATTACCGCTGGTGCCGTAATCACAGAGGCCCCACTGGCCAGAGCAGCCAGTACTGTCGATCCTCCAGGACCTAATCCGACCATCATCGCCACGGTGAGAGCTATGCCGGCATGCAGTGGCGGTAGGACAAGCGCCAGGAAAAAGGTGACCGGTTTGATTTGATTTATTTCATGCAGTCTCGATCCAGTCAAGATGCCTATATCAAGCATAAACAAGGTGAATATGCCACTAAACAGGTTGTTGTAAAAAGGTAGAAGAGCTTCTGTCGTTTCAGCTCCTGACAGTAGCCCAATCATGAAACTTCCCATGATTAAAAGCGTTGACCGGCCTGTTAATGAAGTCTTTAAAATAGTACTGATTTTGTGTTCATTGTCTCCCTCTTTTACAGTTTCTTTTTTTAGTCCAATGTGACCCAAAGTAATCGCTGTAAGCAGCGCCGCTGTATCCATAAAGGGATACAGCGCAGGTACAAACTCTTCAAAGTGAGCGCCAGTTTGCTGGAGAAAAACAAGACTCGCTGTAATGGTCACGCTACTACAGGCGCCGTAATGTCCAGCTATGGACCCAGCATTGGAGGAATCTAGACCCGTTTTGGTCATGGCAAAGTAAGCTACGCACGTGACTACCACTCCAATCGCTACAGCCGCTATGATATATATAAACAAATTCCCTATTCCCTTTTCACTGACTGCTATTCCCCCTCTTAAGCCAATGGATAATAGGATGTACATCGTGATGCCTGAACTGAGTGAATCTGGTATGCGTAAATCAGATTTAACGGCTGCCGCTAGAATTCCCAGTATAAAGAACAATACAGCCGGTGATGACAGATTACTGAGTGTTGTGTGTAGTGCATTCATATTTGTTCTCCTTTAATTGGCATAAAGTCCCCTGACACTGCTTACATAGGGCACTGACTTTTTTATTTTCCTCGTTGCCTTTTATTCATTAGTTTCCATAGAGACTTAGATTTTACAAAAAACAAAAACCGACCATTTTTAACTGGAATAAGATCGGCACTCTTTACCTGTGCCTGTTACTCCTCAAGTCAAAAATAGTCGGTTTAACTTCAACTGTCCTTATATCTTAACGATAAAATGGACCTTTTCCGTTCTCCCAATTCATTTACTTTATTTAATTATCAGTTTGCTTTCTAAATCAGCCGCCAGCTTAAACAGCATGATTCTCTCACCGCTTCTAGTACTGATATCGGTATGAAAAGACAAAACTTTCTCACCCGTTAAATTCACTATGATTTCATCCAGTTGGTCCCTGCCCGCTTCAACCAGATCTGCACGGATTTTTTTTATGGATACTAAACCTTCTGGTGTTTGCGACAATGTATATTCTGCTGGCGTCAGGATACCCTGCAGAACAACAATGACCATATCTCTCAATATATCGGTCTTGACCAGCACAGAACCTCTGCCTAGAAATTCTTTTTCCCATTGCGTCAATGCTTTACTGATTTCGGCTTCCAACTGATTTTTTCTGATGGGTCTCTCCTCCAGTTACCTCTCGTCTCCCTGTCTGTAAAGCAATTGATTGTGTCATTAAATAAGATATATCATCAGTTTATTTGTATGTTCACCCGGACAATCAGCTGATTATCCTCATGCTCATACCCACTCATTTATTGCACTATCACACTTGTATAGCACCAAAATTATATAATATAAATAAAAGACCTGTCAATATCTTTTGAGCTGTGTAACTGGAACATTACCCTGTTTAAAAGAACATCACTACGGCCATGGCAGTATAAAATGCCGAAGCCCCTCGCTTAAAACTGTTTTCTGGCGTGGCTCCCTGTGCAGTCAGCGATGCTAGATCGTTCACTGTATTGGGCGTCTTCTATCAGCTGCTCCTGACTCCCGCTTAGCGCCTTGTTCATACTATTAAACAGACCCCGTCTTTCAGTCCCCCTGACATTCAAGATAATAGCCATTCAATCGACTATCTGTACAGGGATTAATCGGATAAGTATTGCTCTGGTAAAATACTTCACTGTTACAATCATTCAACAGCTGCCAGTTGTCTTGTCTGCATCAGCCCTTTCCATTTTAGGCTGTTTGTCTGTCATTTTGATATGATGTAGCAGCCTTTCTATGATGGTTTTATCCTACAAACGGAGCTGCTGCTCTTTAGGTAAAGCAGTAGAACCGAATTATACACTCCAGACAGCAAAACAACATCTTTGATATGAGGGGATGATATGAGTCCTATACCATTCAACTAATCATATGGATAGTTGACCCTTTTGACGAACGCTATTTTGGTGGGGTAAACGACTATCTTTTCTCCTATAATCATAGATTTCCTTATTTACATTTAACTTTATACCATTTATGACTATAGTGTCCTCATTCAGCCATTCCATTTCTGCTTCTTCACAGCGATCTTGCCAATAAATATTTTTTATCTGTCCGTCCTCATTATTCTCCAGAGTACCCAGAACTGCATAACTTGTAGTCGCACCACCATTATTTAAATAGGCGGTGACAGTATATGTTCCATTGGGTGAAGATAACTCCGTAAGGTACTCGTCCCCGTTGATTCTTTGAATATCAAAAAATGCCCAGCTGATTACGTATGCCAAGATACCTGCTATAACCGCAATAGTACTAAATATGGTTATAAGACGCTTTTTCATCAGGCAGCTCTCCCCTTTAACTGTCTATTCAAATTACACATTGTCTGATACCTATTATTATTCTGTTGTGCTTAATCATTCAGCTGGTCCCTAGCCTCTAGCTCTACTGCTCGAAGATCACATTGTTCACTTCTATTTTTTAAAGCTTAAAACACGCAGTCCGCCAAAATAATGAAGCTCGGCAATTTTTACCTTACTCACTCATTTCGTTCAAACAAAGCAACACACTACATATGATATACTTAAGCTATTTCACACTTATAGAAAATATAACTATAATCAAGTGTATATACAGATATTTAGCCTTCTTATCAAGTAGACATATTGGCTTTTGATTAGGTTATTTTGTATAAAAACATTGCATACAACAATTTATCTAATCATCCTACAATGCTTTACTCAAAAATAATTCCATAGGTTGTTCAAATCCTGGTATATCCACAGTCATTCCACCACAATCCTTATATCCAATTTTTCTAAAAAAATGCTGTGCGCTCTCATCCACTTGGGTTGATGTCATCAGCATACCATAGCCTTTTTCTTTCATATCATTTTCCCAATGCTCCATCAATTGCTTCCCATATCCCATATTTTGAAAATTCCAACCCACAAATAGCATAGTGCAAAACGGAGTATTGTCCCAAAACAAATTAAATCTTAAAAGCCCTTTAGGATTGTCATTGTCCAACAAAACATAACCTTGCTTGTCTCTCACTTTTTTTTGAAATTCATTTTGTGATAAATGCGAATCAAAGCTGTACCAAAAATCTATATCATTATCCTCTACATATCTTATTTGTATCATCTTTCTATTCCTCCTTAGTGCCAAAAACAATACAATCATTTTTTATAAACAGTCTTCAAAACTTTTTTTCTTCGAATTATACTTTTTTCTTTCCGTTGCAACAAATATATCGTAAATTGATTGGTCTATATATCACTAATCTCATTGATTTTCCTTTATAATAATAAATCTTAAACTCAATAATAAATACTTAGTTTTACATATTCAACCTAGTTAACTATCCTATCAACTCAACCCTAGTGTTAACTGGAGTGTAAACATGTTCCCTAATTAAACTCTTACTTATTAATCGCTAAATATGTTCTAGACAAAATTATTTAAGTCCCTATATTCCAAGGTGTTTTAACACGTCCCTATTTCATCATCGACATCAATACAACACACTCCACATGATAAGTCTGAGGGAACATATCCACCGGTTGGACAGCTTCGACTGTATAGCCGCCCTCTGTCAGCAGCTTCAAATCTCTGGCAAGAGTTGCCGGATTACAGCTGACATAGACCATTTTTTCAGGTTTCATAGTCAGGACCGATTCAATAAATTCAGGTGCCAGTCCTTTTCTTGGCGGGTCAACGACGATGACGTCCGCCTGCAGCTGTGCTTCAGCCCATTCGGTTATGATTTCTTCAGCCGGTCCGACTTTAAATTCTACGTTGGATACGGAGTTGTTTAAAGCATTGAGTCTGGCATTTTCAATAGCCGGCTCGATGATTTCAAGGCCGTAGACTTTTTCAGCCTTTTGAGCCAGAGCTAACGTAAGCGTCCCGATCCCGCAGTACGCATCAATGACGGTCTCTTGACCCGTCAGTCCCGCATAGTCCACCGCTGTTCTGTACAATTGTTCAGTCTGCACCGAATTCACTTGATAGAAAGACTGATGTCCAATCGAAAAGGTAAAGCCCATCAGCTGATCTTTATAGTTGTCCTCGCCCCAAAGGATGCGTGATTCGCTGCCCAGAATGACATTGGTTTTTTCAGGATTAATATTCTGGATTAGACTGACTAGCTCGGGCAGGGCTTTTTTAATGGCTGTGACTATCTCCTCTTCCCGGTGAAAATCATGGTTGGTCGTGACTAGTACAACCATCAGCTCTTTGCTGGAGTGGCCGCGTCTGACAATGATGTGCCTCAGCCAGCCGGTATGGGCTTTTTCATTGTAAGGCTTGACATGAAACTGGCGCATGATATCCCGTATACGTACTATCGCTTGGTCTATTTCAGGGTCCTGGATCTGGAAGTCCTCAATAGGGAGCACATCATGGCTGTTTTTACGGAAAAAACCAGTCGTCAGTCTGCCGTCAATTTTTCGGACTGGTACTTGGGCCTTATTCCGGTAGCCTAGGGGTGAGTCCATACCGATCACTTCATTGACTTTAATGCCTTCGAGCTTGCCGATTTTCTGCAGGACGGTTTCGACCTGTTTTTTCTTGAAAGCCAGCTGTGCCGGATAGGACAAGTGCTGAAGCGGCATTGTCCCGGTCTGAGCATATACTTTGTCCACTACTTCTACTCTATCCGGACTTTTTTCAATCACTTTGATCAGCTTTCCGAAAGCAAAAGTCTTTTTGGTTTTAACAATCTTGAACTCAACGGTCTCACCTATCAGTGCCCCTTCGATAAAGACGGGGTAGTAATCTATTTTTGCCACACCGGCCCCTTCATGTGTCAGATCGACAATCTCGGCCTTTAGCACCTCATTTTTACTTACCGGTGCCTTCTTATGTGTTTTATTTTTAGCCATGGTCATTCTCCTTCTGTCTGTCATTCATTTCAAGTATACATCCTGGTTAGGATAGTTGAAAAGCTAAAGGGGCAATTCCCTTCGAATATTTTATACTGCTTATACCGCAATGCCTGTCTTTTCTTCTGCCTTGGTATCAGGATGCAAGCATGGCCACAAAGAAAGACGCCGGGACAGCGCCCAGGCGTCTTCTTATCCAATCGATTGTATCTGGACTTCTAAGGAAAATCCACACAATGCAGCTTACTATGAAAGGGCCCTATAAAAAGGGCCGTTTATGCTGACAGCTGATTTTCAGTCGTCTTCCATGTGAGTGACCCCTTCGATAAACTCACTTTCTTTTTCTATCGTGACAGCATCCCGACTGTCAACGGTCAGATGCATGCGGGCCAGATCCACCACAATATCCAGATGCTGCTGGAACATCTCAAATTCTGCTGGAGCATTCCCTCCGTATTCTCCGTCAATATTGATCATCAGCGGGTCACTGTTCAGGGTTTCCGCTCTTACTTTTGAGGTTTTTGTATAAAGAATTTTTGGATGACTGACATGCCGGCCGTCATTCAGCAGCATGGTAATCAGCCTTAGGATTTCAGCAATATTTGTCGTTTTGACAATGATAAGCGTAAATTTGCCATCCCCAATCTTTTTGTCCGGAGCAATCTTTTCAAAGCCCCCAACAGAATTGGTCAGAGCCACAAACATCATGGACGCCGCTCCCTCATACACGCCTTCATCATAGGTGATGCGAACCGGGACCTTGCCGACTTGAGGAAGGAGCTCGGCACCCTTGACAAAGTATGCCAAAGCCCCAAAGGCAGATTTCATATTAGGGGGCACCTCATAGGTAACTTCAGTTAAAGAACCGGCAGCCCCAATATTCATGAAGTAGCGTTCCTGTGAGGAGGTCCTAACCTTCCCTATGTCCATACGGACAAACTGATGGGTATCGATCAGTTCGGCTGCCTTTACAAAGTCATTGCGGGGAATTTTGAGTGCCCGGGCAAAGTCGTTGGTCGTGCCTGCCGGAATGATTGCTAGCTTGGGCCGGCTGTTATGCGGAGCAATACCGTTGATCACTTCGTTGATCGTCCCGTCTCCTCCGGCTGCAACAATTAGGTCAAAGCCGGCTATTGTACAGCGGTTGGCTTCAATCTGAGCACTCAAGGGATCGGGAGTCGTGCAGAAGGCACTGGTCTCATAGCCGGCTTGCTCATAAACGTTCAGGATATCAGGAATGGCACGCTTCAGCGTCTCTCTTCCCGATGTCGGATTGTAAATCACTCTGGCGCGTCGTTTCACAGGCTCCCTCTCCCTTAGTTTTATCTCTTATCCAGTTCTTCTTTAAGCAGTTTGTTGACCATGCCCGGATTGGCTTGTCCTCTGGTCTGTTTCATGACCTGGCCGACTAAGAAGCCCATAGCCCGGTCTTTACCGTTTTTATAATCTTCAATCGACTGTTCATTTTTATCCAGAGTATCTGAAATAATCGGCAGCAGCTTGGATGGATCACTCAGCTGGACCCAGCCTTTATCTTCTACAAGGGCCTTAACATCGTCACTGCCATTTTCGACCAGTTCTCTAAAGACCTTTTTGGCGATTTTCGATGAAATCGTGCCGTCAGCGATCAGATTGATCATCTCAGCAAGAGCCTTCGGTGTCATTGCTGTATCATGAAGTTCGACCTGTTCACTGTTCAGGTAAGCGGACACTTCGCCCATCAGCCAATTGGATGCCTGTTTGGGATCGGCCTCATGCCTGACGGTTTCTTCAAAGAAGTCAGACATTTCTACAGTAGCTGTCAGAACGACCGCATCGTATTCCGGTAGCTTATACGCATCTACATAACGGGCTACTCTTTCTTTCGGCATTTGAGGCAGAGAAGCTTTCACATCACTAATCCACTCGTCACTGATGACAAGATTCGGAATGTCCGGTTCCGGGAAGTAGCGGTAGTCACTGGAGCCTTCTTTTGTGCGCATCAAAATCGTGTTCCCTGTCGCCTCATCATACCGGCGGGTCTCCTGCTGAAGGGCACCACCTGCATTCAGTACTTTCTCCTGGCGGCTGATTTCATACTCTAGCCCTTTCTTCACATAAGAGAAAGAGTTTAGATTCTTGATTTCAGCTTTCGTTCCAAACGCTTCCTGGCCAAATGGGCGCAGCGAAATGTTGGCATCACAACGCATGGAGCCTTCCTGCATTTTAACGTCGGAAACTTTAGTGAACTGAATCAGCTGCTTAATGGTATCCAGATAAGCCTGCGCTTCTTCTGGCGAGCGTATGTCAGCTTCGGATACGATCTCGATCAGGGGCGTTCCTTGACGGTTCAGGTCTACGTAGGAAGAACCATGTTCGCCATGCATGTTCTTTCCGGCATCCTCTTCCAAGTGAACCCGTTCAATGCGGATTCTTTTGGTCTGACCGTTCACTTCGATATCGATATAGCCATCATAGCCAATCGGCTGATCGAATTGAGAAATCTGATAAGCTTTCGGATTGTCTGGATAGAAATAGTTTTTACGGTCAAATTTTGTATGACTGGCAATCTTACAGTTCAGTGCTAGCGCTGCCTTCATGCCGAATTCAATAGCCGTCTTGTTCACGACCGGTAGGACACCAGGATGTCCCCAGTCAATCACATTGGTGTTTGTGTTCGGTTCCGCCCCGAAGTGAGCCGGGGACGGTGAAAACATTTTGGATTCTGTTTTAAGCTCGACGTGTACTTCGAGTCCGATAACGGGTTCTAGATTCATGTTTTTATTCCCCTCCCTTAAATGCTGGCTTCTGCTTGTGGTGATCGGTCGCCTGTTCAAAGGCGTAAGCCACACGGTAAAGCATCTGCTCGTCAAAATGATTCCCAATCAGCTGCATACCGACAGGCATGTCGTTGGAGAAACCGCAGGGAATAGACAGTGACGGTACACCCGCTAGGTTGACCGGTACAGTCAGGATATCTGACATATACATGGCCAGCGGATCATCGATTTTGCCGCCGATGTCGAAAGCAGTCGATGTCGTCGTTGGTGAAACCAGAACATCAACATCGGCAAAGACCGTGTCAAAATCCTTACGAATCAGCGTACGGGCCTGGGCGGCTTTCTTGAAGTGTGCATCGTAAAAACCGGAGCTGAGTGAAAATGTTCCTAGCATGATGCGGCGTTTGACTTCCAGCCCAAAGCCTTCCGAGCGGGACTTCACGTAAATATCTTCCAATGAATGGGTGTCTTCTGCACGGTAGCCGTAACGGATCCCGTCAAAGCGCTGCAGGTTACTGGACGCTTCCGAAGAAGCAATAATATAGTAAGCTGGTATACCGTAGCGGGAATGCGGCAGACTGACGTCCACGATTTCCGCGCCCATCTCTTCGTATACTTTTAACGCGGCTCTGACTGATTCAATGACTCCCGTTTCCTTGGCGTCTTCGTTGAAGTATTCTTTAGGCACACCGATACGAAGGCCTTTGACGCCCTGGTCGATTTGCTCTGTAAAATCAGGAGTTTCTCCCTCAAAGGATGTAGAATCTTTAGGATCGTGTCCGCTAATAGCATTCAAAACGAGCGCATTGTCCTTGACTGTTCGGGTAAAGGGGCCGATTTGATCCAGAGAGGATCCAAACGCGATTAAGCCGTAACGGGATACACGGCCATAAGTAGGCTTCATGCCGACCAGACCGGTAAAGGCTGCCGGCTCACGGACAGAGCCCCCCGTATCGGATCCAAGAGAAACAGGAACCTGTCCTGCAGCAACTGCTGCGGCAGACCCCCCTGAGGATCCGCCCGGAACTTTGCTGAGGTCCCAAGGGTTACGGGTCAGCTTGAAGGCCGAGTTTTCCGTAGACCCGCCCATGGCGAACTCGTCCATGTTCAATTTACCGACAGAAATCATCCCTGCTTCTCTAAGCTTTTCAGTCGCTGTCGCATCATAGACCGGCACAAAATCTTCCAGCATTTTTGAAGAAGCCGTTGTTGTGACGCCTTTTGTCAGGATATTATCTTTGATTCCCACAGGGATTCCGCTTAACACATTATGCGGGTCGATCCCTTTCTCGTCGGTCTCTCTCGCAGCTTTTAGGGCCTCTTCTTTGTTCAGAGCAAGAAATGCTCCGACTTGTTCGTCTGTTGCATCAATGCGTGCATAGGCCGCTTCGACCAGTTCAACGGCCGTCACTTCCTTTTTGACAAGCTGCTCATGCAGCTCTTCTAGTGTATAGTCCATAAAATCCATCAGGCTTCACTCCCCCCATTTTCAAACATTTCTGGTACTTCGATGAAGCCGTCTTTGCGGGTCTTCACATTTTTAAACAGCTCTTCCCTGTCTGTTCCTTTTTCAGCCTTGTCTTCGCGCCAGACATTATGCTGCTGCAGGCCATGATACGTGCCTTCGATCCCTTCTGTATCTAGTCCTTCCAGCTGTTCAACCATTTCAATGATGGAATCCATTTCTTTGGTGAACGCGTGGACCGACTCCTCTTCGATTTCAAGTTTGGCTAGCTTGGCTACCTGCCTCACTGTCTCTTCATTTATAGCCATTTCAATCATCCCTTCTCTCAATGCTTTAAATTAATTGAATATATAAACTTCAAATTCATCCTGATCGGCATCCTTATAAAGGAAAGATTCCATACCATTCAGTGATTCTACCCGGATTTCAACCGGCACATCCTGCGGCAGGAAGTTAGTGGCTGCCTCATTAATGAATTGCGTAAAAGCAATGATTTCCCCCTTACCGTAAAACTGGGTCATCATGTTGATCTGCAGATCGACGAGCTGTTCTTCTATATAGTGTGCCGTACCCGTTACCCCACTGATATTAGGGAAAAAGCCTTCCACTTCCGAACGGAAATTGGCAAAGCTATTCCCTTCAGCGCTTTGCATGCCCTCCAGCGGGAAAACAACGCGGCGCTCATTAATCCGTCTCCAGCTGCTGGCTGATGTATTTCCATTTTCACTAATAGCCTGAGCAATGTAAGTACCCGGTGCCAGGTTGTCCTGTCTGGACTGCTCGAATAAGCCGATCATGATTGGCACCTCTTCGAGTCCTTCCATCTCACGCATCTGTGAAATGATTTCATTACTCATACGCTGTCCTTCTTCCAGCAGCTCCTCTGTAGAAACAGTCTGTTCTAGCTCTCCCTGTGGACCGAAGTAGTCTACAGAGTTCATGGCCAACCCAATACTGACACCTGAAAGTTCCAAACCGTTCTCTGTCTGAACATAAAAGTTATGTTCCAGAATCGAGCTCAGGTAGATTGGGTTTCGCTCGGACGGGTCCATGGATTCGTTGTCTACAGGATTCAGACCCAAATCGACACTTTCTTCTTCCTCTCCTGTTTCTTCCGAACCTTCATTCTCCTCGTCGACTTCTGTTTCCTCTTCTACAGGCTGCTGACGTCTCAACCAAGCGCTAATGGTCTCTGAAGGAATAAACTGCCCTTCCTGAAAAAAATGATCTTCCGTGGAAAAAAAGCTTTGGGACAGACGCATCAAGTCACTTTCAAATGTACGCATGTTTACCCCGGAATTCAGCCGCCGTGTAATCCCTCGGGACAGGCTTGGAGAATAGGTTCCGTCCTCATTGATGACCGGCCTGAAGTAACCGGAATCCGCCTGAACTTCAACTATCGAAGCTTCCTCATCTGGTTCATCACCAGTTTCTCCATCCTCTATCTGTTCCAGTTCTTCTTGGGCAGGCTGATCAGGATCTACAGGATCTGGGAACAGCCCGCACGCTGTGAGAAACAAGACATGGGTCATCAAACTACCCCATAAAAATTTCCTTTTCACTTGCTGCCACACTCATTTCTATTCATTATTCAATCTCCTCTAATACTTTTGCCTCATCGATCACGGTGATACCCAGCTCGCGAGCTTTCGCCAGTTTACTGCCGGCGTCCTCTCCAGCGATCAGATAATCCGTATTTTTAGACACACTGCCAGTCACTTTGGCTCCCATGTCGTTCAGCTTGTTCTTCAATTCTGTTCGCTTGAAATGACTCAGCTTCCCAGTGATCACGACTGTTTTATCTGTAAAGTAAGTATCGGCTGCAGCCTGTTCTTCTTTTTTCTTTCCTGTATAAAGCATATTCACTTGGGCCTGATTGAGTTTGTCGAGTAATTCCTCTACTTCTTCCAAATCAAAGAAAGAACGGATACTCTCGGCAATGGTGTCTCCAATGCCGTCGATTTCTATAATTTCCTCAACCGAAGCCTGCTTTAGTGTCTCCATCGATTCGAACTCTTCCGCTAGCAAACGGGCCGCCTTGGCTCCCACATGACGGATACCGAGTCCAAACAGCAGACGTTCCAGTGAATTCTTTCGTGATTTGTTGATGGCAGACAACATGTTGTCTGCCGATTTATCCCCTATTTTCTCCAGTTTTAGTAAAGGATCTTTTGTCAGATAATAAAGGTCGGCGACATCTCGTATCAGCTGGTTCTCGTACAACTGGCTGACTACTCGTTCACCTAGGCCATCAATATTCATAGCATTACGGGATACGAAGTGACTTAGGCGCTCCTTCGCCTGAGCGCTGCATTTAGGATTCATGCACCTCAGCGCGACTTCTTCTTCTAAATGCGTCAGCTCACTGCCACAGGCTGGACAGTTTTCAGGGAAGACATACGCTTCACTCTCTCCGCTGCGCATTTCTTTATCCACTCTGACCACTTCCGGAATGATGTCCCCTGCTTTTCTGACTAGAGCCGTATCTCCCAAGCGGATATCCTTTTCAATCATCAAGTCGATATTATGCAGACTGGCGCGTCTGACTGTCGTTCCAGCCAGCTGTACCGGGTCCATAATGGCAGTCGGCGTGACGACCCCAGTCCGGCCAACCGACCACTCAATTGAGCGGATAACCGTTCGAGCTTCTTCTGCTGGAAATTTGTAAGCAATCGCCCACTTGGGCGCTTTGACGGTATAACCCGCCTGCTCCTGCTTGGACAACTCATTGACCTTGATTACAATTCCGTCGATTTCGTAAGGCAGCTCCGTTCTTTTTTGCTGATAGTCTTCAACAAATGACCAAACTTCTTCAATGGAATCATAGACTTGCCTTTCAGAGTTGGTTCGCAGCCCGATGTCATCAAGTAACTTCAAAGCTTCATCCTGAGTACTGGCAGGCCGATCGGCCACATTTGCCAAGGCGTAAAGAAAAATATTCAGATTTCTTGATGCGGTCACCTGCGGATCCAAATTACGGATAGTCCCGGCTGCTGCGTTTCGCGGGTTGGCAAATACAGCCTCTCCTCTTTCTTCCCTCTGTTCATTCAGTTTCAAAAAAGAGGTTTTTGGCATATAAATCTCTCCACGAGCTTCCAGGGTCAGAGGCTTTTTCAGCTTGAGTGGAATCGATCTGATCGTTTTTACATTGGCCGTAACATTCTCGCCGACTGTTCCGTCACCGCGGGTGACAGCATAGACAAGTCTGCCTTTTTCATACTTGAGTGAGACCGCTAAGCCGTCAATCTTCAGTTCACAGTGATAGCTGTACTCTCCATCTACCAGCTGGGAAACCCGGCGGTCAAACTCAGCCAGGTCTTCTCTGGAAAATGCATTGTCCAGACTGAGCATAGGGGTGTCATGCGAAACTTTCTCGAAGCCTTCTAGAAGTGCACCGCCGATTCTTTGGGTCGGAGAATGATTCTGTATCAGCTGAGGATAGGCCTCCTCCAGCTCGACCAGTTCCTTGTACAGGCGGTCATATTCTTCATCCGGTATGGTTGGCTTATCCAGTACATAATATTGGTGGCTGTAGTCGTCCAGCAGGTGGACTAGTTCGTCCACCCGAATACTGGCCTGTTCAAAAGGCAATTCGCTGGGGCTCACATTTACTCACTCTTTCTATATTAGGATTTTTCAATCGGGGCAAAACTGGCTAATAGCGGCTTGATCCCTATACCGGGAAAAGCGATGTCCAGTTGCAGATCATCCCCTTCACCACTGATCTTCACAACGGTCCCTACACCCCAGACTTTGTGCTGGGCTTTGTCTCCGACTGACCAGTCCAGTTTTTCTGCTCCGCTATTTCCCGTTGCATGCGCAGACAGCTTCGGTGGACGTTTCTTTTTCGCCGTTTTAGAAAACGGATCGTTGGCGCTGCTGCCGAACCCTTTATACATGCCTCCTGAAAACGGACGAAGACTGTTGGACTCTTGTCGCTCCAGCACATCTTCATCGATCTCGTCCAGAAAACGCGATGCCCGGTTTGACTGCATCTTTCCATATAGTGTGCGGGTAGAAGCGTTCGTTACAAATAGCTTCTTTTCTGCACGTGTGATCCCGACATAGGCCAGACGGCGTTCCTCTTCCATTTCGTCCTCATCCAGTTCAGCTCTAGACAATGGGAACAACCCTTCTTCCATTCCAATCAGAAATACAATCGGAAATTCCAGACCTTTTGCCGCATGCAAGGTCATTAGGGTAAGTTCACTGGTCGGTTCTTCTTCAATCTGATCCAGATCCGAGATCAGGGAAAGATCTGTTAGGAAGTTGATCAGACTTTTATCTTCCTGCTTTGATTCATCGTACTGCTGCGTCACAGATAAAAGTTCCTGTATGTTTTCGATCCGTGTCTCCGCTTCCAGTGTTCGTTCACTTTTCAGCGTCGGCAAATAGTCAGATTTATCCAGCACTTCTTCCGTTAGTTCAGTGACCGGCAGAAATTCAGCCATTTTACGAAAATCCTGGATCATCAAGGCAAAGCTCTCGACTTTTTTGGCTGCCCTGGCAGACAAGTTGATGCTGCTTGCATTCAAAGCTGCTTCATAAAGACTCCAGCCCATTTCTTCAGCTGCCGAAGCTAGCTTTTCAACTGTTGATGCACCAATCCCACGTTTGGGTTCATTCACGACTCGAGCAAAGCTCAGATTGTCTTTTGGGTTTGCAATCAGTGTAAGGTAAGCCAAAGTATCTTTGATTTCTTTACGGTCATAGAACTTATGCCCCCCCACCATTTTGTAAGGGATGTTGGTCTTGATCAAGGTTTCTTCCATCACACGGGACTGGGCATTGGTACGGTACAGAACCGCAAAATCGCCATACTGTAGTGACCGGTCGGCTTCCATTTCTTTTTGAATCTGCTGAACAGCAAAACGCGATTCCTCATGCTCATTGCCCGCACGGTAATAGACGATCTTGTCTCCACCGTTGTTGTCGGTCCACAAACTTTTTTCTTTTCGGTTTGTGTTATTGGCAATCACCGCATTGGCTGCTTTCAGTATCGTCTCTGTAGACCGGTAATTCTGCTCGAGAAAGACCACTTTGGCATCGGAATAATCCCGCTCAAAGTTCATGATATTTTCCATGTCTGCACCGCGCCAGCCATAAATACTCTGATCTGCGTCTCCAACAACGCAGATATTACGCAGCCGGTCAGCAAGCAACTTAACCAGCTTGTATTGGGCATGATTGGTATCCTGATACTCATCTACGTGAATATACTGAAATTTACTTTGGTAGTAGTGAAGAATATCTTCGTGTTCTTCAAAAAGGCGGACAGTCAGCATGATTAAGTCGTCAAAGTCAACTGTTTCCGACTGTCTCAGTTCTCTCTGGTAGTGGGTGTAGCAATCAGAAACAATCTTACCAAAGTAATCGTGCGCTTCTTGTGCAAAAGCCACTTCACTCTGCAGTTTGTTTTTGGCATTACTGATTTCTCCCAAGATTGCCCGAGGATTATATTTTTTAGGATCGATATCCAGACGCTTTAAGATTTTTTTCATCAGCGTCAGCTGTTCAGCAGGATCCGCAATCGTAAAGGAAGAGCTGTAGCCGATGCGGTCGATCTCTCTTCTCAGTATGCGCACGCACATGGAGTGAAAGGTCGACACCCAGACGTCACTGCCCCCGTCTTCAATCAGCCTGGCTACCCGGCTTTTCATTTCTGATGCAGCTTTGTTAGTAAAGGTGATCGCTAGAATATTCCAGGGGTTTACTTCCTTTTCCTGTATCAGGTAAGAAATTCTATGTGTCAGTACTCTCGTTTTGCCTGAACCGGCTCCTGCCATAATCAGCAGCGGGCCTTCCGTTTGCTTGACGGCCTCTTTCTGTCTGGGGTTCATTCCCGTTAATATATCGTCTCGCAGCACCTTTAATTACATCCTTTCCAGTCTTCATACATTGTACCATTATACAGAAAATGCCCTTATCTTTCCACAACTGCCTGACAGAGTTACCAGATTCATCATGTCCTGTTCACATGTGTTTCGGACAGAAAAAAACTCTGTCGGCCTCATGTGGACTGACAGAGTTTTTCCGTGTATGTTGTTTAATCCGTTCCCTGTATCAGATTGATCAGCAGCTGATTGAGTAGGATCCGTACTTCCCTGCGGGCATATACATAGTTACTTTCACCAATCAGCTGGCTGATTTTTTCATAATGGTCGAGTTTAGCTAGCCGACTGTCTCGAAAAACACGCCGGGTTTCCGTATTTGCTGAGTAGAGAACATGAAGAGTAGTCAGAATAGACTCATTCATGTAGTTGTTCTGGTGATGAGCCAGAATAGTTTGCCAGAAAGTTTCTTCCTTTTTTTCAAAGTCACTGCTGCTCTGATCTCTCGCCGTTTCTTTCATTTCAGAAACAATCTTTTGGGTCGCTTCCTGACAGATCACAACCTCATTGAGCTCGAGCGTATATAATACATGCTGAAATAATGCTTCCAGATAGTACAAACGGTCTTTAAGACCTTTCAAATCAATGATGGTCGACGCTACAAATACACCCTTGTTAGGCACAATCTTAACAAATCCGTCCTCTTCCAAGCGTATGAAGGCATTACGGATTGGTGTCCGACTGACTTCTATAGCGCGGGAAATTTCCATTTCCTTCAGTTGCTTACCCTCTAGCCAGACTTCACGGATAATTTGCTCTTTAATATATTCGTATGCTTTTTCTTCTACTTTTCGTCTTCGCCTCATCGTTTATCCTCTTAATTCAAATATTTCCTTCACATTTCTGATTGTTCTTTGAACGTCGTCTGTCTGAATTGTTACATGACCAATTTCTCCCGTGTTTTTACGCCCATAGTTTTCATAAAAAACATAGTCCCACTCCGGTCGGACCTGTACCTGTGCATAAACCGCCTCAGCCTGAGACCTTTTCAAAGGGCGCATGACCACGGATTTCTCAAGATTCAGCTTCAGTTCAATCGGCCAGCCGGTCACAGCTTTAATGTGCGCCTCATGCTGAGACAGACCGGGAAAAGTAAAGGTGTAATTGTAAGCACGGTGGGGGTGCGCCACAATTTCATTCACATAGAGCGCTCCGCTCTCGGTGGTAAAGAATTCCACTGCCATCATCCCGACAAAATCCAGATTTGCAGCCACTACATTGCCAATTCGTTCAACTTCAGCCTGCATTTCCTTGTCAATTCTTGCTGGGGCAATCGACTGACTGAGTTCATCTTCGTTGTAATACATTTCTGATAGCGGATACGTATGCACTTTGCCCTGCACATCTTTTAAAAGCCCCAGACACACTTCCTTGTCCGAGGGAATCCAGGCTTCCAGTACACATGTCCCTTGCTTTAATAAAGGGATGGCTTTCTCAAAGTCTGCCTCGCCATGCAGCACAAGGTGCTTCTTGAATCGCTCATCCATATTATTGGCCTTCAACACACAGGGAAAACCGATGCCTTTGACTGCTTCTTCAATATCTTTGACTGTCACAATCGTTGCAAAAGGAGCAACATTCAGCCTTAGTGAATCAAAAAAAGCTTTTTGAAGCATTCTGTCCTGAGATATAGACAGCAGTTCTTCGCCTTGAGGGACCGGAACAGTACGTCGGATTCGTTTAATCTCATTATGATTCACCGCGTCCGATGCATAAATGACAAGATCGCTTTTCATGGCAAGATCAATCAACCCCTGTTTATCTGACAAGTCAGATGTGATATGCCAGTCAGCCACGGCTTTAGCCAAGCAGTTCGTCTGTGGGTCAAGAACACCGACACTATACCCCATTTTTTTAGCGGCCAAAGCCAGCAGGCGGGCAGTACTGCCTCCGCCAATGATCCCGATTGTACTTCCCGGTTTTATCCATGCAGTCATGTTTGAGCACCTCACTCTTTCTCGTTAATAATCCTCAGCAAATGGACTCGCCTTTGGATTTTCCTTTACAGCCCGTCTATTATACTTTAGGCGCTTTGTCCAGAAACCACCATTGATATATTTAGGTTCATAAGATACCACGAAGGCCCGCGGCTCGATTTCCTGAATCAGCCGGTAAAGAGCCCGTTCATTGGAGCGCGTTGTCAAAATTTCCAGAACAAAGCGATTGCCTTCACGACCGTAAGCTTGCGTAATCGTGACACCATAACCTTTCCCACGCAACTCTTCAGCCACATCCCAGCCATTTTCAGGTAAAATAGTGGTAACCAGTGTGTGACCCAAAGCCAATTTGTCTTCTATTAGCATGCCTGTATAGATTCCGGCACCAAAGCCGACTGAATAGACAATGACATTAAAGACATTGTCCAGATTGTCCAAAACAAGTCCCAAGCCTACAACATACGTGGCAATCTCAATCATCGCAACAAAAGGAGCCACAGACTGATAACCTTTCATTGTCAGCATCAGCCTCAACGTACTTAGGGTCACATAGACCACATTGATGAAAAATATAGCTATCAGTATTCCCCAGTTTAAATCCACTTCTTGTCCACTAACCTTTCTTCATAATAAGAATAAGGGCCGAGACAATAATCGTCTCAGCCTGTCAAGTAAGCAGCCTATGTGGCTACTCTTCGTCTTCATCTTCGCCTGTTTCTGTTTCTTCTTCGGCTTGTTCAGGTATTTTTTCAATAACCAGGCTGCTTATGCGCGAACCATCCATTTTGTTCACCATGAGTTTCCAGTCATCGACGGTCACATAAGCTCCTTCCTGCTCGTTAGGAATGCTGCCGTATTCAGTAATAAAGTACCCAGCAATCGTATCCACATCTTCCGAATCGATAGCCGTCTTGAAAAATTCATTGAACTTGTCCAGCGGTGTAGACCCCTCGACACTATAGTGTGTCTCGTCTATATCCTCGATCAGTTTGTTGGATTCATCGTATTCATCGTCGATTTCTCCAACAATTTCTTCCAGTAAGTCTTCTAGCGTCACAATGCCAACGACTCCGCCATATTCATCATTTAAAATCGCCATCTGATTCTGTGTTTTCTTCATTTGGAAAATCAGATCATCAATATAAATTGTTTCAGGCACAAACAGCGGCTCATTGCTGATTGCTTTCAAATCGATTGAATACAGCGGCTTAAACTTGGAAGCCTGAAGCAGGTTTTTAACATGTACGATGCCTAAAATATTATCCTTGTCTTCAAAGTAAAGTGGTACCCGCGAATGAGGTGTTTCAAGCATTTCCTGAATATTTTCCTCGTTCGGATCATCATAATCAAGCATAAAAGCATCTGTTCGGGGAACCATGACCTCACGAGCAATCTTGTTGTCCAGGGACAAAACCCCTTTTAGCATTGAAAATTCATCCACGTCGATGACTTCATTCTGATGACTGTGCTCGAGAAAAGATCGAAATTCGTCCCTAGTTATGGCATCAGCATTTAGGTTGAAATCAATCGGAATTAGCTTCTTAAGCCCCTTTAGACAGACTTCAATAAACCAGACAACGGGTAAGGCTAAAAGCTTAAGGATACGGACCGTGCCGGCGAGAGCCATAGCTGACTGATCCGGATTCTGAGCCGCAATCGCCCGCGGTAGTTTATTTCCAAGAAGCAGGAGCAGCACGGTCAATACCAGGGCTGCCAAAGCTATCAGGAGACTCTGATTGATTGCAAAGGGTTCATTGATGCTTGAAGACATTGCCGATAGAACATAAAAAGTCATCCCACTTACCAGCAAAGCCGACAAGGTCAATCCGACCTGTATGGTTGTCAGCGTTG
The DNA here is from genome assembly GCF_000585255.1 of Alkalibacterium sp. AK22. GTDB lineage: Bacteria > Bacillota > Bacilli > Lactobacillales > Carnobacteriaceae_A > Alkalibacterium. Next base: position 84,685 of record NZ_JANL01000036.1, read on the forward strand.
CATCGGCCTGATCCAACAGTTTAAGCACGCGGTCCGCTTTTCTTGTTCCCTCAAGCGAGCGCTCGAGCATACGATTAGGGTTGATCGAAAATAGGGCGATTTCGGCAGCTGCCAGCACCCCGTGTATAGCGATCAGTAAAATGATTACTGTAATGGGCCCAATCAAGGGCTGTATACTTTCAGGATCACTGTTCATAACTTTCTCCTTTTAATTTCCTTGACTGTCAAAAACACAGTTACTATATCATATAAGATTAACACAGACAACAGTAGAAATAAAACCAGCTGTTACTCTGACAGCATGGGCTTCAAATCATTCAGGAAAGGAGTGAAACGATCCACCACATCTCCACTTCTCTGTCCCTCTAAAAAGCCGATAAAAGAGTACGAGCGATCTTCATCATCAAAGACATAAAGAAAGCCATTGGTTTGATTTCCTTCTTCACCAGCGATCTCTGCCGTGCCCGTTTTGGCTCCAGCCCTGTAATTCAGCGCCTGAAGTCCCCTTGCTGTACCGTTTGGGTCGGTCACGCTCTGCACCAGCATATCCCTGACCGTATCGACCGTGGTTTCTGAAAAAAGTGATTCAGTGCTTTCTGTCTCCTCACTCAGCAGTAAACTTGGCTGGGTAAGTCTGCCCTCATTGAGCAGCGGAGAAAAAAACACCAGCTGGTGAAGGCTGTTCATCAATACTTCGCCCTGTCCATAAGCTGTATCGGCCAGCAGGGTTTCACGGTCAATTGTTCCGTCATTAGCAAACTGAGCCGGTCTCATGTCAAAAGGCAGGTTCATGTCTTCTCCGAAAGGAAGCTGGTTTAAAGCTTCCATAAAGGCTTCGTTCCCCATCTCCAAAGCTTCCATAGCAAAGTAAATGTTATCAGAGTATATCAGTGCCGCAGCGAGATCAACTTCGGTGACGCTGTCACTTACCCGGGTAATCTGATGATTACCAAAACCATCTGTTCCTGGTGACCACCTCAACCCTTCAATCCTATTTGTCTGATCTGGTGTAATTTCTCCTTCTTCAAGCAGCAGCAATGAAGTCAGAATTTTAAAGGTAGAGCCCGGGGCATAACGACTGGTGTAGCGATTGACGAAAGGTGTATTTTCATCTTCCACATAGGCAGTATAGTCTTCAGTCGTGATGCCTCTAGCAAAAGCCTGAGGACTATATGAGGGAGAGCTGACCAGTGCCAGAAGTTCTCCGGATACGGGATCCATTATGGCACCTGAACCCGGCTCTTCATCAAAACTTTCGAATAATTCCTCCTGAACCGCACTGTCGATAGTCAGCCGCACTTTCTGCCCGTCTTCTGTTTCATTTTCAATCAGGACCGCTTTTAGCTCTCCTTCGCTGTTTTCGATGGCAATCTGTCCTCCGGTGATGCCACTTAACTGGTCGTTGAACACAGCCTCCAGCCCGGTTTTCCCTATAATTTGTCCTGCTACAAGAGAAGGATCTCGTTCGAGATCTTCTGCATTGGCTTCGCCCACGTAGCCAATCAGATGAGCTGCAGCCCTGTCAAGTGGATAAAGCCGGTCACTGGACTGCTGATATCTGACCCCTTGAATCTCTGGTGTGTTCCCTGTTTCTACGATTGTAAAAGGCACAAAGCTTTCCTCCGTGACCCAGCTCTGACTAAGCAAACTCTGCAGCCTGTCAGCAGATACATTGAATGCTTCAGCAATGGCTTCAAGTCGACTCTCCCGATCGCTGCCTTCCCCAATTGCAGCCGGATAGAGTCCAGCTTGGAAGACATCTCCTTCACCAGCAAGCATATTTCCGTATCGATCGACGATTGATCCGCGTTCCGGCTCATTGAAAGATAGACGCACACTGTCGCCTTCTTCCATATCTGGAAGAATGAGTGACGGTGACCAGGACAGCCTGACGTGCTGTGTATCTTCTGTTTCTGTTTCTATGACTGCTGTCTCGTACTGTAAAGAATCCAGTCTGCCTAGAGCGGTTTCCATGCTTAACATATAGCGAACAGTGTACTTATCGGTTTCCTCGTCTAATTCGACAGCATAGTCGTTCACCCTGATGTCATTTGCACCGATTCCCTGAAAAATCATCTCATACCGCTCTGCCAGTTCATCCGGACTGTAGCCGAATTCTTCCAGGGTTTCGGGTGACATGTACGAAACGTAGGAATCAAAGGCTGCATCCGACTTGGCTGCAAGCATACTGTTAACCGTTTCCTCGACCGCTTCCTGTCTTTGCTGAGCCAGCTGATCTGCTCTCCATCGTGAATAAAACAACCAGCCACCGATGGACAGCACGACTAGCAGGATAACTGCCAAAGTGATCCACAACCCCTTCGTTGACTTTGGTTTTCTGGACCCTCTCGTCTGTACATTCACTTCATCCACTCCCTAAATAATTATCCTACTCTTCTTCAAAGCGGTCTTTTTCTCTTTCCCTGTAATCCATCATTTTTCGGCTGAACAACTCTCCATTAGAAGGAGGTGTATAGGTGATGGCATTGGCACCTGCTTCAATTGTTTCCAGAATACTTTCGTTTGTTGGTCCTCCGGTAGCAATAATTGGCATGTCCGGATGATTTTTACGAATCTGCTTGACGATTGTTTTGGTTTTTGAAGCACCGGAGACATTAATAATGTCTACTCCGGCCTTGATTTTTTCCTCTATATCCGTGTATTCAGACACTACCGTAAGAATGATTGGTATATCAATCATTTCATTGATCATTTCAATTGTTTCAATCGGTGTCGGCGCATTGATGACTACGGCCTTACAGCCGTGGGCCTCTGAAAACAAGGCCATATTGGCCGAACGAACCCCCTGAGTTGTTCCTCCCGCAATGCCGGCCATAATCGGAATAGTCGAGACTGAAGTGATAGCCTGAATAATTGCAGGATGTGGTGTGAACGGGTAGACTGCCATAATGGCATCCGCATCATTGTTCATAATCAATGCAATATCTGTTGTAAATAGCAGTGCCTTGAAGCGTTTGCCATTGATCAAAATACCACTGGACTTTCTAATGACTTCAGGTACTGCGATGTAATCTTTAAACAAGTGCGTGCGCACGTGCGGATAGCGTTTATTTTCCATAATATTCCTCTTTTCTTTTGTCCTCAATCGTCGAATCGGTCCAGGTCGTAACGTTCAATGAGATCGATCAGTTTCTCCGGATAAGTAGGGTCTGTGGCATACCCTGAGGTTTGTAGCGCTTTAGCTGCCTGCCGGTAATTGTCCGCTTCTATGACGGGCTGGTATAAATCAGCATTCCACTGCGTTCCATTAGCAATCAGATTGGCATAATCTTTTACAGATTCTTCCATCGAGCCATAACTCCTGAAGGACGCCTGAATTTCTACCCATCCCTCTTCATATTCCAGTGTGGAATATGAAGGCTGATAAGATGATCCTTTTATCCCAAAATAGTTACTTTCGTTTACTGCCAGGCCACTTTCGCCCCAGTTTGACTCAAGGATAGCCTGGGCAATAGTTACACTCGGCCAGATTCCGTGACTGTCCTGAAGCGGAACAGCGTAACTGGCTACTTTCTCGATAAAGGCCTCCCGGTCATTATCACTTTGCCTGCTGCTGTTTAATGTCAAAATAGGTATGTCTCCATCAATTGACCCAGCCAATAAAGTCAGTGTTCCAACAAAAGTCAACATGATCAGAATAAATTTTTGAAAGAAAGGCAGCCCGGTTTTCTGTCTTTTAGCATATCGCTTTTTATTTCTCTTGTTTTTGGACACACCTATTCCTCCTTTATTAAGTCGTTTTCCCGCAATACTCAGGACTTTAGGCTGTATTGAATGGATATCAGAATGTATCCCTTACATTTGATAAAACTGCTCTTACATTTTACCATAAGTATCTGGGGCTCGATAGTAAATCTGTTCAGTTCGTATCCCCTTTCATTTGAGTTTTTTGTTACAATGGAAGCAAAATCCGTCACAAAAAAGAGGAGCTAATTATGAAAAAAATAAGATGGGGTATACTTGGCCTAGGCACTATTGCTCATGAGTTTGCTCAAGCCTTTCAAACAGACAAAGCGGAACTGGTTGGTGCCGGATCACGAGCTATGCAGAAAGCGTACGATTTCTCCAAGCGCTATGACATTCCTAAAGCCTATGGCAGCTATCAGGAACTGGCTTATGACCCGGACATTGATATCGTCTACCTGGCTACCCCCAACAGCCACCACAAAAAAGATATACTGATGCTTCTTGAGGCCGGAAAGCATGTCTTCTGCGAGAAATCTATAACTATGAACAAAAAAGAGCTTGATGAAGTACTCCTTTTGGCTAATGAAAAGCAACTGCTAGTTGCTGAAGCCATGACCATTTACCATATGCCGCTATATGCCAAGCTGAAAGAGCGCATAGATAATGGTGAATTTGGTTCTTTAAAAATGGTTCATGCCCTGTTTGGTAGCTTGAAACCGGACGATTCTGCCAACCGCTTCTTCAACCCGGAACTGGGTGGAGGAGCTCTGCTTGATATAGGTGTTTACGCCTTGTCCTTTATCAGGTACTTCTTGAGTAGCCAACCCTCGGTCAGACAGACTCTCGTATCCATGCATCCCAGTGGTGTAGACGAAAGCAGCTGCTTTCAATTCATGAATGATGCCGGCGAAATCAGTACGGTCTCCCTTGCTTTTCGTTCAAAAATGCCCAAGCAGGGAGTCATCATTTGTGAAGATGCCTATATTACCATTATGAACTATCCGAGAGCCGACCGTGCGCTAATTACTTATCCAAGTGGTGAAGTGGAAACTGTTCATTGCGGTTCTCAGTCAGCGGCCCTGTCATATGAAATCGACCGCCTCTCTGAAACACTCATGGGCAAAGCTGACTTTACAAGCCTACAGCTGACAAAGGACGTTAATGCCTTGATGGACTGGGCGGCTTGTGAATGGCAAATGAGCAATAGGCCTACTGCTGACTACTGATGCAGTCTGACCTTAACTAAATTGAACAATGTATGCTGCAAACTGTTCGCACCTAACGGTTTCTGTTACTCTTTGTCAAAGAGTATTTTTTTGCCCTTTTGACATACATGTGCAAAAGGAACGTTACTTTCGATTCCTTTAATCCCTCAATACCATCGGCATTATATTTTCGGACCCAATTTTTTAATGTCGTTTTGGTCACACCGTAAGCCTTAGTTAAAGAGTTGAGTGACTCCCGTTCCTCTAATACCTTCATTACTGCCTTATATCGCTCGTTTATATCGTGATCTATAATTCTTTTAGACATGGCAAAAACTCCCCTTATAGTGTCAGAGAATTTTTATTATTTCTCTTTCTACTATAAGGGGAGTATATCAGTCAGAGGGATTTAGGTGCCTTTTAATTGATAGGAGATTTCTCTACTCTTTTTTTCGGTTTGTTCAGTCTTCCTATTGTTGCATATCCATTGCATCCAGTATCTTATTGATTTGATGTCTGAGTTTTTCCTTTTCTATAAAGCGTGCCATTCTAAGCACTTCTTTTCCTTCAAAAAACAATAAAACCACCGGCACCGTAAACACTGTATACGCTCCGGAAAATTCAGGCATTTTTTCTACGTCTGCCTGGATGGATTTCAATTTGCTGAAGCCGTCAATCACCGGCTTCAGCTGTGGCATTACACCATGACACACTGAGCAGTGCTCTCCATAAAAAAAACACAAAACAAGCTTTTCCTGATCAATCAGCTCCCGCACTTCATGCAGGCTCTTTGCTTCCTTAAATCCTTGCATGCGTATCTTCTCCCTTTTTAATCCTGAGTTTTCAATGCTTCGACCATATCTACCCGCTTCAGCTTGAAATGCATAACGACCATCACTAGGCTGGAAAAAAAGAACATCAGCAGAAAGGCATAAATGTAACTGGAAATAGAGATTTGACGGGCAAACCGCATAATGTCAATTTCTGCTGTCTGCAAGACAAAGCCGTGCATGATATATCCGAGTAAAAAGCCAGCTAGGATTCCCATGATCGTCAGCACAAAATTTTCACGGTATACATATAAGGTGACTTCCCTGTCAAAGAAGCCCAGTACTTTGATTGTAGACAGTTCACGGATCCGCTCTGAAACATTGATGTTCGTCAGATTATAAAGGACGACAAACGCTAAGGATGCCGCTGAAAAAATCAGGACAACAGTCACGACATCCAGACTGTCCATGGAATCCTGAAAGGCAGATCGGATCGATGCCGCAAAAATAACGCCTTGGACAGCTTCTTCTCCTGTGAGTTCCTGACCCAACTGGTCTTCATCCACTAGCTCTGTATCGTACCTCAGCAAGCGGCTGTTCGGTTCTGCACTTTCCCCGACCGCTGCTTCAAAAGCTTCGGGAGAAAGGTATACATAATGCTGCACATAATGCTCGACGACAGCACTGACTTCGACTTCAAAAGCATCCAGGTCATTGACTTCCACTGTAATCGTATCACCTTGCTCACTTCCCAGCAGTTCAGCCAGTTTGTCAGTAATAACCGCGCCTTCCGCAGGCAGTTCGATAATCTCATCAGGATAACTTAGACTTCTTAAAGCAACGAACTCACCAATCCTGCTCTCATCTGAAGGACTCATTACATTAATGTCCTGGTCAGAGTCAGACGCAGTAGCTGTCCCATTCTCCAGTCGAACTGGCAATTCCCCTTCAAGCCCTTCTGTTTCCTGCAGGGTTTCTTCATATCGGGCAAACTGTTCCTCGCTAGCATTAGGATTTTCTGACACAATGGCCTGGTAAAGGTTAATTTCACCGAACTGGATATCGCCTATATCTGCTATCGAATCTGACAGTCCATAACCTGTTAGAAGTAAGGCTGTCCCGCCTGCCACACCAAACAACGTCATCAGCATGCGCCGTTTGTAACGGAACAAATTTCTTGATGCGACCTTTTGAGTAAACGTAAACCGATTCCAGATGAAGGGCATGTACTCTAGAAAAATTCGTTTCCCTTTCTTTGGTGCTTTAGGTAAAAGTAAAATCGAAGGATTGCTTCTCAAAGAGAGGCGAACAGAAATCAGTGTAGACAAGCCCGTTGCCAGCAAAGCCCCAACCAGTGAAATGATCGCATAGCTCCAGAAAAACTGAGTCTGAGCCTGAGGCAGATTATACAAAGAACTGTACGCATCCATAACGACCCTTGGAAAAAGCCAGTATCCCAGAAAAAGCCCAGTCACAGCCCCCGATACTGTTGCTAAAAAGGCATACACAAAATATTTCATAGCAATGACCAGGTTGCCGTAACCCAGGGCCTTCAATGTTCCAATCTGATTGCGTTCTTCATCCACCATACGTGTCATCGTAGTCAGCGAAATCAGTGCAGCCAATAGAAAGAAGAAGACAGGAAATATTTGTGCAATGGCTCCAATACGTTCTGCATTGTCTTCAAACTCCTCATAACCTTGGAAAGCTGTGCGGTCTTCAAAAAAGTAATCCGGTTCTTCAAGATCAGCAAGATCCAGTTCTGCTTCAGTTAAATCGGCTTCCGCTGCTTCTATTTCGGCTTCAGCCTCCGCTTGTTCCTGCTCAAATTCTGCTCTTCCCTGCTCATACTCAGTCTCCGCTTCCTCAAGTTCCGCCCTCGCTGCTTCGAGTGCACGTTGACCTTCGGCTATCTCCTGATCCAGCTCAGCTTCGGCTGTCTCAAGCTGACTAAGCGCAGACTGAATCTGATTCCGCTGAGCATTGAGTTCAGCTGAAGCCTGAGGGTCATCAGCCCCGGCAGCTTCCAACTGCCCAATCGCTCCCTCAACTTCAGTTTGAGCTGCCAGTAATTCTGAGCGCTGACTATTAATCTGCTGCCTTGCGTCTCTCTCCTGTGTTTCAAGCTCAATTAAGCCTGTCTCATATTCCGCCTGACCTGTATCCAGCTCAGCTCTGGCCTGTTCAAGCTCTTCTTCGGCATCCAGGAGTGCTTGCCGTGCTTCTTCAATTTCATCGTAACCCTCTTGAATCTCCAGATCGATTTCTGTAACCAATGCGTCAAAGCGCTCAGAAGGTCGATCTGCCAGCAGCCCTTCTGCTTCATCAAGACGCTGCATAATATACGCTTCGTATTCAGGAGAAAAAGAAGCAAAATTGCGCGCATTCTCAAAAGATAAAAATGCATCCGTATAGACATCCAGATTAAAAGCCTCTTGTGGTACCATGGAAAAACCATTAAGCGTTCCGGTCCCGACCTGTGTGGATCCCCTCTGTCCCCGTTCAATATAGCGGGGATGATTGATAAACCCAACAACCTCAAATGCGGTGTAATGGAAAGCATCTTCAAAAGCATCTGGGGTTCCGGTTTCAATCATCACAGTGTCCCCGATAGTATACTCTTCCAAATAAGCTGTTGTGTGGTCAAGTAGAATTTCGTCCGATGCCTCCGGCAACCTTCCTTCCACCAGAGCAGGGCGGTCCATGCTCTGATCATCACCATGCAATGCATACACTTTTGAAGATAGCGCTGTTTCTGCAAAGATTACATCTTGACTGTAAGTAGCCTTGACTTCTGTCTGATCCATCGTTTCCAGCAGATCTATATCTCCATCTTCAAGGCCCATAGTAGAAAAAATATGCGCATCACTCAGCTGTAGATCCGTAAAATAATCATCTGCCGTCATGACCATTACCGGTCCAGTCGCACTCAAGCCAGCAAAAAAAGCGACGCCAATCAGAATGATCGCAAAAATTGAGATAAAGCGCGTTTTGGTCCGGCTGATTTCTCTGAATGTATCTTTTATTAATGACCGGTATTTCATAAGCTGTCCTCTTTTCTATTCACTGCTGTCACCATTCGATTCGCTCCACGGGGAGTGGGTGCTCGTTGATTGTAACTTTTCTGACTTTGGCATTGTTGATGTCTATCACTCGATCAGCCATCGGAGCAATTGCCCGGTTGTGTGTGATTACAACAACTGTAGCTCCGAATTCATCTTTTGAACGACTTAGAAGATCCAGAACTTTTTTTCCCGTCTCATAATCTAAAGCTCCAGTCGGTTCGTCACACAAGAGGAGCTTGGGCTGCTTAGCCAGAGCCCGGGCAATAGCCACCCGTTGTTGTTCTCCTCCTGAGAGCTGAGCCGGGAAGTTATCCATACGGTCTTTCAGACCTACACTTACCAGTATCTCCTCGGCATCCAGAGCATCCGGAGAAATTTCAGCTGCCAGTTCAACATTTTCTTTTGCTGTCAGATTGGGAATCAGGTTGTAGTTTTGAAACACAAAACCGACGTCATTGCGTCTGTATTCAGTCAGCTGCTTCTCACTGAAACCGACAATATCTACACCATCAATAACCACTTCTCCTCCATCAGCCGCATCCATCCCGCCTAATATATTTAACACAGTAGTCTTTCCTGCCCCACTGGGACCAACAATTACTGCAAATTCCTGTTTTTGAATATCAAAGGTAATGTTGTCGTTGGCAATCACCTCCATTTCCCCTGATTTGTATTTTTTCACTTCATCCTTAACCCTAATATAAGCCGTCATACGTCTTCATCCTCTCTAAGCTACTCAGTTTATTTTATCACATATTTAAAGGATTATAGGTCCCGGTTACATGATGGACTGGTAATCTTCATGCTTTACACATATCTTAAAAAGGCCGGGCCACTTCCATAATAGAAGTGGTCCGGCTTTTAATCATAAAGTTGAAATCAACTGGTACGTTCGAGCACGAAAACTTTAAGATAGTGACCTTCAGGATACTCAGCACTGACAGCAAAGTCCTCCGGCAGTCCCTGTTCATCCATCAGATAAGCATCTACTCCCAGTTCCTCTAGGCCTTCATTGACCTTATCAAAAAAGTCATCTCTGCTTACAGTCCATGCATTAGTCGACGTAATCAGTACACCGTCTTTGGACAGTACCTGGATTGCATCCTTAACAAGTTCAGTGTAATCCTTTTCTACACTGAATGTCCGTTTTTTTGTTCGCGCAAAGGTTGGCGGATCGAGCACAATCAAGTCAAAACGTAGCTGATGCTTCTTCGCATAGTCAAAGTAGTCAAATACATCCATGACTCTTATTTCATGACCTTCAGGATCCAGTCCATTGACTTCAAACTGTTCTCTCGTGCGTTCTTTGCTGCGGTTGGCTACATCAACATTGACCGTCTTCGATGCGCCGCCCATTGCTGCCGCAACCGAAAACGCACCAGTATAACTGAAAGCATTCAGTACCTTTCGTCCAAGTCCCCACTCTTCCATGATCTTGCGTCTGACATTCCGCTGATCCAGGAAAATACCGGTCATCCACCCTTCATTCAGGTATACATTGTATCGGATCCCATTCTCAAGTACCGCGAGTGGTTCGGAGGCCTCTAGCCCCTCAACAAACTGCGTCTTAATCGGCGCATTGGGATAGCGGAGCTTTTCGTAAATGCCTTTAAAATCGGGAACCGCTACTCTGAATGCTTGAAGGATAAGATCTTTATGCTTATAGATGCCTTCACTGTACCAAGTGAAGACATAGTATCCTTCATAGTAATCAATCGTCAGCCCGCCGACTCCATCTCCTTCACCATTGAAAAAACGGAAAGCCGTTGTCTGATCATCAGCATAAAAAGCTGTTCGTTTCTGACGAGCCAAGCGAAACTGTCGGTCAAAAAATTTAGCATCCAGTTGATCTGTCTCGTCCAGAGACAGAACCCATCCTGCTGTTTTCTTTTCGGTGCCGATATATCCCAGGCCGACGAATGTATGGGAGCTGTCTACTAGCTTTACAAAATCACCTTCCTCAGCTTCACCCTTGCGCTGAAAATCATAGTCCTCCAGTGCCGGATACCCTTTTCTGATACGATCAGCAGCCAGTTTTCTTACTTCTAACTTTTTCATAATTGACCCCTTTTTTCTGTTTGTCTTAGATGTCTCGATTCAATTATATCACATATCTTCCCTTATATTCAGAATACAAAAAGGACCGGTCTCTGACCGGCCCCCTCTCTATTGATCTGTCTTGTTTTTCAACCCTTAAGCTAAGACAGCCTTTAAAACTAAACCGGCTTTTTAGGAAAGGTGATAGTGAAGGTTGTCCCCTTATCCAGTTCACTAAACACTTCAATCTGTGCTCCATGCTGCTCAACGAGTTGATGGACAATAGACAGTCCCAGGCCAGATTCTCCATAGGCAGTGTTCGTCCGGGAAGCATCCGCTTTATAGTAGCGATCCCAAATATTCTTTATTTGTTCAGCGCTCATCCCAATGCCATTATCTCTGACTATAATCTGCGTGCCATCTGCTTTTTCTTCACCATCAACCTCGATAAGCCCATCTTTAGTGAACTGAATCGCATTTTTTATCAAGTTGACCAGAATCTGCTTAAAACGGTCATAGTCAGCATATACATAAAGGCCATCCATAGAATGAACCCTTAGCTTATTTCCGGACTCTTCAGCAATACTGCGCATCTGATCCTGTATTTCAACAAGAATTTCTGAAACCGGCAAGTCATGCTTGTTCAAAACAATACGATTAGATCGGATATTTTCATAATCCAGATTTTCATTGACCAGCCGTATCAGCCGCTTAGTTTCCTTTCGCATAAGTTTAATACTTCTTAGTCTCTGCGATTCCGGAATCACGTCATACTCGAGGCCTTCAAGCAAGCCGTTAATTGTGGTCAACGGTGTACGCATTTCATGTGCAGCGTCCTGCATAAATGTTTTTCGTCGTTCTTCTTGGCGGTTGACTTCCTCCTGGGAATATCTTAAGGCTGTCACCATACGATTGAAATCCCTGGAAAGATAGTCTATTTCATCACGTTCCTTATGATCGAGCTGAATGCTGTACTCGCCCTCTGCTACTTTGTGGGCAGCCTTTCTCAGCCTGTTTACCCGACCAACCTGGTAACGAGCGAAAACAAAGCTCATCAGCACAGCCAGTATGGTAGAAATAAGAAAAGCACTTGCAAGATTGGCTTTTAACTCTTCCATCTGCTGATCGATATGGCTGACCGGTGCACTTACTGTGACAAAGCCTTGAAATTCATTTTCTTGTTCATTAAAAAAAGGCGCATAAATCAGGGCTGTTTCTCTTGGATTTCCGAGCATATCCTCCTGATTAGTCGTCAGGGCCACCCGTTCTCCTGCTTGCAGACGTTCAATATGCTCTGGAACCAGCCTTGCCCGTACGTCAGAAGGTAAAAGCGGATAAGTCAGTGTTCCTTCCTCATCAAAAATGAAGAAGGAGACATCCTGTTCATACAGAAGCCTTTGAATCACGTCCAACTCATTATTTTCCAGTTCCATTTCAGTAATTGAATCGGCATAACGGTAGAGCCGATCTTCGATACTCCGGACAGCTGTGTTTCTGCCGAAGTGTACTAGCGATAAGACCGAAACACTCATCAAAACAATGATTACAGCAAGAAAGCCTAAAAACTGCTGATAAAAATAAGGCAGCTTCATTTTAATCGATCGATCCTGTGTCATCAAATTTGTAACCTACTCCCCATACAGTTTGAATAACCTGAGGACCATTTTCAGATAATTTCTGCCTTAGTTTCTTTATGTGCGCATCCACTGTACGCTCATCTCCAAAGTACTCATAATCCCAGACGAGTTGAAGCAGCTGCTCTCTGGAAAATACCCTTCTTGGACTATTAGAGAGAGTATAGAGGAGATCAAACTCTTTAGGCGTCAGGTTCTTCAATTCTTTGTCGTAAAGAATGACTTCACGGGTATTCCGGTCCATTTTAAGATGTTCCGTTTCAATTTCATAATCTGCTGTATCTGACCCTTCTTGCTTGATTTTCACACGTCTGATCAGTGATTTGATACGGGCAATCAGCGTTAGCGGACTAAATGGCTTAGTCACATAATCATCCGCTCCAACTTCTAGACCGATCACTTCATCACTTTCTGTATCTTTCGCTGTCAGCATAATGATGGGAACAGACTCAGACCCCTTACGTATCTCTTTACATATCGTAATGCCATCCAGGCCGGGAAGCATGATGTCCAAAACCACCAAGTCGAACTGTTCCGGATCTTTCTGATATAAATCCAATCCCTCCTGACCATTATGAACAAATGTTGCCTGCCATTCTTCTTTCAGGAAAAACATTTCAATCATTTCACAAACGGATTCATTATCTTCGATCATCAGTATATGCATCATAATCCTTCTTTCCGCTTTTCATATTAATGATAGTATACCGACTATAGTTGAATTTTCTGTGTAAATCAATGAAATAATCACGAATAAATGCAGGCTTTTCTCCATTTTAAATATCTGACTGCTCGTACCGCAGCAGACTGCCTCTTATTTTATGTACGGGGCCCTGCTGCCCATTGACACAGGGATGCCCATCTGGTTCAACTCTGTTTAAAGCCCGATTTCTCTAGTGCTTTCTTTTGCAGAAATTCCAGTTCTTCCACAACCATCTCGACGACATATCTTGTTTCCTCCGCTTCCCTTTTATACGAACGGGACTGCATTTTTCCCGATAAGGCTATCAGATCTCCTTTAGAGCAGAATTCCTCAAGCAGTTCGGCCCGCTTACCCCATGCCACAAATGGAATAAAATCTGCCTCCGCTGTTCCATCTTTTCGGAAAGAGCGTCTGACTGCCAATGTATTGTTCGTTACAAAACGTCCCTCTCCCAAATCCTTCAGTACCACATCTTTTGTCAGTCTGCCAATAAAGTCGACACTATTCATATAAACCCCTCGCTTTTGCTTTTGTAGTGGAAAGTCTGCCTTTCCCTACTTATACATATTCCCCATCGAACCCTAAACTCACGAAAAAAAGACACTTATCGGAGGATAAGTGTCTTTTTCTCAATTTAAAATATAAAGTCCAGAATATGCTGCCAGAGTTCCGGATTGAATACATCCATTGGTTCTCCTGCTCCACCAATGACACTGTATCCCAGCATTGCCCCTGCGATAAACGCTACCGCAATCAGTAAAAGAACGACTAGAATTTTCAAAATATAAAACGAAATATCTTTCAATATTGTTTTCCACGTCATCAGTGAGCACCCCAAATTATCACTATTCCAATTATCGGTTGTCAGCCAGCCTTAATAAAGCTTTTTACTTTTTTTCAGGTTTTCCAGCAACAGTCCAGTCCCCATAGCTACTGAATCCAATGGATCTTCCGCTTTGAATACAGGAACCTTAAGTTCTTCGGCAAAGAGCATTTCAATTCCATCAAGCATTGCTCCGCCTCCTGTAAGGATGATCCCACGATCAATAATATCGGCTGACAGCTCGGGAGGTGTCTTTTCCAAAACAGATTTAGCTTGTTCCACCACCACGACCATAGATTCCTTAGTTGCTTCCATAACTTCCAAAGAAGTAATGGTGACCGTTCTCGGCAGACCAGTGACCATGTCACGGCCCCTTACATCCATCTGATCATTGCGGCCATTGTCAAAGATGACGCCAATTTCTTTTTTGATTGTTTCTGCCGTTCGCTCACCAATCAGCAGGTTATGCTTTTTCTTGACATACTGAGTGATGTCGTTATCAAGTGTATCACCGGCAATCTTAACGGATGCACTCGTAACAATACCACCCATGGAGAGAACTGCAATGTCACTTGTTCCCCCTCCAATATCAATAACCATATTTCCGCTTGGCTGGAAAATATCCATTCCAGCACCAATCGCTGCAACTTTAGGTTCTTCTTCAAGATAAACATTTTTGCCGCCGCTTTTTTCAGCCACTTCGATAATGGCTTTCTGTTCAATTGCTGTAATGTTGGTAGGACAACAGATCAGAATATTCGGTTTAGATAAAAATCCTTTAACATTCAATTTATCGATAAAATAGGTTAACATTGCTTCAGTAATGTCGAAGTCTGCAATAACTCCACCTTGAAGCGGACGGATGGCCTTAATGTTGCCTGGTGTCCGGCCGACCATCATATAGGCATCTTCACCAACAGCCAGGACCTCATTGGTTTTGGTATCCAGAGCCACTACGGACGGTTCATTTAATACAATTCCCTTACCTTTAACATGTACAAGTACATTTGCTGTTCCTAAATCGATGCCAATATCTCTAGCCATCGTTTGTCTCCTCTCACCATTTCACTTCGTTTGTTCGTTACGAGATTCTGATTAAAAAAGATTTCACTCTATCCATGATACTTAAGATACAGATAAAGAGCAACCATTATTTTCGACAAAACACCTGTGTTTCAGCAAAAAAATAAAACAGTCATCAATTGGTCAAATCTGTCATCCAACAGCTTCATCGTCCCGATATAGTCTTGTAAATTTATACTTCAATCAGCAGTTGTCCAGCACAACCTGTAAAACAGTTTCTA
Organism: Alkalibacterium sp. AK22; assembly: GCF_000585255.1. Lineage (GTDB taxonomy): Bacteria > Bacillota > Bacilli > Lactobacillales > Carnobacteriaceae_A > Alkalibacterium. The sequence continues at coordinate 99,934 of NZ_JANL01000036.1, forward strand.
CAGCCAAACGTTATGGTATACTGTATTTTTCGTTGCTTCATGCATCAACTATCGGTTTGTAAGCATGTAAAAAGGGGCTGGGACAAAAGTCTCAACCGGAGTAAAATAAAGTTAAACCGAGTA